>NZ_CP194041.2:0-597500 GCF_050870875.2 Agarivorans sp. QJM3NY_25
GTGAGTGGGTCTCTTTGGCAACAAATCTTAGTTCGTTTACAAGATGAATTGCCGGCAACAGAATTTAGTATGTGGATCCGACCACTTCAAGTTGAGCAAGATGCAGGACTATTGGTGTTATATGCACCCAATCGTTTTGTACTTGATTGGGTAAAAGATAAATATCTGATTCGAGTGAATGCTTTACTGGAAGAGTTTTGTGGGAACGATAAACCTAGTTTGCGCTTTGAGGTTGGCAGTCGACCTGCAACTAAACCGCTAGCAACAAAAACTAGAACTAACGTGATTCAAGCTGGCACCGCTAACCAGCAAAATAATCAGTATGATAATGGTAAGAGTTGGGATAAAGAGCCCGCGGTTAAATCTGCTTTAGAGGCGAATCATCGTAACAATATAAATGCCACCTATCAGTTTGATAATTTTGTTGAAGGTAAGTCTAACCAGTTGGCTCGTGCTGCTGCGACTCAGGTTGCGAATAATCCTGGTGGCGCTTATAACCCCTTATTTTTATATGGGGGAACTGGTCTTGGTAAAACGCACCTGCTGCATGCGGTGGGTAACGGTATTATTGCCAATAAAAAGAATGCCAAAGTCGTGTATATGCATTCTGAACGATTTGTTCAAGATATGGTAAAGGCCTTGCAAAACAATGCGATAGAGGATTTTAAGCGTTATTATCGTAGTGTTGATGCATTGCTTATTGATGATATTCAATTCTTTGCCAATAAGGAACGTTCTCAGGAAGAATTTTTCCATACTTTTAATGCCTTACTTGAAGGTAATCAGCAAATTATCTTAACCAGTGATCGTTATCCTAAAGAAATTGATGGCGTAGAAGATCGTTTGAAAAGTCGTTTTGGTTGGGGCTTGACGGTTGCTATCGAACCTCCGGAGTTAGAAACTCGGGTCGCCATATTAATGACCAAGGCGAATGAAAATAATATTCGCTTGCCTGATGAAGTCGCTTTCTTTATCGCAAAACGCTTACGTTCCAATGTTCGAGAGTTGGAAGGGGCTTTAAACCGGGTGATCGCAAACGCTAATTTTACCGGTCGCGCGATTACCATCGATTTTGTACGTGAAGCCTTACGTGATTTATTGGCATTGCAAGAGAAGCTAGTCACTATCGATAATATTCAAAAAACAGTTGCTGAATATTACAAAATTAAAATAGCTGATTTATTGTCTAAGCGTCGTTCTCGATCCGTGGCGCGACCTCGGCAACTAGCGATGGCGCTGGCAAAGGAATTAACCAACCATAGCTTGCCTGAAATTGGTGATGCTTTTGGCGGTCGCGACCATACAACGGTGTTGCATGCTTGTCGTAAAATAAGTCAGCTTAAAGAAGAAAGTCACGACATTAAAGAAGACTATCAGAATTTAATTCGTACATTATCGTCATAATCGGAGAGGCGTTGGTAGGTATGCAATTTAGTATCAATCGGGAACAACTACTTAAACCCCTGCAGCAGGTTAGTGCTGCTTTAGGTGGTCGACCAACCATTCCTATTTTGGGTAATGTATTGTTGGATATTAGTAATAACCAGTTGTCTATTACTGGTACCGATATGGAAGTAGAACTAGTCGCGACCTTGCCTTTGCAAAGTACTGTAAATGAAGGGCGCGTGACAGTACCAGCGAAGAAGTTTGTTGATATTTGTCGTGGTTTACCTGATGGCTGTGAAATTAGTTGTAAAGCGGATGATAATCGCTTGGTATTGCGTTCTGGACGTAGTCGTTTTTCTTTAGCGACACTTCCGGCTAATGACTTTCCTAATGTAGAAGATTGGCAGAGTCAGCAGGTGATTCAGTTGACTCAGGGGCAATTAAAGAATCTGATCGATAGCACTCAGTTCTCAATGGCGAGCCAAGACGTTCGTTATTATTTAAATGGAATGTTGTTTGAGACGGATGAGAAAGGACTTAAAACCATTGCCACTGATGGCCACCGCTTGGCATTAGCCGAACAAACTTTTGAGACACCATTACAGCCTCAACAGGTGATTGTTCCACGTAAAGGGGTGATTGAGTTATCTCGTCTGTTGGAACACGAGGACCAACTGGTTGAGCTGCAAATTGGCAGCAATAACATTCGAGCTAGTGTGCAAGGTTTTACCTTTACCAGTAAATTGGTTGATGGACGTTTTCCTGATTATCGACGGGTATTGCCTTCTAATAGTGATAAGGCTCTTATTTCTGGAAGGGATGAATTGAAACAGGCATTTTCTCGAGCTGCTATTCTTTCCAACGAGAAGTTTCGCGGGGTTCGTCTGCAGTTAGAGGCGGGCATTTTGAAAATTACTGCGAATAATCCTGAGCAGGAAGAAGCGGAAGAGATCCTGGATGTTGATTATAATGCAGAAGCTTTGGAAATTGGTTTTAACGTTGTTTATGTTTTAGATGTATTGAATGCGTTAAAGTGCGATCAGATCCGCATCAACATGAGTAATAGCAATAGTAGTGCCTTGATTGAAGATAGTGAGCAGAGTGGCAAAGCGATGTACGTTGTTATGCCAATGCGACTCTAGTGACAAATTAAATTAATGTATATACAAAGTCTTGGTTTGCAAAATTTTAGAAATATTGAGCAAGCTAGTTTAACCTTGAACCCCAAGTTAAATGTGATTTTGGGCGAGAATGGTAGCGGTAAAACGAGTGTACTAGAAGCCATTTATTATTTGGGCTTTGGGCGTTCCTTTCGGAGTAACTTCGCCAGTAAAGTGGTCAGTCATAGCAAGGATAGCTTTGTTGTATTCGCTCAATTGGAGCAGCATAAGATTGGCTTGCAGAAGTTTAAGAGTGGCGACACGGTTTTAAGAATTAATAAGGAAACGGTACGCAGTCAGTCGGTATTGGCTTCATTGTTACCTTTGCAGATCCTACATCCGGAAGGCTACGGCTTGGTGGATGGTAGTCCTCGCTACAGACGGGCATATTTAGATTGGGGAGTGTTTCACGTGGAACAACAGTTTCACGCGGCTAGTCAAAACTATAAAAAGACATTGAAGCAACGTAATGCATTATTAAAGCAAACAAAACAGTATCAAGACTTATTATATTGGGATAAGCAACTGGTTGAGTTTGCCATGATTGTTAGTCGGTTACGCGCTGCTTATGTGGAAAGTATTCGTACAACTTTGACTGACTTAGTTGCCGAGTTTTTGCCTGAGTATCGGTTTGAATTGGCATTTCATCAAGGTTGGGAAGAAAAAAAGGATTTGGCTGTATTGCTACAGCAAGGTTTTCAGAGGGACCGTATTTTGGGCTATACCCAATGTGGCCCCCATAAAGCCGATATAAAGTTTAAATTTAATGGCGTAAATGCTGTTGACCTTATTTCTAGAGGTCAGTTGAAGCTTTTTGTTTGTGCGTTGATTTTAGCGCAGGGGCAACATGCACAGCAGCATAGCGGTAATCAGACGGTATATTTGATCGATGATTTTGCGGCAGAATTAGATAAGTCTAAACGCCAGTTGTTAGCTAAGTGGCTGCAACAACATGGGTCTCAGGTCTTTGTTTCTGCGATTGAGAAACAAATGCTGGATGGATTTGATTTAGAAGGATGCACAGTGTTTCACGTGGAACATGGTGTTATCAGCGACTATAAAACGAGAGTAAAACATGGCTGAAAATGAATATGGCTCATCGAGTATTAAGGTTTTAAAAGGTCTTGATGCCGTAAGAAAACGTCCTGGGATGTACATTGGTGACACAGACGATGGCTCAGGTTTACATCACATGGTATTTGAAGTCGTCGATAACTCTATCGATGAAGCGTTGGCTGGGCACTGTAAAGATGTGGTGGTTACCATTCATAATGATGGCTCTGTCTCTGTGTCGGATGATGGCCGTGGTATTCCTGTAGATATGCATGAAGAAGAGGGCGTGTCTGCAGCAGAAGTTATTATGACTGTTCTGCATGCCGGTGGTAAGTTCGATGATAACTCCTATAAAGTATCCGGTGGATTACACGGTGTAGGTGTTTCGGTTGTTAATGCCTTATCTATAAAGCTACAGCTAACGGTAAAACGACAAAATCATGTCTATGAGCAATTTTACACTTTAGGTGTTCCCGATGCTCCCTTGGCTGCGGTGGGGGATACTGATAAAACAGGAACCGAATTACGCTTTTGGCCTAGTGAAGAAATTTTCTCTGATACAACATTTCATTATGAAGTTTTGGCAAAACGATTACGCGAACTGTCATTTCTTAATTCTGGTGTTTCGATCATTTTAAAAGATGAGCGCGATGGTCGCAAAGATCACTTTATGTATGAAGGGGGGATAGAAGCGTTTGTTTCTTACCTCAATACCAATAAAACACCGATTCACCCTAGAGCGTTTAGTTTCAACTTCCAACGAGATGATGGTATCGCGGTAGAACTAGCGATGCAGTGGAACGAAGGTTTTCAAGAAAATGTGTACTGTTTTACCAATAATATTCCACAGAAAGATGGTGGAACCCACTTGGCTGGGTTTAGGGCGGCATTAACGCGTACGCTCAATAGTTATATGGAAAAAGAAGGCATCAACAAGAAAGACAAAAATAACGCAACAGGTGATGATGCGCGAGAAGGTTTAACGGCCGTTATTTCGGTGAAAGTACCTGATCCTAAGTTTTCTAGCCAAACCAAAGATAAGTTGGTTTCCTCTGAAGTGAAGTCTGCGGTTGAGCAAACGATGGGAGAGAAACTGAGCGAGTATCTACTCGAGAATCCGACTGAAGCAAAAATCATTACCCAGAAAATATTGGATGCTGCTCGGGCTCGTGAAGCCGCTCGTAAAGCTCGCGATATGACGCGTCGTAAAGGTGCCTTAGACTTAGCTGGACTACCGGGTAAACTCGCCGACTGCCAAGAAAAAGATCCTGCGCTTTCTGAACTATATATTGTGGAAGGGGACTCTGCGGGGGGCAGTGCTAAACAAGCACGTAACCGCAAGAATCAGGCTATTTTGCCGCTGAAAGGTAAAATTCTTAATGTAGAAAAAGCGCGTTTCGATAAGATGTTGTCATCACAAGAAGTTGCAACACTGATTACCGCGATGGGCTGTGGTATTGGTCGTGATGAGTATAATCCTGATAAGACTCGTTATCACAACATCATCATCATGACCGATGCTGATGTGGATGGTTCACATATCCGAACCTTACTCCTGACTTTCTTCTACCGTCAAATGCCGGAAATTATCGAACGTGGTTATATCTATATTGCCCAACCACCTTTATATAAGGTGAAGAAAGGCAAGCAAGAACGTTATGTGAAAGATGAAGAATCTCTGACCGAATATCTCACAACTTTAGCTTTAGATAACGCTGGGCTATATGTGAATGCGGAAGCACCAAGTATTAGTGGTGAGCCTCTGGAAAGTTTGGTTACTCAATACCGTCGGGTATGGAAGAATAACGAACGTTTATCTCGTCGTTATCCTATCTCTTTGCTTAGCCAAATGATTTATCAACCACCGCTAAAAACAGAAGAGCTACAAGATGCCAGCGTACTCAAAGAATGGGCTGAACAACTGATCGCACCGGTTAATGCGGAATTACCTAGTGGTAACTACTATTCGGTAGCGGTTGAAAAACATCCTGAGCGTGACATCTACTTCCCTGTAGCAACACTCCGTCAACATGGGGTAGATGTATCTTTTAACTTTGAACCCGAGTTTTTTGCTTCGAATGATTATCGAGATATTTGCAGCCTGTATAGGAATTTAGATAATTTGGTGGAAGAGGGTGCTTATATTAAGCGTGGCGAAAAAACCAAACCAGTGAAGAGTTTTGAAGAAGCGCTCAATTGGTTAATGTCTGAATCGCGTCGTGGCTTATATATCCAACGTTATAAAGGACTCGGTGAGATGAATCCGGATCAGTTATGGGAAACGACAATGGACCCAGAGACTCGACGGATGTTGCAAGTGACGGTTGAGGATGCAATTGCTTGTGATCAGCTCTTCACCACCTTAATGGGTGATCAAGTTGAACCTCGTCGTAATTTCATTGAAGAGAATGCACTTAATGTAGAAAACCTAGATGTCTAACATTTAGTATCTACCGTATTAAGCTTAAAAAAGGCAATATGAAAATATTGCCTTTTTTGTGCTTGAAAGCCTAGAGTCTATCCCCATATCTATTCATAACAAGATGCCATGATCATGGGTTTTGTTAAGACAGAGATGCAGCCTTTGTGCTGGTCAATTTAAATTATTGCTCTATGAGGATAACAAACATGCGTAATCAATATGACTTTTCACCACTTTATCGTACGGCCATCGGCTTTGATCGTTTAGCTAATTTCATTGAAGCGGCATCAAACCAAAGTGCCCAATCTCAAAATACAGGCTACCCGCCTTATAATATTGAAGCAGTCGATGATAATCATTATCGAATCACTCTCGCCGTGGCTGGGTTTGCTGAAGATGAGTTATCTATTGTTGCTCAGCAAAATGCTTTAATTGTTACCGGTACTAAACAGAAAAAATCAGATGAGATTAAATATCTGCATCAAGGGATCGCAGAACGAGGCTTCGAACGACGTTATCAAATTGCTGATCACGTAAAGGTGAGCGCGGCTAACTTAGAACATGGCTTATTGGTTATAGAGTTAGAACGAGAAATTCCTGAAGCTCTAAAGCCAAAACAAATTCCTATTAATGGAAAGTTGGCTTCGGTTGAAGTATTGGAGACTAAATCGGCTTGATTGCCAAGGGATGATGAAGAGTGAAAAAAGGGCCAACAGTGGCCCTTTTTAGTATTGTTTTAAGCGAGCAGCGGATTAACCACAGAGGCCAAAATATCGATACCTTGTCTTAGATTGGCTTCACTCTGAGCGAAGTTGAGACGAATGCACTCTTGGGTATGTCGCCAATCCTTGTCTATTCCGGGGAAAAAGTAGCTTCCAGGTACGATTAGTAAACCCTTATTTTTTAATTGTTGGTAAAGCTGTTTATCGCTAATCGGTAAGTCTTCAAACCACAACCAAAGAAACATCGCCCCTTCAGATTTGTGAATTCTAAATTTTGCAGAGGGGATAGCTTGTTGTAACCAAGTGATAGCCTGCTCAGATTTATGTTTATAGAAAGGTCGAATGATATGGTTGCTGGCGTCGAGTAGGCTATTATCCTTTAACATCTCATTGGCTAAAGCAGGACCAATTCCGCCAGGGGATAAATTAATAATGCCTGACAAATTGCTGATTGCCTGAATCGTTGAAGGCTTAGCAATTACAATTCCACAGCGTGTTCCGGGTAAGCCCAATTTTGATAAGCTTAAGCAAAGTATGGTGTTGTTATTCCAAAATGGTTTTGCGTCTTCGGTAAAGACCAAGTTTGGAAAAGGAAGGCCATAAGCATTATCGATTAATAATGGCACCTGATGTTGTTCGGCAAGTTGTGATAGTTTGGTGAGTTCTTCGTCGGTAACCACATTACCTGTAGGATTGGTGGGTCGAGAGACGCAAATTAATCCAATCGACTCATCAACGACCAGCCGTTCAAAGTCGACATGATACTTAAATTGGCGGTTGGCTAAATACTCAATAGAAGGCTTGTTACCGACAAATATTTGTTCGCTTAAACCACTATCCTCATATCCTATATACTCAGGAGCGAGTGGAAATAACACTCTTTTATCCTGCTGCAGCCCCTTACCGGCAAAAAGATTAAATAAGAAGAAAAATGCGCTTTGACTGCCATTAGTGAGTGCAATGTTCTCTTCTTTTATATCCCAATGAAACTGATTACTTAATAAAGAAGATAAGTTAGATATAAATTCCTTATTACCTTGGGGGGAGTCATAGTTACATAAGGCTTTGAGTAAACTGCCATTACTTAGCCCTGTGTTGAGGTGTTGCTGAAATAACTCGGTCATTTGTGGTATCTGTGCTGGATTTCCACCCCCGAGCATTATCATTTCGTCACCCGCTCGGATCCCTTCATCCAAGTCATCCATCAGTTGCGTGATCCCCGAATGACGGGTGAACTTATTACCAAAATCTGAATACGTCATAAAGCACCTTCTTCGAACTAGGCGTCACAATAACAAACAAATGTGAGGAATGGTATTCGCTAGTCCGATTTGGTTAATGATAGGGTTGAAGTGAATGCAAGGCTCGCTGTAAGGACATTTTGGAGGGCCTAATATCTCAGATAGTTTGATAGGCTCAATAATCTAATTATCGATGGTCAATCAGCGAGCTGGCAGAATTCAATTGAGAATCTACTCTTGTCATCATATAGGCCAAGCAAAGTGGCTAAAGCCGCTTTGCTTGGCCTTATCGTTATCTACTTAGTCATTTGACCAGCATAAACGATGACTACTACATCGTCGTTTTTACGGCGTTCAAAAGCGTAAGGCGTGTTACTTAACAAGATGTGTTGTCCTGCCCCGACCGCTTGATGGCGCTTACGGAACTGTAACAACTTTTGCCAATGTTTTTTTACCGCGAGGTGTTCGGCATCGAACTGTTGCCAATTCATATCTGAGCGAGTGGCTTGTTTTTTGTCGGAGCTTCTTGAACCTTTTTCGCGTGCTGTCTCATCGCCATAAAAGACTTGTACCGCGGTTGGCATTAGTAAGAAAGCAGAACCGAGTTGTTTTTGCTTATCCAGTGTTTTGGCAATGCTGCCGTAGGCTAGCTTCGTATCATGCGATGATACATAACTGAGTAGCTTGCCGTCTCGCTTATTGAGTATATCAGCGTATTGTTGATAGCCATCTTGCATTGCGCTAAAACAGTTCATGCCCTTTTTAGCAAGGTCTGTTTGATAACTAAAATCTATTAGGGAGTCGAAGCCGTACTCAAATAATTTTGAATCACTTAAACCTTGTCCCCAATATTCCCCTGTCATCCAAAACTCATTGTTGTCGAGAACTTTATCAGGATGCTCTAATTTCCATTCTTGAAATGCCTGGCTCGAGGCCTTTTTTAAGGCTTGCCAAGCTTCTGGCTCGACGTGTTTAACGGTATCTGCTCTAAAGCCGTCAATACCGTATTCGCGAACCCAATCGGATAGCCAAGTGACTAAGTAATCGCGTACGCTTGCACCGGGTATTTCAACCGCTTTTGTATCTGGTTTATTTTTATAGAAGGTGGGAAGGCCCACAACCTTTTTGGATTCGGTTTTAAAATCAGGTAAATAAGCTAAAGACATGGTTAAGTCATTAGCCCCTGGGCTAGGGTAGCCTGAGATATCAGTACGAACCCAATCCGGCCCCCACCATTGTTGCCAAGATTTTCGTTTACCATAGTCAACAAAGTCGTTAAAACTATGCCAAGTTTCCCCTTTCGCAGGGGTCCAATTGGTCCACTTTTCGGTGAGATAAGTCTCGATAGGCTGGTCAAAATTTTGAGTTTCCCCAAACTTAAAGGCCTGCATATCGGCAAGAGTAGCGTAGCCTGCATGATTCATCACTATGTCCATCACGACTCGAATACCGCGTTGATGAGCCTGATCCACAAATTGTTTAAATTCTTTGGCTGTACCCATGTTTTGATCCATGAGCGTATAATCTTGAGCATAGTAACCGTGATAAGCGTAGTGTTTAAAATCACCACTCATGCCTCCTCCAACCCAACCTCGAATTTGTTCGTAGGGCGCAGTGATCCAAATCGCGTTGATCCCTAGATCTTCGATATAGTCGAGCTTTTTGGTGAGACCGGCTATATCTCCACCGTGGAAGGTACCAATTTCTTTTTGACCGTCTTTGCTTCGCCCATAACTATGATCATTCGTCGGGTTACCGTTATAAAAGCGATCGGTGATGACAAAATAGATCGAGGCACTGTCCCAACTAAAGGTATCAGCTTTTTTATGGGTCGATTCTAGGAGTAACAAACCACCACTATCAGCGGCAGGGGTGAATGTTACGTTACCCTGTTGAACGGTACTAATTTGACCGCTGTAAAAATCTTTAACCGTAGAACCTTCTTTAAAGCTGGCGCTAACATCGACGGTAATCGGCTGACCGTCCCATTGCAGACATTGTGCTGTTTGTTTATGAGGTGAGGAGAATGTTTGAGTTTGGTTAGTGGTTTGCTCTGTGGAAGCACAGCCTGCAATGATTACACTAACAAAACATGCTAATAGCGTAGGTTTAAGTGAATTTTTCATGTTTTACATCCGTTTAATTGCTGACCTTTACAAATAAAAAAGCCCCTTTTCAGGGGCTCGAACTACCATGAAAATTTACATTTCTACTTTTTCGATATAAGCCACAGGGATTTCGCCTGACCAATCTAGGTAGAAGCGGTAAACACCATCTTCTTCTGGAGTAAATTTAAAGTTATCGAAGGCGGCGCATTTGTTTAACTCGCGACGCTCTCCAACTTTGATTGGCGCTTCACCGGATAAGAAACCGAAGTTAGTACCACATTGCCATGCAGCATCACCAAACTTCCATTCGTATGGTTGACCATCGGCAATCAGTGGCTCGTCTACAGGAGAGGTGGCGCTCCATACATTAGTTTTGCCTTCAACTGGCATTAACTTATTTTCTGGGGTTGCATCCCACCAACTAAATACACCGCGTAAATGCACGTCGCGGGTTAATTTGCTATCGCCGCCACTACCAGAAGCACAGCCCACGGCCACCACCGTAATCAGTGCAAGAACACCCGCTTTCAAGATATTTTTAAGCATTTTCAATTCCTTTCTTATTTTATAACTTTCCTTTGTCTCTACAGACAAACATTACCTAACGAGCTGAACTGAACTCGTTGTCAGTTATAACGGAGCTTCTCATGAAAAAACGTGCCAAGCTCACAGTCCTATTCTGAAAAGCATTTCATGAAATGAACTATTTTATTAAAACAGTTAAGTGGATCAAAAAAGCCGTATTCTGTAAAGAATACGGCTTGTTTCGGTTTTGCTGTTCTCGTGATTTATTGAATCACAGAAATGTCCGCGATTTCTAAAAACAATTGACGAAGTGAGCTGAGCAGACTTAAACGATTTATTTTTAAAGCATCATCTTCACTCATCACCATCACATTATCAAAGAAAGCATCAACCACCTCGCGGAGGCTTGCCAGCTCAATTAACGCTTGTTGATAATCACCTTTCTCAAGCAAGGGCGCTAAGCTGATTTGCATACTAGCGACAGCCTCAGCGAGAGCTTGCTCTTGGCTTTCTTTTAATAACGAAGCGTCGATTTGTGGTTTCACGAAATCTGGGTTTTTCGCCAAAATATTGGAAACCCGCTTGTTTGCAGCAGCCAAAGCTTGGGCTTGCTCCAAAGTGCGGAAGTGACTCACCGCTTTAATCCGCTGTTCAATATCTGCCAGTTTAGTCGGCTTCCGCTCAAGTACTGCGGTTATCACGCTCGGATCAATAGCTTGTTCTAGGTACATCGCTCTTAAACGGGCGTAAATAAACTCGATAAGCTGAGTGTGAACCTTTGTTTGAGTCGCTTGCTCAAGTTCTAAAGGTAGCAGTAACAAAGCACTATTAATCAAGGTATCCAAGTCCAGGTCAAAGCCCTTATCTTGGATAATTCGAATAATACCTAAGCAGGCTCTACGCAGTGCAAAGGGGTCTTTGTCTCCCTTTGGTAGCTGGCCAATGGCAAAAATGCCCACTAAGGTATCAAGTTTGTCGGCGATAGCGACCGCTGCGGCGACTTTTGATTCGGGTAATTTGTCGCCAGAAAAGCGAGGCCAGTATTGCTGCTGTAAGGCATTGGCGACATCATCATGTTCGCCGTCAAATTTTGCATAATACATGCCCATAACACCCTGAACATCAGCAAATTCCAAGACCATTTCACTGTTGAGATCGGCTTTAGATAGAAGGCCTGCACGCTGTGCATGCTGGCTATTGGCTCCGATCTCTCCAGCAATTTGTGCTGCTAATTCAGAGACTCTGTTTGACTTATCTAATAAGCTGCCAAGCTGCTGCTGAAATACTACGTTGGCCAGTTGGTCTAAACGACTATCTAACCGTGATTTTTTATCGGTGTTAAAAAAGAATTCTGCATCGGCAAGGCGAGGACGAACTACTTTTTCGTTACCCGCAATCACCTGTTGAGGATCTTTACTGACAATGTTCGAAACAAAGATAAAACGAGGTAATAAGTTACCTTTGGTATCTAAGATTGGAAAGTACTTTTGATTGTCTTTCATCGTGTAAATGAGAGCTTCAGCTGGGACGTCCAAGAACTTGTCTTCGAAGCTGCCAACCATCGCAACCGGCCATTCCACCAATGAACAGACTTCTTCAAGCAGCGCTTCATCAATCTCAACAATGCCACCTTCGCGAGCCGCTTCCGCTTCAATTTGTTCGCGGATAATCGCTTTACGCTGTTCATAATTAACAATCACTTTACCGCGGCGATCTAATTGTTGAACGTAGTTGTTGGCGTGGTTAAGCTCAAATTCAGCTTCGCCCATAAAACGGTGGCCACGAATAGTACGCGCAGATTCAATGCCGAGAATATTCCCTTGAACCAATTTCTCACCATAGAGCATCGTGATGGTATGCACTGGACGGATAAACTGAGTTGCTTTTGCTCCCCAACGCATAGGCTTAGGGATCGGCAGTTTAGCTAAACCCTCAGCGACAATTTCTGGGAATAGCTGGTAAATGGTTTGACCGCTGATTTCAGCTTTATGCAGTAGCCATTCACCTTTGTCGGTGCTGAGACGCTCTGCTTGTTCAACGCTAATGCCATTGGAACGAGCCCAACCCTCAGCCGCTTTGGTTGGTTTACCATCTGCATCAAAGGCACTACTTACCGCAGGGCCGCGTTTTTCGACCACTTTATCTGGTGTTTTTTCGGTTAATGCTTGAATAGAAAGTGCTAAACGACGAGGTGCCGCAAACCATTCGATATTTTCAAACTCAAAACCGGCTTTTTCTAAGCTTTGTTGGACATTGCTTTTGAAAGACTCTGCCAAGCCGCGCAGAGCTTTGGGTGGCAATTCTTCGGTGCCGATTTCTACTAATAGGTTTTCGTTACTCATGCTGCCTCCGTTACTTCTTATCTTTGCATAAAGGGAAACCAAGCTCTTCACGAGCATGGTAATACGCTTCTGCTACGGCTTTGGATAAGGCTCTTACCCTCAGAATGTAGCGTTGGCGTTCGGTCACCGAAATTGCATGACGAGCATCGAGTAAGTTAAAGGCATGAGAAGCTTTCATTACTTGTTCGTAAGCAGGTAAGGGAAGACCTGCTTCAATTAATTTTTGGCTGTCTTTTTCACATTGATCAAACTGAGTGAATAGCGCGCCTGTGTCAGCGTGTTCAAAGTTGAAAGTAGACTGCTCAACTTCATTTTGATGGAAAATATCCCCGTAGGTCACTTTCCCCATCGGACCATCGGTCCAGATTAAATCGTAAATGCTATCAACACCTTGGATATACATGGCTAAGCGTTCTAAGCCATAGGTGATCTCACCGGTTACCGGGGAGCATTCTAAACCACCAACTTGTTGGAAGTAGGTAAATTGAGTGATTTCCATCCCATTTAACCAAATTTCCCAACCGAGACCCCAAGCACCAAGTGTTGGTGATTCCCAGTTGTCTTCTACGAAGCGAATATCATGGATCTCGGGATTAATACCAAGTTCAACTAGTGAACCGAGGTAGAGTTCTTGGATATTGTCTGGCGACGGTTTCAACACGACTTGAAATTGGTAGTAGTGTTGTAAACGGTTTGGGTTTTCACCGTAGCGTCCATCGGTAGGGCGACGACAGGGTTGTACATAAGCACTATACATCGGTTCTGGACCGATAGAGCGCAAAAAGGTTTGCGGATGAAAGGTGCCAGCACCTACTTCCATATCTAAAGGTTGAACAATGACGCAGCCTTGACGGGCCCAGTAGTCCTGTAAAGCCAATATTAGGCCTTGAAAGGTTTTTATATCGTATTTATGCATGATTTGTGTCGCGCGTATGAAAAGTAATCGGTTTTATAACTGACGGAGTATACCCTAGCAAGCAGATAGACCCTAGTGCTGTTACCTCAGGAATCACTGATAACCGAGACTTTTTTTAAAAAATCGCTCAACTTCCTTTCTTGATCAAGTATTGAAAGGGCATTTGGTCTACTTTCTTAGCGATTAGTGTGTGATCCATAAATTCACAAAAACTAACCATATCTCGGGTGGTAGAGGGATCGTCAGCCTGAATTAATAAGGTCTCCCCTAGAGCAATGTTACGAATTGCTTTTCTTACCATCATTACTGGTTCAGGGCAGCGTAGACCGAGTGCGTCTAATTGGTGATCGGCTTGGTTAAAATCTATCAAACTACTCATTGATTTATCCCCTTAATGAATGACTTTTACATTGTATAACAGCTACGGTTAGATTTGCAGCTGTCAACTTTGACCAACAGCTTGGCATGTTTTCGATAGTTTTGGCATTTACTACTCCACTAAGGCTATTTCAGCAGACGGTACTTTTTGTTTTTTACAAACTTGCTCGCTGCAATCCAATCTTCCCTTTTTCTCACATCAAGGTGTCGATCGTAGAGTGGTTCGCTAATTCCATACCCGATTTATGATTGATATCAGTGACGACAAGATTGGCACCTTCCTCAGAAGAGGCTTCCCCAATTCTTCTTGTTGCTACGGTGACTAATATAGTTTTTGAAGCCTTAACATATAGGGGTTCTCTATAGCGTTTATAAGCTAGGCCTGGCGGATTTAAACCGACCCGCTCAGTAAGGTCGCTGTAACGTACTTTCTGTGTTGGTGCCGTATATAACTGGTTTAGAACGAGATATTCAGTTAAGCCAATACTTTGTTGTTGATACGCTAAAGCAAATTAAAAAGATTGCCCCGAAAATCAGTTTTGTAGTTGCTGCGGATATAAAGTTGGCTAACTTTTGTCAAGATGATATCGATATTGCTATGCGTCGTGAACGCCCCATGGATAATAGAAAAACCACCACATTGGTTTTTTTGCTCGTCAGGAGTATCTAAATACTCATGGGCAGGTTGAAGCAGGGAGTACATTTCTGATGAGCTATTGGTGATGTATAAAAACAAACCTTACCTCAGTATTGGCAATCGTTATGTGGCCAAGCTATTCATCATTCGCAAGTGATTGTAGAAACGAATTCACAAACCCTCTTGATTGAAGCGATCGCTGGTTTTTTGATGACGGATCTATTATTTTTACTCTTCAAATCTTTGTTTTAGGGCATCGATGAAGTCAGTGGCGATTCAAATATCGAATTTCGAACGCTATAAGAATGTAATTCACCAATAGTGTGTTTCTTTTAGCTTTAGCTACTTGGCTGCTTTGACAACCCGCGCTAGTTTGATAGCTGCATATTGGGGCTCGGCTTTTGGATCGTTTAAGAAATTGCTGATCACATCAAAGATGGCACCTTGCACTTTTTCGCTTACCGCTAAGCCGTGGGCCATACTCGGTACCAAATCACCCGATTTGTTACTGGCTTTAAATGCGGCCATCGAGTCTAAAGCGCAGCTATCAAATTGCTTCATATCCATATCGATCCGAACTGGAATAGAGCCTTTGTTGAGGTTAAATATGGTTTGGAACTCGGGGGTGAGAATGGTTTTTGCGAGGCTTTTTTGAGCCTTAATATCTTCAGGTTTATTTAGTTCAAACATTGCAAAACTGTCGATATTAAAGATAAATTGCTGTTGTGTGCCGGGAGCGGGGACGCAAACAAAGTCTTTACCTGGTTGTTTACCTGCGGCAATAAACTCACCCTTGGCCCAGTCCCCCATAATTTGCATGCCGGCTGTACCATTAATTACCATACTGGTTGCCATATTCCAGTCTCGTCCGGGGGAGTCACTATCGATATAGTGGCTTATTTTTTTTAATACGCGAAAGACTTCGACCATTTTGTCTCCGCCTAAAGTCTTATCATCTAGTTTTACGAAAGCCTTCAGGTAGTCTTTCGCACCTAAAATATCTAAGGCTAGCGTCTCAAATAAAGTCGCATTCTGCCAATTCTGCCCACCGTGGGCGAGGGGAATAAACCCGGCGGCTTGTAGTTTGTCTGCAGCGGTGAAAAATTCAGCCAAGGTGGTTGGGATTTTTGCGTCTGCTTTTGCAAATACAGCTGGGTTTGCCCATAACCAGTTTACTCGATGCACATTTAGCGGGACGGCAACGTAGTTGCCCTGATACTTCATAATATCTGTCACGACTTTGGGGATCACATCGTCCCAATGTTCTTCTGCTGCGACGTCGTTAAGGTTACTTAAGAACCCTAGTTCTGCCCATTCTTGAATATCGGGGCCTTTTAGTTGTGCAGCGGCTGGTGGATTACCTGAAATTGCGCGGGTTTTTAACACCGTCATCGCGCTTTCTCCACCTCCTCCAGCAACCGCAAAGTCTTTCCAACTATGCCCTTGGGCTTCAAGCATTTTCTTTAAAACATTCACCGATTTGGCTTCACCGCCGGAGGTCCACCAATGTAAAACCTCAACTTCTCCCGCGTAGGCGGAATTAAGCGAATAGCAGAATATAAGAGTGGAGAAGAAAGTCGTTAATTTGCGCATAGTTAGACCTTATTATTTTTATTTAAGCTCTATCACTTATGTTGAGCATACTAGCCTGAATACTGCAGATAAAACCCAACCGATGAAGCAAATCTTAACTAGAGCTCTATTTGATGTGAGGGAGTCGCAGTTTCACTTCTAAGCCGCCTTGAGGCAGGTTTTGTAAGCATATATTTCCCCCGTGAGCGTGGGCGATATTACGAGCAATACCAAGGCCCAAGCCTGAACCTGACTTCGCTTTATTTAAGCGAACATAAGGGTTGAATACTTCGCTTAATTGAGCTTCTGGGATCCCTGGTCCATGATCGACAAATAGCAAGCAAAGCTCGTTGTCATCATCGAGCAAATAAATTTCGATTTTGTCACCGTATTTTATTCCATTCTCAATCAAATTAGCGATGCAGCGCTTGATCGCTAGGGGTTTACCACGGTAAGGGGAATTCGTCTCTCCAAACACGCTGACTTTATCGAGATACGGTTCGATACAATACTTTAGATGAGACATGATGTTGATATCGGTTAGATTTTCATGGATATCGGTGTCTTTTACCGTTTGCAGGGCACCTTTAGCCATAATTTCCAGTTCATCTAAATCTCGATTGAAGGCGTCAATGACATTGTCATCATCGAGCAATTCTGCGCGTAGCCGTAGCCGGGTAATCGGGGTTTTTAAATCATGAGAAATGGAACGAAATAGCTGTTCTCGATCTTCAATATAACGTTTTAGCTTACTTTGCATGGTATTAAAGGCACGGGTCGCTTTGCGAATTTCATCACTGCCTTCTTCTACCAAAGGTGCTTGGAATAAGTCGATCGTAAGGCGTGAGGCGGCTTTTGCTAAACGGCGTAGCGGACGAGTTTGTCGGCGCACGAGTATGAAGGTGAAAACCAGCAGAAAGACCGTCATTAAGGTGATAAACATTACGCGACCCTTGGGTAATAAACTATCATCCAAGTTCATATATGGGGCTGGGAGTAGCGCAGCTAGGTAAATCCACTCTCCACTTTCTAGTTCTATTTGGGTGACCAATATGGGTGGGTTCAAGGGTTTTATTTGCAGGCTATGCGAGGCCCAAGAAGAGGGTAAGTCTTGTAGTAATATATCGTTTTTTAAGACATGCAATTGATCGGGCAAGGAAAAGTCAACGTCAATTTTAGTGCTGCGATTGAGTTCTCGATGCAGAACATCGCTGACCGTTTGAATTACCAGATTTTTGTGATAACTGTCAGGAATGGAATTGATTTTAATGTACTCTCGATTGAGTGACACAAAGAAGCGAGTGCCGCCCATCTTACGTAACTGATTGAGTACAATGTGGCGATATTCAGAAGGTAAAGATTCAAAAAATGTCACCGTCGAGGCTAAGCTCAGCGCTAGGTTGCGAGAGGTGGCACTAAGGCCTTCACTCTCTGATTGGCGCAACTGATAAAACCAAATGAAGCTACTGGCACCTTGGGCCAGTGCAATGGCGAGCAATAGCAGCAATAGCATTCTTGCTAATAAAGAATTTGGCTTTATCCGCTGTAATAGCCGATTAAACTTCATGACTCACTTGAGTCACCATCATGTAACCTGAGCCTCGAATGGTACGGATCAGCCGAGCCTGACTGCCATCATCTTTTAAGCGTTGGCGTAGCCGGCTAATTTGTACGTCAATTCCTCGCTCCATGGGTAAGCTTTCGCGGCCGCGAGTGGCATCACTAATGGTATCCCGGTCGAGGGTTTCGTTCGGGTGTTGCAAAAATAGCTGCAATAAACGGTAATCGCTGCTGGATAACTCCAGCGTCTCTCCGTCTTCATGTTCCAGTTGCTGACTTTGAGTATCTAGGCGCCACTGGCCGAAACGAATGTAGCGAGTATTTTGCTGAGCATTGGCGGTGACTTGAGAGCGGCGCAGTAAGGCCTTAATTCGCGCCAGTAGTTCGCGAGGGTTAAACGGTTTTCCAATGTAATCATCGGCACCCAACTCGAGACCAACAATCCGATCCATTTCATCGGAATTAGCGGTGAGCATGATAATTGGTACATTGGAGGTTCGGCGGATTTTTTGGCATAAGGTAAAGCCGTCATCGCCCGGTAACATGATGTCGAGAATGATGAGTTCTGGTTTATTGGTTTCCAGTAGTTTTGCCATTTCTATACCGTCATTGGCACTGATCACTTCAAAGCCTGATTTACTTAAGTATTGCTCAAGTAAGCTTCTAATTTCTAAGTCATCATCAACGACGAGCAGTTGTTTTGCAAAAACCATGGTTGTCTATTCAATATTAGTGTTATTCATTTGTACTAAGAATAACAAACAACGTGGCAGGGGCGAAATGCTTCACATCATTAAGCAAGAAAAATGGGAGCTAAATGCTCCCATTGGTTCTTTATCCGCAGATTTAGGGGCGTTCAAATATTGTTGCGATGCCTTGTCCTAAACCAATACACATGGTTGCAAGCCCTAGCTTGGCATCTTTGGCTTCCATTAGGTTGATCAGAGTGGTCGAGATACGGGTTCCAGAACAGCCTAGTGGATGGCCTAAAGCAATGGCTCCGCCATTCAGATTTATCTTGTCTTCTAGTTGGTCCATGAGGCCCAGTTCCTTCACACAAGGAAGTGATTGTGCGGCAAATGCTTCGTTGAGTTCGAAAAGGTCGATATCTTCGAGCGTCAAACCAGCACGTTTTAAAGCCTTTTGGGTGGCGGGCACTGGCCCGTAGCCCATAATGGACGGATCGCAGCCAGCAATGGCCATGGCGCGAACTTTCGCGCGGATCGGTAAACCCAGCTCCGCGGCCTTTTCGGCAGACATGATGAGCATTGCCGACGCCCCATCAGATAAGGCTGAGGAGGTACCCGCGGTCACTTTACCGTTAACCGGGTCAAAGGCTGGGCGGAGTTGCGCGAGACCTTCAATAGTGGTTTCAGGGCGGATCACTTCGTCAGTTTCTATCAGGCTCAGTGTCCCATTGGTATCATGCCCTTCGATGGGAAGAATTTCTCTGGCAAAGCGCCCCTCAATGGTGGCTTGATGGGCTAGACGGTGGGAGCGAGCGCCAAAGGCGTCCATTGCTTCGCGGCTAATACCATGCATTTGCGACAGTAATTCTGCCGTTAAGCCCATCATGCCTGCCGCTTTAGCCACCGACTTGGTCATTCCAGGGTGAAAGTCGACGCCATGGCTCATTGGAACATGCCCCATATGTTCTACTCCGCCAACGATAAAGATATCTCCTTGGTCGGCCATGATGGCACGTGCCGCGTCATGTAAGGCTTGCATCGATGAACCACATAAACGATTCACCGTGACCGCGCCAGTGGTATGTGGTAAACCCGCCAGTAAGGCGGCATTGCGCGCGATATTAAAACCTTGTTCTAAGGTTTGTTGAACACAGCCCCAATAGACATCCTCAATATCATTTGGATCGAGAGCTGGATTACGTTTTAACAAGCCTTTCATTAAATGTGCAGATAAGTCTTCTGCGCGAACATGTCTAAAACAGCCATTCTTAGAGCGGCCCATGGGGGTGCGAATACAATCTACAATAACCACTTCTTTCATTTTATATTCCTCCATTAGCCTTGTGTCGCGTAGTAAGTTTCGCCTGCTGCGGCTTTGGCGCGTAGGCCGTCTGTAACCTGGTAGAGTGGTCCGAGAGCTGCGTACTGGTCGGCCAAGGCGACATATTCAGCCAAGCCCATGCTATCGAGGTAGCGAAATACCCCGCCACGGAACGGTGGAAAACCTAAACCATAAACCAAGGCCATGTCTGCCTCTCCGGGGCTCTGCACAATGCCTTCCTCTAAGCAACGCACCACTTCGTTAATCATCGGAATCATCATCCGGGCAATAATTTGCTGGCTGCTGTAATCTTGGCTTTGCGGGCTGAGTGCCGTGAGTAGCTGATAAGTACTTGGGTCGGCATCTTTTTTGGGTTTACCTCTTTGATCTTTGGTATAGGCATAGAAACCCAATCCATTTTTTTGACCAAAGCGTTGCGCCTGATACATTAGATCAATGGCATCTTCGCCGACTTTGCTCATTCGCTCAGGAAAACCCTCGGCCATCACCGCACCGGCGTGGTGGCCTGTATCAATCCCCACAACATCTAATAAGTAAGCGGGGCCCATTGGCCAGCCAAATTGTTTTTCCATGATCTTATCTACTTTGACAAAATCTGCGCCATCTTGAATGAGGCGGCTAAAGCCAAAAAAGTAGGGAAATAACACCCGATTAACAAAGAAACCCGGGCAATCATTGACTACCACCGGGGTTTTCCCCATCTTGGCTGCATAGGCCACCACACTGTCGATGGTTGCTTGCGAGCTGTGTTTGCCACGGATCACTTCTACCAGTGGCATGCGATGTACTGGATTGAAAAAATGCATCCCACAGAATTTGTCTGGGCGACAGAGATTGTCAGCTAACAAAGAGATTGGAATGGTTGAAGTATTTGAAACAATGATGGTGTTTTCACTCACATGTTGTTCTACTTCTTTGAGTACCGCTGCTTTGATTTTGGGATTTTCAACCACCGCTTCTACCACAATATTGCTATTCGCGAGCGATTGGTAGTTTAAACTCGGTTGAATGGCCGATAGAACCTTAGCCATTTTTAGGCCATCAATGCGACCGCGTTCCAGTTGTTTATTGAGTAATTTGCTGGCTTCGTTCATGCCTAAATCTAAAGCCGCCTGATTGATGTCTTTCATTACTGCGGGTACACCACGACTGGCACTTTGGTAGGCAATACCGCCCCCCATAATACCTGCACCGAGTACCGCTGCTTGCTCAATTCGCTGGGCGTTTTTACTGGACTTCTTGGCCAAAGCTTTAAGCTGTTGATCGTTTAAGAAGATACCAACCAATGCTTGCGCGACATCCGATTGAGCCAAACCGATGAAGTTTTTGCCTTCTAGCGCTAATGCTTCTGTACGTTTAAAACTGGCTGCTTTTTCAATGGTCGAGACTGCAGTCATGGGAGCAGGGTAGTGAGGTCCGGCTTTGGCCATCACCAACCCTTTGGCACAGTTAAAGCTCATCATTGCTTCAACTTTATTTAAATTGAGTGGACTGAGCTTTACTTGGCGTCGCTCTTGCCAATCAATTTTGCCGGTAATTGCATCTTCAAGCATACTCAAAGCGGCTGATTTGAGGTTATCGGGGTGAACCATCGCATCAAGTGCAGCAAATTTGAGTGCTTCGGCAGCCTTATAAGTTTTACCGGTGGTGATCCATTCCATGGCGTTATCGGCACCAATCACCCGTGGCAATCGCACGGTGCCACCAAAACCCGGCATAATACCCAGTTGAGTTTCTGGCAGACCGATGCTGGCGTTACTGTCAGCAACCCGCAAGTCGGTAGCAAGAATGAGCTCACAACCACCGCCTAGCGCAAAGCCATTAATTGCCGAAATAGTTGGCACATTAAGATCTTCTAAGGCGTTAAAAATATCATTTGCTTTGGTGAGCCACGCGGCGAGTTCAGCCTCGGGAAGCGCAAATAAGCCTAAGAACTCGGTGATGTCAGCGCCCACGATGAAGCTATCTTTGCTCGAGCTGACTAATAAGCCTGTTAATTCACTTTGTTGCTGCAAGGTCTCTATCGCTTCTGCTAAAGAGATTAACGTGCTGCGGTCTAATTTATTGACACTTCCTTTGTTGGCATCGAATGTTAATTCAGCGATGCCAGCGGCAATATAGCGAACACTCAGGTTCTCGCCTTGATATATCATTCTGCTCTCCTTGTTGCTGATGTACATAGCACCAGTTTTGTGTAGGGACTAGAGGTTAAATATGTAATCAAGTTGTTACTCAAACATTAAAGCAAATATAACACTCATTTTAAACACTTGTTTGATAATTTGTTGTTTGTGGCACAAAAGGTCGCTGTAAACACGAGTAAATAAAATTAAGTCATGCTAAATTAAATGCTCTAGATCCAACTATGTTTGTGTTAAATGCGCTATAACTAACAAGCTAACTAATAGTCGTAGGGAGAGTGTAATGCCAACTATTCAACAACTGTTTACCCAGCATATAGAGCAGTTACAGTTGCGGGTTGCCGATGTATTAGAGCGCGAGCAATTAGAGGCTTTAATCATTCACTCTGGCTATCCTTTGCGAATTTTTTTGGATGATCAGCATTACCCTTTTCAAACCAATCCTCACTTTAAACATTGGTTGCCTTTAACCGAGCATCCGCATTGTTGGTTAGTGGTCAACGGTGTTGATAAGCCGACGCTGATTTATCATCAAGCGAGCGATTACTGGCATAAGGCTACTTCCAGCCCTAGTGGATTTTGGGTCGACTTTTTTGACATCCGAGTGATGAAGCATCCACAAGATATCGAGCCTTTTTTGCCGAAACAACGACAACGCTGCGCCTATATTGGGGAGCATCCTGAATTAGCCGAAGCTTTGGAAATTGGTGAACGCAATCCAGAGTTGGTTTTAAATTACTTACATTATTACCGTGCTTATAAAACTGATTACGAGTTAGAGTGTATTCAGGAAGCGAATCATCGTGCGGTGAAAGCGCATCTAGTCGCCAAGGAGCTGTTTTTGGCGGGTGCATCAGAATTTGAAATGAACTTGGCTTACCTCTCAAGCTTAGGGCGAGGTGAGCACTCACTTCCTTACGCTAATATTATAGCTTTAAATGAAAACGCCTCCATATTGCATTACACCGCTTTAAGTGCCAGTAAGTTAGCCGAGCAAAAACGTTATTCATTGTTAATTGACGCGGGGGCCGAGTACCGCGGCTATGCTGCCGATATCACCCGCAGTTATGCTTATAGAAAAGGTTTATTTGCAGAGCTGGTGCTGGAAATGGATATATTACAACAATCGCTGGTGAACGATCTGAAACCGGGTTATCGCTATACCGATTTACACCTTAAAGCGCATCGTAAATTGGCCAAATTGCTGGTGGATTTTGAATTTGTTTATTGTAGTGCCGCAGCAGCTGTTGAAACGGGAATTACCCGTTGTTTTTTTCCTCACGGTTTGGGCCATCACCTTGGTTTACAAGTGCACGATGTGGGCGGTTTGATGCAAGATGAAGATGGTACGGTACTCGCGGCTCCAACTCTCGATCCCTTTCTGCGTTGTACCCGCATGCTGGAACCTCGACAAGTACTGACAATTGAGCCTGGTCTTTATTTTATCCCTTCTTTATTAGCCGAATTGGCTGAATCTGAGCACACTCGCTTGATTAATTGGTCTCGGGTTGATGAAATGCGCCGCTTTGGTGGGATCCGTATCGAAGATAATGTGGTAATTACCGCGTTGAGTTGTGACAACTTAACGCGTGCGGGCAATTGGAGTTAAACATTCAAACTGATAGTTATTTACGTCCCTCGCAGTTGGTAAGCCGAGAACAAGAAATTAAGCGTAGTCGTTTTATTAGTATTATCGCGCCAGTAGCGGATCGTCGGCAGGCCCAACAACAGCTTGCTGAGATAAAGTCGCAGCATCTTCAGGCGCGTCATCATTGCTGGGCGTTTATTGCCGGCCATCCTCTGGATTCTCAGTGCTTAGGTTTTAGTGATGATGGAGAACCTTCTGGTACCGCGGGAAAACCGATGTTAGCGCAGTTACAAGGCAGCGGCTTAGGCCAAATATTATCGGTGGTGGTTCGTTATTCTGGAGGCATCAAGTTGGGGACTGGGGGCTTAGTCAGGGCTTATGGTGGTGGCGTACAACAAGCATTAAAATTACTGCAAACTGAACCCGTAATTGCTTGTGGATGTTGTGATCTAGAATTTGATTACGCCTTTACGACTCAAGTAGAAATGTTGCTGAATAAGGTTCAAGGGGTAAAACTGGAGACCGAATTTAGCAATCAGGCAAAAATGCAGGTGAGTTTACCAATCAGTGAATATGCTGGATTTAAACAACAGCTGATTAATTTATCGAGTGGGCAAATTGTCGTGACTAAGCTACGTGCTTAAGTTGTCATAGGTGATGCTTTACTTCAAGATATACAGCATTATCTCAATCTAATAAGAGAAACAATACCGATGCAAATCAGGGCGATAGTTAGGATCGTCGGATTACTTGTGATGCTATTTAGCCTCACCATGATTATTCCGGCCGTTGTCGCTGCGGTATATAAAGACGGTGCCGGTAAAGCCTTTATGGCTGCTTTTGCTATCTGTATTAGCGCTGGGTTTCTATTATGGTTTCCACAGCGGCAACAAAAAACAGAGCTAAAGGCTAAAGAAGGCTTTCTAATTGTGGTGTTGTTTTGGACGGTGTTGGGGAGTGTTGCGGCCTTACCTTTTATCTTGTCCGAACAGCCAAATATGAGTATCACCGATTCTTTCTTTGAATCGTTCTCTGGGCTCACGACCACCGGCGCGACAGTTATTGTCGGGATTGAATATTTGCCGAAAGCGATTTTGTTTTACCGGCAAATGCTGCAATGGTTAGGAGGGATGGGGATCATCGTTTTGGCAGTGGCTGTTTTGCCGATCCTCGGTGTTGGAGGAATGCAGCTTTACCGCGCGGAAATTCCTGGTCCAGTCAAAGATAAAAAAATGACCCCGCGGATCGCCGAGACCGCCAAGGTGCTTTGGTATATCTATTTATTTTTAACGGTGAGTTGTGGGGTCGCATTCTGGCTGGCCGGAATGTCAATATTTGATGCCGTTTGTCATGCTTTTTCAACTATCGCGATTGGTGGGTTTTCTACGTATGATGCTAGTTTAGGGCATTTTGACAGCGCCTTAATTAATACCATCTGTGCGGTATTTTTAATTATCTCGGGGATTAACTTCTCGCTGCATTTTGCGGCCATCAACAGTAGAAGCATTACTTTTAAATACTATTTTCTCGATCCCGAATGCCGCGCCTTCTTCTTTATACAAATTTGTTTAACTTTAGTGTGTTTTGCAGTGTTACTGGGTCAACAAGTTTATGATTCAGCAGCATTTGCCTTAGACCAAGCTTTTGTTCAATCGGTCTCTATTTCTACAACCGCTGGGTTTACCACCACCAGTTTCTCTGAGTGGCCGCTGTTCCTACCCGTGTTATTAGTTTTTTCTAGCTTCATTGGTGGCTGTGCGGGTTCTACTGGCGGGGGACTCAAAGTGATTCGGGTTTTCTTATTGAGTTTACAAGGCATGCGTGAGTTAAAGCGTTTGGTACATCCTCGTGCGGTCTACCAAATTAAATTGGCCAATAAGGCGCTTCCTGACCGAGTATTAGAAGCGGTCTGGGGATTCTTTTCTGCGTATGCCCTCGTGTTTGTGATCTGTATGTTGTCATTGATAGCGGCGGGGATGGACGAGTTATCGGCGTTTTCAGCGGTGGTCGCCTGTTTGAATAACTTAGGCCCTGGTCTGGGTCAAGTCGCGGTACACTACTCAGATATTACCGATGCCAGTAAGTGGGTATTGTTGATTGCTATGTTATTTGGTCGCTTAGAAGTGTTTACCTTATTAGTACTATTCACTCCGGTTTTTTGGAAAAGTTAGTCATGAAATTATTGGTGTTATATTCAAGTTGTGAGGGTCAAACCTTAAAAATTGCTCAGCATATCGTTGCCCAACAAGCCGAGCCAGATGTTCAGGTCGACTATGTCTCACTTGACCAGAGGACAAGCTGGCCAGATCTCAGTCAATACACCAAGGTTCTGATTGGTGCCTCAATCCGTTATGGTAAGTTTCGTCCGCAGTTGTTTGAATATCTGGCGACCTATCAAAAGTCGCTGGCAAAAATGCCGGTGGCTTTTTTTGGTGTATGTCTAACGGCTCGTAAACCAGAAAAGAGTCGTCCGGAAACCAGCGTCTATATGCAGAAGCTAAATCACAATGCCGCTTGGATGCCAAATTTGCAGGCGATATTTGCAGGCGCGCTGCTTTATTCACGTTATAACTGGTGGCAGACTCTCATTATCCAGTTGATCATGAAAATAACGGGTGGCAGTACCGATACTAGTCAAGATATAGAGTTAACCGATTGGGCAAAGGTTAATCAATTCTCCATTTTGTTTGGCAAGCTGAGTAATAAAAGCGCAAGTTGATGGTTTTTTGTAAGCGGCTGTATAAGCTTTGAGCAGTTAAACAAAAAACTGTGATTTTCTTCAAAAAAGGCTTGCACCGTAAGCGCGGATCCCTATAATGCGACTCCACTGACACGGCGGGCAGCACGCAATAGCGCAGCAGCAAGCGGTCAGGGTTGGTAAGGCCTGAGGCTTTATCAGCGGCGGTTAAACGCTTCAAACTTTCCTTAGAAAAGTTCTTCGGAAAAGATTGAAGAAAGCGGTTGACAGTCACCGAGGATGGCGTAGAATGCGCACCTCGCTTCGCAAGAAGCAACGCTCTTTAACAATTTATCAAGCAATCTGTGTGAGCACTCACAGAGCACTAAGCGAAAAAAATTAGCTTAAGTGGACTGGAGTGACACACTGTTTTAACAGTAATAATTTCAGTATTTACTTTGAGCGAAAGAACTTTGATTGAAGAGTTTGATCATGGCTCAGATTGAACGCTGGCGGCAGGCTTAACACATGCAAGTCGAGCGGTAACATTTCTAGCTTGCTAGAAGATGACGAGCGGCGGACGGGTGAGTAATGCTTGGGAATATGCCTTTACGTGGGGGACAACAGTTGGAAACGACTGCTAATACCGCATAATGTCTTCGGACCAAAGGAGGGGACTCTTCGGAGCCTTTCGCGTAGAGATTAGCCCAAGTGGGATTAGCTAGTTGGTGGGGTAATGGCTCACCAAGGCGACGATCCCTAGCTGGTTTGAGAGGATGATCAGCCACACTGGGACTGAGACACGGCCCAGACTCCTACGGGAGGCAGCAGTGGGGAATATTGCACAATGGGCGAAAGCCTGATGCAGCCATGCCGCGTGTGTGAAGAAGGCCTTCGGGTTGTAAAGCACTTTCAGTTGTGAGGAAGGCAATATGCTTAATACGTATATTGTTTGACGTTAGCGACAGAAGAAGGACCGGCTAACTCCGTGCCAGCAGCCGCGGTAATACGGAGGGTCCGAGCGTTAATCGGAATTACTGGGCGTAAAGCGTACGCAGGCGGCTTTTTAAGCCAGATGTGAAATCCCCGGGCTCAACCTGGGAATGGCATTTGGAACTGGGAAGCTAGAGTTTTGTAGAGGGTGGTAGAATTTCAGGTGTAGCGGTGAAATGCGTAGAGATCTGAAGGAATACCAGTGGCGAAGGCGGCCACCTGGACAAAAACTGACGCTCATGTACGAAAGCGTGGGGAGCAAACAGGATTAGATACCCTGGTAGTCCACGCCGTAAACGATGTCTACTAGTTGTCTGTGGGTTTAACCCGTGGGTAACGCAGCTAACGCATTAAGTAGACCGCCTGGGGAGTACGGCCGCAAGGTTAAAACTCAAATGAATTGACGGGGGCCCGCACAAGCGGTGGAGCATGTGGTTTAATTCGATGCAACGCGAAGAACCTTACCTGCCCTTGACATACTAAGAACTTTCCAGAGATGGATTGGTGCCTTCGGGAACTTAGATACAGGTGCTGCATGGCTGTCGTCAGCTCGTGTCGTGAGATGTTGGGTTAAGTCCCGCAACGAGCGCAACCCTTATCCTTATTTGCCAGCACGTGATGGTGGGAACTCTAGGGAGACTGCCGGTGATAAACCGGAGGAAGGTGGGGACGACGTCAAGTCATCATGGCCCTTACGGGCAGGGCTACACACGTGCTACAATGGCATGTACAGAGGGATGCGAACTCGCGAGAGCAAGCGGACCCCAGAAAGCATGTCGTAGTCCGGATCGGAGTCTGCAACTCGACTCCGTGAAGTCGGAATCGCTAGTAATCGTGGATCAGAATGCCACGGTGAATACGTTCCCGGGCCTTGTACACACCGCCCGTCACACCATGGGAGTGGGCTGCAAAAGAAGTGGGTAGTTTAACCTTCGGGAGGACGCTCACCACTTTGTGGTTCATGACTGGGGTGAAGTCGTAACAAGGTAGCCCTAGGGGAACCTGGGGCTGGATCACCTCCTTATTATGAACGTTTATGTTTTGTGACGTGTTCACACAGATTGCTTGATAGAAAGTAGAGAGAAGTTGACACCTGTTTAGGTCTGTAGCTCAGCTGGTTAGAGCGCACCCCTGATAAGGGTGAGGTCGGCAGTTCAAGTCTGCCCAGACCTACCAAGGTGCAACTTTAGTAAGAAATGGGGCTATAGCTCAGCTGGGAGAGCGCCTGCCTTGCACGCAGGAGGTCTGCGGTTCGATCCCGCATAGCTCCACCACTTCTTACCTAAAAACCAAAGATAAGTCGCCAAAAGATGGCCATTTAGCTTTGGTTTTTTTGTGAACCAATGCTCTTTAACAATTTGGAAAAGCTGATAAAAAAATATCTCAAAAATACGAGTGAAATAACAAGTGTTTTTGGTATTCAAAAAATAAGGTGATCGTACTCGAGTGGCAGGATTTATACAGCCTGACCATTCAAGTGATTTAAGCGACAACATTTAGGTGTTGTATGGTTAAGTGACTAAGCGTATACGGTGGATGCCTTGGCAGTCAGAGGCGATGAAGGACGTGTTAATCTGCGATAAGCCATGTTGAGTCGATAAAAGACGCAATAGACATGGATTTCCGAATGGGGAAACCCACTGCATTTTATGCAGTATCGTAACGTGAATACATAGCGTTGCGAGGCGAACCCGGGGAACTGAAACATCTAAGTACCCGGAGGAAAAGAAATCAACCGAGATTCTGGTAGTAGCGGCGAGCGAACCCGGATTAGCCCTTAAGCTTCTTATAATTTAGTGGAACAAGCTGGAAAGTTTGGCCGTAGCGGGTGATAGCCCCGTACACGAAAGGTGATTTGAAGTGAAAACGAGTAGGACGGCACACGTGATATGTTGTCTGAATATGGGGGGACCATCCTCCAAGGCTAAATACTCCTGACTGACCGATAGTGAACCAGTACCGTGAGGGAAAGGCGAAAAGAACCCCTGTGAGGGGAGTGAAATAGAACCTGAAACCGTATACGTACAAGCAGTGGGAGCCTCTTTGAGGGGTGACTGCGTACCTTTTGTATAATGGGTCAACGACTTAATTTCAGTAGCAAGGTTAAGCGAATAGCGGAGCCGTAGGGAAACCGAGTGTTAACTGCGCGCATAGTTGCTGGGATTAGACCCGAAACCCGGTGATCTAGCCATGGGCAGGTTGAAGATTGGGTAACACCAATTGGAGGACCGAACCGACTAATGTTGAAAAATTAGCGGATGACTTGTGGCTGGGGGTGAAAGGCCAATCAAACCGGGAGATAGCTGGTTCTCCTCGAAAGCTATTTAGGTAGCGCCTCGGACGAATACTAGTGGGGGTAGAGCACTGTTAAGGCTAGGGGGTCATCCCGACTTACCAACCCTTTGCAAACTCCGAATACCACTAAGTACTATCCGGGAGACACACGGCGGGTGCTAACGTCCGTCGTGAAAAGGGAAACAACCCAGACCGTCAGCTAAGGTCCCAAAGTCATAGCTAAGTGGGAAACGATGTGGGAAGGCTTAGACAGCCAGGATGTTGGCTTAGAAGCAGCCATCATTTAAAGAAAGCGTAATAGCTCACTGGTCGAGTCGGCCTGCGCGGAAGATGTAACGGGGCTAAGCTATGCACCGAAGCTACGGGTACTTGCTTTGCAAGTGCGGTAGAGGAGCGTTCTGTAAGCCGTTGAAGGTGAATCGTAAGGTTTGCTGGAGGTATCAGAAGTGCGAATGTTGACATGAGTAACGATAAAGGGGGTGAAAAGCCCCCTCGCCGAAAGACCAAGGTTTCCTGTTCAATGTTAATCAGAGCAGGGTGAGTCGGCCCCTAAGGCGAGACTGAAAAGTGTAGTCGATGGGAAACAGGTTAATATTCCTGTACTTCGTATAATTGCGATGGGAGGACGGAGAAGGCTAGGCCAGCGCGGCGTTTGGTTGTCCGCGTTTAAGGTTGTAGGCTGGACACTTAGGAAAATCCGGGTGTCTAAGGCTGAGGATTGATGACGAGTCACTAAGGTGATGAAGTGGTTGATGCCCTGCTTCCAGGAAAAGTCTCTAAGCTTCAGATTATACGAAACCGTACCCCAAACCGACACAGGTGGTTGGGTAGAGAATACCAAGGCGCTTGAGAGAACTCGGGTGAAGGAACTAGGCAAAATGGTACCGTAACTTCGGGAGAAGGTACGCTGCTGTTGGTGATGGGACTTGCTCCCTGAGCTGACGGCAGTCGCAGATACCAGTTGGCTGCAACTGTTTATTAAAAACACAGCACTGTGCTAAATCGAAAGATGACGTATACGGTGTGACGCCTGCCCGGTGCCGGAAGGTTAATTGATGTGGTTAGCGCAAGCGAAGCTATTGATCGAAGCCCCGGTAAACGGCGGCCGTAACTATAACGGTCCTAAGGTAGCGAAATTCCTTGTCGGGTAAGTTCCGACCTGCACGAATGGCGTAATGATGGCCAAGCTGTCTCCACCCGAGACTCAGTGAAATTGAAATTGCCGTGAAGATGCGGTGTACCCGCGGCTAGACGGAAAGACCCCGTGAACCTTTACTACAGCTTGACACTGAACATTGACCCTACATGTGTAGGATAGGTGGGAGGCTTTGAAGCGTTGTCGCTAGATGATGTGGAGCCGACCTTGAAATACCACCCTTGTAGTGTTGATGTTCTAACGTTGTCCCGTTATCCGGGATGCGGACAGTGTCTGGTGGGTAGTTTGACTGGGGCGGTCTCCTCCCAAAGAGTAACGGAGGAGCACGAAGGTTGGCTAAGTACGGTCGGACATCGTACGGTTAGTGCAATGGCATAAGCCAGCTTAACTGCGAGACAGACACGTCGAGCAGGTACGAAAGTAGGTCATAGTGATCCGGTGGTTCTGTATGGAAGGGCCATCGCTCAACGGATAAAAGGTACTCCGGGGATAACAGGCTGATACCGCCCAAGAGTTCATATCGACGGCGGTGTTTGGCACCTCGATGTCGGCTCATCACATCCTGGGGCTGAAGTCGGTCCCAAGGGTATGGCTGTTCGCCATTTAAAGTGGTACGCGAGCTGGGTTTAGAACGTCGTGAGACAGTTCGGTCCCTATCTGCCGTGGGCGTTTGAGAATTGAAGGGAGCTGCTCCTAGTACGAGAGGACCGGAGTGGACGAACCGCTGGTGTTTGGGTTGTTATGCCAATAGCATTGCCCAGTAGCTACGTTCGGAACTGATAACCGCTGAAAGCATCTAAGCGGGAAGCAGGCCTTGAGATTAATTCTCACTAGGACTTTAAGTCCTCTGAAGGGCCGTTGGAGACTACAACGTTGATAGGCAAGGTGTGTAAGTGCTGTGAGGCATTGAGCTAACTTGTACTAATTACCCGTGAGGCTTAACCATACAACACCTAAAGGGTGTTGCTTATAGATACTTTATTTTAGAACCAAGAGTGCTTGTTAGGCTCGTGGGATATGTCAGTTTTTTCGAATGTTAAAGACAACAAGTTTTTGCCTGGTGGCAATAGCGTTGTGGAACCACCTGAACCCATGCCGAACTCAGAAGTGAAACGCAACTGCGCCGATGATAGTGTGGGGTCTCCCCATGTGAAAGTAGGTCACTGCCAGGCACTTATTTTAAAAACCCAGCTATGTGCTGGGTTTTTTTATGTCTGAAATTGCCATGTGAAAGTGGGCTGGATATTGCCAGGCGCCTATTGAGAGAAAGCCTATCTTTACGGATAGGCTTTTTTTATGTCTGGGATTTAGCAATGCTGCATCGCGCAGTTAACGCGAAGGTTTTATTCGTGAGCAGGATGGGACGCTTCGAAAATGTGTGCGTTTTTAGGCCGAAGTCGAAGCGTTTATGCGTGTTCGTATCACCATTTTTATATTTGCTGCATGTGATTTTTAGTGACTCGCTAAATCCTTTGGTACAATAGGGCTTGCATGTTGCTTTTTATCAAGAAAAATATAAATGACCCCACGTTTTACTCGTAATCGTTCGCTTCGCTCATTGCCTCAAATTGCTCAAGATCCGAGTCAATTTATGACTTTATTTAGCGCCGAAGACTACCGCATCAGATTGCTGCAGTTAATCTCTCAGGCTCGTTCTCGAATTTATATTGTGGCTTTATATTTGGAAGATGACTTGGCGGGGCGCTCAGTGATGGATGCCTTATATCAGGCAAAGCAGCAACGACCGGAACTGCAGATTAAGGTGTTGGTTGATTGGCATCGTGCACAACGCGGTTTAATTGGTGAACAACAGGCTCAAGGTAATGCGGCAATGTATCGGGAGTACGCTGCTAAGTATCCCGGCTTAATTGAGATTTCGGGGGTACCTGTAAGCAATCGAGAGCTATTCGGGGTATTACATCTGAAGGGAAGTATCATCGACGATACGATCATTTATAGTGGTGCCAGTATTAACGATATCTATTTAGCTCAGCAGCAGCGTTATCGTTTCGATCGTTACCAATTAATTGGTAACTCAGATCTCGCAAATGCGATGGTTGAATATTTAGAACAAGTACTACTGGCGACTCGTGCGGTGACGAGTTTATCGGTAGCCAATCCAGCCTCAACTCGGTCGCTTAAATCGTCGATCAGGCGTTTACGCTTGTCTTTACAGCGGCAACAGTACCAATTTCACGCTCAACAACTAAATGCGCAGCAACTTGGAATTACTCCACTCATCGGTTTGGGTCGGCGACGCAACTTATTAAATAAAACCATTAAGCTATTAATGTCTAAGGCTAAACAACAGCTTACTATTTGTACGCCGTATTTTAATCCTCCCCGTAGTCTGCGTCGTGAAGTTGCTAAGGCGCTTAGTCGCGGGGTGCGAGTGCACTTGATTGTGGGTGATAAAACAGCCAGTGACTTTTATAGTGAGCCTAGCGAAAAGTTTAAGGTGATCCACGCTTTGCCTTATCTGTATGAAGTAACGCTCCGTAATTTTATTAAGGGCAAGCAAGCATTTTTGGCGAGTGGACAGCTGACCGTGAACGTTTGGCAACATGCTAACAATAGCTTTCATTTGAAAGGATTATGGGTCGATCAACGATATGCCTTACTCACTGGTAATAATCTGAATCCTAGAGCTTGGAATCTGGACTTAGAGAATGGCTTGTTAGTGGATGATCCACATGCTTTACTCGAACATCAGCGTCAGCAAGAACTACACAATATTCTGCAACATACTCAGCCAATTACTACACTGGCAGATATCGAGTCGCTTAATGATTACCCGAAACCAGTCAAACGTTTGCTGAAACGAATTGGCCGGGTGAAAGCCGACAGCCTACTCAAACAAATCTTATAAATAACAATGCCCAGCAAGATGCTGGGCATTACATAAAAAGCGTTGGGTGTCAGCGCTTAACTAGGGAAAGAAAAGTTAACACCTTCTCTTATCGATGAAGAAGGCCAGCGTTGAGTGATGGTTTTACGTTTGGTATAAAACCGCACGGAATCTGGGCCATAGGCATGTAAATCACCAAACAATGAACGTTTCCAGCCCCCAAAGCTGTGATATGACACAGGAACGGGCAGTGGAACGTTAATCCCGACCATTCCTACTTGAATGTTGTCCGAGAAATAGCGTGCCGCTTCACCGTCACGGGTATATAAACAAGTCCCGTTTCCGTATTCATGTGCATTAATTAAGTCCATGGCTTGTTGCATGTCATCAACTCGTACCACACATAATACAGGTCCAAAGATCTCTTCTTGATAGGCTTGCATGGCGGTGGTTACGTGGTCGATCAGAGTCCCCCCAACAAAGAAGCCTTTTGGATAACCACTCACCTGTGGGTTACGGCCATCAACTACTACGGTGGCCCCTGCTGCTTCTGCGCTGCTAATATACATCTGTACTTTATCGCGTTGTTGCTCGGTGATTAATGGGCCAAAGTCATTTTCTTGGTCAGAATATGCGCCGACTTTCAAACCTTGCATTGCTTCGGATAGCCCTGCCACTAACTTGTCTGCGACTTCATCGCCCACAGCAACTGCTACCGATAAGGCCATACAGCGTTCGCCTGAAGAACCAAATGCAGCCCCTAACAAAGAGTTCACGGCATTCTCTAGATCAGCATCAGGCATTACGATTGCGTGATTTTTTGCCCCGCCAAGGGCTTGGCAGCGTTTTCCATTTGCAGTCGCAGTACTGTAAATGTATTCCGCAATTGGGGTTGAACCGACAAAGCTTACCGCGGCAACTCGTGGGTCGCTTAATAGTGTATCAACCGCTTCTTTATCGCCATTCACGACATTGAATACACCAGCTGGTAAGCCTGCTTCGTGTAGTAATTCGGCAATGAATAAGGTGACGGATGGATCGCGTTCCGAAGGCTTTAATACAAAGGTATTGCCACACATCAGCGCCATAGGGAACATCCACATTGGCACCATCATTGGGAAATTAAATGGGGTTATACCAGCCACAACACCGAGTGCTTGGAATTCACTCCAAGAGTCGATATTAGGACCAACATTGCGAGAATGTTCGCCTTTGAGTAGCTCTGGTGCGCCACAGGCATATTCAACACATTCAATCCCGCGAGCCAGTTCGCCTTTTGCATCATGCACGATTTTACCGTGTTCTTTGCCGACTAATTCGCAGATCTTGTCTGCATGTTGTTCGAGTAAGGTCTTATAGCGAAACATAATTTGGCAACGTTTGGCTACAGGCGTATTACGCCAAGCTGGAAAAGCGGCTTCAGCGGCTGCGATCGCTTGCTCCACTGTGGCTTTTGGTGCGAGTGCGACTTGACTCGCTACTTCGCCAGTCGAAGGATTATAAACATCCTGTAAGCGAGTATATTCTGACTGGGTTTTACCATTAATTAAGTGACCAATAATAGACATGTAAGATTTCCTTGTGTGACTAGGCTTGGCCTGTCAATTGATGAATAGTATCGCCTAAGGCGTTAAATAAGCTGTCGATTTCTTCTTTGCTGACCGTAAAAGGAGGCGCAATTTGTATGGTATCGCCGCCATAGCGGACATAATAGCCCTGCTTCCACATCGATTGTGCGATTAAATATGGGTTGAGCGCGGGTTCACCGGGAGCGTGGGCAATACTAAGCCCAACAGCCATGCCCATATTGCGAACATCGGTCACCAGCGCTAGGCTCGCGAGCTGATGCGCGGCATGTTCCAGTACCGGGGACATTTCACGGACGCGTTCAAACATGTTGTCTCGTTGTAATAAATCCAGCGAAGCCAAACCTGCGGCACAGGCGATCGGGTGTGCCGAATAAGTATAACCGTGTGGCAGTTCTAGCATGTAGTCTGGGCCACCAGTTTCCATAAAGGTATCGTAAATTTCTTGTTTACAGGCGACCGCTCCCATGGGAATTACTCCATTGGTAAGCTGCTTGGCCATATTGATCATGTCTGGTGTCACCCCGCAAGCTTCTGCTCCGGTTTTATAACCGAGGCGACCGAAGGCACAAATGACCTCATCAAAAATCAGCAAAATTTGGTGTTGGTCGCAAATTTCACGTAAGCGTTGTAAGTAACCGACGGGTGGGGGGATGACGCCTGCACTGCCTGCCATCGGTTCAACAATTACGGCAGCGATGGTTGAGGCATCATGAACCGCGATCAAATCCAGTAAATCATTGGCAAGCTCGGCGCCTTGTTGAGGTTGCCCCTTGCTGAAGACATTTTCTGGCAAGACAGTAGAGCGCATATGGGCAACGTCGAGGCCGCTGCCAAATAGTGCGCGATTTGGCGCGATCCCTCCAACTGAAAGCCCACCATAGTTGACGCCGTGATAGCCTTTACCGCGGCCAATCAGCTTGGTTTTACCCGCGAGTCCTTTTTTACGCCAATAGGCGCGCGCAATTTTTAAAGAGGTATCAGCTGATTCTGAACCCGAGCCAGTAAAAAATATCCGATTTAGTCCTTCAGGCATAAATTCGGTGATTTTCTCCGCCAGTTGAAATGACCCCGGGTGGCCAAACTGAAAGGCTGGCGAGTAATCGAGCCGAGAAGCTTGATGGCTAATCGCATCGACGATCTCTTGGCGACCATGACCCAAGCCACAAGTCCATAAACCTGATAGACCATCAAAAATCTTGCGGCCATCGTCAGCAAAATAGTAATTACCCTTGGCATGGGTAATGATCCGTGGGTCCTTTTTAAATTGGCGATTGGCACTATATGCCATCCAATGGCAATCCAGTTGGTTCTGGCTAACACTTAACTCTTCATGATGCGCCATAGCTGACTCCCTCATAATATGTTTGAGATGGACTAAATATTTTGAAGCAGCTTATCGCTAGATCTGAGTTGCATAAATGTGTATCTTTCAATCTAAAGTTTCATAAATGCGAAACATTATGCAGCAGCGACTTGGACAATTAAGCGATATTGATTTACGACTACTCAAAGTATTTCGGGTGGTGGTGGAGTGTGGGGGGATATCGGCTGCCGAGGTGGAGCTTAATATTGGTCGTTCTACGATTAGCCGTCACGTGAAAGATTTAGAAATTCGCCTTGGGGTGAATCTTTGTCAGCGTGGGCGAGCAGGTTTTGTTTTAAGCCCAGAAGGGCAGCACGTCTATCAGTCCAGTTTACGCTTAATGGGCGCTTTAGACGAGTTTCGGGCTGACGTACAAAGTTTACATAGAGATATGACGGGTAATCTGGCGATTGCTTTGTTTGATAAAACGGTGACTAACCAGCAGGCAAAAATATCACAAGCCTTGCAGTTATTTGACCAGCGAGCACCTAAAGTCACGCTTGATCTTTATGTTGAAACCTTATCGGTGATCGAAAGTGGCGTGATTGAGGGGCGCTTTCATTTGGGGGTAGTGCCGGGGCAACGTCAGTCTGCGAGCCTCAATTATCAATTTTTGTTTGATGAACGGATGTCGCTTTATTGCGGTTATCATCATCCACTATTTTCACGCAGTGACATTACCATTGGTCCCGAGGAAATTGTTGGACAAAAATATGCTGGATTAGGACATCACTCGCCCAATATGGATACTTCACAACGTTTTGGTTTTCAGCGTCATGCCACCGCTTATGACCAGGAGGCAATTGCCACTTTATTGTTGTCGGGCAGTTACTTGGCATATTTGCCGGAACACTATGCACGTAGCTTCATTGAACAGGGCTTAATTCGGCCACTGGGTGGGGAGCAGTTCAGTTATCACTGTCCATTTTTAGCGGTGACACGTGTCTCCCCAAAACCTTCGCGTATTTTGGCTTGCTTTATCGAGTGCTTAACTCAGGTTCATCTGTCCAGCTAAGCCGCTACTTTTACTGAAGGCGCTGGGTGAGCCACTGATTAATTGCCTTTATTTGGCTCGGGGAAACACTATGCGCCATTTCATAGTATTCCAGTGTTGCATTATATTGCTGTTGCAGCAGTTGCTGATGAGCCTGTTCACCCAGAGCCGGAACAACCACATCATCTTGGCGGCCATGTTGGATCAATATGTCTAAGTTAGTTTGTTGTTGAGTGCTGGGGAGGCTGGCAGGGAGTAAATAAGTCGACATACACAACAATCCGCCCAGTGCTTGAGGAAAGTTTAACGCCAGCTGATAAGCCACTGCACCGCCTTGCGAAAAGCCTGCAATCACAATGTTTTGGCTGGCGATCCCTTGGTTCATTTGCTGCTCGATTAAAAGCTGAAGCTGCTGGCTCACCTCTTGTAGATGCTGCTGATTGATGATGCGCTGCGGCTGCATCGCTAAAATATCGTACCAAGCCGAGAGTTGATAGCCTTGATGCACGGTTAATGGGCGTAATGGCGCGGCCGGAAAAATATAGCGCAGCGCGATGGAGTCGCTGAATTTAAAATGCTTTGCTAAGGGCGCAAAATCTTCGGGGCCTGCACCTAAACCATGTAGCCAAATGAGGCAGTGGGTCGCCGGGTGAGGTGGTTCAATCGTGATGGTAGCCGAATTTGGCATGGATAGTCCTTTGCTGAATGAAAGAGTTCTATTAAGCTGAGCAACAATTTAGCGAACAGGCATTGTATTGAAATGGCTGAGAGAGACAAGTATGCAAGAATTAATTGATGAAATAAGAGCCGCAGACCAGTCTGGCGCTTATCCAAGTGAACTCCCTAGCGACAGTCAGTTGGTGGAAGTGGAGGAGTTGATTTTGATCCCGATGCCCAGCGATTTGCGGGCTTTTCAACTGACCGTGAGCGATGTGATTTATGGCAGCTTAGAACCAGTCACGATTAGCGATCCTTACCTGCATACCTATTTGCCAGAGGTGGCTGCGACAGCTTGGAACATGGGTTTACCCCGCGAATTTATTCCCATTTGTCAAAATGGAGATAACTTTTACTTCATTAGTCAGGAGGGGGAAGTGGGTTATTGGCAAGGCCAGGCTGCGGAAGACTTGGTTCCTGAATGGGATAGCATTTGGGATTGGGCGATGGAAGTATGGATGCAAAGTTAGCGCAGCCGTCATCTCCCCCTCCCTATCTGGAGAAGTTTTGGTTGGTGATTGCACATATCCCAAGCGGTAAAGTGGCGACTTACGGTGGCGTTGCAGCCATGGCCGGCTACCCACGCATGGCTAGAGCTGTCGGACGCTGCCTAAAGCAGCTCCCCGAGGGCTCATCGCTGCCTTGGCATCGGGTGATCAATGCTCAAGGTCTGATCTCGTTTCCTGAGGGCTCGGCTAAATATCAAAAGCAACGTCAGCGACTTCAGGAGGAAGGGATTGTTTTTCGTCATCAGCGGGTACCTTTGAAGCAGTATTTATGGCTTGGTGATTAGTATTTAGGGTTTGTTCGATGCCAATGGGTATCACAAACCGTCGGTATTTCGATGATTGCGCCAATCCGCCAATTCTGTTGGGGGTCGAGGAGAGTGGGAATAAGTTAATGACCAAGCAAGCGACAGTCGTCAGCCAATGGTACTTGTACATTCTTAGAACCAAACACAATCAATTATATACTGGTGTCAGTACCGATGTGGCTCGACGCTTTGCCGAGCATCAATCGGGAAATTCGAAGGGTGCCAAGGCGTTACGTGGGAAAGGTCCGCTCAACTTAGAGTTTCAGCAAGGCCTTGCCAGTAAGCAACAAGCAATGCGTTTGGAATATAAAATTAAGCAATTAAGTAAGGCGCAAAAAGAACAGCTCTTATTAGGTCAATTCGACTGGCGCAGCTTGCTTTAACGACGGCCGGTTTCTGTTTTGGCGCAAGCTACGCTTACCAATCAATATTAAGGGTAAAATAATCATCGCTGCACCCAGCCAGGTGAGGGCATCGGGCATTTCTGAAAAACTTACCCAGCCGACCACGGCAGCGCCAATCAGGCCTGTGTATTCTGAACTGGCAATGGTATTGGCCTCTGCAGTTTTGTAGGCAAAAATAGATCCTGCGTGTAAAAATAGAATAAATAAGCTACTCGCGCCTGCGAGCCAGAATATTGACCAGTTCATTCCAGTAAGCGTTGGCCATGCCAGTGCCACTGTCGTGGGCAGCACCATTAAGTTGGTCCAAAATAAACTGGTAACCACCGACTCCTTTTTTGGAATGTATTTTACGGTGAGGTTACTTAAGGCCAAAGTGAGGGCTGTCCCCAGCGCCGCAATGGCCCCCCAGTTAAACTCTGAAGGGCGAATAATCACCAATACTCCAATAAAGCCGATACTGGCGGCGAATATTTGGGCGCGATTGACTTGGCTTCGGTGGAGCCACATGCCAAGTGGTAACATCATAATCGGAGCCGCGTAGAATAAGGCATTGGCAGTTGCTAAAGGGAGCGCGACCAAGGCGACAACCATCAATCCTGAACCCGCTAACCAGAGGTAACCGCGAAAGAAGTGGACCAGTGGTTTTTCTGGACGCTTGTGCTTGGTCAGTAAAAAAGCAGGTAACAACAGTATCAGGGTGCTGATTTGCCGATAAAGTAATATTTCGAACACCGAGGCTTGCTCGCCCGCCACTTTCATAAAGGCATCTGAAAATACCGCGATCTGATTGGCGGTAATCAAAATAATGATAGCAATTAAGGTGGGATTAAGCTTCAAGTGGGCCTCTGTGATGCACGAATAAATTAAGCTGGAATAAAACAGTCTAAAGACTTGTTAAGCATTAAAAAAATGATAATAATCTACTATTGATGAAAATTATTCATGGATTGTATGCGAACTCTTCCTCCACTTAATGCATTGGTTGCTTTCGACGCCGTGGCTCGCCATCATCATGTCGCTAAGGCTGGCGACGAATTGGGCATTAGTCAAAGTGCGGTGAGTCATCGCTTAAGATTGCTTGAAGACTATTTGGGAGAATTGTTATTTGAAAAAGTTGGTCGCCAACTACAATTAACCGAGGCCGGACGCAGCTACTCCGTTGAGGTGGAACGGATTCTAAATGAACTCAGTCAGATTACCCGACAGGTAAAAGGAGAGGGGATCGCGCAATTGCGTTTAACCACCTATAGTTCCTTCGCGCTGAAGCGTCTGGTGCCGCTGTTACCCAGCTTTCGTGCTCGTCATCCCGAAATTGATTTACGTTTGCAAATGATTACCGAAGAACCGGTGTTATCGAGTAAAACTGGTGATTTGTTTATCTGTTTAGCGAAAAACGTGAAGGGTTATATCAGCCATCTATTGCATAAAGAGCGATTGGTGGCGGTTTGTTCGCCAGCTCTATATCAAGAAGTCGGTCATCAAAATTGGCGTCAAGATTTATTGAATTTCCCTTTATTATCTAGCGACTTAGATGATGAAATCAGCGAGTCAGGCGCAGACTGGATGGTTTGGTCTAAGGGGCTTGGTTTACAGCTGCCTAAGAAACAAGTTTTTCATAGCTTCAGCCATCAAGTTCTGGCCTTGGAAGCCGCAGAAAGTGGCCAAGGTATCGCTTTGGTGAGTGACTTTATGGTGGAGCAGGATATACGAGCGGGTAAGTTAGTTGACTTGCCGTTTGGTGGGGTAGAGACCGGTTATCATTTCTATTTATCTTACAAGCAGGCGCGTGGCAGAGAACAAGAGTTAAAACAAGTGGCCTCTTGGTTGATTGAAACTGCCGCGAGTCCGTTAGAGGTTTAACGGGGCGTCAATCCAACACTGGCTCGCTATACAATTCTGTGATCAATCCATGATTCTTTCAGGGCACCGATGAGGGTGATATTTTTTCCAAAACAGTCATGCTCGCACTAATCCATTAATAGTTTGACTAGCAATAGGCTCAGGCTATCCACAAAATTCAGCCGCAATATCGCAAATTCATCATTTCTTAATACTTGTTGCATGGTGGCCGAGGGGTGGCTGGTATGCCAACAGCCAATGATACTTTGGTATAGGAACATGACCTTGGTGAGTGCCTGCTGCTGGTTGAGTTGTGGCGACCAGTGCTGAAATAATTGGCAGAGTTGTTCAGCCAGTCGCTTCAGCTCGCGTTTAAAGGCGATGGCTTGTTCAATATTCTGTTGCTTTTCTAATACGGTATGCAAAATTGCAGAGAGATAGCAAAAACTCGGTCTGGCGGCGATGGTTTCAGCGAGAACTCGTGCTTGTAAGGGGTGGTTGGCGAGGCGTTGGATAGCAAGCAGTAACTGCGCTGCCTCGTCTAAATACAGTGCCATAAACAGACTTTCTTTGTTCTTAAAGTAGCGATATAGCGCCGGTTTCGATAACTGTAGTTGTTCGGCTAAGTGGCTTAACACCACCTGATCGTAACCATGCTCCGTGAGGGCTTGTTTGGCGGAGGCTAAGATCTGTTCGCGACGCTGTTGTTTTTGTTCGGGACTAATTGCGCGCTTTCTTATGCTGGTATTGACATCATTTTTTATCAAGTGTTGGTTCCTTTCACCTTTACATGGCTTACGCTTTTGTTGCTAATTTAACTTTGTTAACAATGCATTTTAACGACGGCAGAGAAAAGCAGCTGCCGCTTACCCAAACATTATCTTTTAGGTCTGCGTTGTACTCGCTGCGACAAGTGTGAGTCGCGCACAAGCAAGCGCCTGATTAGGTAGTGTTTTGCGATTTTGTTTACAGTCTAAGAATAAGTTACCCATAGAAACTTGCCAAACTATTTAGTAACTGCTATCTAAGTTACTCATGGTATCTTATTTTGTTGATCTGAGTTCAAGGTGAAATGATGATGGATTGGGAGCGAGGGTGAGTATTTCTCGGCGACAATTTTTGCAAGGTGCTACAGCCATCGCGGCGATGGCAGGCGGTGGCCAGTGGTTATTTGCTAGTTATCCCTTACGCTACCAAGCCAATCCCCAACTCGCGTTATCGGCGCAGCATCAACAGATCCTGCTGGCGTTGATCCCTGTGTTTGTGCAGGGGCAATTTAGTGACCAGGATGACCTCGCGATGCTGCGTATTTTAAATAATGTTGATGTTGCGATCAGTGGATTGGCTGCGCATAGTCGGGCTGAATTACGCCAACTGTTGGACTTATTACAGTCGCGGGGCGGATGGTTATTACTCAGTGCTGGAAGTAGTCAGCTTAGTGAACTCAGCACTCAGCAAAAAATAGTCTTGTTGAGGACCTGGCAGATGCATTATTTGCAGCTATTACGCCAGACTTATCAAGGCTTACATGAGCTGATCATGGCGGCCTGTTATGGCGACCCCGAGGTTTGGCCTCTGTTGGCTTATCAATTACCAGCCCAAGTGAAGGGACTGTTTCATGATTAAAGATTGGATTGTCGAAGGGCTTGCCGACGGATGGTCACATCTTGATGGGGCAAGTTTGCAAGATAATCGTCAATTGGATTGTGATGTGTTGATCATTGGCAGTGGTGCTGGTGGTGGGATTAGCGCTCAGGTTATCGCAGAAGCGGGCTTCAAGGTTATTTTGGTTGATGAGGGACCGCTAAAAACGAGCCAAGATTTTAAAATGCAAGAGCGTCAAGCCTATCCCGATCTCTATCAGGAATCTGCCGCTCGTAAAACCAAAGATAAAGCGATTAGCATTTTTCAGGGACGCTGTGTTGGGGGGTCCACTACCGTAAATTGGACGACTTCGCTGCGAACCCCGGAATCCACGTTACTGCATTGGCAGCGGCGTTGGGGCATTCGTCAGTTAACATCCGAGAATTTACAGCCCTATTTTGAACAGGTTGAGCAGCAGTTAGGGATCCGTCCCTGGTTGGCCAATAATGCCAATAATGCGCTGTTAGCCAAGGGCTGTGAGGCGCTTGGTTGGTCTCATAAAGCGGTTCCGCGGAATGTCAGGCAGTGCTGGAATTTGGGGTACTGTGGGATGGGGTGCCCGACTAATGCAAAACAGTCGATGCTGGTGACCACCATCCCTGCAGCGCTTAATCTAGGGGCCAGTTTACTAAGCCGATTTCGGGTAGAAAGCTTAAATATTAAGCAACAACGGGTGCGGGGTGCAAGCTTACAAGCCTTAGATCAACAGCAACGTCCAAGGCAAATCGAAATTAAAGTGAATGCGCGACACGTGATCCTAGCAGCTGGTGCTATTGGTTCGCCAGCGATATTGTTGCGCTCAAAGGTACCTGATCCGAATCAATTGATCGGTAAACGCACGTTTTTACATCCGAGTGTGATTAGTGGAGCCTTATTCGAACAGCCAGTATTAAGTCATCAAGGTGCGCCACAGTCCGTATATTCCGATCACTTTGTATGGCGTGATGGTGTAGAAGGGCGCTGTGGTTACAAATTGGAAGTACCACCGGTTCATCCGATTTTATTGGCCACCAAACTGACCGGCTTTGGCCGCTTTCATAGTGAAATGATGCAACAAATGAATCATCTACAAGTGACGATTGGATTGTTGCGGGATGGCTTTCATGAACAAAGTCACGGTGGGCAGGTTAAGCTGCGAGACGATGCTAGCCCGATGCTGGATTATCATCTGAGTGATTACCTGTGGGATGGTGCTAGGCGAGCGCTGCTGAGTATCGCTGAGTTACAATTTGCCGCCGGGGCTAAACAGGTTTACCCCTTACACGAACAAAGTCGGCAACTGAACAGTTGGACTGAGGCCCAGTCGTTTATCAAGCAATTGGCCATGCAGCCATTGGCCACTCGTTTGGCATCGGCACACGTGATGGGGGGATGTGCAATGGGGGGGGAAGCGGCATCGTCGGTGGTTGATGAAGATGGCAATTTTCGTCTCTTGGCTGGCTTGACTGTGATCGACGGTTCGGTTTTTCCAACCAGTTTAGGTGCAAATCCTCAGCTTACGATCTATGCCTTAGCTTTGCGGAATAGTCAGCGACTTGCCGCCAAGCTTGCGCTGAGTGTGCCCTGAATGGTGGGCGCTTGGTCTATGCTTGTTTCTCTTAAACCACTGCTCGGTACCACCTGAATAAACTATAAACCTGCGGTGGTCATCGTAATTGAGAAAGATAAGCAGAGTTAGTGTATTTACAAACTTAAGCGCCCACTGTTAGTCTAGGGATGTTAATCGAATGCTGTTTAATTTGTTTATCGATTCAAGCGTGTGTAGGTTGCCTGTTTTGGCCCTCGCGCTGCCCAGTATCAAGGAGACAGACAGCTATACTTGAAATACGTTCTAGAACATAGACTAAAGGCCTTATTTAATGTGGTTACAACGTTTGGTAAGACTTAAGGCTCGGCCTCGTGGCTTTCACTTAATTACCGAAGAGTTACTATTACAGCTACCAGAATTAAAGCAGTTTAATGTGGGGCTGTGTCATTTCTTGTTACAACATACCAGTGCGAGTTTAAGCTTGAATGAAAATGCCGATCCCAGTGTGCGGCATGATATAGAAGCTCATTTTAATCATATGGTGATTGAGAATGCGGGCTATTATCAGCATACTTATGAAGGTCCCGATGATATGCCTGCACATATAAAAAGTAGCTTATTAGGTTGCGAACTCACCTTGCCGCTCAGCTCCGGAGAGCTTAACTTAGGTATTTGGCAAGGTATTTATTTAGGCGAACATCGTGAGCAAGGCGGTCGTCGGCAAATTGTGGTGACGATCAACGGTGAATAAGCTGAGTAAAGAACTCCAACGTGCTGAGTTACCCTCCTCGACATCTTGTTCATTCCTCAAACTGAAGATGGTGCGATGGACTTATTAGCGATCTTTATTTTTATGGCTATCGTGTTGTTTTTTTGGCGTCGCCGTAAAGACGCCGAGCGTGCGCAACATTTGATTAAGCAAAAATGTCAGCAGCTTGATTTGCAGCTACTCGATCTCAATTTTAAACAAGAAAAACCGCAAAAAATAGCTGGCCATTGGCGCTGGTGCCGCTGCTACCAATTTGAATTTTCTTCGACCGGAGAGAGCCGTTATCAGGCCTTGTTGATCATGGCTGGTAGCCAATATAAGTTTGATTTACCAGCCTATCGGATTGATGAATCCTTCGAACCCTTACATTAGTAAAGGTTGACCCTACAGTTGAATATATTTGCTGCTGTACTAATGAGCACTTAAAAAGTAGCTGAGTAGTGCGGAACCACCCGATATCGCACATAGCGTTAGTGAAAAGCTGCGCATCCATCGCTGTGGCAGTCGTTTACCGTAGCGCCTGCCACACCAAACGCCCGCTAAAGCCGCCGGAATTAAGGGTAAACTGGCTTGTAAGTGTTGCAGCGACATATAACCGATAGGCACTTGTACTAGCAGTGATAATAAACAGCTCACCACAAAAAATGCTGATAAGTTTGCGCGCAAATAGCCTGCTTGTTGATGCTGCAGTAACAATGCCATGGGCGGCCCACCAATGGAACTGCTGGTGCCCATAAACCCAGACATAAAACCTGCGATCGCCATGCGCTTCGGAGTCGGGGCGAGGCGCACTGGTAATAAACTGATGGCCACCGCGATCAGTACCGATAAACCTAACCAAAAGCTTAAGCTGGCCAAGTCTGCCCAATAGAGTAAAGCGCCACCGGCAATTGTGCCAGGGATCCGACCGAGTATGGCTGCTTTTAAGCCATTCAATGAGATGCTGCTGCGATGCTCGACGGCGCTGAAGATGGAGATCACCAGCGCAACAATCACCACCGGACCAGGTACATAGATGGGCGAGAGCTGAAATAGTAATGGCGCGGCAATCACCGCCAAGCCAAAGCCAATTGTGTATTGGACCAACGAACCGATAAAGATCAGTAGGCAGGCCAGCAGGGTAATCACCAAAGTATTCCTTATTGATATTGGGCTAACAGGGCTTAGCCCGTGAGCGATTTCTCGATGGGTTTAGTTGAAGTTGCATCGTTGTTGCTGCTGGTGGCTCAGGGTGGCGAGTTCTATTACTCGAATCACATCACTGGCTTGTTGAGCGCTAATGGCCAGCGGTTCACCATGGAGCACTGCGGCGGCAAAGTTATCATAAAAGGCCGGATAATTGCCTTTGCTTAAGCTTTGATGCACGGTGGCTTGGTTGGCGAGATGAATTTCGCTACGATTTGAGTCTTTGCCAAAGTGTTGCGCCTTCGGTGACAGTCCCACCGTTAGTTGTTGTGCTTGCGGATCCATTCCCCATTTTGCGTAGGAGCCTCGATCGCCATGTAACTGAAAGCGAGGGCCTGGTTCAAGCATTAAAGAGTTGCAGCTTAACTGCACCTTTAACTCGGGATAGATTAAATGTAAGTCAAAGCTGTCGACACTCTTAGCTCCAGGGCGTTGCATGGCAAGATGAGCCCATAGTTGTTGGGGGGGGCCAAACAAACACAGTGCTTGATCAATCAGGTGGGCGCCTAAGTCATATAAAACACCGCCACCCTGAGGGTCGAGTTCTTTCCAGCGGGTTTTCACAACTGGCCGATAGCGGTGAAAATGGGCGCTATAGCTATGTAATTTCCCCAAGCGTTGTTGCTTGATGAGGCCTTGAATGGTGAGAAAGTCACTATCCCAGCGGCGATTGTGAAATACACTTAAGTACTTTCCTGTCTGTTGGGCGACTTGTTGCAAACGTAAGCATTGTTGGCTATTCAGCGCCAGTGGCTTTTCGACAATCACGTGTTTACCTGCCAACATGGCCTGTTCTGCTTGTTCGGCATGTACCGAATTCGGGCTGGCTATCACTACAATGTCGACTTCAGGGTGGTCGATGACCTGTTGCGGATCAAGACACAGAACATGCGGGTAGCGCTCAGTAATCGAGGCCTGCTGCGAGCTGGCAATCGCGAACAGCTTAAGTTGTGGACAAGCTTGAATGAGCGGGGCGTGAAATACTCGCCCCGATAAACCAAAACCAATGATAGCAACGTTTAACATGACCGCTCCTGTTAGGGGGTAGACAAAGGAATGGTTGAGAGTTTAACTCGGTCAGGTTGCTGGCGTGTGACGCTGAGTAACCATAATTGTTTGCCATTACTGGCAATCGCTTGGGCCGTGTCTGGCTGTGCTAGCGCTGATATTTTTAGGACTTGACCGCTTTGTGGGTCAACTTTTAATAGACTGCTAAAGCGAGGACTCAGTATATACCAGTTGCCTTGATGCCAAGCCATACTGCCCAATTGGTATTCTTGTAGGCTTTGTTGTTGATTCGGATCTGCCATCACTAAGTTAAATGAGCTTGCTTGTTGGCCCTCGCGGTTGCCGCGATAACAACGTTTTAAGCCTTCTCGCTCGCAACTATACAATTGCTTGGTTTGGGAGTCCCATATCACGCCTGCCGTTTTATGGATTAGTCCGCCCTTGAGCCACTTCCGTTTATCGATAAACTTCCACTGTTCGCCGGCTTGGCTAAAGAATAGCAAACGTCCATCCGCAGAAATTGCCAGTAAGTGTTGATCAATCATGGTTAGGTCTGCAATGTCTCCGCTGGTGGGGAGTGGTACCAGTTCTGCGCGCTTGAGTTGGGGATTGAGATAAGCCAATTGAGCGGAGCCGTTCACCATGACGGTTTGTGGGGCAAGCGTGCCAATGAGCCACTGTTGTTTCTCTGTTTGCCAGAGCAAGCTGGCGGCATTAGGGATCCCAGTTAACTCGGCTTTTAGTTCTGGCTTAAGTGTTTCATCGGCTAAAGGACTGTGTTGAAAGTCACTGCTTGGCGGTGGAAATAGCACTAATCCAGCGAGTGTACCGAACATTAATAGGGCGATAAGGGCGATTACTTTAAGCATTGGCATCCTCGTGAATGCAGAGGGAATGAGCTACCGTTTGAGTTGCCAAAAATTGGCAGTTTGGTCGAGGCTTGAGCGCCATTCGCTGAATCATGGTGTCGCAATTAACTCTTGGATTGTGGAGTAGCCACAACTATGCCGTTTGCTGAGGCGTTAGTAAATTGTTCATCAAAAATTCATGGTGTTTTTATAGGATTGTTGCAGCCTATGGATAGCTTTAATGGCATGAATGAGGAACGCAACATGAGCAGTTCTGAACAGAATTCTGGGCTGGAACAACCAGCCGACCAGCATAAGTTAGTCAGTATAAAATGGCGTTTACCGCCGTTTCGAGTTTGTGACTGTTGGTCGATGAGTTCACCGTATCTCGGGATTTTAACTGACGATCGGCATTACTCGATTTCGGCCTAAGCGTTTTGCTTCGTAGAGTTGCGCATCGGCTGATTCGACAATCGCCTGTGATTTACTAATAGGGTTATATTCAGCAACACCAAAGGAGCAGGTGATGTTGTCGATGCGCTGGTGGGATCGGCGATCTTTAAGGCTAAGCTTTTCTATCGCGCGACGGACTGATTCGGCTAATTGCCTGGCCGAGCGTATATTCGATTTCGGACAGAGAATCGCAAACTCTTCGCCGCCGATACGATAGGCTTTAGCCCCGTCTCTACAGGCCTCTTGGATCCGTTTGGTCACGACTCTTAAAACTTGGTCACCGAGAATGTGTCCGTAACTATCATTAAAGGCCTTGAAGTGATCGATATCGGCTAAAATGATGCAGAGTCCCTGCGGAGTCGTATCGTATAGTTGCTTAAAATCGGTATCGAAGGCTCGACGATTTAAAGCGCCAGTGAGGGCATCGTAGAGCGCTTCTTTTTCGGTTTCTTTTAGTTTGCTTTTTAAGTTTTCTATTTCAGCCTTGGCTTTACCCAATTGCGAATTAAAGAAATTGGTACTTTGACGAATATTGGCGGCATCCTCGACTAAGTTACGAACTAATCCGAGCACTTGCTCTAAGGGAACGCCATCTTCTTCAATACGATTGAGTTTGGCAAAGTTACGGTCGATATTGGACTGAAAAGTACTCGCATCACTGCCGGTATCAAGCATGGTTTGCGATAATTCGGTAGCCATGGCTTCCAAGTTAAGACGCATGCTCTCGATATTTAATTGATCTTGGCTGGCAATATGGTTTTGGTATAACACTTGGCTATTGGTGGTGGGGACTGTGTCATATTCACTAATTATTTCATCAATAGCGGCATTTAGTTCAGGATTTTGGTCATCGACATACAGATACCACAAGGCATAATTGTTGGGGGTGGCCGGGATCTGATACTTCATCATCAGTGGTACAGCTTTCTTTAAATTTAGAGTCGCTTTCTTAAATAGTTTTTGGCTCATAAGAGTTCCATCGATATTGAGACTGTCCCTGTTTGGTGATTGCGAAATGTAACGGAGAGTGCAACATACCCAAACCCAAGGCTATGATAACTGATTTACTGATCAACTATAGGTGATTTGATTAGCAATAATTGTGATTTAAATGCTTTGATGCGTAGATAAATGGAAGAGTATGACTATCTTGTCATCGCTCACCTATCGTTTAAGTCTTGGTCAATGAGCGCTTAAAACCATTTTTTAATTGCCAACCATTACTCATTACAGCTTAGTTAACTTTACGCTATCACGAGGTTTTTTTTATTTAGAGGAGTTTTGCTGGGGGATAAGTAAAGTCAGCCCAGCAAGTTTGACTGGGCTGAAGTGCTTGATTATTTTGCGATCAAAATACGTAGCATTCTGCGCAATGGCTCTGCCGCGCCCCAGAGTAACTGATCACCGACAGTAAAAGCCGAGATATACTCTGGCCCCATACTGAGTTTGCGAATGCGGCCTACGGGAACACTGAGCGTGCCAGTGACCTTGGTTGGGGTGAGTTCTTCAACTGAAAGCTCTCGCTGGTTGGGGATCACTTTTACCCAATCGTTATGCTCGGCAAGAATTTGTTCGATCTCTGCCACAGGGAGGTCTTTTTTCAGTTTGATGGTCAGCGCTTGACTATGACAACGCATTGCGCCAATTCGCACACAGATCCCGTCGATGGGAGTCGCTTGCTCGCTGGTGCCTAAAATTTTGTTGGCTTCGACTTGTGCTTTCCATTCTTCTTTACTTTGGCCACTTGGTAGTGGGACGTCAATCCATGGGATTAAGCTACCCGCTAGTGGTACCCCAAATTGATCACTCGGGAAATCGTCGGCACGCATTTTCTCGGCAACTTTACGGTCGATGTCGAGGATCGCAGAGGCTGGGTCTGCTAGCTCTTCGGCAACATCATCACGAATAGCGCCCATTTGGCTGATTAATTCCCGCATGTTACGCGCACCAGCACCCGAAGCGGCTTGGTAAGTCATAGGGCTTACCCATTCGATCAGCTCTTTTTCAAATAAACCACCAATCGCCATGAGTAACAGTGACACTGTGCAGTTGCCACCCACGTAGGTTTTGATCCCTTTGTTGAGCGCTTGGTCAATCACATCGCGGTTAACTGGATCGAGTACAATGATGGCATCGTCTTCCATACGTAAGGCTGAAGCGGCATCAATCCAATAACCATCCCAACCACTGGCGCGTAATTTGGGATACACAGCTTTGGTGTAATCTCCGCCTTGGCAGGTAATGATGGTATCCATGGTTTTTAGGCTGTCGATGTCAAAGGCATCGAGTAAGCTGGTCTTACCTGTACCGACATCCGGGCCGGCAATGCCAACTTGCGAAGTACTAAAAAAAACAGGGTCAATGTGGGCAAAATCGTTTTCTTCTCGCATACGTTGCATTAACACGGAACCCACCATACCGCGCCAACCAACCAAACCTACTCTCATGGCTTGCTTACATCCTTTATTTTATAATATTGAGTGTTTGCTATTTCGCCAAGACGCCGTCTTCACGAACTTTTGAGATTACCATTGGCAAGCGCTGAACACTAGGCCCGGTTGCGCTTTTGTGATTATTTTTACAGCAGTTTGTTTATATCGCGAAGGCTAGGTATGGGAAGCATGCCAATTCAAGCGAAGGGGGGGGCGCACTCTCTGCGGTGGCCCGATACGTTTGATAATTCAGTTTTTATTTCTTGCTTCCCATTTTGAAAGAAAAACAGAGAAGGGTTTGCGTCACTTATTTAGACCTTTTTCGTGACTAAAACTATTTAATCCAAACCAAGCTTAAGCGTCAAAGTTCTACCAAGCCTCGCATCTCCAATAGATACCGGCAGTTTTAAGCTCGTTGATAACGAGCTCTGCGCTTAAGCAGAACCGCTGTAGGGAAAATTAACGACTTTAGATGATTGGCGAGGATCTTCACCGATGGTAATGATTCGGGTGCGGCGTTTACCTTGGCTATAGCGATCGTAGCTGGCATCGCTGATCCCCATTTCTTGGCAAAACTCCACGAAGGTGGCAAAGTCTTTGGCTGTAAAGGCGCTATCGTTTCGAGTCAGTTGATTGTCAAAATACGCTTGAGTGCCGTTGAAGTTGATATTGGCACAGGCATCATAGGGCTGACCATATTCGCTAACTCTGATCGCTCGGACCATCTTAATTTCAAAAATCCAATCGCCAATGCGTAGGCAGCGCTGTTCAAACTGTTGCATAGTGGTCCCTATTATTTATTTTAAGCTAGACGAGCGGTTTAGAGGGGCTCGTGGTATAGGTCCTACAAAAGCATAAATTGAGCCAAATAATTTAATTATTACAAATCAATGGTTTAACTAATTACTGCTGGACATACTGTCGTGCTAAGGCGACAGGTGGTTTGGTGCTGTGTTAGCCAAGGGCTAATTTATTCTAGCGATTCAGATAAATCACATCGACATCAAATACTTACCAATAGATTGTGGCGCGTTTCTCATTGTCGCTATCTGGCGACAGTATAATTTTTAACTATCTCTGGCATTATAGGCGCAATTTATCGGATATTTATTGCTAGGATTGGCCCATTGATTAATTTTCGTGCGCTTGCTTCAATTCGTCGTCTGAGTTTTTGGGCTTTGGCTACTCTGGGGTTGCCGCTGTTATTGAGTTTGTTGTTAGCTTCTTACTATTTACAACAGGTCTCCATGCAGGGCCAACAAACTGCTTTTTTGGCCGCTGAGGTGGTTTCCAGTAGTAAACGTTTAGACGAGAACTTACTCGATTTAGAGCGTAGTGCCCGTCAATTTAGGGTATTAGCCGACGAGAATCTACTGAGTTTATACCAGGATCAATGGCAAAAGTTGTCGGGTGGATTGGTGGCCTTTCAGCAACAACATCATGACCCCGCGCTATTGAGTATTGTCGCGCAATTACAGCAGCAGTTAGTGAGTCTCGGTAAGTTAATGGCGCAACCGAAATCCAATGATAATAAGCAGTTAAATCGACAGTTTAATCGCTTGTCTGAATTAGGAAAGAGTTTCGATCAACGTAGTCAAATCTTGGTGAAAGAGCTCGCTCAACAACTGGAGCAAAGTACCCAATCGGCGCAACGGCGCTTGATGTTAAGTATGCTGGGGCTGCCCTTCGCTTTAGCTGCGGCGGTATTACTGGTGCTGGTCGTTACTCGACCGCTGCAACAACTGCGGCCGCAAATCGCGCGTCTTAAATCGGGTGAATTTGACCAAGCTATTAAAGTGAGTGGTGCCAGTGAAGTGATGGCTATCGCCGATGCTTTAGATGAGATGCGACTGCGTTTGCTTAGCTTAGAGCAGCAAAAAACCAGTTTTATTCGGCATATTTCCCATGAGCTCAAAACGCCTTTGGCGGCGATCCGTGAGGGTAATGAATTACTCTACGATAATAGTGCTGGGCCACTGAATGCGCAGCAACAGGAAATCACCGAAATTTTACGAGACAGTAGCTTACGACTACAACAGTTAATCGAGGCTTTACTCGATTTCAATTTACTATTGGATACGCCGCTGCAACAAGCTTCGCAAGGGGTTGATATTAGGGCGCTGGTGGAGCAGGTTCTCGCAAGTCATCGATTAAGTTTAAGTAGCCGTCACTTAACGACTCAATTGGATATTCAGCAGCCAAGTGTTGTTGCAAATAAGGAGCAACTGCGGGTGATCGTTGACAATTTGTTGTCTAACGCGATTAAGTTCTCTCCCGATCATGGTCAAATAGTGTTGGGTTCTTTCGTGGGGTCTGCGGGGGTGAGCCTCTATATCGACGATCAAGGTCAAGGTATCGACGATGATTTGCAAAGCCGAATCTTTCAGCCTTTTGTGCAAGGGCCGGCAGCCAAAGATCCACGCCTTAAGGGCAGCGGTCTCGGTTTAACGATTGCCAAAGAATTGGTTGAACGACAACACGCACAGCTACGCTATCAGCGTTTAAGTCCAGGCAGCCGGTTTTTAGTCGAAGGATTACAAGGAAACCAACAGCATGAAAAGTAGTGCCAAGCTAGGTTTATTGGCTTTATTTACACTCGGTTTAACGGCTTGTCAGCTGTTACCTGAGGGGGAAAATCAGGTGGCGCTAGTTTGCGACGCCCAGTTGAGTATGAACGGTATTTTTACGCCCTCGGCCTATTATTTGCGCTTAGCGGAGATGAGCGATGATCAGATCTTCAATGAGTTAGAGATTTTATTGCAAGATCCACAGTTGGGTGATAATCCGGTAAAACTCGGCCTGTTATATGCTTATAAGAGATCACCAGTGAAAAATCCGCATCGAGCTCATGCAGCCTTGAGCCAGGCTTTTGCCAGCCAAGGCAGCTTTGCTCAGCAGGGGATGCTGCTGGCGCTAAATGATCAATTGAGTGATGCGCTAAAGTGGCAGCATAAATATGAAAATTTGGGCGCTAACCAAAAACAGCAACAGCTATTATTACAACAGCAAATTGCGGCATTAAAGATGCAACTAGATGAACTCACTCGAATTGAGCAGCAATTAAATGAACGAAATTAACCCACATGGCGGCAACCTTTTAGTTGTCGATGACGACCCTAGTTTATTGCGCCTGATTAGCTTGCGTTTGCAATCGGCTGGTTATCAGGTACGAGCGGTTGCCAGTGCCAAACAAGCTCTGGCCGAATTAGAAAGTTATCCGGCGGAATTGGTGATCAGTGACGTACGCATGGATGGCATGGATGGCTTAGCCTTGTTCAATGCCATTAAACAACGCTATCCCAGTCTGCCTGTAATGTTATTGACGGCTCATGGCAATATTCCGGATGCGATTGCCGCCACTCAACAAGGTGTATTTGGCTACTTAACCAAACCTTTTGACAGTCAAGAGTTATTAGCTAAGGTGGCCGAAGCGCTGCACTTACAGCAACCCGCAGGCGAGTCGGTTCGCAGTTGTGAGCCGCCAGCTTGGCGACAAGATATCATTAGTCGTAGTCCAGTAATGGAGGTGTTGCTCAAGCAAATTCAGCAAGTGGCACCGAGTGATGTGAATATCATGATCCAAGGTGAAAGTGGTTCGGGTAAAGAATTGCTGGCTAAGGCGATTCACTATGCAAGCTCGCGCAGCCAAGGCCCTTTTGTTGCGGTGAATTGTGCAGCCATTCCCGAGGGTTTATTTGAGTCGGAACTATTTGGTCATGTGAAAGGGGCCTTTAGTGGCGCAGCTCATGCGCACAATGGTTTGTTTCAGGCGGCTCAGGGCGGCACCTTGTTTTTGGACGAAATTGCCGATACCCCCTTAAGTGTGCAGGTGAAGTTATTGCGAGCTTTGCAAGAACGCGAAGTGCGCCCGGTGGGATCGACAAAACATGTTGCGGTAGATGTGCGCATCGTTTCGGCAACTCACCAAGATCTTTATCAGGCGGTACAGCAACAGCAGTTTCGGGAAGATTTATACTACCGACTCAATGTGGTGGAATTAGACCTACCGCCTCTGGCGAAACGTCAGGAAGATATTCCCCTGTTGGTGCATCATTTCAGTCAGCAAATTGCCGACCGACAAGGTGTGGCGGTTAAAACCTATTCGCCCGATGCGATGGCCAGTTTGGTGGCGGCGCGTTGGCCGGGCAATGTTCGCCAGCTGATGAATGTGGTAGAGCAAACCAATGCCTTATCCACGGGGCCGTTGATCCCTGTGCAACTGGTGCAGCGAGCACTGCGTGAAAAAGCTGAGCTAGTTAGCTTTTCACAAGCCAGAGATGAGTTTGAGCGAAGTTATTTAGCTCGCCTATTACGTCTCACTCAAGGGAATGTGAGTCAGGCGGCAAGGTTAGCGATGCGTAATCGCACGGAATTTTATAAATTGCTGGAACGTCACCACCTACGCCCCGAATCGTTTCGCGCTTAATCAATCAAAGTGTCATTGCTTGCCGCACTTCGCGCGCTTGCTGTGATCGCTTGGGACGAGAGAACACTTTTCGCTGGTCTTTGAGTCACCAGAGATTGGAGCGCTAGCAGTGGCACTCCAAGTCTTTTTGTGTTTAAAGGTGTTTCTCGTTGAAACGATCCACGATCACCGCACAAGCGGCATCGCCAGTGATGTTCAGCGATGTTCGGAGCATGTCGAAGATTCGGTCTAAGGCAAATAATAGCGGTAGACCTTCGATGGGGATCCCTGCGGCCAATAAGACTGCGACCACTAAGAATGAAGGGCCGGGTACACCCGCTTGACCAATTGCACCAAGCGTTGCAGTAAAGATAATCGCGGCGTAAGCGGCAAAACCTAAGTCGACCTGAAAAATTTGCGCGAAGAATACTGCAACTAAACCGTAATAGATGGCGTTGCCACTCATATTAATGGTGGCGCCCAGTGGCAATACAAAGGAGGCGGTTGCTTTAGAGATGTTTAATTCTTCTTCGACAACTTCCATGGTGACCGGTAGGGTTGCCATCGAAGATGCGGTGGATAAAGCGACCGCTTGCGGCTTTGTCATTACATTCATGAACTGGCGAACCGAAGTCTTGGAGAATAGTTTGATGGTGAGAGGGTAGAATACTAAGCCGTAAATTAAAATCGCGGCGACATACACTGCAAATAACTTGGCAACCAGCGTTAACATACTGAAGCCAAGGGTGCCTACCGACTCCGCCATCAAACCAAATACACCAATAGGGGCAATGATCATCACGATGTTAATCATCCAAATGAAAGCAGAAATGATGGTGTCTAAGCTTTCCATTAAAGGGGCTGTTTTGGCCTTAGGTTGTTTCGAAATAGCAATTCCTAAGAATAGGCAGAACACCATGATTTGCAGAATATTAGCATCCATTAAAGAAGCAAAGATGTTCTGAGGGATCATGCCGATGATGGTTTCCATCACGCCGGGTACACTGCCTTTGTCGGCGTATTCATTGGAGAATAAATGGCTGGCTTGGCTCAAGTCCAGACCGCTACCCGGTTGGAAGATATGGCCCATCACCAGCGCTAGAATAACCGCGACCGCCGAAGTGCCAAGGAAGAAAGCAAAGGTGGTAATGCCGATTTTACCGGCTGCAGGGCTATTTCCTAAATTTGCCGCACCCGCGATAATTGAGACGCCAATCAGTGGGATCACCAGCATTTTTATTAAGTGGATGAAGATGGCGCCAAGAGGTGCAAACATTGCCGCCTGTTCTCCCATCAGTGTGCCAACGATGGTCCCAAGAATCATTGCGATGATGACTTGTATACCAATATTTTTATACAGCGGTTGTGTTGCGTCCATCAATATTCCTATTTGAATCGATTTGGGGTTGCACCCTTGTTTTTGATGGTCGCGCATTGTACTTGAATTGATGGATTTGGTCATTCTTTATGCTGTTATTATTGCAATTTAAGATATAAAAAATTATATTTTCGGTTAAATACTCGCCAAATTTAAAATTATTCTCTGCATCTATAGTTGTTTGCACTGCAATTTTTCTTTAAATTTCTTTATCAGTTGTCTGCGTCAAGTGTTCTAAACCCTTATAAGCTGCGGCTTGTCGTCTGCTTGAGTCTTGGTTCCGCAGACCTCAACGTTACCTCGCTGGGTGAACCTTTCATGATTGTTAATTGCATTGGGAAAAGACCGTTCGGAGGGGGGGCGCAACAATTTGGCTTGCTTGTCGCCGATTCTTGTCTGGCAAGTGAATCATTACATCGATAACAGCATTACCACAAACCAGCGCCGGGAGAATATCATCGCGCCAGCAAAGAACTGACAACCAGTGAATAGGTGCCTCGCTGATGATTTACTTGAGTTGGTACCGAAACCTCTTGAAAGAAGTAAGTGAATTGTTGGTTTGATGCCTTTGCCGTTTAATGCAGCCGCATTATCATATTAATTGGCGCGCGAGATGGGGCGTGTTGGGTGTTGGCCTGCTTAAGTTGGCGTAAACGAAGCATAACTATTGCCTTAAAATTAGATCATGATATTTTTTGTGCTCGAATTATTTAAGGAACCTCAGCCATGCCAAAGGCCAGTGACATTAAAAAGAACGCCGCGATTGAACATAACGGCAAAGTTTTTTTCGTGAAAGATATTGTGAAGCTTACCCCTAGTGGCCGAGCAGGCGCGAGTTTATACCGGATGCGGCTCTACGATGTCGCCACAGGCGCCAAAGCTGATGAAAGCTTTAAAGCTGACGAAATGATTAGCTTGGCCGATGTTAGTCGTCATCAAGTGATGTTCTCTTACATCGATGGCGACGAGTATGTATTTATGGATAATGAAGACTACACGCCCTACAACCTCAATAAAGAAACCATTGCTGACGAAGTGCCCTTCATTACCGAAGAGACCAGTGGTATCCAAGTGGTCACCGTGAGTGGAGAGCCTGTGGCTATTGAATTACCGGCCAGCGTTGAGATGCTGATTGTGGAAACCGATCCTTCCATTAAAGGCGCTTCCGCCAGTGCGCGTACGAAGCCTGCGATTTTAAGCACAGGTTTGTCGGTACAGGTGCCGGAGTATATCTCCAGTGGTGAGAAGATTAAGATCAGCACCACCGAGAAGAAGTTTATGAGTCGCGCCGATAAGTCGTGATTTGCAGTGATTGATGGATAGGAAAGCAGCTTTATAGCTGCTTTTTTGGTTTTGAACCGGTAGACAAATTTTGCGGCTCTCAGTGCATAGTGTGCGAATGAAGCCTATGTAGCGAATTTGGGTGAGTCCTTGCTTCAACATGAGCTGGTCGAGGCCAATCTGGTATTCATTAGGGGTTACGGCATGCCAGCGCTGCATAAATGCTTTGGTAAACATCGTTTGAGTAGGCTTTTAGCTTGGGACTGGCTAAAGTCACCGGCTGTGTGGGGGGCCACCGTTTGTCTAAGCTTGCTATTGATGGATTTAATCTTAGTTAACAGGCCGAATACTAGCGATTATTGTTATTAAACACAATATAGAAAGCCACTTTTAAAAGTGGCTTTCTATTCTCATTGCTTTAAGCGCTGATGGAGCCAGGCTTTGTTAAATCATCACTCGACCTTGGCGCATTAATTCTTCTATTTCGCTGAGGCTGCTGGGGTCGTCGATGGTAGAGGGGATGGCGTAGTCTTCACCATCGGCCAGTTGACGCAGGGTGCGACGTAGTATTTTCCCGGAACGTGTTTTGGGCAGACGCTGCACGATAATCGCCTGAGTAAAACAGGCGATAGGACCAATTTCTTGGCGGACTTTTTTAATCAGCTCTTTTGAAATCTCATGGTCTGCTTGTTGTACGCCGTCTTTAAGCACCACCAAACCGAAGGGCACTTGGCCTTTCAACTCATCGTGGCTGCCAATCACCGCGCACTCTGCCACAGCCGGATGAGCGCCCACCACTTCTTCCATTTCGCCAGTTGATAGGCGGTGGCCAGCCACGTTAATTACATCGTCGATACGACCCATGACAAACAGGTAGCCATCTTCATCGATGTAACCGCCATCACCGGATACATAGTAGCCGGGAAATTGTTTTAAATAGGCAGATTCGAAACGGGCCTGATCGCCCCAAATGGTGCTTAAGCAACCTGGGGGAAGCGGTAATTGGATGGCAATAAAACCTTGCTGATTGGCAGCGCAGGGCTCACCCATTTCATCTAAAATGCTTACCTGATAACCGGGCAATGGCTTGGTGGCGCTGCCCGCCTTGACTGGCATGCGCTCTAAACCCAAAGGATTGCCGGCTATCGCCCAACCGGTTTCGGTTTGCCACCAGTGGTCGGTAACTGGTTTATCGGTTTTGGCAAGGGTCCAGTCGAGAGTGGGTGGGTCTAAACGCTCGCCCGCCATGAAAATATCGCGTAGCTGGCTGAGGTCATAGTTTTTTACCAAGGCCCCTTCGGGATCTTCTTTTTTAATGGCCCGAAAGGCGGTGGGGGCGGCAAATAGTACTTTCACTTTATGTTCGCTTGCTACTCGCCAAAAGGCACCTGCATCGGGGGTTCGTACTGGTTTACCTTCATACAAAATGGTGGTGCAGCCTTTGATGAGCGGGGCATACACAATGTAAGAGTGGCCCACCACCCAGCCGACATCGGAAGCCGCCCAAAATACTTCGCCGGGTACCATTTGGTAAACGCTGTGCATTGAATAGTGCATCGCTACTGCGTGGCCGCCATTGTCGCGAACCACGCCTTTAGGTTTGCCCGTGGTGCCCGAGGTATACAAGATATACAGCGGGTCGGTGGCTTTTACCGGCACACAATCGGCGGCGGGTGCTTGTTGTTGCAGCTGCCGCCAGTTGAGGTACTGTTGATTAAAACCAACCGCTTGCTGTGGGCGTTGCCATACTAGAACTGGGGTTTCCATTTGTTGGCTTTGCTCCAGGGCAAGGCTCACCATCGGCAGGTAGTTAATCACCTTGCTGCCTTCGAGGCCGCAGCTGGCGGTCATGATAACCTTGGGCCGAGCATCGTTAATACGCACCGCTAATTCCTGGGCTGCAAAACCACCAAATACCACCGAGTGAATGGCTCCTAGGCGAGCGCAGGCTAACATGGCGATGGCGGCTTGGGGGATCATCGGCATGTACAAGACTACCCGGTCGCCTTTTCTCACGCCTTGCTGAGCCAACATACCAGCGGTTTGTGCTACCTGATCGCGAAGCTGAAAGTAGGAGAATTTTTGCTGACTATGACTCACCGGAGAGTCATAAATCAGCGCCGTTTGATTGCCTCGCCCTTGCTCGCAATGATAGTCGAGCGCCAGATAAGCGGTGTTCATTTCACCGTCGGCAAACCAGCGATAGTTGCCATATTCGTCCTGGCTGAGTGCCTCTTGGGGTGGCTTGTACCAGGCTAATTGTTGCGCTTGGCTTAACCAAAACTGCTCGCGGTGCTGATTGGCATAGTTGATGGTTTGTTGATAATCACCGTTTTGTTGCTCGTTGCCGATGGGGCGCATGGGTTCATGGTGTTGCATATTCATCTTTTTCCTCCTCGTCCCTAAGCTAGTTACCTCTTGGCAAGGGGCGGATGTCTGCTTGGCTCCGCTGGCAGTGCCGCGGCTGATTTAGTGTGCTTGGTGGCGCTTTAATCGTCGTCGCCGGGTACTCGGATCCAACCTTCCATTAAGATCCTGGCGCTGCGACTCATCGCAACTTTGCTGATTTGCCATTGGCCATTGAGTTCTCGTGCCTGTGCTCCAACCGTTAAACTGCCAGAAGGATGGCCAAAGCGCACTGTTTCGCGGGCCTTACCGCCAGCGTTTAAATTGACCAATGTGCCGGGAATGGCAGCCGCGGTGCCAATGGCGACCGCTGCGGTACCCATCATGGCGTGGTGTAACTTGCCCATCGACAGTGCCCGCACCAGTAAATCGATGTCGCCTTGTTTTACGGTTTTACCGCTGGCGCTCTGGTAGTCTTTGCCTGGTGAGACAAAGGCAACTTTGGGGGTGTGTTGGCGTTGCTCCGCCTCTTGTAGCGACGAAATAAGTCCCATGCGCAGCGCGCCATGGGCACGGATCGACTCAAACATGGCTAAGGCGCGCGCATCATTATTAATCGCCTCTTGTAGCTCGGTCCCTTGGTAGCCCAGTTCGTCGGCTTGAATAAAGATGGTGGGAATTCCGGCGTTAATCATGGTGCTCTTGAGGCTCCCCACACCCGGTACATCTAACTGCTCCATCAGTTTCCCTGTGGGAAATATCGAGCCATCGCTGTCGGCGGGGTCGAGAAACTCCAAGCGTATTTCGGCGGCGGGGAAGGTCACACCATCTAGCTCGAAGGCCCCCGTTTCTTGGACCTGGCCTTGGCTGATCGGGACATGGGCAAGAATAGTTTTGCCAATGTTGGCCTGCCAAATTCGGACCTCGGCGATGCCGTTGTCGGGGATGCGTTGCGGATCGACCAACCCGGCATGAATCGCAAAGGCGCCGACTGCCGCAGTCAGGTTGCCGCAGTTACCACTCCAATCCACTTTGGCGGTATCGATGGACACCTGGCCAAATAGGTAATCGACATCGTGTTCTGGATGTTGGCTGGTGGATAAGATCACCGCCTTGCTGGTACTGGAGGTTCCCCCGCCCATGCCATCGGTTTGTTTGCCGTAGGGATCGGGGCTGCCGATCACCCTTAGTAACAGGGCATCACGCGCGGCACCAGCTTGTTGCGCGGCTGGTGGCAGGTCATCGCGTTTAAAAAATACCCCTTTACTGGTGCCACCCCGCATATAGGTGGCTGGGATGCGGATCTGTGCCGGATAAGTCATGATGGCTCCTTAATGCTGAGTCGAGCTTTCGAGAAAATCGTCGGCAAAACGCTGTAATATACCGCCCGCTTGATACACCGAAACTTCCTCGGCGGTATCTAAACGGCATAACACGGGTAAATCGATGTGCTCGCCGTTACTGCGGGTAATCATCAGGGTGAGTGTTGCGCCAGCGCTGGGCTCACCGAGTACATCGAAGCTTTCGCTGCCGTCGATGCGGTAACTATGACGGTTATTGCCGGTAGTGAACTGTAGTGGTAATACGCCCATCCCGACTAAGTTAGTACGGTGAATCCGCTCGAAGCCTTCGGCTACAATCACTTCCACCCCAGCTAAGCGCACGCCTTTGGCGGCCCAGTCGCGTGACGACCCCTGACCATAGTCGGCACCGGCAATAATAATCAGCGGCTGCTTCCGTTGCATGTAAATTTCGATGGCTTCCCACATTCGCATCACGTTTCCTTCGGGCTCTAAGCGGGTCAGCGAGCCTTGCTGAACCTGACCGTTTTGTTTGACCATTTCATTAAATAGCTTGGGGTTGGCGAAGGTGGCTCGCTGAGCGGTGAGGTGATCGCCGCGATGGGTGGCATAGGAGTTAAAATCTTGCTCGGGCAGGCCCATCTTGGCCAAATAAGCACCGGCTGCACTGTCCAGCATAATCGCATTGGAAGGCGATAGGTGATCGGTGGTGATGTTGTCGCCTAATACCGCCAAAGGGCGCATTCCCTGCATCCTGCGTTTGCCCGCCAAAGCTCCTTCCCAGTAGGGAGGGCGACGAATATAGGTGCTTTGTGCACGCCACTCGTAGAGCGGCGAAGTGTGATTGCCATAATCTACCTTCATATCGAACATTGGTTGATAAATCTGGCGAAATTGCTCGGGTTTGACGCTTTGAGCGATCACCGCATCAATCTCTTCATCACTGGGCCAAATGTCTTTAAGGGTGATCGGTTTACCTTGAGCATCGTGCCCTAAGGCATCTTTTTCAATATCGAAACGGATGCTGCCGGCAATGGCGTAGGCCACCACCAAGGGCGGAGAGGCTAAAAAGGCCTGCTTGGCATAGGGATGGATCCGTCCGTCGAAGTTGCGGTTGCCCGACAACACGGCGGTGGTATACAGCTCTCGTTCAATCACTTCTTTTTGAACCGCGGGATCCAAAGCGCCGCTCATGCCATTACAGGTGGTGCAGGCAAAGCCAACAATGCCAAAGCCCAGTTGTTCGAGTTCGGGTAATAACTTGGCCTCTTCCAAATACAGTTGCACTGCCTTGGAGCCCGGAGCCAGCGAGGTTTTTACCCAAGGCTTGCGGCTTAAGCCGCGTTGGTTGGCGTTGCGGGCAAGTAGCCCAGCAGCAATTACATTGCGTGGATTACTGGTATTGGTGCAGCTGGTAATGGCGGCGATAATGCAGGCGCCATCGGGCATTAACCCCGCTTGCTGAGGTACCGGAGAGGCAATTCCGCGGCTCGCCAATTCGCGAGTGGGAACGCGGCGATGCGGGTTGGATGGCCCGGCAATGTTTCGTCCCACGCTGGAGAGGTCGAAATGCAGTACGCGTTGGTATTCGGCCTGACGGAGGGTATCGGCCCACAAGCCAGTGGTTTTGGCATAGTTTTCCACCAGTCTAATCTGTGATTCTTCCCGTCCGGTGAGTCGCAGATAGTCGATGGTTTTGTCGTCGATATAGAACATCGCGGCGCTTGCACCAAACTCTGGCGTCATGTTGGAGATGGTCGCTCGATCGCCTAAAGTCAGCTGACTTGCACCTTCGCCGTAAAATTCCAGAAAACTTGAAACCACTTTTTGCTCGCGCAAAAATTCGGTGATGGCCAATACGATGTCGGTAGCGGTAATTCCCGGCTGGCGTAGGCCACTCAGTTCCACACCAATGATATCTGGCAGTCGCATATAGGAGGCGCGACCGAGCATCACACTTTCGGCTTCCAGCCCGCCTACGCCCACAGCGATCACCCCTAAAGCATCCACATGTGGGGTGTGGCTGTCGGTGCCAACGAGCGTATCGGGAAATGCCACACCATCTCGAGTTTGGATCACCGGTGACATTTTTTCGAGATTGATTTGATGCATGATGCCGTTGCCGGGCGGGATCACATCGACATTTTCAAAGGCGCTTTTACACCAATTGATAAAGTGAAAACGATCTTCGTTACGGCGATCTTCAATGGCGCGGTTTTTGGTAAAGGCCTGTGGATCGAAACCGGCATGTTCCACCGCCAGCGAATGGTCAACGATCAGTTGAGTTGGCACCACCGGGTTCACCTTGGCCGGATCGCCCCCTTTCGCGGCGATGGCATCACGCAGGCCGGCTAAATCAACCAAGGCGGTCTGGCCAAGAATGTCATGACAAACCACTCGCGCAGGGAACCATGGGAAGTCAAGTTCGCGCTTGTTTTCGATGATCTGTCCTAAGGCGGCCGTTAGTTGCTGCGGTGGGCAGCGGCGTACCAGATTTTCGGCCAGTACCCGCGAAGTATAGGGCAGCCTGGCATAAGCGCCGGCTGAGATGGCTTCTACCGCAGCACGGGTATCAAAGTAATCGAGTTGGCTGTTCGGCAAGGCTTTACGGTATTTACTATTCATATACTCATCCATGGATGCTCGGTCGTAACTAAGGAGAGACCGGATCCGCTACTGTGACTAAAAATAAGCTGACAGGGCTGAGTTGCTGGTGTTTGCTCAGCCCAATTTATTCGTGCGATTTAACGTTGGTCTATGGGCAAATAACTGCGTGGGCCGCTACCAGTATAGTCGGCACTCGGTCGAATAATGCGGTTATTAGCCCGTTGTTCCATAATATGCGCCGCCCAACCGCTGACCCGCGAACAAACAAAAATCGGGGTAAACAAGGCCGTTGGGATCCCCATAAAGTGATAGGCACTGGCATGGAAGAAGTCGGCGTTACAGAATAATTCTTTTTCTCGCCACATTACTTGTTCTACTCGCTCCGAGACTGCAAATAAATGCTGTTCTGTGCTGTTTTCACTGAGTTTTTTCGACCAGGCTTTGATTAGCGCATTGCGTGGATCGTTGGTGCGGTAGACGGCATGACCAAAACCCATGATTTTGTCCTTGCGCGCCAGCATCGCCATAATTTCGGTTTCGGCCTGCTCGGGGCTGGTCCAATGTTCGATCATTGCCATGGCGGCTTCGTTGGCTCCGCCATGCAAGGGGCCACGCAGCGCGCCAATCGCTCCGGCGACTGCGGAGTGAATGTCTGAGAGGGTTGAAGCAATCACCCGGCCGGTAAAAGTTGAAGCATTAAACTCATGCTCGGCATACACCACCAGTGAGCATTGCATGACCTGTTCATGTAAAGGATCGGCGGGTTTACCGTGTAACAATTCCAGAAAATGTCCAGCAATCGACTTGGCCGAGCTTTGGGTGGAAATCCGCTGGCCATGTTGGCTAAAGTGATACCAATAACAAATAATGCCGGGCAAGGTGGCGAGTAAGCGGTTGGCGTGGTGTTGCTGTTGTTCGAAGCTGGCTTCGGTTTCCAGATTGCCTAACATCGACACGCCAGTACGCATCACATCCATCGGGTGGGCGTTTGCTGGGATCAGTTCTAACACCGCTTTGAGTGCATCCGGGAGTTCACGCAAGTTATGTAAGCTGTCGTGATAGGCCGCTAATTGTTCGCGATTGGGCAACTCACCATTGAACAACAAGTAGGCGACCTCTTCGAAGCTGGCTTGCTCGGCTAGTTCGCGAATGTCGTAACCGCAATAGGTGAGCCCCGAACCGCTTTGACCCACGGTACATAGTTTGGTTTCGCCGGCACTTTGACCGCGTAAGCCGGCGCCTCCGATGGCTTTCTGAACCATGATGTTCTCCTTCATTTCTTGATGTTGTAGGGCTAACGGTCAAATCTTTGTTTCACTCGCTAGTTCAGGTCATTGTTGTTTCTCATCACGCGTAGCGCTGCGTGATGTGGTGCTTTGGGTTTCCTGTCTGTTGCTGGCGCAGCGGTCAAATCTTGGTTTGACTCGCCAGTGCATGCTTTGTTCTATTCTGCTTGGCTAAGTGGCGAGGCTTTGGTCCGCTCACCTAGATAGTTTGGTTTCGCCAGCGCTTTGACCGCGTAAGCCGGCGCCTCTGATGGCCTTCTGAACCATGATGTTCTCCTTGATTTCTTTATGTTGTAGAGCTAACGGTCAAATCTTTGTTTCACTCGCTAGTTCAGGTCCTTGTTGTTTCTCATCACGCTTAGCGCTACGTGATGTGGTGCTTTGGGTTTCCAGTCTGTTGCAGGCGCTGCGTTTGTATTCTTTGCCGCGCGACTTAATCTTGTTTAAACAGCTGGTCTAACTTTTGTTCGTAGGCGTGATAGCCCAGATAATCGTATAACTCGGCGCGGGTTTGCATGCTATCGACCACGTTACGCTGGTGGCCGTCATCCCGCAGGGCGCGATATACATCGACTGCCGCTTGGTTCATGGCCCGAAATGCCGACAGAGGGTAGAGCACCATATCGACGCCGACAGCAGCCAGTTCTTCACCGCTAAATAAGGGGGTTTGGCCAAACTCAGTAATATTGGCTAATACCGGTACTTTGACCGCTTTGGAAAATTGCTGATATTGCTCCAGGGTGAGCATCGCTTCGGGGAAAATCATATCCGCGCCGGCTTCTACATATTGGCAGGCTCGCTCAATGGCACCGCCCATCCCTTCTATTTGCAGGGCGTCGGTACGAGCCATTACCACAAACTCGGGATCTTGGCGGGCATCTACCGCGGCTTTAATTCGATCAACCATTTCCTGAGTGGAGACAATCGCCTTGTTGGGGCGGTGACCACAACGCTTTTGTGCCACTTGGTCTTCCATGTGTACCGCGGCGGCTTCGCCGCGGATCATTTCTTTAATGGTACGGGCAATATTAAAGGCGCCGCCAAAACCGACATCGATGTCGACCAGCAAAGGTAAGTCACAGGCGGCAGTGATCCGGCGAACGTCTTCCAGCACATCGTTCATGGTGGTGATGCCAAGATCGGGCAATCCATAGGAAGCATTGGCGATGCCTCCTCCAGATAAATAGATGGCTTGATGGCCTTCGCGTTGCGCCATCATTGCGCAGTAGGGATTGATGGTGCCAACAATTTGTAGCGGCTGATTGCTACTGACGGCATGCCGAAAACGGGCTCCTGCTGAGAGTTTCATGAGTTCACTCCTGGTAATACGTGAGGGGATGTGGCCGTGGGCATTAAAGCCTCTGGGCTTTGGTCGGATCCAAATAAACTTTGTTGTTCAATGGCTTTACGAGCGCGTGCGATATGACGGCGCATCAGCATTTCGGCTAACTCGCCATCGCGATCGGCCAGCGCTTGCCAAATGGCCCAGTGTTCTTTGAGCGCGCGCTCGGGGCGCGAAACTTGTTTGCTGGCCTGGTAACGGTACATGCGCAACAGGTGGTAAAGTTCATCACAGAGCAAGTTGACTAAACGCTGATTGGCGCTGCCTTTAATAATGAGATAGTGAAAGTCGAAATCGCCCTGTTGTTCGAAATAAGCTTTGCCTTGGTGTTGCTGTAGATAATCTTGATGGTGTTCTAGTAATGATTTTAACTCGGCCAGTTGTTCTGTCGACAATTGGCTTGCCGCGAGGCGGCAGGCCATGCCTTCCAGCGCCTCACGTACCGAGTAAATGTCGACGAGTTGTTGCGGACTGAGTTGCACCACTCTCGCACCGACATGGGGGATCCGCTCAAGCAGCCCCATGCCTTGTAGTTTTAAGATGGCTTCGCGCAAAGGGCCACGACTAACCCCGTAGTGGCGAGCCAGTTCGGGCTCTGAAATCTTCTCGCCTTGAGCAATTTGGCCACTCACGATGGCTTCGATTAGCGTGTCGCTGAGATTCTGCGACAGCAGGTTTTGTTTATCACTCTGCTCTTTTAGGTGGCTTAGTTCGGACATCTGTTGTTACGTCTGTGTTGTTTAGATGTTGCACAGTGTAGTGTAAATAGTGAGCTACGATCAAGGGATTGTCGACAATCTTGTCTTATACTTTAGTTTTAGACGAGTTTTCACCGCTTAATAGTCTGTTTTGTTTACAATGATTGGGCTAGATGGTTTATTGTCGACAATGTTGGATTTGTTCAATGTTGATTCGGTATTTGGGCTGCATGATTTTGATGGATTTTGACTGCAGTCGTTGCCAGTTGTCATGGCTAGTAAACAGTTATCTCAGCGACTTCGTTGTTTAAATCGTGCCGAATGAAGCTTCACCCGATGGCCTCACGGGCCTGCAAAACGCCGATTGGAAAAATAAACATTGCGCACAATTCTGAGTTCACAGGTTTTATTCTCGTGATCGACTAAGCGTACCAAGCGATCATTTTGTTGGCGATGAATATCAAAAAAACCATGTGCGACGGGAGAGAGAACGATCCTTCAATGTGAATGGAAGGGATTATTTTTATTCACTCAAAATCAATGATAAAAAAAGTCATTTTATTGGTGTTGGTGCTTGATATTTGAGCGTTCAACGGTTATCTTACGTTTTCAATCATTTACTGCATAAGTCGAGGGGAAATATGAAACATTTATCATGTGTTACACATCATTCCGTACGACTAATGGCTAACGTTTCGCAAGCTCGTTTTTTCAATATGAATAAACGATGCGTGTTACTAAAGGCCTACGCAGTTAGCTAAGATTGAGACCCATCCCAATTTTACCCGAGCTGCGAAGTGTTGCAGTGAGGGATCATCATTAATACCCCTATATTAGCTGTATCACTTCGCCCTCTTTAATGGAGAATGCGACATGATGTCACTAAAAATTCGTTTACTTACTTTCATCGTAGAAAGCTTAATACGTTACCAGCGTCATTTGGAAACCCAACAATGGCTTAAGGCTCAGCGTCAACAACGCTGGCGAGTCGAAGGCTTGAATATACATATTGCCAAAGATATTGGTGCTGATGCTGATGGCCGATTCCGCACTAAGCTCGATCAAGTGGAACGCCCAGAGCGCCGCGAGCGAGCAAAGCGTCGAGTAAACCTCAAGGCTTGGCGTATTCGACAGAGACCGTTGAAAATTCGAACGTGAATCTGCGCTCCCGAAGGGGAGCGCAGATTGGTGGTCTTTATCTTCAATGATGAGCCAAGTTAAGCAATCGCTAAAATAAAAAACCCTGCTTATTGCAGGGTTTTGTGTGATACAAAGGTGGGGATTACACTAAAAAGTGGAGCCATACGCTCAAACTCACAAAGGATAAAATGGTGGTCACCAACAAGGTACTGGCGCAAAAGCTGCGTTCACCATATTCGCCGCCAATAATTGGATAAATACTAAACATGGGAACAGCGGCAAAGATAATTACCGAGGTTTTCAAATCGCTGGACAGATCGGGAAACAATAATACCAAGCCCGATACCACCATTGGAAAAATCAGCAATTTCACCATTGCTACCAAAGACATTTGGCCAATATTACATTTGATGGATACCCCGCAAAGTGAGCCGCCAATTACCACCAGGGCCACGCAGGCCGCTCCTTGAGATAGCATGCCTAAACCATAGCTAATGAAGGCTGGCATTTTTAGGCCCAGCGAAGAGCAGAGCAGTCCCAAAAATACTGAGATAATAATTGGATTGGAGCTGATCCGTTTCACGACAGGGACAAATACACTGCCTTTATTCCCTTGGCGTTTTCCCATCATGGTTTCCAGGAAAATTAAGGCAGCTGGCATCAACACGATGTTCTCCACCATCACACTCATGGCGAAGGCTTGTGCCGGTGGGTGTTCAAACATTTGTAAGATCACCGGAAAACCAATAAAGGCACTATTGGGTAAGGCGGCACCTAAACCTCTTACCCCAGAGGCTTCCCAGGAATCTTTAAATACCAAGCGACTCAACAAAATGGTAAACACTAAGGCGAATAAGCCACCTAGGGTGTAGATTAGCATGTAATCGAGGTTAACCACTTCGGCTAAATCCATACTTAATAGTTTGGTGAAGACTAGTGCAGGTAAGGCAAAGTACACCACAAAACGGCTTAAACCGGGCAGGGTGTCTTGCGGGAGAACTTGGAAGCGGACTCCCAAATAACCTAAGAAAATTAAGAAGAAAATAGGCGCAGTAATGCTTAATACAGCTTCCATTAAAACTCGTCCTTGAAAGTCACTTAGACCTGAATCGGCTAGCAAAACACCATTGTAAAGGACTTGATTAAAAAATCATACAAATAGTGAGGTGACAGCAATCGGGATAACAGCCTAACGGTGCTGTATTCAAGGCTTTATGGTTAGAGGCTTTGCAGCGAGCCTCCTGCGAGCCGGGATGATTCAATCATCGTCGTCAGCTCGCTTGGTTGTCAAATTGAGTTGTTAGTGGTGCTCCCGCAAATTTTTCAACGCCAAAATTCTCTGAATATGGCTAAAGGTCTAATATTTGTGCGCAGATGTCTACGAATGCACTTAGTTTGGGCTGATTTTTTGCCGCTATTGAAAAATAAAGAAACAGTCCATCTATACGGTGATATTGCTGGTTGGCGGGTGGGGCACGGTCCAATGTGGGATTTTGTGAATAACCCAGAGCTCATTGATATTGTGTGCACCATGTACCAAAAAAAAAGACATTGTTAGCGCGGTTTGTCATGGTCCGGCCGGACTCATCAATGTGAAGTTAAGCAATGGCGAAAGCTTGATCAAAGGTCGTCATGTAACTGGGTTCACGCCAGAAGAAGAAAGCTCTCGGGATTACGATAAGATCGTACCTTTTGAATTGGAAACCGCTTTAAAACAGACTGGGGCTATATTTGAAAAATCACCAATGTTTGAAAATAAAGTGGTGGTAGATGGGCGTTTGATTACCGGTCAGAACCCCGCTTCGGCGAAAGCGTTGGCAGAGGCTGTGATTCAGGCGTTGTAAGTGAAGGCAAACTATAGTGTTGCGGTAGCGGGCATAACAGGGACGTAATTCAATCAAATGAGACTTAGCCAGACCTCGCTCATTTTTAAGTCGTTTGAAGCCGCTTGGGTCTATTTTATCTAATAATATTACCCAAGAGAAAGGCAGAAACATTTACTACTGCAATGGTTTTACCCATTTGTTTTGTGTATTTTGTGTTTAATAATACTCAAACGATTTCAAGTTATTGGGCTTAATAAAGATGATTTCGCAAGTCGATTAATATCTTTAGCTAGGGAAATAAGGGATCTCTTGTTGCTCGCATTTTTCGGGTCACTGTGAATTTGTCATCTTGAGCTTGTTTGAGATCTCTGCGTTATATTTTTGCGGTGAAAGGAATGATTATGTCGACGAAAGTTTTGGTGATAGGGGCAGGTGCGATTGGTGCCTATTATGGCGCGCGTTTGGCACAGGCTGGGGCAGAGGTGTCTGTGGTGGTTCGTTCCGATTATGACGGCCTGAGCCACAAGGGCGAGTATGCCATTCAAAGTCATCAAGGGGACTTTTCCTTTAAGCCGAGTCAAATTTTGAAGCATCCTAGAGATTATCAGGGGATAGCTGATTATGTGATTGTGGCGACCAAGGTGCTGCCGGGTATTGATACCCGAGAACTGCTTAAAGATGTGGTGTCGGAAAGCACCACTATCGTTTTATTGCAGAACGGCGTTGAGATCGAAGAGCCGGTGCAGCAGGCTTTTCCAAAGGCAGAGATTATCAGTGGCCTGTGTTTTATCTGTGTGCAGCGTGTTGAACCGGGTGTGATTGACCATCAAGATTATGGTCACTTGGTGATAGGCCGTTACCCGCAAGGCAGGAGCGAACGCGCAGAACGGCTTGGTCGTATGTTCAATCGTGCAGGGGTGCAATGTGAGGTCTCTGCTCATGTCCAGCAGGCAAGATGGATGAAACTGGTGTGGAATGCGCCTTACAATCCACTTTCAGTGCTTGCTGGGGGGGCCAATACCCAGCAGATTATGGCGAATCCACAAACCGCTCAACTGGTGACTGACATCATGGAAGAGGTCTACCACGTCGCAAAGGCCGTTGGTGCCGAGTTTGATTATGCAGTGCTTCAGCAAAATATAGATAGAACCCTTAAAATGTGTCCATATAAACCGTCGATGCTACTCGATTATGAGGCTGGCCGTGAAATGGAGGTGGAATCTATTTTGGGCAGTACAGTCAAAGCGGCGCGTCGAGTGAAGGTCGCAACGCCGCATATTGATTCAATTTATGCGCTATTGCAGTTGGTGAATCAGACAAAGCATTCGGCATAATCTAATCGCGATGCGTCCTGCCCTAAATCGGCATGGACGCACCCGGATCATATTTAGACGATTGTAGAAACCGTCAATTGGAATGGCTGTCTGAATGTTTAAGATATTTAAACAATAACGGCCATCTCAGGTGAAGAGTTAGTTTTTTTACGAGAGTGAGATAAAGTCAAACCTACTAGAATCAATATCAAGGTTAGCCATGTAGCAGGCTCAGGTACTGAATTAAGCTCTAGTGACACACCGCCGATATTATCACCAATATTACTATCTGGAATATAAAAACCAACATTGGTAACCGAATCTAAGTGAAAATTTGCAAACAAACCGCTTGATTTAGCGAGAGAATAGACAGCTGAGGAATAATAGCCATCACCAGGATTAATTGGCCCAAGACCCGCGATCCCTTGACTTTCGCCATACCAATAAGTTATATCATCAATAATATAACCCACTGTATTTTCCCAGCCTCTAACACAGTTTTCTCCCAAGCCATCACAAGCTCTCACCGAACCGAATCGGTTAAAAGCAGTATAAACGTCTTGAACAAAAGACAATTGATAGTCACCAGGTTCCAGTGACACGTTAAGCGCGTTACTGCCCGCTAAAGAGGCATTAGTTCTACCACTGATATTAATAATGGTTGCACTGGCACTAGAACTCATTACAGTTAATAAAAGCAAGGCACAATAAAAAGCTGATTTTTTCATAATAACAAAAGTCCATTTAATAAAAATGGTATGTTCTCACAGTTGTATTATTTAATAAACACTAAGTAACATAATTGTCAGATTGAACCTTGATAAAATATGCGCGCAACGTTAATTGAGCTTGTTTTTTACATTTATTGCTAATCTGTAACATTTGGTGATGACGTCATAGCCTAAATAATCTTGAACCTTTCGGCCCCCTCTTATGATAATTTAGACGACCAATGCATGATCGTTAGTTGGGATGGCTACTTTATTATTTATCTGGGCTTGATTTTGGTTAATCCGTAATACTAAATGATAGTGGTTAGAAATAATCACCCGCAACTTCAAATGGCTGGTGGTTAAAGGCTCTAGTTCTTCGGCTCTACTTGGATTTCTTTAAATAAGTGTACGTTGTTATAACTAAAAAATGCTGTGATTTTTCGTTTAACGATTTTTGATATTTCTTACAGTTCGAGCTTTGGCTAATATTGCTGAATAATCTATCGCTCCATTTATACCTAAATCTGAGTCTGCAATAATAATAAAATGTTGTTCGATAATAGAAGGATTAAAGTTGTTTGATATTGCTATCGCTATCGCTGACATATCGTCTATGTCTGGAGTAACATTTTGTCGTTCTAGTTGATTAGTGTTCGCATTTGATACTTGTACTCTTGAGCCTTCTTGTAAGTTTAAATTACTCTGAGAGGTAACTTGGTTACTACAATCAAATTTATGAGCCTTAATTAACACTTGACCGGTAGCCTCTTTTAATTTTCCTTCTACTCTTCTTTTAGTAAATTTGTCAACTATCCATTGTTTTCGGTGGTTAAAATTAGCACCACTTGCTCGGTCTTCGCCACACAAAAACGCTCTGCGCACACAGCGGCAGATGCAGTGGTAGTAGGGCGTACTGTCTAAACAAATTTGCTGTTCGCGAGCTCGAGTCATCACCGCACCTCTAAGGCTTTGAGTGTATTTAAAGTCTAGAAGTGCTGTTTGGGATTGTCAAAAAGACTTGGGTGTCCTTTTTTTGTTTCTATCTTTTTACGGATATCTTAAGTTTGTCAAGAAATAAGAGAATATAACGCACATTAAAATCAAAGAGTAAAGGCTAAAGGCTATTAGTGAGAGTTTATTTTTATTTTTTAGGGAGTATATATTGACACTTGATTTCATCCATAACTTAGATATTAAATATGCACTAAAAGAGGTCCCTATGAAACACATTGTTATACCTTTTATCTTTTTAGGTTTATTTATATTCTTCCAAAATGTATAGATTGTATATACAGAAAAAATAATATTAAAAGCGGAAAAAACACAAAACAAAAAAGCGCTACCCATGACCGTAAGGTATATGTAACGTCCTTCTTCAATATTTCCAAAAATTAACTGGATTAAAATAAAGGCCACAATAGAAATTGGAAATCCTAGAAGCGTTATAGGCCATGCTATAGAGACTTCTCCGTTCGTTTTATCACTCATTTTTACTTGCCTCGTGTCTTGATGCGGAATAGGAAATTTTAAATCTTATAAAGTCATTCGAGACAGCCATCTTAAGGATTGAACAGCCAACATCATACGATGAATATCACTTCTCATTCACATAAAAAGCAGCGTGATGTCGAAAATTGCAATATTGGTAAAGGTGTTACGACGAAAAGCCGCAAGAAGCCAAACAGCAAACACAGCGATTCGAGATATGCTAAATACCTACTCGGTCGACAAAAAATCAGACCATAAATTACTTAGCCAACATCCAGCCAGCGTTTGGCTGCTCCCATACCTTTAATTCGCTGCTGATTGTGCTGGCGCTTGTAGCACTCTAGTGCGTGACCGGCGCCCACCACACTGGCAAAGTGATGCTCTAAACCCGTGCTCAAGGCTAACCAGCTTTCTTCATCGATATACCCACGTTTATCTTCTCTGATAACGCGGCCGATGAGCTCCACCAGTTGCAGATAATCTTGGAGCTCAAAGGGCAAACCTTTGGGCATGGTTTCTCTGGGGTTGCCGACAAAGGGCATCAGAGGTTTGGGCTGTTGCCCTTGTTTGGCTTGCTGAATGCGCTGTTTAATACTGGTATGCGCTGAGGTTTCAGGCGTGCTCGCCATGTTTGAGCGAATTGGGTTTAAATCGACATAAGCCATACAAGCCGCTAGGGCTGCTTCATCTAAAAGCGCTTGGGATTTAAAACGGCCTTCCCAAAAACGCCCGGTACATTGGTCTTCTTTATTGGCAGCTCGAGCAATGTGTTCATTCAAATGGCGCATAAATCAGCTTAAATCGAAGAGGCGAGTTCGGTACACTGCAGCGGTAGCGCGAACGGCCTGCAATTGCACCTCACTTAACTGCGGACGTAACTCAAGGTTGAGATACACCTGAGTCAGTAAGGTGCCCTGATGCAAGCTATGCCAGCGTTCTAAGACTTCATCCATTGACCAAGCTTCTGCTTGTTGCGGATTAACATGTAGCACGAGGTGGGTATGATTACTCATGACGGCATAAGCACAAACATCAATCGCGAACACCGACGCTAATTTGAGTAGATTATCCTCGACCCACTGGCGGCGGTGCTCATAGCTTTTACCACTTACCTTGTCTTCGCCGCACAAAAAAGCCCGTCGCACACAACGGGAAACACAATGATAGTAAGGTGTATCTGACAAGCTCACTTGCGACTGTCTTGACCGAGGCATGGCACTAACGCCCCAAAAACCACTATTGGTAGTTTAGATTATTATCGGGGTGTGGCTAGTTGGTGTGGCTGTCTAGTTACCTTGTTTGCCACCTTATTGTTTACTTTGTCATTATTCATGTTTATTATCTTGTCCTGCAACTAAAGGAGATATTTGCAGTGGCTCACAATCAATTTCAATGCTTGTCCCAACGAAACAAAGCCAAACGTGATGCTTGCTTAAGCAAACTTAACGCCTCAGAAATGAAAGAAGTGGACCTTTATGTACTGCATGGGCCGCAGTTTTTCTCACTATGGTTAGCCAAACAGCAAAACCAAGGACTTGAGCAAACAGCGATTAGTCAGAAATTGGAAGATCTAGGCTTATCGGAGCTCGCTCAAAAGTTAGTTCTAAATACCGCTAGCCTCACTAACCAATTTGCTAGCCAAGCCTTAGACGTAAAAGCTATGGGAGCGCTAGCACTAGACATGCAGCGTGGCGGGAGTATTTTGGGTAAATACGAAATAACTCAAAATGGCACTAAAAGCTACATTAGTTTTAAAGGTAATCACAAGCTAAGGACAGTAATTAAAGGAACTAGATACCTCTCTACAAACACTAAGATGCTTAAGCTCGGAATTGGTCAACAAGGGCTCAAAGCATCCGCTAGTGGTGGTGTAATAATCACAGTTGTGTTTTCAGTATCACACCATACTCTGGAGTTAGTACTTAAAAAAGACTACTTGATGACCAATTGGGTGGTAGATATTACTTCAGATATCGTAAAAGCTTCAATTGCAGCATGTATAGGCTTCTTAGTGGCTTCTGCATTTGGCGCAACAAGTGTTGTAGTAATACCTTTAGCGATAGGCTTTAGCATAGCCTTTATAATCCAAACCGCATTAGGTATCGCAGAGGATCAACTAAAACTAAAAGAAACAATAGTCGCTAGTTTAAATCAGTCTGTCGAAATTTCAGCTAAAAACGAAATTGAAGGGCTGAATAAGAGAGTTGATACAATGAGGGCCATTTCGAGTATGAACCAATCTACATATCGATTTTTTTAGGAAGTACTATGGTTAAACTCTCTCCCCAAAAGGCAATAGTAACTTCACTGGCTTGCTTCACGTTATGCCTACTATCAGGCTTCATTTTAGTAAGCTATAAAACGCTTGGATATTTAGGAATTCAGCTCCATAACGATTATAAAGTGATCTATTTAGACTCCGGATATTTTGGACTGATTGGAGCTTCGTTTGGTCTACTATCGGCTGGACTATTTATGTTCTGGCAATATATCTGTTTAAAGCGGTTTGACTTGAGTTTAGGCCCAAAACACCTTTCGACAAAGGTCTTTGCAGTAGCTGCAGTCATCGGCTTTCTTTTCATTTTCCCAGGTCAATCTATAGAAAAATCCCGTATCGAAAAAATTGCTGAGCAACATGGCTACCAAGCCTGTCCCCCTTTCACATTATTAATGGGTTCAGCAACCATCGACGCATGGGTAAAGGACTTTAGCCTTTGTAACGATCCAGAAGTCGACAAATTAGCTCAATATGGCTACCCAGACGAACCTGCCCAAATAGCCAAACTGCTTGCAGATAGAGAGTAGAGACAAAATTAGTAGTACAATATACTCGCTAAGAAGCGAGGAATAAAAGGGGCAGAGTCACTTTAATTTAGCTAACAAAAAGACTTGGATGTCCTTTCTTTTTGAACTGTTTCCTTTTTTTCAGTTTTTTTTCATCCTATTATTATTTCTGGTGGCCAAATCTAGTGTGCCACTACACTAATTAAATCTATTATTTATAGCTTCCTGTATATTAACGCCTTTAGTTTCTAAATAATTAAAAACGTCTTGTTTATAAGGTTTCATGTCATCGGATACCTTTATTACGTAAGCTGACACTGCAACCTCTTGTAAATTCCCCTTGAATCCTTTTTTAAGGAAAAATAAAGTCCAATCAAACCGCCCGACATTAATTGTTGATTGAATTACATTTAGCGAACCTTTATTGCCCTCTGTATTCCAATTTACATCTGCACCATGATCCAATAACAGGTCAAAATACTCTTCTCTAAAATTAGAAATAGCCACCATTAACATAGTTCTTCTAAATGCTCCGCCCAATTTTTCTGGCGCTTCCAAATTAGGGTCTCCACCATATTTCAATAGCACTTCAAGGATCTCTTTACGATCTCCGCCGGTAGCTAAATACAATGCAGAGAAACCTTGTTCATCTCGGTAACTTGGGTTTGCTCCGTTGAGTAGCATATACTCTATTAGCTTATGCGCATCATTTGAGTCAGTATAAACCCATAGCAACGGAGTGATTCCGTTAAGCCCTATCTCGTTAATATTTGCTCCCTTAAGCAGCTGCTCGTTAGCTTTGTCAAAATTCTTTTCTACGACCGCTTCGATAAACTTGGCGGTTTCCGCTGAAAATGTTTCTGATAGTTTCATTTCGTTATTCTTCTCACTGCAACTACTTATCAAAGCACAATACAAAAATAAACATACTAAACGATGTACATATCTACACATTCCTGATCCCTATTGATATGAATGCGCCAAAGCAAGCGCTGTTAAGCCCATCGAATGTCGTTCTATTGGACCTAGACTTTGTGCGTAGACTGGACTAGGGCGGGAGCATACTTTGATGGATTTATAACCCAAAGAAGACTCGTGCCCGATAATCGTCGCTCCATCCCGCTTTCTTCAACTTCACTTTGTGACTTGGCGCTCCACAATCGCATTGTTTGAGCATGTTCATCACAAAACGTCTAAATAGAGCTATGTTTTCCACCGCTCCGTCTAAAGTAATGCGAGAGTTATCCTCTTTAAAAACAACATCTAATACGTAATGCTGGCTGTTTTCAATTCGCCAATGCTGACGAATATAGTGGCCTAACAATTTGTGATTCGGTGACATTGAGCTTATGTAATACGAGGTATCTACAGTGCCTTTCCCATTTATCACGCGGTGACGTTCCACTGCTATGATGCTTCTTACCGTTGGCCATTTCTTTGCTAACTCTTCGGGCAACTTGGCCTTTAGTTGAAAGACGTATCGCTCTTCGCTACGACCATGGTGTTTTTCTTTAATTTCAGTGACGACCTTCTCTTTACCAGCATCAAAGACGGCTTGAAACTGCTCAACAACAGCCGCTCTCAACTTTGGTTGGTTGTTTTTTACTTGAACGACAACATGAGCCTTCTTTTCTGCGATTTTCTCTAGTGTATCGCGCTGACAATGTAGAGCATCAACGGTGACAACACTGCCTTTTACGTTAATAACATCAAGCATTTGGCGCACAACGCTAATCTCGCCGTTCTTGTTCGCTGTCGGTTTCTGACTCAGAACGAGACCACGTTCAGTATCATAGGCTGTAACCAATTGTAATGCTGTTTTCTTGTTATTTCGGTACGAGCCACGCAGTACTTTTCCGTCAAATGCGATGATGGCTCTGTTTTGACTCGTTCGCTGCTCGTTAATCCACAGAGCTAATGCCTCAAGCAAAGACTCCGCGACAACAGAACGCAAAATGCGTGCAATCGTGTGTCGTCTTGGGATCCCGTGTTCAAATGGTCTATATTTCCTCAGCCAGCCCAACTTCTCTTCACCATAATATTCAATGTCTTGCCAGCCTTCACATCCTGATGCGATAGCACTGATAACAAGGAAAATCACGTCAATAAGGTCATGCTTTTGATTGATGTCAGATCGAGTATCCTCGACGACTGATAAATGTTCAATTATGTTCAAAATAACTATGTAGCTTAGGGTTTAGAGGTATTAGATCATATCTGTTAACAAAGTGCGATCCCGCCCTGTAAACTGGACGACCATTAAAGTCTACTGGAGACAACTCTACCATATTTCCTATAGCCTCTGGCTGTGATGTTTCCCTCTGCAGAATATGCAATCCTTCTCCTTTGTTGTAGTAAGCTTCTATATTTTCAGTGTTACGCCTATCCAATCTATATCTAGTTATCGTACCTTCAGATATTCCAGCTGCGTTAAACGTAATTGCACTAGCTCCCGTACTTAAAGCTTGAACCGATGCGAGTCCACCACCTAATGTCAAAAAGACTTGGGTGTCCTATTTCTTCTGCTATTTCTTCTGTTGGTCTAAACAAATTTGCTGTTCACGTGCTCGAGTCATCACCGCACCTCTAAAAGGCTTTGAGTGCATTTAAAGCCTAGAAGTGTTGTTGGGAGCTGCCAAAAAGACTTGGGTGTCCTATCTCTTTATTTCGTGGGTGTCCTATTTCTTTTTCTATTTCTTTTTCTATTTCTTTTACAGGTTAATTTAGGAAACAACGCCATACTCAACACTACTTAAAAATGAAGAAAGCATAAAACATGTGGAAATAAGAAAATAAAAAAATAAAGCTAATAGGCTAAGGCTTTTTTTGTTTTTTAATGAATATATGTTTACGTTGCTTTTTTTCCACAGGGAAGATATTGGGTATGCGCTAATTATATTTACAACAAGAACGATTATCGAGTATTTCACTTTTTTTCTGTTTGGCAGTGCATTCCAAAACCTCCCTATAGTGAATATAGAAAACGCAACATTGAAAAAAGAAAAAACCACAAATAGAAATGCACTGCTCATCACTATGAAAAATATATTTTCTCCTTCCTCAATAGTACCGAATAATATCGAAGTTATAATTATTATCAATGCAGAGGTTGGCAGGCCTACTAGAGTAATAGGCCACACGATTGAGATACTATTGTTAGTATTTTTATTCATTTAGGATTTCCATATATACATTTGCGTCAAATGAAACTTTTAAGCGAATTGGCGTTAAACTCATTTCTTGCTCAAATGAGTAACTATTTATTTTGCTATCGTACAACGTCGCGGTGCCATAGAGGGTCGAGTACCCCGTCCATTTAAATTATTCTTTTGCCATACTTTCCTTTAGTTTTAAAAAGCGAGCTTGTAATTCTTCATCTTCGATACCTGAGCGTATTATCTGAGAATAAGTTTGGTAGAGCTGCTTTTGCTTCCCTTCTTCAATGTATGATTGTTCAACGACAAATACTGCACTCCACAAATAGTTGCCTTTATCTGGCAGTTCATATTCATTCCAGAACTGCTCAAATGTGTCGATTGCCTCGGTATGTTGATTAGAATCTGCGTACGTTGAAATAAGAATTGTCCACACGTCGGTGAAATCAGGCGCTATTTTAAGAGCGTTCTCATAGCATGCAATTCCTTTCTCAAATAGTTTGCCTTCAGTAATAAAAAGGGTCAGAGTCACTTTAATTTAGCTTTCGCCCCCCCTTTACGCCTACCGCGAATGCCTTCCGTTACCTCAGAGCCGTATATGAACAGTGGAGTATGAACACCCATAATAAAAATCACAGCGGCAGTAACATCCTTGCCTAAGCGAATCCCACTGTAATGACGTAGCTCTCAGGCTGGCGTAAAAAAGCACGATTCAGATATACGTTCAAACACTAAAAGTTTGGCGTTAATGAGTTGATAATTCTAATCATTTAAAAAGTGTTAAGCCATCGTCACTGCTATGACATTGTGATTTTGGTCATTGAATGAGTGGGAGTATCTGCGCACTCAATGAATTGAGACCGGCTGAGAGGGGAATGCAGAACTGAGAATTCGGTTCTGGCTATTTTTTCGAAAAGACCCGCTTTTGCCAAAAAAGCCAAAGCTTGGCATGTACAAGCCTTGGAGCATTGGGTTGGCTACAGTACACTAGCGGCAGTTGGCATTATCAGGAAGTAAAGATGAGCGTTGAGCAGGAAACCATCGATTTTGGTTATAAAACGGTAAACCGCGAAGAGAAAGTAGGCATGGTTGCCGAGGTATTTCATTCAGTTGCCGCTAAATATGATGTGATGAATGATTTAATGTCGGGTGGCATTCACCGCTTATGGAAGCGTTTTACCATTGATTGTAGTGGCGCACGTCCTGGACAAAAGGTGTTAGATTTAGCGGGAGGTACTGGTGATCTTACTGCCAAGTTTTCACGTATCGTAGGTGATGGCGGTGAAGTGGTGCTGGCAGACATCAATGAATCGATGTTGAAAATGGGCCGAAGTAAGCTGCGCGACAAAGGCATTGTGGGTAATGTACGGTATGTGCAAGCTAATGCCGAGGCGCTGCCTTTCCCCGATAACTGCTTCGATTTGATTACCATTAGCTTCGGTTTGCGTAATGTGACCGATAAAGATGCGGCGCTACGATCGATGTTTCGAGTGCTCAAACCCGGCGGTCGTTTGCTAGTGTTAGAGTTTTCTAAACCAGAAATGAAAGCGCTGAGTAAAGTTTACGATGCTTATTCTTTTCACTTATTACCGAAGATGGGCAAATTGATTGTTAATGACGCCGAGAGCTATCAATATTTGGCCGAGTCGATCCGAATGCACCCCGATCAAGAAACCTTAAAAGGGATGATGCAAGATGCTGGGCTTGAGGGCGTCGAATACTACAATTTAACTGGCGGTGTGGTTGCCTTACACCGAGCTTACAAATTTTAAGAGGCCCTTATGCCGCTATCTTCTCTGATTACTGCCGGTGTTGAAGTCTTAAGCAATCAAGTGTTGGCACTTGATGAGGCCAGCGCCGAGCGTCGCAGTCATTTGTCGGGCAAAGTTCTGGCGATTCAAGTTAGGCCATTGCCAAATTTTTATTTTGTGGTGAGCAAGCAGCAACTCGACGTACTTCATGAATATCAAGGCAAGCCGGATTGCAGCTTGAGCATGTCGCTGTTGACCTTGATGGAATTAAAACAGGCGGAGCGAATTCCCAGCTTGATTAAGCAAGACAAGCTGCAACTGGAAGGTGATATTAAGCTGGCGCAACATTTTGCCGACTTGTTCCTGCAACTCGACCCTGATTTTGAAGAAAAGTTGTCGCAGCGGATCGGTGATGTTGCCGCTTATCAAATCGTGTCCAAGAGTCGTTTGTTGGCTCAAGCATTGAACACGCTGTTCAATAAAGCCCCTACAAAACTAACTGAGTTAGCCAGTGAAGAATGGGGTTTAGTGGTGGGTCAATTGGAATATCAAGCGTGGCAACAGCAACTACAGCTACTGGTTAAAGATGTGGATACCTTGAGTCTTCGGATACAGGATTTGAGTCAATGACCCCCAAAGAGTTTGCGCGTTTTCGGCAGATTAATCGCACCCTGTGCCATTACGGTATAGACCAATTATTGCCGAAACGTTTTTGGCCTTGGCCCTTACGCTTGTTGCGCAGCTTGGTTTTTTGGTGGCGTAATCAACACCAGCAAAGCGCGCCCGGTGCGCGTATTCGCATGGCGATGGAAGACTTAGGCCCGGTATTTATTAAATTTGGCCAGATGATGTCCACTCGGCGCGACTTATTTCCGCCAGATATTGCCGATGAATTGGCGCTATTACAGGATAAGGTCTCGCCGTTTAGTGGCGAATTGGCCAAACAACAGGTCGAATTGGCGCTGGGACAGCCGGTCGAGGATCTGTTTGATGATTTTGACTTGCAAGCCTTAGCCTCTGCCTCGATTGCTCAAGTGCATACTGCCCGTTTAAAAGAGAATGGCGCCGATGTGGTGTTGAAGGTGATCCGTCCGGGGATTGAAGCGACCATTCTGTCTGATATCGCTTTAATGCAGCGAGTTGCTAGCTTATTTGCGCGTTTCTTTAGTGATGGTCGTCGCTTACGCCCTAAAGAGGTGGTTGAAGAATATCGCAAGACCATTGTAGATGAGCTCGATTTAGCGCGTGAAGCGTCTAATGCGATCCAACTACGGCGTAATTTTAGCGGTGCTAAAGAGCTGTATGTTCCCGAGGTTTATAGCGACTACTGTAGTAAAACCTTGTTGGTGATGGAGCGGATCTACGGGATCCCAGTGGCGAACATTGGTGAACTAGAAGCGCAGGGCACCAACATGAAACTGTTGGCCGAACGAGGCGTAGAAGTCTTCTTTACTCAGGTATTTCGCGATAGTTTTTTCCATGCCGACATGCATCCGGGCAATATTTTTGTGTCTCGAGAGCATCCTGAAGATCCCCAGTATATTGGCATTGATTGCGGTATCGTGGGTACCCTCAATAAAGAAGACCAGCGTTATTTAGCGGAAAACTTTTTGGCTTTCTTTAATCGTGATTATCGTAAGGTCGCACAACTGCATATTGATTCTGGTTGGGTGCCTTCCGACACTAAGGTGGAAGAATTCGAAGCGGCGATCCGTACCGTATGTGAGCCTATTTTCGCCAAGCCGCTGTCAGAGATCTCATTTGGTCATGTACTGCTGAATCTGTTTAATACGGCGCGCCGTTTTAATATGGAAGTGCAGCCGCAATTAGTATTACTGCAAAAAACCTTACTCTATATAGAAGGCTTAGGGCGTCAGCTCTACCCCGAATTGGATTTATGGGCGACTGCTAAACCATTTTTAGAGCGTTGGATGCGTAAGCAGGTGGGGCCCGAGGCGGTCTTCTCTGCAATTAAAGAAAAGGCGCCTTATTGGCTGGAAACACTGCCGCATTTACCGGAGTTAGTTTATGATAACTTGCAACTGGCGAAACAGCAGCAGCTTAAGTTTCAACGTTTTACCGAACGTTATTTACAGCAGCAGAAGCAACGCCAACGAAGTTTGGCTTTGGCTTTAGCCGCAGCGGCAAGCTTAATTTCGGCGGCGGTGATATATCCAAGTTTACCTGCGCTGGCCTTGGCCTTGGCGGTGACTAGCGGATTAGCGGGTTTAATCTGTTGGCAACAATTGAAGTAGATACTGGGCCTTTGGCTCGACAAAAGATGAAAGAGGATCACTAAATGGGCGGTATTAGTATTTGGCAATTGTTAATTGTTGCTGTAATTGTGGTGTTGTTATTCGGCACCAAGAAGCTACGTAACATGGGCGGTGATTTGGGCTCGGCAGTAAAGGGCTTTAAAAATGCGATGCGCGAAGATGAAAGCAAGCCTAGTGATCATGCCACCGACAAAGCCACCCCAGAACAGCTTGCGCAGCATAAGCAAGCCGCAGAACAAGCAAGCAAAGACAAAGACCAACAAGGTTAAGCATGTTTGATATTGGTTTTTGGGAGTTAGTCTTGATCTCGGTATTAGGGCTGTTGGTGTTGGGGCCAGAACGTTTGCCGGGAGCGATCCGTAGCGTGTTATCTGTGGTGCGCTCGGTGAAGCAGGCGGTATCGTCGGTGAGCACCGAACTGAAACAAGAACTAGAGTTAGACGAGTTGCACCAAAACCTGAAGCAGGCCGAACAAAATGGTTTAGAGTCTCTTAATGGTGATTTACAAGCATCGGTAGAGACTCTAAAAGCGCGTGCCGAGTCAGTTTCTCGCCCCTATCAAAAGAAGACGGTTGGTAGCCCGCAGCCTGCTGAAGCTGCAAATCAAGCTGTGCCATCCGATTCTGACATTAGCCAAGAAGACAATAAGTAAGCTATGAGCGATGCCCCCGCACAACCCTTGATCGAGCATTTAATTGAGTTACGTAATCGCCTATTGCGTGGTGTATTCGCCTGCTTAATCATTTTTCTCGGCTTGGTGTATTTTGCCAACGATATTTACGCTGCTGTCGCACAGCCCTTGCTCGCCGTATTACCAGAAAATGCGAGTATGATCGCTACCGATGTGGCGGCACCATTTTTCACGCCGATTAAGCTGACCTTAGTCACCTCGGCTTTTTTGGCCATGCCTTATTTATTAGCTCAGGCCTGGGGGTTTATTGCGCCCGGTCTGTACCAACATGAGCGCCGTTTGTTGGTGCCTTTGGTGTTTGGTTCGGCCTTGTTATTTTATGCGGGTGTTGCCTTTGCTTATTTTGTGGTGTTCCCGCTTGCCTTCAGCTTTTTTACTGCAGTTGCCCCCGAAGGGGTGACCATTGCCACCGATATTTCTAACTATCTCGATTTTGTATTGAAGCTGTTTTTTGCTTTTGGTTTAGCCTTCGAAATTCCGATTGCAACCTTGTTGCTGTGTTGGTCGGGGGCAACCTCTCCTGCGCAATTGCGAGCCAAGCGCCCCTATGTGATTGTGGGAGCCTTTGTGGTGGGCATGTTGTTAACCCCTCCCGATGTGATCTCACAAACTCTATTGGCCTTGCCGATGTGGCTATTGTTTGAGGTCGGTCTGTTCTTTGCGCGTTTTTATGTGCGCAAAGATGACGATGCCGAACAGGCGACGGATTAGCTTGGTGATGTTTGATATTGCGCTGAACCTTACCAGCTCACAGTTTGATAAAGATCGTGAACAAGTGCTACAACGGGCGCAGGCTGCGGGTGTGAGTGGCATGTTACTGCTGGCCAGCGATTTGGCCGAAAGCCAGCAAGTGAGTGATTTAGCCCAACAGTGGCCGGGCGTATGTTATGCCACCGCTGGCGTGCATCCGCACCATGCAAAGTCGGTAAGTCCTACCGATATCGCCACTCTCAAACCGCTGTTTACCCAAACACAGGTTTTAGCGGTGGGCGAGTGTGGTTTAGACTTTAATCGTGATTTTTCACCACGTCCCCAGCAAGAGGCTATTTTTGAGGCGCAATTAGCCCTTGCAGCAGAACTTAAGCTGCCTGTGGTGATGCATGAGCGGGATGCGCATCAGCGCTTCATCGATATCCTTAAGCCTTGGCGCGACCATCTGCCCGGCGCTGTATTACATTGTTTTACCAGCGATCAAGCGGCCCTAAAAGCCTGTCTGGATCTGGATTTGTATATTGGGATTACCGGCTGGGTGTGCGATGAGCGCCGTGGTCTCGATTTGCAACAGCGGGTGAAAGAAATTCCAATCAATAGACTGTTGTTGGAAACGGATGCGCCTTATTTGTTACCTCGCGATTTAAAACCCAAACCCAAGAGTCGCCGCAACGAACCTTGTTATTTGCCACATATCTACCAGCGAGTCGCGCAATTGCGAGGCGAGTCGTTGGTCGAGTTGCAGCAACAAGTGCAGCAAAACGCTCGCCGTCTTTTTTCATTTTAAGTTTATCTTTTCTTAATAAGTTGATCTAAGTTAATACTGAGCTAGTAGATTTCCGTTGAGTGAACATCTAGGTGTGCATCTTGCTTGCAATTGTGAATGGAACACGCCAATCCTTAGATGATATGTCTATAGTTAAGTAAATAACATTATAAAATAGGCGTGAAAACCGAACTTAAGGAAGAGAATATATCGTGACTCTGCAAATACGTTTTTACTTAATTATTCGACGCTTGGTGTTTATTAGCGGTATTCTACTGTTCAGTTCGAGTAGCCTGGCGGCGATTGTAAATAACAATCATCTGTATCAAAAAGTACAGCAGATAGCCCTGCAAGTTCAGGCTATCCGTGCCCAGCAACAGTTACCTACCTTAGAGCCCGAACCACAAATTGTCGCCGATAAGTTGGCTTCACACTTGGTTTTTAAAACCCAGCAAATTGGTCGTTTAGCTGCGGCCTTACAGCAAAAAATGTCTTTGCCAATCACGTCGTCTTTAGCGGTTGCATATAGTGTGATGCGCCCCCGTAATGTGCTGCCTTATTTAGATCAGGTTGAGCAACAGTTGGCCGCGGTCGCTAAGCACTTAGCACTACCAGAGGGCCCCGAATTGGAGCGTCCACTAGGAATGACTGAAAATGATGTTTATCAGCAGCTAGTGGTGATAGAACAATTGTTTGAGGGTTTGATTGAGCCGCAAACGGTCTCTGCGATGAGCGCAGATTTGGCGTTGATCCGCGGCGACTTGCAGCTGATTAGTGAAGCGAAAAACCTTCCTTTGCAACTCGGTTCACTTGGTCAGTACCATGACCGTCAAATGACCGATGTGAATATTTTGGCTTATCAGAGCTTGTATCTGATTGAGCGTTTATTTCGCCAATTGGATATTGAACCAAGTAAGCCCGATCGTTTACCCGTTGGCGAATCGAGTATTGAGGCGGTTCGTGATACCAGTATTCTGATCCGCGCCGAATTACATCGCGGTAAAACCATTCTTAAAATTGAGCAGGATAGCCAAGTGATGGATCCTCCTTTGCTGAGTGATGCGAACCAAAGTTATGCTGCTTTTATTCAACTACGTGATGGCTTACTAAGCATGCTGGGAGCGCCAGCCCTATGATTAATCGATTAAGTTTGAGTCAAAAAATCGCGCTTATTCCGGTTGGTATCGTATTACTCATGGTCTTGATGATATGGAGTAGTAATCATTCGCTGACAGGGGTACAACAGAAAACCAAGGCTTTCTCTCAGGAGGTTGAACCGAGCGCTCGTTTAGCTGGAGATTTATCGGTCAATGCGCTGCAACGTTTAGTGTTGCAGTCGCACTTTAGTGAAACCGAAGCGCCTGCGCTACTTGAGCAGTATCAACAACTGGCCGAACAAGCGAAGCAATTGGAACAGAGCCCGCACCTGCGCGGGTTTAGCGATGCCGCGCAAATTACCGCTAATAGCGAACTACTCGACCAACACTTTGTTGAGGGATTAGTACCATTATTGGCTGAAATTAGTCAGTTAGAAAGCCGTGTATTACGTGATGTAGTCCCACAAACTTTGGCTAAGCTCTCGGATATTCATGCCACCTTAGATATCACCAGTTCAGGCATGCTGCCCTCGCTCACGGTTAACTTGGCGAATCATATACAGGCCGCCTCGATTGCCTTAATGAGCCATCTCAACCGGCAAGATAGTCGCAGTAAAGACCGTTTTTATTTAGAGCTATTTGGCGCACAAAACACCTTACTCGATTTGATCAAGGGCTTAAATCGAGAGCGTCATCAACAGTGGATCCAGTTGGTAGAACAGCAGGTCCAGTTGTTCGCTGACTCGGCTGATCGTTTATTTGATCTGGTTGAGCAGCAGCAACTCTTGAAGGATGACTTACTTAACCCTGCGGCAGAGCAAGTGGTCGCGGCGGCCAGTAATACCCTGCAACAACAGTGGCAAATGGTGAGTCAATCGAGTTCAGCGATTAGTGAGCAGCTACAGCAAACAGCATGGACTAACATGGCCTTTGGTTTGTCGATTGTGGTGATTTCTTTGGTGATGGGCTTGATTATTACTCGTTTAATTCGCCAGCCCGTGGTAGCGATGGTGCAGGCGATGCAAGCAATTGCCCAAGGCGATGGGGATTTAACGCAGCGTTTAGTGGTAAAAGGGCGCGACGAGCTTGCTCAGTTGGCCTCGGCCTTTAATCAGTTTATTGCACTGTTACAAACCACCGTCACTAATATTAATCAGCATGTTGCCGAGCTGAATGGGGCTGCGGGGCAACTTAATACTTTAGCGCAACAGTCAAAAACTCAAATGGGTGAGCAGCAGCGGGTGGTATCAGAGGTTAGTGGTCATATTGGCCAGCTGTCGCAAGGTTTTAGCGAAGTGGCCGATTTGGTGCGTAATGCTGATAGTTCGGCAGTCTCCATTAATCAGGCCTCGGAGCAGGGCAGTCAATTAACTCAATCGGCAACTAGCGAAATTAAGCAGTTAGTGGCTCAAGTGGATGGCGCTTCGGAAGATATGCGTGAACTGGCTAAAAATAGTAAAGATGCCAGTAAAATATTAGAAGTGATCAACAGTATCGCCGAACAAACCAATCTCTTGGCGCTGAATGCGGCGATTGAATCGGCGCGCGCAGGCGAGCATGGCCGCGGTTTTGCGGTGGTGGCCGATGAGGTTCGAAATCTTGCAATGCAAACTCGTGGCTCAACGGAGCAGATTGAGCAGATGATGTCAGATTTAGTGAAAGGTGCGGAGAAAACTGAAATACAAATGCGTGAAGGGCGTTCTCAAGCCAGTAGTAGTTTTGAATTGATGTCAGAAATGCAAGGCTCGGTGACCCAAACCCATGAGTTAGCCAGCCATATTACCGGCTTGTTGGACGAGGTGAGTGGTGCCTGTGATACGCAATTGAATACTTCTGAGACGGTGGTCAATGAAATGCAAGGAATGGAATCAGGGGCGCAGCGTAGTTTAGAAGGGACCGAGCATACGGCTCTGCAAGCTGAAAAAGTTGGACAACTTAGCCATCAGATCCAAGCGAGCATCGCGAACTTCAAAGTATGACCAAGGCACTGAAGTGGCTTAAGTGAGCCGCTTCAGTGTTTGTGGCATTCAAGCTCTTAAATCACGTCGCTGGAACTTAGCTGAGTGCGCCAGCTGTGCAGGTGTTTGATGGATACTACGTTCCCTGCTGATTTCTACTGATCACTAGCCTTAGCTAAAAATTTGCAACATAATTTATAATATTCAGCAATTTATAGTTAAGTTGATGCTGTTTTGTATGATGGACATCGGCCAGCTTAAGTTTTCCTAGGAACGGCTTTGCTTCCGTTTCCAGAGTATCTTTAGAGGTTCTAATGTATCTTCCTAAGCCCTTCATCCAAGATGATTGGTCGAGCACTGTTGAGTTGCTCGGTAACTACCCTTTAGCCTGTATTGTGAGTCAAAGCGCAACCGGTTTGGTGGCGGAACATATTCCGCTATTATTGCATGAGGTGCAGCCTGAACAATGGGTTTTACGTGGGCACATTGCCAAGGGGAATCCTTTAGCTAAAAGACTGGCTCAGCCTCTGTCTGTGCTGGTGATATTTCAGGCGGAACAATCCTATATTTCGCCTAATGATTACCCTACCAAGCAAAGTGATCCTAGGGTTGTGCCGACTTGGAATTATCAGGTTGTGCATATTAATGGCCAATTGCGCGGGATCGATGATAGCCAATGGAAACTGGCCTTATTAGCCGAGTTAACTAAAACACACGAGGCGCAACAGCCGCAACCTTGGCAGCTCCGCGATGCGCCAGAATCCTACATTGAGCAATTGAATAAGGCGATACTGGGGATTGAGGTGAGTGTTGAGCAAGTACAAGCAAAAAGTAAAATGAGTCAAAACCAAAGTCCACAGAATCAAGCTGGGGTACTGCGGGGCTTGGCTGAGCGCCAACACCCGATGGCAGAAGTATTGGCTCGGCAAATGTCAGGGATCCAGTCTGAAAGTAATTAACAGACAGTTGATGCGGTGGGGTTTAGGCTTGCTATGCGGCTTAGCGCTATAAACTTTTACTTCTCGCGGTCATTTATTTGTTGATGAGTCTGTTGTCGGTGGCAGTTTACGCATTTGATCAATCGGCTACGCGACGCGGGGCGTGGTGAGTGAAAGAGCCTTACCTGCATGGGCTGGCGCTGCTAGGTGGCTGGCCGGGCACGATGTTCGCGCAGCCATGGTTTCGCCATAAAACGTAGAAGGCCAGTTTTCGTCGGGTTTACTATCAGAGTATTGTGATTCACGGTGCTTTGCTGGGGGATTGGTATAGCCCTTATACGACAGTTTATCGAGTCTGGTTGACCAAGCGATTGATGTGAGGAGGGCGATGTTGAAAATCTGTCATTATACTGAGCCCTATGCTCTGTTGGTCGCCGAGCTATTTACTGCGGCGGTGCATGCCATTGATGATGAGGTTTATTCCCCGCTACAAAAACAGGCATGGGCACCGGAGCCCTTTGATGAGACGCTTTGGCGAAGCCGTTTATTGCCCGAACGTTGTTTTTTGGCTTTGCACGAGCAGACGCTGTTAGGTTTTATTGAACTTGATGGCGACTATATCGATTGTTGTTATGTGCATCCCCAGTTTCAGGGGCAAGGGGTGGCCAGTGCTTTATATCAGCATATTGAAACGCTAGCTTTACAGCGAGGGCTGGAGCGCCTTTGGGTGGATGCATCGAAGCGGGCAAAACAATTTTTTGTTGGACAAGGTTTTATGCTGTTAAAACAAAATCAGGTGCACATTCGCGGCCAAACGCTGGAAAACTACAGTATGAGTAAAGATTTAACCGCTTTATCAGGATGGTAAAGGCTTGGCTCGCTGTGAGCTCTCGCTTTAGGGTGTGTATTGGTTTTTAAACTCCGAGTTCGCCTATCATTGCGAGTTCATCAAGCAAAAAAAACCAAGCTCTTGCTTGGCTTTTTATCGGCGATGGAGGTGCTTAAAGTGCTTGACCGTTGACGCTTAGTTTAACATCGATGTTACCACGGGTTGCATTTGAGTAAGGGCATATTTGGTGAGCGGTTTTAACCAGTTCGACCGCGGCACTTTGCTCTAATTCTAATTCAGCGGCTAAGGCTACGCTGAGCACAAAACCACCCTGTTCATTGGGGCCGATCCCTACAATCGCGGTCGTTGGTGCTGATTTAATCGCGATTTTGCCTTCGCGCGCCACATGTAAAATTGCATTCGAGAAACAAGCGGCATAACCAGCTGCAAACAGTTGCTCTGGATTGGTCGCTTCGCCACTACCACCCATTTCTTTTGGATAGCTTAAGGCTAAATCGAGTTTGTTGTCGTCGGTAGTGACTTGACCGTTACGGCCGGCTAATGCAGTGGCAGAGGTAGTGTATAAAGTAGACATACTGGATCCCTTTTATTTAGGTTGTGTGCAATTAAGTTGTTAGCAACTCTAATTGAGTTCTGGTTGGAATGCAAGTATATTGTGCACAATTTAATTCCGAGCGAGTTTAGCCATGAGTGACGCTTCTAAAGATAAACTACAATCCTTTAGCCTGAGTTTAGATAAGCAGCTGTGTTTTGCCCTTTATAGTGCTTCCAATGCGATGGGGCGAGCTTATCGCCCCTTATTAGAAAAACTGGACCTCACCTACCTGCAATACATTGTGATGATGGTGTTGTGGGAGCAGCGTCGCGTGAGTGTGAAACAGCTGGGGGAAAAGGTGCATCTGGATTCGGGTACCTTAACGCCGCTACTGAAACGTTTAGAAGCGAAAGGTTTGGTGGTTCGCGCACGTAGCGAGCAAGATGAGCGAGTGCGGGTGATTAGCTTAAGTGACGCGGGACAAGCGATGCGAGAACAGGCGCTGGCCATTCCTACAGCGATGTTGTGTCAGGTAGACATGCCTTTAGAAGAGCTGCAGGCTTTGAAGCAAGGCTGTGAGCACTTATTGAGTCAATTGCTAAAATAAAATTTCGGCATAAAGCAATCGGTATGAGAAAGAGAAAGCTTGATTGAAACGCTTTTAATGCCTTCCAAATCTTACAGGGCTTAGAAACCTTAGGCTTGCGTATGGAACGCCATTGTGAGAATGCCGAGAAATTAGCCCTCTACTTAAAATAGCATCCTAAAGTCGCTTGGGTTAATTATGCGGCCTTGCCCACCAGCCCTTACTATGCACTTTGCAATAAAATTGTCGGGGGGAAAGCCTCGGGTATTTTAAGTTTTGTCTTGAAGGGCGGTAAAGATGCTGGTGGAAAGTTTATTGATGCGCTGCAGATGATTTTACATTTAGTGAACATTGGTGATGCAAAGTCTTTAGCTTGTCATCCCGCATCAACAACCCACCGTCAGCTGAATGATGAGGAGTTGGCAGCGGCAGGGGTGAGTGCCGATTTGGTGCGGATTTCGGTTGGGATAGAAAACATCGATGACATTATTGATGATGTGAGCCAAGCCCTGGATAAAAGTTAAGCAAGGCAGATTGCATATTCATATTGAGCCAGCTTTGTGCTGGCTTTTTTGTGTCTCAAATAATGAGCCAGTCGATGGGTGTCAAGCCAGAGATACATGCGGTAAAACTTACATTTTTGGATTTATCAATAATTGTTTTATAGTTAACGTTAGGTTGCAATTTAGTTAAATTTCTGGGTTGTCGTTATATCACGCTTAGGGAAAAGTCGTGATTTCGTGAACCTGATGTGAGGCTCGGAGTTCGCAAGCAAGGAAGCATCGATGGATAATAGGGTGGTTCAGCTCAAGGCAGCCGTGATTTCGCTGTTATTGATGCTGGTTTTTTTTCTGAATCCTTTTGGATTACGGAGCGCTTCAGAAAAATACAATGAAGATCTTATCATTGGTTTTAATGCCCCCTTGTTTCCGCTTGAGGCACAAGCACAGCTCGCCGTGGTGTTGCTGGATGAAGCCTTTATTCGACATTATGCTGGCCGATATCCGGTTGATTATAGCTCGCTCAATCAGCTGTTGATCCGTATTGCACACTATCAGCCAAAAGCTGTTTTTTTCGATATTCTTCAATATTACCCAAGCTCAAACTATCAAAGTTTGTGGACCGAACGGTTACGCAAGACCAATCAAAAATTCCCGGTTTTTATGGCGAGTATTCCGCATATGGATCGTTCGGAATACTTCCAGAAAGATTCTGGCTTGCGCCAGAGCATTTCCGCCGCTAGTCAGCTTAGTGCCGTTGGTTGGAGCGATTATCAGCATTATTATCCGCTAAATTTTCAGTTGGATGGCAAAGCTTACCGCTCGGCTGCTATGGATTTATATCGTATTTGGTGCCTTAGTGAGCCAAATGTATGTCCTTATAGCGATGAAGATTTGGTGGAAAGCGGGCGGTTTACCGCGCCAATGATCGTGCAATGGAGTAATCAAGCGGCTGAAAACCAGTCCGATTTTGCCTACTTACCGGAAGGTGTCCAGTGCCAGCCTCGGACCTTAAAGGCTGAGCAATCAACCTTGATTAGACTCTATCGGCGCCTTCAATCCTTGCGAGATAACTTTTTGGCGTTGTTTCATTCGGGATTATCTGGAGAGGCGCTTAAAAAATCAGTAGCTTACCCTTGCCCGCAAGTGCTGACGATTTCCGCTACTAAGTTTTTTCAAGATGATCAAGCTGCCAAACTCAGGCGACTGCAGCAGCGCTTGGTTTTGGTGGGTTATGGGATCGAAGGTTCTCCCGATCTGGTGGAATCACCAGTGAATGGGTCGTTGGCTGGGGTCTTCTTACATGCCGTTGCGCTCGATAACCTGATTAATTTTGGTGAGAACTATTGGCATGTGCCTACAACCATCGATGGCTTAGGGATTAATGTGAGCGATCTTATTGAAGGAATACTACAGACTATATTTTTATATGCGGCCCTCTATTATCGATTTCACTATCTGGAGAATAGCGCTTTAAACGCCGTGGCTAAGCCGCATCAGCATCATTGGAAAGGACTCATCATGGCCTTGCTGGCGATTTTGTTGACCTTTCTCTGCGTCTTATCCGCATATCAGTATTTGAAATACGGACCGGTCAATTGGTATGCCTTTATTCTAATTTTATTGACCATTATCCCTACGTTTTTACACCAATTATTCGCTCAGTTGATGGCTTTCTACTCCAATCAATTGACACTTTTCAAGTGCGAGTTGCTCCATATGTTCTATTCGCCATTGTCGCGGATGGCGAAGTTGACTTGCTGCTGGAGCTTAATCAAAAACAACAAATTGATCTTGCTGGCTTTGCTCGGTTTAGCTTGGTTGACTGGCTTGGTGTTGATCCATTGGTTCTATTACGCGGCGGTATTTTTGCTGAGTCTGCTTGCCTTGATCGGCTTCCATGACTTGGTATCACGTTTGATGAAAGGAAAGTAATGGCTGCCTAAGCCATTTATTGGAAGGAGAATATGATGAGATTACGACTTTATTTCAGCTTACTCTTACTCGTCGTGGGTTTGCTTTTACTACCACCAGTGCAGGCGCTATCGTTGGTTGGCGCTAAAGTGTTGCGCTTTAAGTACGATCCGATAGAGCTTTGTTATCGAGACTCGCAGGGAGAGTTTACTTGTAAAGAAAGCCCTCATAGTGAGCTTCCCAATTTGCAAACAAGCTCGTTAACCGTGTTACAGCATATTGTTGACCCTGGTATGGTCGAGTTAAATATATCGGGGGAAAAGGTGTGGATCTTTCAAGACAGCGTCGAAACGGACAAAAAGGCAAAATCTTTAGGACCGTGTGTTACGCAAAGTCTTTCTAACGACCAAGGGACTAAGGTCTACGCATCGACTGGATTTGGAGAGGGATGCTAGCCATGAAGATATTGAAAATCATCTCTTTTACGCTGCTGTTAAGCGCTTGTGCCACTCAGAATTTTCCGTCGTTGAATTTGGCCTCGACCAATAAAGTAGACCAATTTGAGGGCGAATTTTTGGACAGTGAAGACGTTAGCTTAGCGCTTCAAGCAAGTTCGCTCAGTGAACCCGATGATTTAGCTCAGGATGTGATACTCAGCCAAGATCGACTCAGTCATCAGCAGTTGCTGCGCTACTTTGATGGGATCTTAAATCAGTTGTTATCTAGTTGGCCGGGTCATCGACCCGAGATTGATTTGTCGATTGAACTTTCGCGAAGTTACAGCGCTTACGCCACCCGCCAGCAGATCGTGCTATCGATGGGGATGATCTCTGATTGTGAAACAGAAGCTGAGATTGCTTTTGTGATTGCCCATGAGCTTTCGCATATTTTGTTGGGACACAATAATACCAACGCCTATTTTAAGCGACAGCATGAAACGGTTGAAGAAATGGCCCAGCTGGCAAACTTAGGAATGGCCATTGGCGATCTTGAAGTGAGTCGCGATCAGCAACAGATTAAAGTGGAGAGTAAGAACAGCCAGCACACGCAAAATACCTATAAGGACATATTTAAAACCAGTTTAGCGATTAATCGCCTGAGCCGGGATGTGATTAATTCCAGTATGAGCCGAGAACATGAGGATGAAGCCGATTTACTGGCCATCGACCTGTTAGTGAGAGCGGGTTATAACCCACGAGCCTACGACGTGGCGTTGCAACGACTTGAAAGTAGCCAGACTTTCACTCAACAGCAACTGCTGCAGAAGAAACAAGAATATCAAAAAGTGGTGACTATTTTATCCGAGTCAAAAATTCCGCAAGATGATTCCTTGTCACAGCGCTTGATCTATTATGCCGGTAACGAAGCGGCGACTCAGGCTTTACAAATTTTTGCGCAACGCCATCGTTCCGCTCAGTTACGTAGCGCGGATCTGAGTAAGTACATCCAACGCCAATATAAAGCGAGTTCAATTAAGCTGCGTCCTTTACATCAACAACGTTACCAGGCGCAGGTTAAGTCTGGTACCGATGTGCAAATTACCCGCAATTATTGGCATGCAAGCAATGCCATTCAGGCGATGCAGCAGGGCGATCTAGTGAGTGCCGAAAAATCGGCTAGAAAGGCGGTGTCAAAACCAACCGGCAGCGATGGCTATCCTCGCATAGTGTTTTCTCAAATTCGTTTACAACAGGGTCAATTGAACAAGGCGGTAAAGAATCTCGATTTAATTAAGGATTGGAAAAATTTGTCTTTGGAGTCAAGTCTCTATGCGGTGAAGACCTATCAGTTGGCTGAGCGTTATCGCCAAGCGGAAAAAATTTTACGGCAGACCCAAGCGCAATTGACCGAGCAAAGTATTTTGTATCCACAGTGGGTGAGTTTGTATTATCAAGAGAACGATATTGAAGCTTTGAATCAGTGGTTAGATAAATGTCGAGCCGTCGGTCGTAAAGATTTGAGTTTACGTTGTAACACGGCTGCGAAAATCCCAGTGGTGATCCCCGAACAAGCGACGCCAACAGAGTCGCTGCTAGAAAGGATCAATACACTGTTTTAGCATTGCGAACCAGCTGTTTGATATAGCTGTGGAAAAAAAACACTTAATGATGATTTAATGTATAAGTTGGCTAGAATAAAAATGACTAATCAATTAAATAAGCAAAGCGTAGGGACTGTATGAAAGCTTTGGTGATTGTGTTTTTGTTTATTTGCTTTCCCTTGATGGCGGGATCAACCATGCGGATTTCTGCTGCAGCTGGTGCCAATGCGCTACCAGAGGTGCTGGATATGATCTCTTCCGCATATGCGATCATGGGCTATAAAATTGAATTATTGGGAATGCCGGCAAAACGTGCCTTACGGCAGGCTAGAGACAACCCCAATATTGATGCCGAACTTGCCCGTAGTCAATTGGTGGAAAACTACTTGACCAACTATATTCGAATTCCGGTTCCGGTAAAAACGCTGGTGGTATCCGCATTTGTTGTCGATGACAGCATTCATGTGAGTCAATGGCAGCAATTAACCCCCTATCGCGTAGGCTTGGTGCGAGGTCATTTGGCTTTTCATGAGCAGCTAAAAAACCATCCTGCTGTGGAGTATTTTACCAGTGCCAATCAAGCGATTACGATGTTAGAGCGGGGTCGCGTAGATGTGGTTATTTTACCGAAGCAGATCGGAGAGTATGCGATTAAAAAGTATTGGCATAAACAGACTAGAGCCGTCACTCCGCCGATCGACCAGATTTATTTATATCATTACTTGAATCAAAAGCATCAGGCTATTGCCTCAGAGCTCACGCACATTCTGCAGCAACTCACGATTCAATCTGAATAAGCAGATTCGAATTTGACTCTGTTGCATGGATGGTGGTTTGTTCAAACTAAACTTCTGAAGATAAGAATTGACCAATCTCATGCAGAGCATGCGTGGGTGAATGCCATTGATAATGGCGCTTTTTCTTGGTGCTTGTGGTGACGGATTGGAACATGAACAAAATGTAATGTGATCGCCACCTTGCGGTAAGGAGGGATCGCTTATAGTGAGTGCAGTGACATAACACAGGACCACAAGTGATGAGATCCCCCATGAGATTATCAACAAAAATCTGTCTGGCGGCTGCGCTTGCATTCAGTTCTACCGCAGCGATGGCCGATGACGAGGCGTTATCTGCTTTAGCCATTAAGCGGGCCAACTTTAGCTTAGAGCAGGCTATCGAAAAGGTTCACAATACTTACGCTGGACAAATTACCGAACTTGAGTTGGATGACTATCATGGTCAGGCCGTTTATGAAATAGAAGTCGTGAACCTAAACCAAGGACAGCAACACAAGCTTAAATTGAGTTTGAGCGATGGCGAAATGTTAAAAAATGAAAGCCGCAAGTTGACGCTGTTAGGTATCAGTAAATTGGATGAGGATGAGCGTTTAGCGCTGGAGCAGCTAAGCCAAGCAGATTTTTCTTTGAGCCAAACGGTGGCGATGCTTAGCAGTAAGTTTCAGGCGCAAGTGCTAGAGTTGGAATTAGAAAATGAAAAGGGCATCACTTATTACAAATTCAAGTTACTCGGTGAGCAAGGTAAGCAGCGAGTGATTGTGGATGTACTAAATGGTGAAACCATTCCGGTATTGAAACACTAACAGGTTTGAATTATCACGAATCAGTGTTGCAGTTACCTCGATCAGGTAGTGCTTATTGGTTTATTGGGGATGAGTTATGGGGTGGGTAAGGCCGCCCATGACCCATCTGAGGTCAAGCAATCAAAGGTAAGTTAGGTGCGAATATTAGTTGTTGAAGATGATCGAACCACCCAACAGTTTTTACAACGCGCTCTCAGTGAGCAGGGGTATCTGGTGGATGTTGCCAGTGATGGTCAAGCGGGGTTGTTTTTAGCCTTAGAGCATGACTATCAATTGTTGGTGCTGGATCGAATGTTACCTAAACTGGATGGTTTAAACCTGTTAAGCACTTTACGTGATGCCAATAAAACACTACCGGTGTTGATCTTAAGTGCCTTAGATAGTGTTGATGAACGGGTCAAAGGTTTGCGTCAAGGGGGAGATGATTATTTAGTGAAACCTTTCGCCTTAGCCGAGCTATTAGTGCGGATCGACATTCTGTTAAAGCGTCCGCGAGGCCCAGCTGCGTTCGCCAGCAATCGGCTTCAAGTTGCGGATCTTAGTATCGACTTGCTGGCGCGTCGGGTGTGGCGTGGTGAGCAGGAAATTTTACTGCAACCCAAAGAATTTAAGTTGTTACACTATTTAATGGAGCATGCAGGCCAAGTGGTGACCCGAACCCTATTATTTGAAGCCGTGTGGCATTATGATTTTGACCCCCAAACCAATGTGATCGATGTGCATGTGGCACGTCTAATAAAGAAGGTAGAACTGGATGGCCATCGACCACTGCTTGAAACTGTTCGTGGTGTGGGTTACCGAATGCTGGCAAAATAATTTTAAAGCCAGCTCCATTTGGCGACTAACTGGTATTTATACCGGCTTATTGATGCTGGTGGTGGGTATTTTACTGTGGGTTCTTTACCAGCTGAGCGTGGGGCAGTTAAGTCGTAGCCAAGCCCAGCAAATTAGTCAGTTGTTACAGCAGCAAACCTTATTGGCTAAAGAGTTACAGCCAGCAGATTTTATTCGTCAGTTTGAGCTGCAAGCGGAGCAAGCTGGACAGTTTGTATTAGTCTTTATTAGCCCTGAGCGCAGCTATGGTCGTTTACAGAGTATTCCTTCCCAAATCAGTACTTGTCCGACGTTGAGCCGTTTTCCGGTGTATAGCTACAACGAAATTCGTTTATTTTCTGGTTGTGTTGAGTTGCTCAACACGGGTCGTTTGCTGGTGGCCACCGACGATGAAGCGCTGGTTGAGATGCGCGAGCGCTTCATTCACGCCAGTATGATTGCCTTAGCTTTGGCTCTGGCCTTGGGACTGCTTACCGGATGGTGGTTCTCGGCTCAGTTATTACGCCGAATTAACCGGATCAATCAAGTTGCTTTGGCCGTAGAGCAAGGGCAGCTGGATGCGCGAGTGCCCTTGAGTCGCCACCACGATGAATTTGACCATCTGGCGAAACATATGAACAAAATGTTGGCTCAGCTAGAGTACTCTTTTCAGGCGATTGCAGGGGTTACCGATGCGATTGCTCACGATTTACGAACCCCCTTAGGACGACTGCGATTGGCTTTAGAGCAAAGCCTCATTGATGTGGAACATCAGCGGCTGAGTTCGACGCAAGTATCCGCCATGTTAGCCGAATTAGACGGCATATTAGTCACTTTTAGCGCCATGTTAGAGTTGACTCGCTTGGAGCAGCACCAGCAACAGGCACAGTTTAGTGCCGTGGATTTAGTTCAAATTGCGGAGGATGCCATCGAGTTATTGTTGCCGGTAAGCCAACAGCAAGACCAGCATTTATGTTTGTTTAATGCTAGCGCGGCAAAGCCCTTGCAAGGGGATGCCAGTTTATTGTTTCGCGCGATCTATAACTTATTGGAAAACGCCAGTAAGTATGCCGGACCACAGACCCAAATTAGTTTTGAGTTCAGCGGTGATGGCTTTATCGTCAGTGACAATGGCCCTGGCATTCCCGAGATGGAAAGCGAGAAGGTCTTCCAACGCTTATATCGTTTGGAGAGTAGCCGTCATAGCCCCGGTTACGGTTTGGGGCTGCCCTTAGTTCGGGCGATTGTTGCTTTGCATGGTGGTGAGATTAAACTCAGCGATAACCAACCGGGACTTAGAGTCAGCGTGAGTTTTAGCCAAAATGAAGCTTTTGTATAAGCCGCCTGTTGGCAAAAGTAATGGCGGAATGTCCAGCCATTACCTGAGTACTTGGTGTTGGTTTGCTTCTCTGTTTTAGACACTCGCGCTAAGCGAGCGCCTTGCGATGGAGTACTCGCTTGATCAAGGTGAACAGAGCAATGCTTTCCCCAGAGAGTGACAACGCGAGTTGATTATCACTTAATCCCGGATCGACGGCTAAGCCTAATAGCGCATTTCCCAAATAAGCGGTGTTGGCATCGGGGCTAGAAGCCAAGGCCTGTAACGTAGTGAGAGTGCTGGTTTCGGTGGACTCATCGCCTTTGTAATGAGCAACGTGTAACGAGGCAGCTAAGCTGGCAAATTGATTCAGACTATCGCCGGTCAATCCCATTTGAGCCAGATAGCGACGATATAGGCTGAGCATACCTTGGTTGATAAAGTTTTCTTTATATTCGGCAAAGTTGCTCATGGAAGTGATGCTATCGATGAAGAGACTCGAGATATTGAAGCTTTGATTCGCGATGTTTACATCCACTAGACGATAAGGGCAGGGCGCAGTGACGGTGGAGCCTGTTTCTACATCATATAAAAGAGTTGAACCATCTCCATTATAATCAGCCATGCTGACATCTTGCGCATGAAAATGTCCGGTAAAAACTAAATTTAAGCCATAAGCTGCCAGCATCGCACCGACGGACTCATAGTCATCAATCAGGTATTCAGGGAAAATGGTCCGTTGGCTGGCAAAGTGCGCAACGAGGCCATGGTGTTGCATCCCAAACACTAATTTGTTTTGTGCCTGTGCTTCAGTGAGTAGTGGTTGTAGCCAACCCAGTAAATCATCAGATAAAGCGCCAGAGGTTTCCGGGGAGCCGAGACTGGCGTTATCTTGATACTTGCAAGAGTCTAGTGCGACTAACCAGACCCCGCTAGTTGGCTCGGCGATATAGCTCAAAGAGTTGTCGTGTCGATAGAGTGCTTGCTGGTAGCCAAAATCTGCATATAAAGAGGCAAATTGTTCAGCATTGACAGTTTCGACCGCGCTCGTTGTATCGCCATTAAAGGAGACCGCGTCGGGATTGTTGATGTCGTGATTGCCCGGTATGACATACACTTTTTTCCCCGCATCGCGTAATGGTTGTAATAATTCGAGTGCTTTTTGGTGACACACGAGCTCGCCATCTTTGGTAAGGTCGCCGGGGATTAACAATGCATCCAGCTCCGGTTGTTGCAGTAACTGCTGCACAATTGCACTTAAGATTTCACCGCTTTGGAGGAGCATTTTACGATCTTCTGCGAGGTAATTTTCAAGGGCCTGCCCAGTCGTACCTAATGCGAGGTTATAGACGTGAGGATCGGAGAGTACCGCAAAGCGCAGGGTGTCTGAAGCGCTGCGGCTTTGTGAGCTACTGCTCTGATGACATGCGCTTAAGCTGTGACCCAGAGTGATAGTAGAGCCTAGTAATGCAGTGGTCTTTAAAAATTTTCTTCGATTAAAATTAGTCATGAATTTTCTCTTTGATTGATGAAAGATGAATTCACGCTAGGCTGGTCGGATGACTATTGGGTGACAGAATTATGAAAGGCTTTTTTTTATTGATTTAGAACAAATAGATAATGAATTCAGGCTTAAATATGGTTTGAGAATTTTGAATTATTGTCTTTAGAACTTGGCGACTTATATTGATTCATCGCCACCGCCAATAGTAAGTAGATGACCGCCAACAACCATAAATGAGTAAAGTGGTTTTGCACTTCAGTAAAGCTGGCGCCCATTTGGTTGAGCTTTAATAGGCCCAGCACCATTGGTTTGGCGGGAACTAAATCGGCTAGCATGTTGATTGGCATCGGGATCGCGCTCTGTGGCCAAATAAATCCGCAGCCAAATACAATCGGCAGAGAACTTATCACACCGACCACCGTGGCGTAATCGCGTTTTGGTAATAGGGTTGCGATACACATTGAAAAACCGCAGCTTGCAAGCAGAAAGGGCAGCAGCATGGCCGCGATGTCTGCCATATGTCCCCAGAGGTGAACCTGGTAATAATCAAGTACAAAACCAAGATAGAAGCAGCTGAGTACGCTGTAGAGGGCCACAAACAACAGGCTGCGTACCAGCACCAACTTCCAGGCGGGCACAAAGTGCAGATAATTGGGTTTGAGTGCAGGGCGACTGGGAGTGGCGTGTAGGCCTACGGCGATTAACAAAGTTTGGTGTAACAAGATAATAAAGACAGCGGGTAATACATAATCTAAATAGCCTTGATTGGCATTAAAAACCGGATTGCTACTCAGCTTGATGGGCGTGTGTGATTCGGCGGCACCTTTAAGGGGGATGCCTTCGATAAGCATTTTGCTGACCTTGGTTTGCGCCGCTAAAGTACCCGCGGTGGTACTTAGGCCTTCTACAATGGTGCTGTAAACTAAGAAATAAGAAGCATCGCCAGCATAGGAGAGCGCTGGAGAGCGGTCCTGCAATAGGTCACGATAAAAGTGTTTCGGGATCACCAGTAAGCCGCCAACACGGCGTTCCACTAGCAGTTGCTGAGCCTGTTCAATGCTGGCCACCTGTGCGCTTACTTTGATCAGTGGGCTGGCATCGACCATCCTAAGTAGTTGTCGACTGAACTGATTGCCATCGTGATTGACCACTGCTATCTGCTGTTCTCGAGGGCTTTGTTGCATATAGGGTCGTGGATAGAGAAAGGCATAAAACAGCAAGCCCCCAATGGCGGTGAGTAACAGGGCTCGATTGGCGAACAGCCGCCGTATCTCTAGCCGCAGCAATAGGTAGCTGTTCATGATACGGACTCATCAGGTTGTGATAATCCCTGAAAACGCAGCTTGACTAGCCATGCCGCGCTGACGAAAGCCAATAGGAATATCAGTAAGTGGCTGAGTGCGGGCAGTGATTGCAACACTGGTGCCCCATAGTTTGCCTGAGTGATTTGGATCTCGATGTAGTGGCAAACCGGAATTAAGCTTCGCCAGAATTGGGCAAACCAAGGCATATCACTCACTGGGAAGGTCACCCCCATAAAGGCGAAACTTGGCGCGGTGAGGGCGGCGGCGAAACTTAAAGCGCGAGCAAGATCTTCAAATAATAAGATAAACAGCAGGGCAATGGCTTGTGAGGCCAATACACAAAGCACTAAGGCCAGCAATAGGATGCTCCACGAGCCCCGCATTGGCCAGTCGAAGCTGGTAAACATTAGGCTACAAAACAACACTCCTTGTAGCCATAGCAAGGCGCCAAAAAATAATAGTTTAGCGGCAATTTTCTTGCTGGCATCCTTTTTAAGCCAAGACCGAAAACTTTGCTCACGCAGTTCTGCGCCAAGGGCGAGTACCATCACCACCATGCAGAGCACTTGCCAAAAAGCTGGTAGGGCTGCCGAAACGATAAATTGAGCGTAGTTGCTATTGCCGTTAAACAGCGCACTAATTTGGTTGCGAATGGGGACAGCTTGGGCCAGTGCTTGCGAGGTTTGAGTATTCCCTTGGCTGAGGACTCTGAGCAGTGCAACTTTGGCATTAAAAGTGGCGTGGCTTTTTTGCAATGCCGAGTTGATTTGCTTACCCACCACCATCAGTTGGCCATTATAATAGGCGGCCACGGTAGGTGCCTGACCCAGTTTGGTATGTTGTTCAAGCTGATTGGGGATAATGAGTAACGCGTTCACTTGACCAGTGCGGAGCAGGACCCCTGCCTCCACTTGGTCGGCTACACTCTGCACCTGCAAGCTTGGGCTGGCATCATAGTGGGCGATAAGGCTACGCGACAATTGGCTGTGATCATGGTCGACCACTGCGATGGTTAAATCTCGGGTAAGCCCTGCGGAAAAAATCCACCATAACAGTACAAATAACAGTAAGGGAACCCAGCTGAGCAAGGCGCTTAACCATGCATCTTGTCGCAGCTGGTGCCACTGTTGCGCCAGCAGTTGTGAAAAGCGAGGTGATGGTGAAGACATCAGCAGGTTTCGCCTAGTGTTCAAGAGTGATAATGGCACTCATGCCGACTCGCAGTTGCGGTACTGCTTGGGTGGGCCTCGCTTCAATTTCAAAGGTGCGCAGGTCAAACCCGGTGCGACTGTCGGTGGCCCGCCAGGTGGCAAAATCCCCCATTACCGCCACATGGGAAACTTTAAAATCAACCTGTTGATTATTTAAGGCGGGCAGCGTGGCACTAAACTGCTGACCTTTCTGAAATCGGCTGAGTTGATCTTCGCGCACATGTAAAATCAGCCAGGCATCTTGCATGTCGATGATTGAAACGACTGGAAAACCTGTAGGGGCGAGCTCGCCTTGCTGCAGCAAAATTTGACTGACTTCGCCAGCGTGCCAGCTTTTCACTAAGGTATCACTGGCATAGGCTTGCACTTCGGCCACTTTCCCAGCGGCAGCTCGCAGCTGTTCGACGGCGGCTTTTTTGGTTTCGTCACGCGCGCCAGCCTTGGCCATTTGATACATTTCGGATGCCGAATTTTCAGTGTAGCGGGCTGCTTGCCATTGGGTATAGGCTTCGTCGCGTTTTTGCTCAGAGACCACACCGTCTTTAAAGAGGTTATTGACCCGTTGATAGGTCTTTTCGCTTAGCTGAGTGGCCGCTTGAGCTTTTTGCCATTGATCTTTGGCCGCTGATATTTCTTGGCTGCGAGCCCCATTTTCAGCCTGTTCGGCGATTGCCGACGCGGCTTGTTGACCGGCTTTGGCTTGCTCTAGTTTGGCTTCGAGTTCAGGACTGGTAATTGAGAAGATCAGTTGTCCTGGCTCAACCTGTTCACCCTTTTTAACCAAGACTTGATCGATCCGTCCCGCTACCTTTGAAGAAATGTTGTATTGCTGGGCCTCGATTTGCCCCTGCAGAGTTTGTGCCTGCGGTTGATAGGCTTGCCAAAAGGAATAGCCGACCCAAGCAATAATTGCCAGTAACGGTGCGATGGGTAATAGAGCGGAAAACTTACGCATAATCAGGCCTTAGTTAAATCGATAATATTGTGAAAACCGGTCCATTTCACCACTCAGTGCAGTGAGCTTAGCCAACGCGATAACATGATTATAAGCTGCCGATTGGCGTTGGGTTTTGACCTTCGCCTGAAATAGTTCAGCATCCACCACATCTAATGAGGTGGCTAAACCTTGGCTAAAAGCCTTGAGACGGATCCGCAGGTTTTCTTGCGCTAGGGCGAGGCTGGATTCCAGACCCTGATATTCTTCTAAGGCTTGTTCGGCTTCGCGGTAGGTTTTTTCAACGAGTAGGCTCAGGTCTCGCTCGGCTTGAGCATGTAAATAATGGATTTGGACAAGGTTGCTATGGGCGGCTTGTACTTTGCCCGAGCGACCGCTGTTATCGACTAAGGGCACTGATACGCCAAGGCCGACCATCCAGTCAGGCGAGACTTTAGCTGCCAGACTGTCTCCTTCGTAAAGTTGGTAGTTACCAAACATGTAAACCTCTGGCTGGTAAAGACTTTTGGCAATAATCTGCATGTTTTTGGCCTGCTCTGCCTTGCTGTCGAGAATCGCGAGGCCGGGGTAGCTGCTGAGTGTTTTTGACATAAAAGCTGCGAGGGCTGGGATGCGAGGTTCGGTAAATAGCTTGGTGGCCGGCTGGATCGCCGTGTCTTGATGTAATAGCTTACTTAAGGCGAGTTGCGCGATTTGGTAGTTGCGCAGCGCTTTTTTGGTATCAACTTTGGCCTTATCGTAGGATGCATCGGCCTGCAGACGTTCTACCAGCGCGATTTGTCCTTGTTGCTCTAGCTTCATCGCGTTGCGTCGATGTTTGGCGAGACCATCTTCGACTTCTTGGTAGGTTTGGGCGACCTGAGTGGTGAGAACCACGCCAAAATAGACGCGAGCCAAATCTTCAAACTTCGCCTGCTGTCGCATCGCTAAGATTTTAGCGGCTTCGATATGTTGTTCGCGCGCGATATCAATCGCGGCACCGCGTCGGCCGCCCAGGTAAAGCGGCCAAATAGCGCGGATGGAACTGGTGGTGATATTTTGCTCGGTGAAGTTGGTCGTCGTGGGTAACTGAAGTAGCGGTCCAAGAATTTGTGCCAGCACTGGGTCTAGGGCACTTGGGTCGAGCGAGGCCAGAGGTTCTAGGTCTTTGAGATCGAGCGCGACTGGTTTCTCCAAACGGGTATAGCTGCCGCTGAGATCTATTTTGGGGTAATACAGATCGGTCGCTGCATCACGCAAAGCCTCACTGCGCGCCAAATTGGCTTTATCGGCGGCTAAGCTGTCGTTATGTTGCAGTACTTGTTGCCAGGCCTGCTCGAAACTCATGGCCTGTGCTGTGGAGATCAAGATGAATGCGCTTGCGCCAAACCAGCAAGTCGCGGTAATCGCGCAGCGTAAAAAGTACCTCATCAGTATGGTCGATCCCTATCCAATTAGAATATTTACTCTAGCTTAATCCTTAAGGCTGGTTCAAGCCTTTCGTGGTTGCAATGTGCGTCTGGACAAGCCTTAGTGTAAATCCTTTTATAAGCCGATTACTGGGGCAGCGTCGCGTTATTTGCTAAGGATCTTGGCCACTATTGATCATCATGAGATTGAGCAATAGCAGTTTTGTTTCAATTGACTGGCTCTTTACTCAATTTAGGCTCTGAGAGCCCGCGATAGATGGGAGTAGGAAGCAGGGCTTCAGTGGTGGTTTTGTCACGAAGCTGTGCTATCTGCTTATGTGCTTGTCTGGAAAAATAACAATAGAGATATCGACGCCACCATGACAGCTGATGTTGCAGCAGCTAAGACGAGATTGTGAAGCAGGGGCCATTGTCATGCTGGTGAAGTCTGCGAATAACAGGCTGGCATACCGAGTGGCCTTTGCTTGAGTAGCCGGCTTTTTAAGCTGATTTTTTATTGTATTAGAGCACCAATTAATTCATAAATATCAAGCTGCTGCTTTAGCCTGCAAGCAATGTGCTGCAGATATCATTTGCTTAGGAGTAACAAAGACGATAAAAATGGAAACCAAGCGATTAGTCCTTCGGCAATGGACTTGTGCAGATTATCGAGCGTATGCGCAATTGAATGCAGATCCCAGAGTGATGCGCTATTTTCCGGCAGTCCTTTCAACCCCGGAAAGCGACCAACAAGCCAAGCGTATTCAAAATCTTATTTCAGAAAGAGGCTGGGGGTTTTGGGCCCTTGAGTTGAAATCGACGGGCCAATTTATTGGATTTGTTGGACTGCATCAGTAAGATGACACTAGCGGCATTCCTGATGCGCCATTGATTGAAATTGGCTGGCGTTTATCTTCAGACTGTTGGGGACTCGGCTACGCCCCCGAAGCGGCGGAAAAAGCCTTGGAATTTGCCTTTTTAAAGTTAGCTGTGACTTCGGTGTATGCATTTACGGCAATACAGAATCGAGCCTCTCAGCGGGTGATGTTGAAATTGGGGATGCTAAATACTCAGCAAGATTTTAATCATCCTCAATTATCGGCTGGACATCGATTGGAGCGGCATTGCCTGTATCAAATCACGAAACAACAGTGGCTCGAAAAACAGCCTTTGTCGGTTTTTTCACAAGCAAAAAGCACCGGACTCAGCGCTTCGAAATCTTAGCGAACGATCATTTCCGTATGCTTAGTCTTTGGCTAAACAGGGAATAGCAAGGCAGAGCGGCAATTATGGATAAAGGGAGTTGTTTGTGTGGTTCGATTCAACGCAGATTAACTGGCGATATTAGCAACGTGATTCATTGTCAACGCAGATTAACTGCCGATTTACCGCGTTATCAAGAAGATGAATTCTCTCGTCAAAAATGCGACTCGCTTGGCTTGAGTCATGGAGCGCAGCTAATCAAGTAATCAGGAAGTATAAACTGTGAAGCAAATGATGAAATACGACAATAGCTTTGGAAAGTGGCTTTACTCGGACCTTTCATACCGTTTGAGAGGGCCGTCCCTATGCCAGTCTTAGCACTGCTTGCCGCTTGTGGTGCGGGTTTTCTTTGGGGAACGGGGGCATTGGTGGTGAACCTATTGGTGGCGCAGCATGGTTTCACGCCAGAGAATATATCATTTTGGCGTTTTGCGATTGGTTCTGTGGTTTTGCTTGGGATCTTTGGTAAAAACATTCATTGGCGCTTGGTTCAGCCGGTTTTAGGTCGCTTGACGATCGCTGGTATCGCAATGGCTGGTTATGTATTGTGCTGGTTTCTCGGCATCGAGCGGATGGGCGCAGCAGTGCCGACTCTGATCGCACTTTGCCTGCCTCCGGTTTTAGTGACTATGGTTGCGGTTGTTCGAGGCCAGGAAATCATTGACCGTCAACTCTTCAGCGTATTGGTTGCGGCGATTATTGGCACCATATTGATTGTGTTTCAGCATGGCGAGGCGAATACCGCGGCAGATTTTAAAAATGTGGTCATCGGCATCGCTTTCTCGCTGGTATCGGCTTTTCTTTATGCTGGATTTTCGATGACTAGTGGCCGCTTGTCGAAGGTGTTAGGCGCGGGCCAGTCAACCACCTGCCTCACCGTCATTGCGACACTTGTGATGGCGATCTTTGGACTGTTTCGACCATTAAGCTGGCCAGTTGCGGTCCCACCACAAGCTTGGTTTCTATATTTGGGCGTGGTGACTGCGGCTCTGGCGCTGTTGGCATTTAGTTGGGGGGCTGCCAAACTGAGCCCAACAACCCTTACCGTCGCCACGCTTTTAGAGCCCCTCACCGCGGTAGTGCTCTCGGCTTTCATCCTCGGAGCTCAGATGAGTCACCTGCAACTGCTGGGCGGCGGATTGCTGATGCTCAGTATTTGGGTGCTTGGCAAAAGAGCTAGCCCGGTTGATTCGTAGTGGAAGTTAGCAATCTACGTGGGTACCTTAAAGTGAGCGACGGTCCGCTGCGGGTACACCGTATGACTGTTTATGAAGGCTAAATTAGCTCCGTGGTTGTCCCTTAGCCCATTTGTCTGCGGTGCAGGCAGGATAGAGCCAGAAGGTGTTCGATGAAGGTGTCGCTCAGGGACATTGAACTGGGATCTCGTCAGGTTCACGACAACCTGTCTCCTTATTATATTTCTGATAGGTCCGAATACATGGGATGGCCCCTGAATGAACAGGGTCCGTTTAATCATCGATCTGGCTGGTATTAGTCACTCCCTCCTGATTGATTGTTGTGCTTATTGCGCTCGATCAAGGACGTTTGCGCGGGGCGATTTTGGATGTCTTTGACGAAGAACCTTTGGCCGCAAAACATCCTTTATGGCTACATCCCAAGGTTTCTGTGCCCCCCCATATGGCTTCTGAAGCGTCGAATACGGCAATTGTGACGCAGCTGCTGGAAAATACCCGTCGATTGGCCCAAGGCCTAGCTTTGCTGCATCAAATTTAGCCTGTGAAAACACTAATAAATGGGCCCGAGCTCTTCCAGTTGGGTAAGGTAGACCCGAGTATCAAACTCTAGCTGGTGGTAGTTGGGCAGCATATGCTGACAGAGCTGATAGAAGGCTTTGTTATGCTCTTTTTCTTTGAGATGGGCCAGCTCGTGCACCACAATCATCTTTAAAAAAGGTTCCGGAACTTTTTGAAACAGTTTGCTGATGCGAATTTCGTTCTTGCTCTTGAGTTTGCTGCCTTGTATTCGGGAAACATAGCTATGTAGGCCCAGCGCATGTTTTACCACATGAATTTTTGGATCGTAAATCACCTTGCTTAAGGGGGCCGATTTACGAATATAACGATTTTTTAACTCGGTGGCGTAGTCGCGTAGCTCTTTGTCATTATGGATTTGGTGGACCTTGGGGTATTTGTTCAGTAAAAACTCGGCTAATTGTTGCTGGTCGAGTAAGTACTGGATCCGGTCACTTAATTCGCTGGGGTAGGCACTGAGGTATTTAAGAGTCGACATGGTCGGGCTGTGGCTCCTGTGCAAGGGTTAATTCAATACCCACTCGGCGCTTAAGGCCGGGCGGGGCTGGCGCACTATAACGAATTTGGCGCCAAGGCTTAAGTTTATTTGCGGTTCAGCAGCGTCACGGCCGCCACCACCAGACCGATGCCGAGGATTTGCCCCCAGCTGACCGAGTGTTCTAATAAATAGCAGGCCATCAAGAGGGTAAAGATCGGCCCGACACTGCCAGAGATGGCGGTTTTTTGTGCGCCGATTCGATGGATCGCTTCGCTAAACAGAAAGGAGGGGATCACCGTTGAAAACAGCGCCATACACAGCGCATAGCCATAAACGGACGGAGCATAGTGGTTGAGCTGAGTTGAACTATCTTGCAATGAAAAGTGAACAAAGATAGCTAAACTTGCGGCAATCATCGCAATACAGGTAAAAGCCTGGCTACCGATTTGACTGACTATTGTTTTACTGAAAACCAGATAGCAGGCAAAGCTAAAGGCGCTGGCAATCACCAGCCCGGTGCCTAGCAGTAGATCTTGATTGACCATTTGGCCCTTGGTTTCACTCCACATCATCATGGCAACACTTAACCAGCTGAGAGGTAAAGCGAACACCACCAGTCGTTGTGGTTTTTGGCGGTAAATCAGCCAACTCAGGATGATGGTAAAACTGGGGTAGGCGTAGAGCACCACACGTTCCAAGGGGGCTGAGACATACTGCAATCCACTTAAATCCAAATAGCTGGCAAGGTAGTAACCGCTGATGCCAACTGCTGCTGCCTTTAAGAGGTGGCTGGCGATCGGCTTGTGAGTAAAATGGCCCTGTTGCCACCACCATAAGCCAAGGCCGACATAGAGCGGTAAACTAAAGGCCATGCGCAGGGTCATTAGGCTAGTGGGGTCGATGCCATGTTGGTAGGCGAGTTTTATCCAAATGCCTTTCAGTGAAAATAAGGCGGTTGCGAGCAAGGCAAACAGTAAGCCAAGACTGCTGGGAGCTAGGGGGATGCGCCGTCGTGTGGCAAGGCGAAAGTAGTGGGTAATATTCATGTCTTGGCTGCCTTCTATGGAGAGAGAAAGAGGCTACGAAGGCATGTTCACCGGCTGCGCTTCGCAGCCAGTAACAATTAAATCTTATTGTTCACCGCTGCTCGAGTTCAGCTGCCACCACAGATCAAGCCCTTGACACCTCGCATTGGTGCGGAGCAGCAGCTTACTGTTGCTTAAGGTGTGATGGAATAAGTGCATGCTTGATCCTTGATGGTGGATCTTTAATCTAAGTGGAATGCCCTGTGAATTCAAGGCGGTATTTTGTTAAATCGGGATAAAGCGCGGGTCAAACAGGCAGCGCCGCTCCACTGAGGGCGCTGCGATGCGGCAAAGACATTAATTTATCCCTTATCCGGCTTGGTTTATTTTTGATCTGGCTCTGGCTCTGGCTCTGGCTCTTAACAGGGCGTGTCCGCTAAGGAAAGCCAAGCAGAGTAACAGTGCATAGGCACTTTGCCAACCGAGTTCGAATAACAGCAGAGCACACAGGGCTGCACTAAATAGTGCGAGGTAGCGAGCCACTCCCGGCAGAAGAATACTACCGGCGAGCATACTGAGTAGGTAGACCACAATAAAATTGCCATTGGCGTAGCGGATCAGGTGCTCTAGGGGTAAGTCGAGGAGCCAAGCAGCGATACAACTGAGTCCGCAGGCACCCACGATGCTAAATAAGGCAGTTGTTGGCACCTTGCTCTTAGACAAATGTGCAAATAAGCTTGGCAGTTGCTGTTCGTCGGCCATACTCCATATGAGCCGAGCAAAACCTTGAATGTAGATGTTAATGCTGGCAAAACAAGCCAAGTAACCTACCATCGCCGCCAGCCATTTGGCCTGCGGGCCAAACAATATGGCGACCAAATGGGGCAGGGATTGAGTATTCGCGTATTGGTTGCCAAAGGCTCCGTATTTTAAAACCACCACCGAGGCCGCCCAATAAACAATGCCAGCCAATAGCGCGCCGAGTAATAGCGCGATCGGAAAATCCCGTTCTGGGCGGCGAAACTCTTCGCCCATGTGGGCAAAGGCTTCGATGCCGACAAAACACCAAAACATAACGGTGAGTGCTGGGGCGATACTGGGCACATCAATATGACGGGGAAGCTGTACATCGGTCAGGTGAATATCGGCTTTCCACCATAACATGCCCACCAACGTGATGATGGCAATAGCGATTAAACCCTGTACATTTCCAGATAGTTTTGCGCCTCCTAATCCCAAGAGTAGCATTGCGAAGAGGCTCAATAGTTGGATTGCCAGTGCGCTGAAGGCGCTGAGCTGAAACAGTGATTGCCAAAAACCTGTGGCCATCACTAAGGCTGCTGGCAAACCTACGGGTAGCACCGAAATAAACAGAAAGGCGGTCATCTTTTCTGCCCGGTCACCCAAGGCTTTTCCTACAAAATGGGCCGCACCTCCGGCATGGGGGTGACGCTTGCCGAGTGCGGCAAAGGTAAAGGCAATCGGTAATACCAGTGCCAGCAATATTAACCATGCCACCAAAGCACTTCGCTCGGCGATACTGGCGGCCATGGCTGGTACCACAAAAATTCCGGTTCCTAATAATGAGGTCGCGAGTAAGGCGACACCTTGGCCAATACCCAATTGTTGATTTAAACGGCTCATCCTAGACTCTGTTTGATAACGGTTAGCTAGAGATGATAACGCCGAACCGCAATTTTGCTAGCTGTTAAGTCAACGGAATTGCGCGACAGAGTGTCGGTACTGACCGTGAATTTAACGGTGCGCGTGGTGAGGTTTGATGAGTAGAGTCGATGGCAGAGAATGCGTTGAATTTGAGCAATATCAAGACATTTTTAAGGACGGTGTTCATCCTCTTAGCTTACTGGTATTCTAGCCCAAATACAGTTTAACCGCTGTGATGACTTCCAATAAATGGTAAGACAAAACAATGGCTTAGATTATTTTATAAAACATAGACTTTAATTTTATAGCGAGATAAGCATGTCTGACAGTAAGCCTGATGACCAATATACCAACTCCTTTCAACAGCAACAGGGCTTTGTCTCGTTGGTGGGAGCGGGTCCCGGTGATCCTGAGCTATTGACGGTCAAAGCGGTGAAACGGATCCGCTGCGCCGATGTGATTGTTTATGATCGCTTAGTCTCGCAAGAGATTCTTGATTTGGCCTCACCCACAGCCGAGATGGTGTATGTGGGTAAAAAGTTGGACCATCACTTTGTGCCGCAAGCCGAGATCAACCAAATCTTGGTTGAGCAAGCCACACTGGGTAAACATGTGGTGCGTTTAAAGGGCGGCGACCCGTTTATTTTTGGCCGCGGTGGTGAAGAATTACAAGCTTTGGCCGAGGCGACGATTCGCTACGAGGTGGTACCTGGTATTACGGCTGCGGTAGGCTGCACCGCCTATGCGGGCATTCCACTGACCCATCGAGACCACGCCCAGAGCGTGCAGTTTATTACTGGTCACTTAAAACAGCACGGTGAAGATATAGATTGGCCTTCTTTGGCCCACGCGAATCATACCTTAGTATTTTATATGGGCTTGAAGCAATGTCCGCAGATCCAAGCTAATTTGTTGAGCAATGGCTTAGCGGCTAGTACTGCTTGTGCGATTATTGAACGCGGTGCCACGCCACAGCAACGGGTTTTCACGGGTTGTTTGGCGCAATTGGCTGAGCTGGCGGCGCAGGCCGAAAGTCCTTCGCTGATCGTGGTGGGTAGCGTGACCAAATTACATCAGCAACTGGGATGGTTCAAGCCAGAGCTGAGTGATTGATTTTGCTGGATTAATAAAGCCGAACATCGTCCGGCTTTAGCTTGGATAGCGAATGATTTAATCGGCTTTTTTACGGCGAAAAAGACCTTTTAGCAGCGCCCCTAAACCGACCACGATAATGACTGCAAATTTCTTTAAAAATAACAGTGCGACCACGAAGAAACCAGTTTTAGCTATCACTTTCCCTGCCACTAAAGCGCCTAGGCCGTAGGCCGCCACTTGGTCGATATCGGGATTGAAATCGAGATAGCTAGAGCCTTGATCGAAGTTGGCTAAAGCTAATACCGAATCCAGATTTGCAGAGATGGTTGCCAGCTGATCCATGTTGGCAATAAAGTTTAGTACTAACACACCTTTTCGACCTAAGATCCGAATGTTGTAGTTTAGGGTATGGACTTCTTGGTCGCCAAATTTGAGTTCTTTTGCCCAGTGTAGTTTATGGTGACTAGCATCATAGTAAGGGCTTGCTGCCCAGCCGACTAATTGGATGCTTTCATAGCCTTGTTCGATCCGCTGCTGGTTATCGGCCTTGGTATCGGCTTGCATTTCTTGCAGTAGTTCAACATAGTCGATGTCTTCGGCATCGCTATCTGAAACGTAACCATCTTCCTCGTACTGGATACTGACTGCCCATGAATCTGAATCAAAAGGGGTATACTCTGCGGGGAAAAGCATGCCTAAAACCTGCTGTCCCGGTGGATTACCCCACACTTGTTCCAGTACCGTTTTTGAGTCTTCCGGATTTAAGTAATAAAAAGAATCGGGAACGTTCAAGGTGGCGTTGGCATCGGAAATGACAATTTCACCGGTCTGCCGATCTAAGGACTGCCAGATCCCACGCGCCCACTGTTGGTAGTCTTGATCGTTTGCATCGTTGCTGCTGGCCGTTGCGGATAAACATAACAGCAGGCTGCTGAAGATGATTCGGTAAAACATAACTATCCCTGTTCTCGTATTTGATGTCGGCGGCTATTGTAAATGACTTGCTGCCTATTTTATTGATTCAAATCTCCATCGTTACAAGTAGTTGTAAATGAGCTACTTTTATTTGCTAGTGCCATGGATGGTGTAAGATGAGATGCATCAGGCAATGCGACTCTCATGAGGCTCATTTCATAGACTCAATGCCTAACACATGAGCAAGGGGGCTCGCGAAGCGCTTTGAACGACAAAATAAGGGGCTGGAATATCAAATCATATGTCTACGATGTGTTTTGTGGTGAATTTGCCGCAGGCAATCCTTGTGGCGTGGTGGTGCTCGAGCGCTGGCTGAGTGATGCTGAGTTACTCGACTTAACCAGAGAAATTGCCCAGCCAGTGACATCTTTTGTACTTGTCGAAGACAAAACTTACCACATTCGGTGGTTTTCACTGCTGGGTGAAATAAACCTTTGTGGGCATGGCAGTCTGGGGGCGGGGGCCGAAATCATCAAGCGCTACCAGCGCAAGCAAGTCGACTTTCAAAGTCGTTATGGTCAGCTAAGGGTATCGGAGAACCAAGGTTTTTTTTCAATGACGCTACCTAGTTGGCGGGCAAAACCATATGCCTCAAATATGCTGGGCAATGAATTTTTGCTACCTAAACATCGGGATGTATTTACCACCCGAGATATGGTTCTTGTTTTGGATTCTGAAGCGGCTGTAGCGAGTTTTAAACCCGATTTTGAACAGCTCAAATTAATCGAAGATCAGCATGCCTTTATGGTGACGGCACAATCCAGTGATAATGAGTATGTACTGCGATACTTCGCCCCCAAGATTGGGATCCCCGAAGATCTCGCAACTGGCTCTGCGCATTGTTCTTTGGCGCCCTATTGGTTCGATCAATTAAAGTGTCGAGAGCTATATGCACGCCAGCTTTCCAGCAGTGGTGGACAATTTAAAATCGAAAAAGCGTCGAATCAGGCCATCGTGCTCTCTGCTCAGGCGAAACCACGGATCTAGTTTAGGCGATTGAATGGGGCCTCAAAGGTCTTGTTTTTCCTGTCATGCCACCAACAACCAGCTTAGATCTCGCACCGAACATTTCTGTTAAACAAGTGATTCTGAGGGATTACTGCTTGTCCATTTTAATGACTGGTTTTAAAGGCTTTGGTCAATATCTATCGCCATGTCAACACTTATTGGCAAATGTTAATTAAGATCACGCGTCGAAATAATTTATGCTGTATTTTGTTGCAAATTGATATCCATCAAAGTCGTATGGTTATTTCGTGTTACTGTGCGCAAACAAAATAGCAACGTTTGATCAACCATAAGTAAAGGAAAAATAAAATGAAAAAGACGTTATGTGCGATTGCTGTTGTTGCCGCATTCAGTTCTAGCAATGTATTGGCTCACGAGAAAGGGGATTTCTTTGTGCGTGCCGGGGTTGCGAGTGTGATACCGAATGACAGTAGTGATGGTATTTTGGGGACTTCGAGCCAGTTGGCGGTTAATTCGGATACTCAATTAGGCCTGAACCTTGATTATATGATGAGTGATAATGTTGGAATAGAGTTGCTCGCCGCAACACCTTTCTCGCATGAGATTTCTACCGATCTGGGGGGGCTTGGAAATATCGGCAAGACCAAACACTTACCGCCAACTTTAATGGCGGAATATTACTTTGGTGATTCGCAATCAGCCTGGCGTCCTTACATCGGTGCGGGGGTGAATTATACGACCTTTTTTGATAGTTCTTTTAATAGCACTGGCACCAATGCCGGTCTCAGTGACTTGAGTCTTGATGATTCTTGGGGACTTGCTGCGAATATCGGGGTGGATTATAAACTCAATGAAAATTGGTTCTTAAATGCCTCGATATGGTATGCCAATATTGAAACCACTGCTCACTACAAAGCGGGCACGGAGAGTAAATCTACAGATGTGAAGATCAACCCGGTTGTGGTGATGCTCTCTGGTGGCTACAAATTTTAATGATGCGCGATTGAAAGAAACGCGAATACATTTTTCTTGCGTAGTGCTTGATTAGCGCGGTATCAAAGGATCAAAGTATTGGCTGTTAAATTTGAGTTTTATGGTCTAGTTTTTTTGACTACGGGCCATAAAGCACAAATTAAGCGAATTGATTGGCGGCTAACTCGATGAGTTAGCGCTTATTTCAAAACTCGTATAATTTAATCTACTGTTCAATATTTAGTTTCAAATTTTAGGGAAATTGCAACACCTTCAACTAAACGCTTGCTGTCATTCCCCAGCTAGAGTCCCGCAGCTTAAAGCCTGTTAGTTTGTTGAATGAACTAGTTTACTGCATGGAGCTCGGCTACTGCGCTTAGCGTGATGCTATATGCCATCATCTATAGTGCGCAGTGACATCAGCCCTTCTTTTCTGAGCATTGCTCTGCTTCTGGATCTTAGCTCTTTCTTGGATAAGTCTCGCTTAAAAAATTCAGGTGAAATTTAACTTGCTTCAATCTTAGTAATCCATAGAATGCACATGATAATCATTATCACTCGCTTTTTAGATGCTTTATGAGGTTTTAAATGAAAGGATTGGCGTTTAGCGCAGCTTTAGGGATGTCTTTGTGGTCGATGACGGCTCAAGCAGAAGTTAAAATAATTGAAGATGTATTGGGTCGCTCCGTGCAAGTGGATGTGCCAGCAGAGCGCGTGGTACTAGGATTTTATGCTGAAGACTACATGGCAATTGGTACTGAGAAGGCCTTTGATCATGTGGTTGGGATCTCTAAAGATACTTGGCAAGCCTGGCGCCCCGCGAGTTGGCAGTTGTACACCGACTATCGCCCATCACTAAAAGCCATTCCAGATGTGGGTGAAGTTGAGTCGCAAACCTTCTCCGTTGAAAAAGTTCTGAGCCTAAACCCCAGTGTGTTGTTATTGGCTGACTGGCAGTATAAGGGCCTTGGAATGGATGTAGACGCCATTGAAGACGCCGGTATTCCGATTGTGGTGGTGGATTACAATGCTCAAACCTTGGAGCGTCACTTAAAAAGTACTCAAATTATCGGTGAATTAACTGGCCAGGAAGCACGCGCCGCGAAAATTGCTGATGAGTATCAGACGGTGGTTGAGCATATTCACGACACTATCGCCAAGGCCAAGTTACCAAAACCACGTACTTACGTAGAGTTTGGGAACCAGGGTCCTAGTGAGTATTCTTTCACCTATGGTAAAAATATGTGGGGCGCGATGGTCACCAGCGCGGGTGGCGATAACATTGCCGCGCCATTCATCGAGTGGTGGGGACCAATCAATCCAGAGCAAGTATTAGCCTCCAACCCGCAAGTGATCTTCATTACGGGCACCGAATCGGGCAAAAAATCGGATGCCATGGTGATGGGTCAAGGGATTGCTCAATCGCTGGCGGTAGAGCGTCTTAAAGGTTTCACTCAACGTGCTGGCTGGGAAAGCCTGGACGCTGTCAAGAACAAACGTCTGTTCGGTATTTACCAAGGTGCATCGCGCACCATCCTTGACGGCAGCATGCTGCAATTTATTGCAAAAGCGCAGTACCCAGAGCTTTTCAAAGCACTCGATCCGGCACAAAATTATCTTGATTTTTATCATAAGTATTTGCCTGTAAGTCCTAAAGGCAGCTTTGCCGTACAAATGACTGATTAATGCTAGCATCCAGCCTCATTGCAGATGCGGTCAATCACCAACGTCGCTCGGAAAAGCGGCGTTGGTGGGTTTTGGCCGGCTTACTGCTGTTACTGGCATTTTCCTTTTTGCTGGATATTGCAACCGGACCTTCATTATTGGGCCTGACGGATGTGTTTCGGGCCTTAATGGAGGGGCTTGGTGCGCCTGTTGAGGTGACCACTACCACTAAAGTGATCGTGATGAATCTGCGTTTGCCCATCGCCTTAATGGCGGTTGTGGTTGGTGGATCTCTGGGGGTGGGTGGCGCTGAAATGCAAACCTTACTCAATAATCCGATGGCCAGCCCTTATACCTTGGGGATGGCGGCTGCAGCGGGTTTTGGCGCCGCCTTTATGTTGTATCTTGGCGGCTTGGGTTTACATTCGCAAATTGCGGTGCCGCTGGGTGCCTTCGCCTGTTGCATGTTATCGGCAAGTTTGTTGTTTGGCCTGGCGATGATGCGACATATCACTTCCGGTCAATTAATTCTGGCCGGCATCGCCTTGCTATTTTTGTTTCAGTCGCTGCTTTCCTTGGTGCAATTCATCTCATCGCCGGAATTAAGCCAGCAAATTTTGTTTTGGTTATTTGGTAGTTTAACCAAAGCCAATTGGACCAATTTTCTAATCACCGCCATCGTAACGCTGATTTGTGTCGCGGTGTTGCTGAAAGATGCCTGGCAACTAACAGCGCTTCGCTTAGGGGAAGAACGGGCGAAGAGTCTTGGCGTGAATGTGGCTCGCTTGCGTATTAAGACTCTGATTATAGTGGCCATTATGACCGCAACCGCTACCAGTTTTGTTGGCATTATCGGCTTTATTGGTATTGTGGCGCCTAACATTGCCCGTATGCTGGTGGGTGAAGATCAGCGCTACTTCTTGCCATTATCATTTTTGGTGGGGGCATTTTTGCTGTCCAGCGCCTCAGTGTTGTCGAAAGTGATTGTACCCGGCGCTTTATTCCCCATCGGTATTGTAACCGCGATTATTGGTGTGCCGTTTTTCTTTTGGTTGATTATGAGTAAGAGGCGCTAAGCATGCTGGAAGTCCGTGAATTATCTCTGGCATTTGATGACTTAGTGTTGGCTGATCGTCTTAGCTTTTCGCTGGCTGCCGGAAAGACCCATGTGATTATCGGCCCCAATGGGACCGGTAAAAGTTCCTTGCTAAAAACCTTGTTTGGTGACATTCAGCCACAAGGCGGAGAAGTACTGTTTGAGCATACCCGGTTGACCAAGTCCAACCTGAATCCTTGGCGCCAGCAGTTTGGCTATATGCCGCAGGATATTCGTCTGGATGTGGGTTTGAGTGCCTTAGAGGTGGTGCTGTTGGGAAAAATGAGTGCACTTTCCCTCAAACTAGACGATTCCTTGCTCGAGCAAGCCTTACAGGCTCTGGACGCCATTGGTTTATTGCACTTGGCAAATCGCGATGTGCGAACCTTGAGTGGCGGCCAATGCCAGATGGTTTTGTTCGCTCAGGCTTTGATGCGTCAGCCTAAGATTTTAATGCTGGATGAGCCGGTGAGCGCTTTGGATCTGCATTTTCAGCAAGTGCTACTGAACCATCTCGATCAGCAAACCAAAGCCAAGCACTGGGTTTCACTGATGATCCTGCATGACCTTAATCTGGCGGCGCAGTATGCCGACAACTTATTGGTGTTGAAAGATGGTCACTTGATTGCTCAGGGGGCACCAAAAGATATTTTGTATCCAGAGCTAATTGATAAAGTGTACGGGGTAAAAGTAGACATTCAACTGGACAGTTTAGGGGCGCCGTTTATTCGAACGCGACGGCCCGGTCACGCAGCCGTTCACGGATAAAAACCATCAAATAAAATCGATCGAAGGAAATGAAGATGTCGAGTAAATACCTTGTTTTGGCCCTGTTGGCATGCTTGTCTGTCAGTCCGCTGTCGGCAAAGGAATGGCAGGTTAAAATGTTGAGTTATGGGGACGCTGGTTCGATGGTATTTGAGCCCGCATTTTTGCAGGCGGAAGTTGGCGACAGCGTTACTTTTGTTCCCAGCCAGTCAGGACATTTTGTTAAGTCTTATGTGGTGCCGGAGGGCGCGTCGGGCTGGGCCTCTAAAATGGATCAAGCTTATACCATTACGCTGGAGCAACAGGGATTGTTTTTGTATTACTGCCCACCGCATTTAATGATGGGCATGGTAGGGTTGATTCAGGTTGGTGAGGCGGTGAATAAAGCCACCTTTGAACAAAAATATCCGCGTTTACGTGCTAAAGTGGCACTCAGCCCAGAGCGAGTGGATGCTGTTGTTGCCCAGATCAAATAGTCGATGAAAGCAAATCATTTGCTGGCCGACTGGCAAGGCTTGTCAGCTGCCAGTCGTGTATTGGTGATTAATGGCTTTAGCTTTAATCTTGGCTTCTATATGTTATTGCCGTATCTGGCAGATCATTTACAGCGTTCGCTTGGTTTGTCGCCTTGGTACGTTGGTCTGGTGATTGGCTTGCGGGTATTTAGTCAGCAGGGCATGTTTCTGGTGGGGGGCACTCTCGGCGATTATTTCGGTTACAAGCGCCTAATTCTGGCTGGCTGCGTGGTACGGGTGGCTGGTTTTGCTCTATTAGGCGTCGCCGAAAGCCTTCCCTGGTTGTTACTCGGCGCCTTTTTTACGGGGTTTGCCGGAGCGCTCTTTACCCCATCCAGCAACGCCTATCTGGCTTATGAGGCGCCCGATCTGGCGCGTCGAGACCGGATTTTTGCGCTGCAAAACTGGACCAGTGAAGCGGGCATGTTGTTAGGTCCCTTGCTGGGCATTCTTTTGGTCGCCAAAAATTTTATGTGGGTTGGCTGCTCTGCCGCCGCGATTTTTGCGATTTTGTTTTTGATCCAATGGCGCTACCTACCCAAATTAGCGGCTCAGGCAAATCGTGAGCAGGGAGCCCAGCCTTTTTGGTTGCAGTGGCGGTCGATGTTACAGCATCGGCATTTCATGGGCTTTATTGGCTTTGCCTGCGCCTTTCAGTTGTTGTTTCATCAATTGTATTTGGCACTACCCAATGAGGTGCAAATGCGCGGCCTGAATTCAGATGTGATCACTTGGGTATTTATGACCTCTTCGGCACTGGGTATTGGCTTACAGATGCCCATCAGTCGTTGGGTGGCTCGAAATATTGGTCCGGCCGCGGCGATGGGCATCGGTTTAGCCCTAATGGGCCTGTCCTTTTTGTGGTTTTTAGTCAGTGTATCTTCTTGGCAGGCCGCCAATTTTATCGCTTATGCGGTGATGTTTAGTTTCGGCTCGATGCTGGTTTTACCCCTACTGGGCTCGTATGTGGCCCGTTTTTGCAGCGCAGCTGAGCTGGCCAGCCATTATGGTTTATACGCCTGTATTGGCGGGGTTGTGGCTTTGCTTGGTAACGTTGCAGTGGGTTGGTTGTTAGACGTCGATGCTTTACCGCGCCAGTCGGTTTGGCTCGGGCTTGCGTTGATCGGTTGTTGCTCGGGCTTTGGCCTGTATCGACAGGTTCGTCATTTACCTTAGTGCTAGAGGTGGATTGGTGATTGATTTGGCAGGATCAGCATGGCGAATGACTTGATTGTGGTGTGCTAACCGCCACGACTATAAATGAGCGCTCGTCATTAGCATTCCGAGTGTTGCTTAAGCCGTAGTTGCCTATTGCAAAGAAATGTAAATTTTATATCTATTTAAAGTCAAAGATATAAAAATCATTATTTTAGTTAATTTTATATGGAGTAGAGGGCAAGGATTTAGATAGTTTTTGACGAAATTTTCAGTCATTAACTCTTAGCTTTTTCGACTTTGATGACAAAAACACGACAGAAAGATTAAAGCTTAAGCACTATGGTGGTTTGCTAATCAATTTTGTTCTCATTCACACACCATTCGCTCATTCAAATGACTCAATATCTACTGTAATTACAGGCTTGCAGTGAGTATTTAGTTCCTAATTAAGGCTTAGGCGCATGTTGCGTCGAGCAAGTATTCAGCCATTTTTGCAGTCAGGAGATTTATGCATGACTAAAGTATTTAAATCATTCCGTTTTACTTTGCTCGGTTTAGCGGTGGCGTTTTCCCTTCTTGCTTGTGACACTGAAACAACCAAGGCGAAACCTGCAGCGGCTCCAGCGATGCCTGCGGTTACTGTCGATGCGGTTGTCATCAAAACCCAGCCTATAGAGTTAGCAACCCGTCTTCCGGGTCGCACCAGTGCTTTTCGGGTTGCAGAAGTTCGGCCACAGGTGGAAGGGATTGTTTTGCAACGCTTGTTTGTTGAAGGCAGCACGGTCAAAAAAGGTGATGTGTTATTTCAAATTGACCCTGCAAGCTATGAGGTCGCGTTAGATAGTGCTCAAGCGACGCTTGCTTCAGCGCGAGCGGTACTCGAAAGAGCAGAGCTACAGCTGAATCGTTATCAAGCTTTGATAAAAAAACGAGCGATCAGTCAACAAACTTACGAAGATTCCCAAGCGAGTTATCGTGAGGCGGTGGCATCGATTATGTCAGCTAAAGCGGCGGTTAAATCGGCGCAAATTAATTTAGATTATACCAAGATTAAGGCCCCTATCTCGGGTCGTATTGGCTTGTCGGCGGTGACTGAAGGAGCCTTAGTGACCGCAAATCAAACAACTTATTTGGCGGTGATTAAACAGCTGGATCCTTTGTATGTAGACATTTCTCAGTCTAGCTCTGATTTGATGAAACTACGCAGTAATCATCCTCTGGGCGAAAAAACACTGGGTGCGATTCAGTTGTCGCTGGACGATGGGACACCAGTAGCAGAACCAGCAAGCTTGCAATTTGCGGATGTGAGTGTAGACCAAGAAACAGGCACGGTGAATCTTCGCGCCTTGGTACCTAACCCCGATTTGTTGTTATTACCAGGCATGTATGTTCGGGCCGAAGTCCCCACCGAGACTCGTGCTGAAGCGATTCTGGTGCCGCAGCGGGCGGTTAGCCGGGATGTGACCGGACGCGCTCATGTGATGTTGGTGAATTCAAAAAATGTAGTTGAAGATCAAGTGGTTGATGCAGTTCGAGTGGTGGGGACTCAGTGGTTGATTGATGCTGGCTTAAGTGTGGGCGATCAGGTGATCGTGAATGGCCTACAAAAAGTGAAACCCGGAAGTGCAGTGCAGCTGAATATCTTAGCACTTGATGAAGGACAGTAAACTATGGCTCGTTTTTTTATTGATAGGCCCATTTTTGCATGGGTAATTGCCATTGTTATTATGTTAGCAGGGGTGTTATCGATTACGTCACTACCGGTGGCGCAATATCCGACAATCGCTCCGCCAGCGGTGAGTATTTCTGGGAATTATCCAGGCGCTTCGGCACAAACCGTAGAAGATAGTGTGACGCAAATTGTCGAACAAAACATGAATGGTATTGATAATTTATTGTACATGTCATCGACCAGTGATTCTTCGGGACGCTTCTCTACCACCTTGACCTTTGCGTCAGGCACCGATCCAGATATTGCGCAAGTACAGGTTCAAAATAAGCTTAGTGTGGCGGAATCTTTACTCCCGACTGCAGTGGTGAATCAAGGGATCTCGGTTGCCAAATCATCCAGTAGCTTTTTGATGGTGATCGGCTTTTATTCCAAAGACGGTAGCATGAACAATATCGACTTGGCGGATTATGTCGTCTCTAAGGTGAAAGATCCTTTGAGTCGAACCGAAGGGGTTGGTGAACTGCAGGTATTTGGTTCTCAACATGCTATGCGTATCTGGCTCGATCCACATAAGCTGAATAAATATAGTTTAACGCCAGTTGATGTGACCAACGCTATTAGCGCGCAAAACACCCAGGTATCGGTGGGTGAATTAGGCGGCGCTCCTTCGGTGCCGGGTCAGCAGCTGAATGTGACCGTGACCGCGCAAGGGCGTTTGTCATCGGTGAAGCAGTTTGAAAACATTCTATTAAAGGTAAATAGCGATGGCTCGCAAATCCGCTTAGAAGACGTTGCGAGAGTGGTGCTGGGAGGGGAAAGCTATGCTTCGGTGGCGCGTTATAATGGCCACTATGCAACTGGCTTGGCGATTACTTTGGCTAGTGGGGCGAATGCCTTGGATACTGCCGAAGCGGTGACAGCAAAAGTTGCTGAGTTGCAGAAATTTTTCCCTGAATCCTTGGAAGTGGTATATCCCTACGACACCACGCCATTTGTCAGAATTTCTATTGAAGAGGTCGTGCAAACGCTCTTTGAAGCCATTGCATTGGTATTCTTGGTGATGTTCTTGTTCCTCCAAAACTTTCGGGCGACCTTGATCCCAACTATTGCGGTTCCTGTTGTATTATTGGGAACTTTTGGAGTGATGGCGGCATTTGGCTTCTCGATCAATACCTTAACCATGTTTGGCTTGGTTCTGGCGATTGGCTTGTTGGTCGATGATGCGATTGTGGTGGTTGAGAACGTGGAACGGGTGATGGCCGAAGAAGGCTTGTCTCCGCGTGATGCCACGCGAAAATCGATGGGACAAATTACTGGTGCACTGGTGGGGATTGCTCTGGTGTTGAGCGCAGTATTTGTACCAATGGCCTTCTTTGGGGGCGCTTCAGGCGCGATTTATCGACAGTTTTCTTTAACGATTGTTTCGGCCATGGTGTTATCGGTGATCGTTGCGATGGTGTTAACCCCGGCGCTATGTGCAGCGTTGTTAAAGCCGGTCAGTGAAGGCGCGCATACCCCTAAACGTGGGCCTTTAGCCTGGTTTAACCAAGGCTTTAATGCCAGTACCCAAAAATATCGAGGGGTAGTGCAACGTGGTGTACATCAAAAAATCCGCTATGGGATCGTTTATATTGCGGTGATTGCTGCCTTGGCTTCGCTGTGGAATAAATTGCCAACGTCATTTCTTCCCGAGGAAGATCAGGGGGTATTGATGGCGATGATTCAACTACCTACTGGTGCTACTCGTGAGCGGACCATGGCAGTATTGGATAAGGTTCGGGGGCACTTTCTCGAGGGTGAAAAGGACGCCGTGGAGTCGGTGTTCTCGGTGGCTGGTTTTAGTTTCGCGGGCAGTGGTCAGAATATGGCGATGACTTTCGTGAAGCTGAAGGATTGGGATCAGCGTACCAATCCAGGGCTATCGGTGAAGGCGATTATAGGTCGAGCTTGGGGGGCTTTATCTCAGGTGAAAGAAGCCTCGATATTTGCCTTTAATTTACCGCCAATCCCTGAATTAGGCACCGCCAGTGGTTTTGATGCTTACCTGATTGATGAAGGTAATTTAGGTCACGAAAAAATGATCCAGGCGCGTAATCAGTTACTGGGGATGGCTGCTAATAATCCGAATTTAAACGCGGTGCGACCTAACGGCATGGAAGATGCCCCTCAATTTCGAATTGAGATTGATTATGAAAAAGCCATGTCAATGGGCGTTGCGGTGAGTGACATCAATAGCTCTTTGCAAACCGCTTGGGGTTCTAATTATGTGAATGATTTCATTGATAATGGGCGGGTTAAAAAAGTATATGTTCAAGCAGATGCGCCATTTCGTATGAACCCAGACGATTTCTTGTTATGGCATGTTCGTAATGCCAACCATGAAATGGTGCCGTTTAGCGCATTTGCAAGCACTCATTGGAGCTATGGTTCACCACGTTTAGAGCGCTTTAATGGGTCACCAGCGCTTAATATTCAAGGTGCGGCAGCGCCGGGTAAGAGTACTGGTGACGCGATGGATGCGATTGAAGCGATTGTAAGTCAGTTGCCGCAGGGAGTGGGTTTAGCTTGGAATGGCGTGTCTTACCAAGAGAAGCAAAGTGGGGCGAACTCGGCCTTGCTATATTCGATCTCCTTGTTGATCGTATTCCTTTCTTTGGCGGCCTTATATGAAAGTTGGAGTGTACCATTCTCGGTGATAATGGTGGTGCCACTAGGGATTTTTGGGGCAATTATTGCTGCAACTTTCCATCACTTATCCAATGATGTGTATTTCCAAGTTGGGCTATTAACAACGGTGGGATTGTCGGCGAAAAATGCCATTCTGATTGTTGAGTTTGCGAAAGCACAATATGACCAAGGGATGGACCTTATCGCTGCGACCGTAGAAGCTTGTCGGATGCGTTTACGCCCAATTATCATGACTTCTATGGCCTTTATTTTAGGAGTATTACCTTTGGCCTTAAGTTCTGGTGCTGGGGCTGCTAGCCGTAACGCGATTGGTTGGGCGGTTGTTGGTGGTATGATTTCAGCCACGGTACTCTCGATATTTTTTGTCCCAGTGTTCTTTGTTTTGGTGATGCGTCTATTTCGTACCCAGCCAAACACTATTCAGCAAACAGCGGGAATTGAGCAGACTACAGAGGATAATTAATCGAGTAGGCCGCGCGCTTATTGGAATTGATAGTGCTTTAAGCCAATTTTGTTCGACATGTTTCAACACCATCAGCTTGGCTGATGGTGTTTTTTTATGCGAAAACGATAGCCATGGATAAATTTCTCGCGGGTCGTTGATGACGCTCGCCAGCGTGTAGGAGTCGATTTCCCTGTGTTTGATTGTTGAGTACGGTCAAAGAGCCTGCTATAACATTTGCTGGTGCTGATATGATGGAATGATGTTTTTGGATAAATTTGATCAACAGATTGTTGCGTTGTTGGTAGATAATGCCCGTATGCCGGTGAGTCAAGTTGCCCGTGAAGTGAGCCTGTCGCGTTCGGCGACCGCTGAACGGATCCATAATTTAGAAAAGCATGGGATCATTAAGGGTTATCATGCAGAGCTTGGGTATGGCGACCAGTCACCGTTGATTGCAGCGCATTTTGAATTACGTTATAACGAACATCATTGTGAAGCCTACGCGGCGTTTATGCGAAAAATTCCTGAAATCAAACGTTGTCAGTCGATCAGTGGCGATGTGGATATGTTGCTCTATGTTGAGGTGGAGTCGATGGCTCGTTTAGAGGCGATTCGTCTGCAGCTGGAGCAGATGGAAAAAATGGTGATGGTTCGCACTCACATGGTATTACGCGAAATGTTTAATCGTTAACTTCATATGGATCAAGTGATTGTGGGCTTTCATCTGGATGAGCAGCAACATTGGATTGCAAAACTCGCCTGTGGCCATAGCCAGCATTTACGGCATCAGCCACCATGGCAAAATCGTGCTTGGGTGTTCGATCATCACGCTCGCTTAAGTCGCCTAGGTCAAACCTTGTACTGTACCAAATGCCTCAAATCGGTTCCTGCCGATTGGATTTAATCATTATTTCAATTTCATCGATCGTTTTCAGTTGTTTCCCCGTTATAAGCATAGGATTAGGCTGCAAGGTAGATTGTTATGCGATTGGCGCAAGGCAGACATCGACGCTATTTACTTTTCATCGTTTTACTGGCTGGCCTATTCGGTTGTGCTCGTGATGATGTGGGTGCTTATGCTGCAAACCACCCACAATTGATACTGAAAGATTTTTTCAATGGTGAGTTAACCGCCCATGGTATTGTAAAAAACCGAGATGGTGAATTAATCCGCTATTTTAATGTTAGCATGCAGGCCCGTTGGGATGAGCAGGGGCAGGGAACACTTGACGAACACTTCGAATTTGATGATGGGGAACGACAACGGCGGATATGGACTTTACAGCCGCAGGAAGATGGTGGTTACCTCGCCAGTGCTAATGATGTGAGTCAACCAGCAAGCATGCGGATCTCCGGCAATGCGTTGTTTATGGAATATGTATTAAGTTTGCAATACCAAGGGAAGCCTTTGGACGTTAATGTGAAGGACAAAATGTATTTGGTGAACCCGCGTACCATCATTAACGAATCGCAAATCAGTAAATTTGGTTTTACGCTTGGCTCTGTGAGCTTGGTGATCCAGAAGCTGCCTTGAGCACAAAAGCTAATTAAATAAAGTAAATACCTTGTTAATTTCTAGTAAACTAGACTAGGTATTATGAATAGCATCATTTAATAAGAGAGAATTGGATGTCGAATGTGTCTAATCTAGCGCCTCTGGCGAGCAGTTTTAGTTTAGATCCTGCCCTGATTACGATTACTAATTTGCGGCTTCGTACCTTTATTGGTTTTAATCAAGAAGAGCTGAGTAAACAACAAGATGTGGTGATTAACGCAGAAATTCGTTATCAGGCTAGCCAAGCCTGTGTCGCGGATAGTGAAGATTTGGCGCTGAACTACAAGCTGATCACCAAAGCGATGATTGCCCATGTGGAGCAGGGGCATTTCAGACTGCTCGAAAAATTATGTGCCGATTTGCTGAATCTGGCGATGAGTGAACCAAGAGTGATTAACGCACGGATTACGGTGGATAAACCGCATGCCTTGCGGTTTGCCGATTCGGTATCGGTGACTCTATCGGGCACTCGTAATGCCGATTAAGGTTAGTGAAATTCACGCGCCAGTTTTGATTACTGGTGCTGGACAGCGACTCGGATTAAGCATTGCTAAAGACTTGTTAGCTCAGGGCTATCCGCTTCTGATTAGCTACCGTAGTGAAACCGCTGGTGTTGCCGAGCTACGTGAACTGGGGGCGGACTGTGTGGCGGCCGATTTTAGCCAAGATGCCGGTATTCAAAGTTTTATTACTTATGTGTTAAACCATTATTCGGTGTTGCGGGCGGTGATCCATAACGCTTCGCAGTGGTTAAAAAATGCAGCTTTAGACGATGAACATGAGTTGATGCGTCAGATGTGGTGTGTGCATGTGACGGCTCCGTATCAGATGAATTTGGCCTTCGAAAGTCTATTAAATCAACAGCATCAAACTGGCGAGACCAGCGATATTATTCATTTAACGGATTATGTGGCAGAAAAAGGCAGTGCCAAACATATCGCCTATGCTGCCAGTAAAGCTGGTCTGGCCAACTTGAGTCTCTCTTTTGCTGCTCGGCTCGCGCCTGCCGTGAAAGTTAATAGCATTGCGCCTTCGTTATTGATGTTTAATCAGCACGATGACGCAGCGTATCGTCGTAAGGCATCGGCCAAATCGCTGATGGCGAAAGAAGGCGGCGCGACTGAAGCGGTCGCCGCGGTGAATTTTATTATGAACAGTCAATATTTAACGGGTCGCTGCATTGCTTTAGACGGCGGTCGTCACCTCGTTTAATGTGAATAGCCCTGCATGGGCTTGACCTATCAAGACAATCTAAAGGAAGTGATTATGAAAGTAGCGTTAGCCGAAAAAAAATTTAGCAAAGACGCTTGCTTGTCACCGGAGGCAATTCAAGTACGCCAAGCCTTGATTGCAAGAGGTATCGAAACCCCCTTGCTAGAAAATCAGTTAAGCAACGAGCAAAAGTACCAAAAAATAAAGGCTTCATTAACTGAGGTGGTGAGTACTCTGGGTTTGGATCTTCGTGATGATAGTTTGGCGGAAACTCCGCATCGGATTGCTAAAATGTTTGTGGATGAAGTGTTCTCAGGCTTGGACTATTCGCGTTTTCCCAAAATTAGCATCATTGAGAATAAAATGGCGGTGGAAGAAATGGTGAAAGTTGCCGACATTTCCTTTACCAGTACCTGTGAACATCATTTTGTGACCATCGATGGTTTGGCGAAAGTGGCGTATATTCCCAAAGATAACATCATTGGTTTGTCGAAAATTAATCGTATTGTTCGTTTCTTTGCCCAGCGTCCGCAGGTGCAGGAGCGTTTAACCCAGCAAATTTTAGTTGCTCTACAAAGCCTATTAGGCACCGAAGATGTGGCGGTTTCGATGGTCGCGACCCATTTTTGCGTGAAGGCGCGAGGGGTGATGGATGCAAGTTCTTCTACCCAAACCTCTGCTTTTGGTGGTCAATTTAAGTCGAGTCAATCCACGCGTAGAGAGTTCTTGGCCTAAGGCCCGGATTTAGTGATTAATTTTACCGCTATTTTTGATTTGACTGATGAAGCAGCCCAAAGCAGGGTGATGTATGACATGGGGGATGTCTAAACAACGCTTCATTTTAAAGCAAAATTCAGCGTTGCTGTTCAAGGCACCTTGGTGAAGGTGTTTTCCCCTATTGCCTATTACAACAGGGGAACATTCAGTTTATTTATTGCCTGAAGTACTGCTTGCAGGTTTCGCGAAACGTTTACTCTTGGCTGTACCACCAGTATGTCGGCGATTTTTCCCAACTGGCTTATTGCCGCGGGCATTTTCACTCGAGCGTTGTCCGTCTTGGTGTTCAACGCGTGGATTTCTCGGTTTTTTGGGTTTTTTCGGTTTTATTGGGCGACCGTCTAAGCGAGTCGGTGGTAGCACGACACTCGGCTCAAAACCGGCCACTTCTTTACGCTCCAATAGTGCTCCAGTTAAGCGCTCGATACCACTCAGATCGGCAACTTCATCGGCACAGACCAATGAGATGGCTTGACCAGTCGCGCCTGCGCGACCCGTTCGACCGATGCGATGTACATAGTCTTCAGATACATTCGGTAAATCAAAGTTGACCACTTGTGGCAGTTGGTCAATATCCAAGCCGCGCGCCGCGATGTCGGTGGCGACTAAGACTCTTACTTCACCACTTTTAAAGTTGGCTAAAGCTTTGGTGCGTGCACCCTGGCTTTTATTACCATGAATTGCCGCTGCACTGATGTTTCGCTGTTCCAGATGTTTGGCTAAGCGATTCGCTCCATGCTTGGTTCGGCTAAATACTAAAACTTGCTGCCAGTCATTTTGTTTGATGAGTTGGGTCAATAAGCCTGACTTCTTGCTTTTATCAACAGGCACGATCCATTGCTCGACCGTTTTGGCTGCCGCATTACGCGGCGTCACAGAAATTTCGACCGGATCTTTTACCAAGCTCTTGGCTAGCGTGCGAATTTCATTGGAGAAAGTCGCTGAAAACATTAAGGTTTGACGCTGTTTGGGCAATAAAGCCAGAATTTTTCGAATGTCATGGATGAAGCCCATGTCCAACATCCGGTCAGCTTCATCAAATACGATGACTTCCAGTTGTTGGAAGCGAAAGGCATTTTGCTGGTATAAATCGAGTAAACGGCCTGGCGTTGCCACTAAGACATCGGCGCCACGACGTAGTTTTTGCATTTGCGGGTTAATTTTAACCCCACCAAATACCACGGTAGAGCTTAAAGGTAAGTTCTTACCGTAAGTGGCGACACTTTCACCAACTTGAGCCGCTAACTCGCGGGTGGGCGTTAATACTAGCGCTCGCACCTGATTGGCTCGGGCTTTTGGCCCCTTGGATAATATTTCTAACAGCGGCAAAGTGAAGCCGGCGGTTTTACCGGTACCGGTTTGCGCGGCTGCCATGATGTCTTTACCTTCTAAAATCACAGGAATAGCTTTGGTTTGAATGGCTGAAGGTGTGTCGTAGCCTTGTTCGGCAACGGCTTCAAGAAGGGGTTTGGATAAACCCAGGGAATCAAAGCTCATAGAAAATTGTCTCTTGTGGTAAGTGGTTAAAACATGGCCGCCGAATTGGCTGGGCGTGCAGCTTACAGCAAGTTCGCCAAGAGCGCCATCCTTGCAGTTACTGATGCAAGGTTTTGCCATTGATTATGGCAGCCGCAACCGACTCTGTCTTGTTTTCCCCGGCTTGATGGAGTCGCGTTGGTCGCTGTTGATGGGAGCTTGGCTTGTAATTGAGCAGATTTTAGGCATAGTGAAAACTATTAAGTGAAGTAAGGAAGATAGTTACAGTATGAAAATTTGGGTTGATGCCGATGCCTGTCCGGTGGTGATTAAAGAGATTCTGTTTCGGGCTGCCGAACGTATGCAATTACCGTTGATTTTAGTGGCTAATCAATATATTAACACGCCGCCTTCGAAGCTGATTAGCAGTATTCAGGTTAGTGCAGGTTTTGATGTCGCGGATAATGAAATTGTGGCGCGGGTAGCACCGGGGGATTTGGTAATTACCGCTGATATTCCTTTAGCCGACGAGGTGATTAGTAAGCAAGCGCAAGCCCTGAGTCCACGGGGTGAACTGTATACGAAAAATAATATTAAAGGGCGGCTGAATATGCGGGACTTTATGGATACCTTGCGTTCCAGTGGGATGCATGCAGGAGGCCCTGCGGCGATGAATCAATCGGATCGAAAGGCTTTTGCCAGTCACCTTGATAGAATTTTGGCTCGTTACCTGCGCGAGTCGCCGACGAAGCCATCGTGAGTGTCAGTCGCGATATTATAGTTGACTCGTTTCAGCGTTGATTTTGATAGCAAATATGAAAAGGAGGAGCAAATGGGAAAGCAGTTTGTGTCGATGAGTCATCAGCATATTGAGTTTATTGAGCAACAACAGCTATTTTTTGTTGCCACGGCAGCCGCACAAGGCAAAGTGAATGTTTCACCCAAGGGAATGGATTCTTTTCGGGTACTCAATTCGCAACAAGTGCTTTGGCTTAACTTGACTGGTAGTGGTAACGAAACCGCAGCCCATGTGCAGCAGCTGCCTCGGATGACAGTGATGTTTTGCGCCTTTCAGGGGAAACCGTTGATCCTTCGTTTATATGGTCAGGCGACGGCTATTCACCGTGCTGATGAGGCTTGGCAAGACTATATCTCGATGTTTCCTGCACAAGCAGGCGCTCGCCAAATATTCTTGCTAGAGATAGAGATGGTGCAAGGTTCTTGTGGTCTATCAGTCCCATTTTTTGACTTTGTGGGACCGCGAGATGAGTTAAGTTCGTGGGCTGAAAAACAAGGCGAAAGAGGTATTGAACAGTATTGGGCTAAGAAAAATCAACGCAGTCTCGATGGCGTGGCTACCCATATTGTCAACTTATCTAAGCCAGCCACTTAAGCTCAAATTATCATTTGAGCTGTAAGTAATTTTTAACGTTGTAGTTCTTTATTTGGTGCTTCAATGTCTAATAATGGGGACGCATCAATTTCTTCGGCATTCATCATCGCTGCAACGTGTTGTAACGAGGATAAGATCTGAGTTTTTTCCCAGTCGTTCAAATTTTCAAAACGCTTAATAAATTGCTCGTGTAATAGCGGTGGAACCGTGGTTAATATGTCCATGCCTCGCTCGGTGAGCCGTGGGTTGACGATGCGTCGATCGGTCGCGCTACGAACGCGTTCAATAAGCAGCCGTTCTTCCAAGCGATTCAGGATGGTGGTAACCGTGGCCTGGCTTAACGAGACTTGGTCAGATAGCCGCTTTACCGTTACTGTGCCTAATTCTTCAATTGCCCTGAGGACCATCACTTGAGGAATTGTTAAGCCACAGGCTTTTACAATGCGTTTCGACTGTAAGTCAGTCGCGCGGATAATTTTTCGAAGCGAGATGAGAACATCTTGCCAGTACGCTGATTTTTCCATGGTCACCGAGCTTTTTGATTTTTGCCTAGTATATCCCATACTTAGCCTACAGGGTATGTTCAGCTATTCGTTTGAACTCTAATTATTAGAGATGTATTATTAGCGCCACTAACTGAGGCATCAAGGAAGGAAATAATCATGAAATTTAGATACGCAGCATTGCTGTTAGTCTGTGGTTTTGTTCAGGCAGAAGAGGATTGTGGCAGTGTAACCATTGCCGATATGAATTGGAGTTCTGCATCGCTGATCGCCAATGTAGACAAGTTTATCCTTGAGCAGGGGTATGGCTGTGAAGCGGAGCTAGTTCCTGGTGATACAATGCCAACCACAGTTTCGATGATTGAAAAAGGCGAACCTGATATTGCGCCAGAGTTGTGGACCAACTCGGCCAAGGATGCCTTGGAACGCGGGGTCGCCGAAAAACGCATTCGTTTTGCTGGACGTTCGCTCTCCGATGGCGGAGAAGAAGGTTTTTGGGTTCCACAATATATGGTTGACCAATACCCTGAACTGGCCACTATCGAAGGCATTAAGCAACATGCCGATTTATTCCCACATCCTGAAAGTAAAGAACTTGGGGGATTTTATGGATGTCCGGCGGGCTGGAATTGCCAAATTTCATCTGGGCATCTATTTACTGCTTTGGCGCTAGAAAAGTCGGGCTTTGAATTAATTGATCCTGGTTCGGGTGCTGGTTTATCTGGCTCTATCGCAAAAGCCTATGCACGCAAGCAGGGTTGGTTTGGTTATTATTGGGCACCTACGGCGGTATTGGGAAAGTACAAGATGGTCAAAGTTGACCTTGGTAGTGATATCGATGAGCAAGAGTTTTTGAGCTGCACCACACAAGAAGACTGCGTTAATCCTAAAGTGACGATGTACCCACCTTCTGCGGTGTACTCGGTGACGACCGAAAGTTTTGCCAGCAAAGCACCACAAGCTTATGGATATATTACTAAGCGAGCGTTTAGTAATGCCCAAATGAATCAATTATTGTCATGGATGGAAGACAATCAAGCTGATGGTGATGCTGCTATGTATCATTTCTTAAGCGAATTTCCAGAGACTTGGAAAGCTTGGGTTTCACCCGAAGTGGCTGCAAAAGTTAGTCAAGCGCTAGCGAGTATGTAATTGATTGTTTTATAGGCCAGCCTCAGCTGGCCTTTTTCATTTATTAAGAGGTAGTTTTATGGCGGATTCGTCGTGGCTGGATAGCTTTCCACAAATGAGCCGAGCCGATCTTATTATGATACGCAAAGGCCTAGATGGGGCATATCGAAGTTTTTCCCGAGAGTATGGCGAGGCCATTGAGTCGTTTTTCGATCCCTTACTACAATTTTTAGTGTGGTTCGAAAAATTACTTATCAACACACCATGGTGGTTAGTTTTATTGGTTTGCGCGGTGTTAGTTTATCTGGCCAGCCGTTCTTGGAAACTGGTGATCGGCAGCGTGGTATCGCTATTGCTGGTGGGATATTTTGGTATGTGGGAAGACATGATGCGTACCATGAGTATTATTACCGTTTGCACCATGCTGGCGATTGCTTTAGGGATCCCCATTGGGATCGTAATGGCGCGCTCTAATCGTGCGCAAGCCATCATCACCCCAATGCTTGATGTGATGCAGACGCTACCAGCCTTTGTGTACTTGATTCCGGTGGTGATGTTGTTGGGTATTGGTAAGATTCCAGGTGTTATCGCCGTGGTTATTTATGGTATTCCTCCGGTCATTCGCCTCACTAATTTGGGGATCCGTTTAGTAGATAAAGAGGTTTTGGAAGCGGCCACGGCCTACGGCGCTAACGCTTGGCAGAGGTTATTTGGGGTGCAAATACCCTTGGCGATGCCAACGATTATGGCGGGTATAAACCAAACCATTATGATGGCTTTATCGATGGTGGTGATCGCTTCCATGATTGGGGTGAAGGGTTTAGGCCAACCCGTACTGAAGTCGATTACGAATCAGTATTTTACTCTAGGTCTACTCAATGGACTGGCAATTGTTGCGCTGGCAATTATTTTCGACCGGACCTCTCAGGCTTATGCCAAGCGTACTCAAGCGCATTTACAAGGACTCAAACATGACTAAGTCGCTAATTAAGATTGAAGGCTTATATAAGTTGTTTGGGGAAAATGCGAAGCAAGTGATGTCGATGGTTGAGGCTGGCAAGTCTAAGGACGAAATCCTCGCTGAAACTGGCCATACTCTAGGTTTGAAGGATATTAATTTAGAGATCAAACAGGGTGAAATTTTCGTAATTATGGGGCTTTCTGGCTCCGGGAAGTCGACCTTAATTCGTCATTTTAATCGTCTGATAGACCCGACTAAAGGGGTGATTAGTATTGAAGGCACCGACGTGATGAAGTTAAGCCCTAAGCAGTTGCAGGACTTCCGTCGCCATAAAATGTCGATGGTTTTTCAACGTTTTGGTTTAATGCCTCATCGCAGTGTGATTGAAAATGTCGCCTATGGTTTAACGGTGCAGGGGCTTGCTAAAGAACAACGTTTGGCGAAGGCGCAGCAATGGCTAGATACCGTCGGTTTAAGTGGCTATGAGCAACAATATCCCTCACAGTTATCGGGAGGACAACAGCAGCGGGTTGGTTTGGCGCGGGCCTTGTGTACCGATGCTGAAATCTTGTTGATGGATGAAGCCTTTTCTGCCTTAGACCCTTTGATCCGTAGCGAGATGCAAGATCAGTTGATCGAGTTACAAGAAAGCCTGCATAAAACCATCATCTTTATTACTCATGACTTGGATGAGGCCTTGCGTCTGGGAGATCGGATCGCAATTTTAAAAGATGGAGAAGTGGTGCAGCAGGGCACGCCAGACGATATCTTATTGAATCCGGCCACCGATTATGTAGAAGCCTTCGTGAAAGATGTGAACCGTGCTCGAGCCTTAACAGTGGAGACGGTTATGCAGCCTCCCGCGCGTCGAATTACTGCCGATACCATTAGTGAAGCCTTGATGCAGATGAAAAAGATCAAAGGCGACTATGCCTATCACGTGACGGAGGAGGGTTATCAAGGAATCGTCACCCAAGACGCATTGGAGGCTGCCTCGAAAACCCATGGTGATGCCTGCTTTACGTCGAGTGAATGTGAATATCAAGATGTCCCGACAATTTCTCCGGATGCGGCGATTGAGAGTGTGCTCACCGATTCTTTAGAAACGAGTTATTCGCTGCCAGTGGTTGATGATGAAGGGAACTTAAAGGGCGAGCTTACCCGTCGCTCGGTGGCAGAGGTATTTGCCGACTCGGATTCTGAAGCGAGTTCGGTAAAATAAAGTCTTCTCGTTCAACTACAGGTACTGTTCTCCGAATATGGCTTCTGTTTTACTAGGGGCTGTTGAACTTGGGAATTTGTAGGTTCGAGATTACCGCTCACTATCCAAGATAATGCCCTAAGTTTGGTCATACTGAGTCTACGGGAGAATGTAGTCCAGAGTTTTAGTATTGTGCCAATCGCGGCAAATCATGATCTGGAAGTGAGCCAAATTATCGAGCATGCAGGCTTGGAGTTTGGCGCTGTGGGGGAGGGATTTGGTCCTTCCGACGTAGAAGTGAAGTTCATGAGCCAGCACTATCGTCAGCCAAAAGCAGGTTATTGGGTCGCTTTGGTCGATGGTCAGGTCGCTGGATGCGGTGGTATTGCTTGCTTGGATCCAGCGAATGGCAGCTGTGAACTACGCAAGCTATTTGTATCAGCGCACTATCGTGGCCGGGGGATTGGGAAGGCTTTAGCGCTGCATTGTCTTCAATTTGCGACGGAGCAAGCTTATCAACAGTGCTATTTAGGTACCTTGAGTAGCATGAAGTCGGCAATTCACTTATACACTTCTTTGGGATTTAAACGATTAGTGGAGCCCTTTTGCGGTAGCATTCATGATGGCTGTGATGTGTGGATGCTAAAGTCCCTAGCAATGAATGCAGATAAAAATTTTATATCCGCCTGAGTCGTGAGAAACACGCCAGTGATGAATCACCAGCGTGTTTGTTGTGGTGTTTAAGCTAGGGCCAGTACTTCATCTAAATTGATGATTTCTAATATGCCACTCCAGATTTCTCCTTCTTCACTGTTCATGTAGCAGAAGCCATTTAGCCAACCTGCTTTTTGTTAGTAAAGTCAGTGAATAGCGGCTTGGATTGCTCTGCGTTACCCTATTGAAGGTACTTTGCTTGTGATTGTGAGGTGCTTTGTTTAAATTGTGACTTTATTATCTGGCTTTTAAGTCTTTGGAGTCGTCATGATACGAAGCGTTGAACCGCAGGATTTGGCGCAAATGTGTGCCATTTATAACCATTATATACGTAATTCAGTTGCTACCTTTGAAGAACATGAAGTGAGTTTGGAGGATTTCAGTCAGCGCATCGAAAAAATTACCCAGCGTTTTATTTGTTTAGTTTATCAAGGGCAGGATAAGGTCTTGGCTTATGCCTACGTGAGTCCTTGGAAGGAGCGCAGTGCCTATCGTTTTTCAGTAGAAAGTTCGATCTATGTTGCCGCGGATGCTGCTGGTCAAGGTGTCGGTCGAGCACTTTATCAGCAACTCATTGAGACCCTGAAAGATTATCCTGTGGCTACTATTTTAGCTGGAATATCCTTGCCTAATCCTGCCAGCATTGGCTTGCACCAAGTTTTGGGTTTTAAAAATGTGGCTGAAATTGAACGGGTTGGACGCAAATTTGGGACTTGGATCAGCGTTGCTTACTGGCAGCGACATATTAAAACCGAACAACAACTGCTGCAGCTAGAAGCAAGTACGGATCTGGAACCTTAACCATGTCTGAAATTAGTTTTTCTAAACAACACAAAGATATTTTGGTCGCTAAGGTCCAAGCATATTGTGAGCAACAGCTGAATCTCGAGATAGGCCAGTTTGATGCTGAGTTTTTGCTCGATTTTTCTCCGAAGAGCTTGGCGCATTCTATTATAACCAAGGTTTGCAAGACGCCCAAACAGTGGTACAGAGTCGAGTTGATAGCATCAGCGATGCACTGTATGAAATTGAGAAACCCACTAAGTGGTAATGGATGAGGAGTGAAGCGTCATCATGAAAACAATTGGCATTTTAGGGGGAATGAGTTGGGAGTCTAGTTTGAGTTATTATCAGTTACTCAATCAAGGCATTAAACAGGCTATGGGCGGCTTACATTCGGCCAAAATTAATTTAGTCAGTGTCGATTTTGCTGAAATAGAAGTTTTGCAACATCGTGGTGATTGGGACGCTTTGGCCGATAAAATGGTCGCGGGGGCTTTGGCGGTGCAAGCGTCAGGTGCAGATTTTTTGCTGATTGCTACGAATACCATGCATAAGTTAGCGCCTCAGGTGGTGAATGCGCTCGATATTCCATTACTGCATATTGCCGATGCGACTGCCCAATGTTTGCGCAAAGACCAGATCCGTCGCGTAGGTTTATTAGGAACCCGCTTTACCATGGAGCAGGATTTTTATGCTGGTCGTCTGCGGGAGCATCAGCTTGAGGTATTGGTTCCCGATGAGCATGGCATGGCACTGGTTCACGATATCATTTATCAGGAATTATGTCAGGGCATGATTTCGGCAGCTTCTAGAGCGATTTATTTGCAGCAAATTGAAGCGCTGCATGCTCGAGGGGCCGAAGCGATTATCCTCGGTTGTACCGAGATTGGTTTGTTAGTGAAACAGCAAGACACTGCGATCAAACTATATGATACAACGGCTTTGCACGTTGCAGCTGCGGTAGAATTTGCCTTAGAAGAATAAAGGCAGAAAAACAAAAACGGCCCCAAAGGACCGTTTTATTAGCTTAAAGCTAGTGTCTAATTAATCGTAGACTAATTGGATACTAATGCCTTAAAAGCAGCTTAGGCAACAGTTACGTTTGCAGCTTGAGGACCTTTTGGACCTTCTTCAACTTCAAACTGAACTTCTTGACCTTCAGCTAAGGTTTTGTAACCGTCGCTTTTAATTGCACGGAAGTGAACGAATACGTCTTTTCCGTCTGGACGCTCAATGAAACCAAAACCTTTTTGCTCATCGAACCATTTTACGCGACCTGTAGCCATGAGTAATCTCCAAAATATAATAAATAAAATTTACGCCAAAAGCGGGCAAATTATAGGGTGCCGAAAGATGCAGAAATTACTGACGAACAAACAAGTAATGATCCGAAAATCATGCAATTGTATGGGGCATAAATATCCGCTGTAACCTTTACCAGCGAGCAGAAGTGTAACTTATATTGGGGCAATGTAAAGGTGAATGTGTGATCTTCTCGATCTGTTTCGAGTAGTTTATAAGCAATATTACTGGATTATCTCGCCTGGAAGCGCGTACTGCTTGGCTGTAGCTCGCTTATTGTGCCAATCTTGTCATTAAAATTTCATTTATGGCACTGATTGTTTACAGTTTTAAGGTTTCATTCTCTGGTGACGTTGCTTGAGGGCGATCCGCCATGATTGATATGGATAGTGATCATTTACGGGCTGGTGTTATTTGGATGTATTTTTTGTTCGAGCTAAGGCGCTTTAGTGAGCTTGTCTGATGATGACTTCTGAGATAGAACAGAGGTGAAGATTTATCCACGAGTCGAACTCCAGTATGCTGACTCATATCCCGTTTGATTGAGAGTATGCCTGTGTTTAAATGGTCCTCCCGTTGGCAAACTAGCGTGGCCACCATCATCGCTTTGATTGCTTTTGCGGGTAATTCAGTTTTATGCCGCTTGGCTTTAGCGGAACAACAGATGAATGCTGCAGCCTTTACCAGTGTGCGCTTATTTTCTGGCGCATTAATGCTGAGTTTATTGCTGGGTATGCAGTCTAGAAAAAATACTGAGGGTGCGCGCGGAAGTTGGTACTCGGGCGGTTTGTTATTCATTTATGCAAGTTGTTTTTCTTTTGCTTATCTTTATCTCGATACCGGTATTGGTGCCTTAATCCTATTTGCTGCGGTGCAATTGAGCATGATTGGGATGGCGGTACTCAAAGGTGCGCGTTTACATTTGGCGGAGTTATTGGGCGTTATTTTGGCCTTTAGTGGTTTGCTATGGTTATTGATCCCTTCCAATGAGCGTCTGCAGATTTCGCCATTAGGTTTTAGTTTAATGGCCGTCGCCGGGATTGCATGGGGTTTATATAGTCTTAAAGGCCGAGATTCTGTTCGTCCTCGAGTGGATACCACATTTAATTTTTTGCGTAGTCTGCCTTTTTTATTACTGCTAATCCCTTACTTGAGCTCAATAAAAATCATCAGTAGCGAAGCGCTATTATTGGCCTTGTTATCTGGTGCGATTGCTTCCGGTTTAGGCTATTGGATTTGGTATATTGCCTTAGCGGGCTTATCGGCAAGCCAAGCCGCAGTCGTACAGTTACTGGTCCCGATTATTGCCGCGAGTGGTGGCTGGGTATTTGCCAATGAGTCTTTGGATCCAAGTTTTGTACTATCGGCAAGTTTGGTGTTAGGCGGTATTCTACTGACTATTTTTGCGGGGCGGCAACGGTCTCCCTCAATAAGGAAATAAAATGACCCGTTCTCTAAATCTGGTGGTGGGGCGTGGCTCGACTTGGTCTATTCGAGCTTATTTGTGTTTACAACTGATTGAATTTGAGTTCGATCTAAAGGTAATCGCCTTGGGCGAAGTGGGTTACCGAGAGGTTTTGGCAAAGTATTCGGCGAACGGCTTGGTACCAGTGCTGCAATTATCCGATTTAAGTATTCATGATTCGCTGGCCATTGTTGAATACCTGAATGAATGTTCGGCTGGGAAGTTATTCCCAGTCGATCCGAGGCAACGCGCCTATTGTCGTAGTTTGTTAGCCGAGTTGCATTCGGGCTTTAGCCGGATCAGGACTCTGCTTCCCTTTGAGTTTGCTCCGCTGAGCACTCAACCCGATGGTAGTGGTTTGACTGAAGAATTGGCGCGCTTGCAAGCGATTTGGCAACAGTTTGGAGCCGCTTTTGCTTTTGGGGAGCCAGGGGCGGTGGATGCGTTTTATGCGGTTATGGCCCAGCGCTTACACCATTACGGGATTGATTTTGAGGGTGCTGCGGGTGCTTATCAACAGTACTTACTTGGGTGGCGGCTATTTAAGGATGCGCTGGCCGACGCTCAGCGTTGGTAACGGACGCGGCGGCTTGAGATTTGGCTTAAAATGAGCCAGGTGTACTGTAGTTGTACACTTGGCTTCAGCAGCTTTTAGCAGGGTAAATGGCGAACCCGAAACGAGCGACCTTTCATTTTTCCGTGCTCCAACTTTTTGCGTGCGCGCTTTAAAACTTCCCGCTCTACAGCAACATAGGCGCGGTTATCGAATAGGTTTATTTTGCCCACTTGCGCTCCTGCGATACCATCTTCTCCGGTGAGAGCGCCCAGGATATCCCCTGCTCTAACCTTTTGTTTCTTGCCGCCATCAATTTGTAGGGTGGCCATGGTTGCTGGGGGGGGCGTCTTATTCAACAAAGTCATTGGCGGTAAGTCTTCATCGACGATTGGGCGTGCTAAATAGTCTTCTAATAAGGCTACTTTGTAATGCTCATTATCGCTATAAAATGAACAGGCGATCCCTTTACTACCTGCTCGGCCAGTACGGCCAATGCGATGCACATGGATTTCTACATCACGGGCAATCTGGTAGTTAATTACGGCATCTAAGGCGTCAATATCTAAACCACGGGCCGCAACGTCGGTGGCGACCAAGATGGAAGCACTATGATTGGAAAATTGCACCAGTGTTTGGTCACGATCGCGTTGTTCTAAATCGCCATGTAATGCTAAGGCATGAAAGCCTAACTGTCGTAATTCGTCGGCGACTTCCTGAGTTTCCCGTTTGGTATTACAGAATACTACACTTGATTTAGGGCGATGTTGTAACAACAGTAAACGCAGGGCCAGCATTCGTTGTTGGTTGTCATCGACCTTGAAAAAATGTTGAGATATTGAGCTGTCATCGTGGGTACTGGCGACTTCAATGCGAACCGGCTCACGCATAATGTGTTTCGAAATACTCTCGATTTGTTCTGGAAATGTAGCACTAAATAATAGAGTTTGACGTTCACTCGGTGCCAAATCAATGATCGCGTCGATCGCGGATTGGAAGCCCATTTCTAACATTCGATCGGCTTCATCTAAGATCAAATTTTTGATGTGGTCTAAGCGTAAAGTGCCTTTGCTGAGATGTTCTTCAATACGACCGGGGGTGCCAACGACAATATGCGCCCCATGTTCTAAGGAACCAATTTGTGGGCCAAAGGGCATGCCTCCACACAGCGTGAGTACCTTAATGTTATGGATACTGCGAGCTAACTTACGAATTTCTTTGGCAACTTGGTCGGCTAACTCTCGAGTAGGACATAGCACCAGCGTTTGAATTCGAAAACGTTTCACTTCCAACGCATTGAGTAAGCCTAAACCAAAGGCAGCCGTTTTACCCGAGCCAGTTTTCCCTTGAGCAATCACATCTTTACCTGCCAAGATTGGGGGGAGACTTTGCGCCTGAATTGGCGTCATCGAGCAATAACCCAGGGTTTCCAGATTTGTTAATAAATCAGGGTGCAGGGCAAGGGTAGAAAAATCAGTTTGGCTCACAATGGCGTCCTCTTCGAGGGTGAAAATAAAGTGTCGACCGCAGCAGCAATTGCATCGGGGGCGCGATGATAGCTGAAAACCGCGCACAATTGGGTAAAAAATAGCAATTTTTTGCCCGCTAGTGAGAACCGTTATTGCCAATAATCTTAGTAATCAAGTATATAAGCGAGCAGCAAAGATGCCGACTATTGCTTATTATGCTCAGATTATTGCCGATACAAAGCAAACTTTGCTTAGCTAAGCGGCATTTGTGTTTTTGCCGCAGGGTTTGCTCGACATGTTAGATCAACAGATCTTGATCGATGGCTTGATAAGCGCTGGCCGAGTTGATTAACGCGTGTGCGGTAAGGCTGGGAACCCCATATACCAGCGTTTCAACGGTATAGTCATCCGAGAGCTTATCTAGCAAAATCGCAAAATCGCCGTCTCCAGACAACAGCACCACCATATCTACATGGCGTGCGGCTTCGAGCACATCGATGGTAATACCCACATCCCAATCGCCTTTGGCACTACCATCGCGGCGCTGAATAAATGGTTTGAGTTTGACCTCAAAACCGATGTGTTTTAGCGCTTCTTGAAACTTTTGTTGTTGGTTATCTCCGCGATCGATGGCATAGGCATAGGCGTTGACGATATCCCCTTGATGTTGCAGTTGTTGCCAAAGCCGACGATAGTTAAATTGCCGACCATAAGCCTCGCGACAAGTGTAATAGATGTTCTGTACATCGGCGAACAGGGCGATTTTTTTCACAAATAGTCCAATCAAATAGCAAGCACTCTAGACTAGCGGCTGGTTGAGTCGGATGCAATCGAAAGCCTACTGACGAGACTGGCATTGAGAGCGAGCATTAGTTTTGTGGGTTATTCGCTAAGGCTTGAATATTAAAGTATTTCGGTTGACAAATAGTTTGATTATCAAATATTATTTATTTCAAATAATTTGGAGTTAAAACAAAATGTTGCATCAGTCTGATCCTGCTACTCAACGTCGTTGTCGGGCCTTTGTTAGTCATAGTCCTCAAGGTGAGAGTCGGACGCGTTATGTGTTAGCTCTCACCGTGGTGACCATGTTGTTAGAAATTACCGCTGGAAGCCTATTTGGATCGATGGCCTTGTTGGCTGATGGTTGGCATATGGGTACCCACGCAGCCGCCTTTATGATTACGCTGTTTGCTTACCGTTATGCGCGTACTCATGCGAATAATCCGGATTTTTCCTTTGGGACCGGTAAGGTGAGTGTATTAGGCGGTTATAGTAGCGCTATCGCCTTAGGGATGGTGGCGTTGTTAATGGCGGTAGAATCGATAGAACGCTTGTTTAACCCGCTTTCAATTCAGTTTAACGAAGCTATTGGTGTGGCACTGCTTGGCTTGTTGGTTAATCTTGCAAGTATGTTGTTATTACAAGAAGGGCATCATCATGGTCACGACCACGACCACGACCACGACCACGACCACGACCACGACCACGACCACGACCGTCAAGGTTCTCATCCGCAGGACCACAATTTAAAAGCCGCTTATATGCACGTTCTGGCGGATGCCCTTACTTCGGTGTTGGCTATTGCTGCGTTATTTATTGGTAAATATCTTGGCTGGACTTGGCTCGATCCGGTGATTGGTGTGGTGGGCGCTTTGGTGATCAGTAAATGGTCTTGGGGTTTGATTAAGCAAACCAGTCCAATTTTACTGGATGCGAATATTGCACAAGTCTATCAGCAAAAAGTTCTTGCTTGTTTGGAGCTAGGAGGGGACAAGGTCAGCGATATTCATATTTGGCGAGTGAGTGCCGATCATTATTGTGCAGCGATTTCAATTATTAGCCCATCGCCACGGCCTTTAAGTGAATACAAGCAGCGCTTAGCCCAATTTGATAAGATCCATCATCTAACTATTGAAGTGAGCCATGGAGCGTGACATGCAATCCCTAACCACCCTTAATCATTTATTGACCGAGTTTTACGACAAGTTTTCTTCTTGGGAATTGTCGGTGGTTAAAGAGAGTGCTTACTCCTTGGCTCAGGTGCATACTATTGAGGTGCTGGGTAATCATGGGGCCATGCGGATGAAAGAATTGGCTGAGAAATTGGCCATTACCACGGGGACGCTGACGGTGCAGGTAGATAAATTAGTAACCGCTGGTTTAATTGAGCGACGCGCACAACAAGATGACCGGCGGGCTATTGTGGTGGCTTTATCCGAACAGGGTTTGCAGGTCCATCAGTATCATAACCAACGCCATCTTGAATTAGTCACGGATTTAACTCGTCATATCGACGCGCCACAGCTAGAGGCCTTAATCGATAGCATGCAAAAAATGAATCGTGAATTTTAAGTCTGGTGAGTGGTTTTGTTTCAATTGAGCGCTTCACCGCTTCACTAAAGTCAGGTCGAAATAACAAGGCTCTCTCATATTTGCAAGCCGTTTGTGATGAGTTGAGAGCTAGTTTGCGTATTCATGAACTTTCGCTTGCACTTGCCTTGTCAATCCCCTTAGAGTGCAATTCTTATCTTTCATTACTATTTTCCTATATAAATATCAATAGGGTAGTCGTTGTTGTAACTGCCTTCTTTATGGCTATAAAACTGACTATTTGGAATTTGAGATTATACTTAGTTCTATAACTAAATCGGTTTGTACTGCGCTAGGCTTGCTTGACATGAAGTTCTGGCGTTTTACTGAGTTATGGCAAAGGCATTCAATGCTGCGCAGGCTTGAAGATATCTAAAATTATTCAGCAGCCTCTCGCGAGGTAAGTTAATGGAGTTACTATGTTGAAAACGTTTTCATTTAAAGGGAAGTTGATTGCTTTGTTTGTTGCGATTATAGCGGTGACTTTGCTTACTTCTTATGTCAGCGTGAATCACTACATCAGCCAATATATTTATCGCTCAGATAGCACTAACATTCGGGTTCATCTTCGCTTAGTACAAGACAAGATAGCTTCAGATATTAACGCCAAGATCCTGCTGGCTAAAAATATTGATGTTGGCCTGGTGAATGTTAAACAAATTCATGATCAAAGCGGCTTTTATCGGATTGTGAAGCTAATTTCGGAAGACATGGGGGTGTCTAACGAAGAGATGTTGGAAGAAGATGAACAACTGCGCCCGTATGTGGACCAATGGCAAGCGGCCAAAGGGCAAGATATTGCAACCAAGGTGGTATTTGAAGAACAGCGTCCTTTGTTGGAAATTATTAGCCCTAAGGATGGTGAGTTTTTCTATCTGGATTTAAGTTATCTGGTCGCCCTGTTGCAGGACTCTTCCATCGACGGTAGCTATATGGAACTGGTTGATGACAATGGCGAGCAATTATACAGCGATAAACCGCAACAACAGAATGCCGATTTAGAAGCCATCCCGATGCCCATCAGCGTGAATGGTAAGCAGTGGCAGTTAACGGGTTTTATTGACCCGGCGTTTATTCAAGCCAATACCAACCGGTTGAACAATGCGATTACCTTGAGTTTGCTACTTGCTTCGTTATTTATTGTGGCCCTGAGTATTTTTGCCTTACGACTAGCGTTTAAACCGATTAATTCCTTACGTCAATTGGTACACGACTTGGCCCAAGGTGATGGTGATTTATCACGGCGTTTACAGGTGGAAAGCCACGACGAATTGGGTCAAATAGCAGAAGACATCAATCATTTCATCATGAAGTTGCAAGCGATGATGTTGGAAGTTGCGGGAGCGGGGCAAAAAATAGCGGGAGAAGTGAGCAAGCTCTCGGAGCGGGTTAACGCGAACCAAGAGTTGTTAAATCAACATACCCAAGAGACGGAACAGGTGGTGACAGCAGTCACTGAAATGAGTTCGACCTCGGAATCGGTGGCGCAAAGTGCTGCAGATACGGCTTCGCTGACTCAGCAAGCGAGTGAAGAGGCACAACGCTCTCGAGAGGTGGTTCAGTTAGCCGTTGAAAGTGTGAATCAATTGGTGACGGAAGTTGATGGGATGTCGGAGTCGGTACAAAAGACCACCGAAGATACTCAAATGATTGGCGAAGTGCTGAAGGTGATAGGAGATATTGCAGCACAAACTAACTTATTAGCATTAAACGCGGCGATAGAAGCAGCCCGAGCAGGAGAGCAAGGACGTGGTTTTGCGGTGGTAGCTGATGAAGTGAGAGCATTGGCGGGTCGAACTCGCGACAGTACCGAACAAATTGATGCGATGTTAGGGACCTTGCGTAGTGGAAATCAAAATATCGTGCATAGCATGGAAGCGACAAAACGCAGTTGTCAAAGTAGTGCCGAGAATACTTCACAGGTGATGGGCTCATTGGATGTGATGGCAAATGCGGTGTTAGAGATTAATGATTTGGCGACTCAAATCGCGACGTCGGTGGAAGAACAAAGCTTGGTGGCAGAGGAAATTAATCGCAATATGATTGCCATTGGCGACGTGGTGCATGTGCTCCGAGAGCGTGGCGACGAAAGCCTAGCAAATACCAATAGCTTATCTGATTTTAACCACTCTTTAGAGGAACAGGTGGGCCAATTTAAGCTCAGTTAATTCTGCGTTTAAGAACGTTTATTTCGCTACATTCGTCGAAAATAGCCTATGACTGGTTCTATTTTCGACGAACTTCCCCTTAGCTATGTTATCTCTTTTCAGAGCATGTCGTTGGTGTCGATTGATTGGCGTGTGCCTGTTTATCAGCCGTTAAATGTCTACCAGCAGCGCGGATGTATGGCATGGGCATCGGCCAAATTTTCTCATTTTTGTATATCCCCCCCCATTGACTTACCCATAACGTTTGCCAAATAGTCTCGGAAAGGTCAAGGGTGTTGCACACTGGTATGACCATTAACTGTTTGTATTTTATCGTAAAAATTGTAAATCTGCCGATCGACTCAAAGAAATAGATTTTTTTGATATATAGACTAGCAGTTTGCCCTTAAACGCAGGGCCCTTGTATTTATGGAGTAAAAGCTTTGAAAGGTTTTTCATTTAAGGGCAAATTGATAGCATTATTTGTTGCGATTATAGCGGTGACTTTGCTTACCTCTTATGTCAGCGTGAATCACTACATCAGCCAATATATTTATCGCTCAGATAGCACTAACATTCGGGTTCATCTTCGCTTAGTACAAGACAAGATAGCTTCAGATATTAACGCCAAGATCCTGCTGGCTAAAAATATTGATGTTGGCTTGTTGAGTGTAAAAACAGCACCTGAGCAAAGCGGTTTTTATCGAGTGCTGAAAATGATCTCATCACAAATTGGTGCGACTAACGAAGAGATGCTAGAGGGGGATGCACTCAAACAGTATTTCGACCAATGGCAAGCGGCCAAAGGGCAAGATATTGCAACCAAGGTGGTATTTGAAGAACAGCGTCCTTTGTTGGAAATTATTAGCCCTAAGGATGGTGAGTTTTTCTATCTGGATTTAAGTTATCTGGTCGCCCTGTTGCAGGACTCTTCCATCGACGGTAGCTATATGGAACTGGTTGATGACAATGGCGAGCAATTATACAGCGATAAACCGCAACAACAGAATGCCGATTTAGAAGCCATCCCGATGCCCATCAGCGTGAATGGTAAGCAGTGGCAGTTAACGGGTTTTATTGACCCGGCGTTTATTCAAGCCAATACCAACCGGTTGAACAATGCGATTACCTTGAGTTTGCTACTTGCTTCGTTATTTATTGTGGCCCTGAGTATTTTTGCCTTACGACTAGCGTTTAAACCGATTAATTCCTTACGTCAATTGGTACACGACTTGGCCCAAGGTGATGGTGATTTATCACGGCGTTTACAGGTGGAAAGCCACGACGAATTGGGTCAAATAGCAGAAGACATCAATCATTTCATCATGAAGTTGCAAGCGATGATGTTGGAAGTTGCGGGAGCGGGGCAAAAAATAGCGGGAGAAGTGAGCAAGCTCTCGGAGCGGGTTAACGCGAACCAAGAGTTGTTAAATCAACATACCCAAGAGACGGAACAGGTGGTGACAGCAGTCACTGAAATGAGTTCGACCTCGGAATCGGTGGCGCAAAGTGCTGCAGATACGGCTTCGCTGACTCAGCAAGCGAGTGAAGAGGCACAACGCTCTCGAGAGGTGGTTCAGTTAGCCGTTGAAAGTGTGAATCAATTGGTGACGGAAGTTGATGGGATGTCGGAGTCGGTACAAAAGACCACCGAAGATACTCAAATGATTGGCGAAGTGCTGAAGGTGATAGGAGATATTGCAGCACAAACTAACTTATTAGCATTAAACGCGGCGATAGAAGCAGCCCGAGCAGGAGAGCAAGGACGTGGTTTTGCGGTGGTAGCTGATGAAGTGAGAGCATTGGCGGGTCGAACTCGCGACAGTACCGAACAAATTGATGCGATGTTAGGGACCTTGCGTAGTGGAAATCAAAATATCGTGCATAGCATGGAAGCGACAAAACGCAGTTGTCAAAGTAGTGCCGAGAATACTTCACAGGTGATGGGCTCATTGGATGTGATGGCAAATGCGGTGTTAGAGATTAATGATTTGGCGACTCAAATCGCGACGTCGGTGGAAGAACAAAGCTTGGTGGCAGAGGAGATTAATCGCAATATGATTGCCATTGGTGACGTGGTGCATTCGCTGCGGGAACGAGGAGAGGAGAGCCTTATCAGTACCAATGGCTTATCGGATTACAACCATGCCTTAGAAGCACAGGTGGGCCAATTTAAGCTCAGTTAAGGTTACATACTAGGAGCGGTGTGCTTTCGCGAAGCATGCTGACGTAGTGGCGTCGAAGTTCAGTGTATCGGTTCGTTCGTTATACTGTTTAGGTCGCGCCATTACTACCTCGCGTTTAAACGGACGAGGTTCAATTTTCTATTGCATCATCTTTAGCCGCTGGCGGCTATTGTCAGCGATACCTTTACGCTTCTTTACACTTGTAAGACTGCCTCTTTTAAATGAAATCGTTATACTAAATAACCTGCTGAATTATCAGGCTAAATTTTTAGCTGTAACTTTGATGTCTGAATAGTATGAAAAAATTTGCGAAACGTTTATCGATGGTTTTAGTGCTGTTTTTGTTCGTAGCAGCAGTTGGATCGCTCTATTACAGCTCTCGCCCTGAAGCCGAACCCGCTTATGTGACTGAAGCTGTACAACGCGGTGATATTGAAAATACCGTATTGGCAAACGGCATGTTGCACCCTGCCAAGCTAGTCAATGTTGGGGCGCAAGAATCCGGGCAAATCAAACACTTAGCTGTTGGGCTTGGCGATGAAGTTACACTGGGCCAATTGATTGCTCAAATTGATAGCCTGAGTCAGCAAAATGCCTTGAAGCAAGCGCAAGCGTCATTAGCCAGTATTAACGCGCAGTATCGTGCTAAGCAGGCGCAAATTCATCAGGCCTTACTTGAGTATCAAAGGCAACAACGAATGCAGGCCGATAATGCCAGCTCACGTGCGGATTATGAAGTCGCAGAGGCAAATCTTGCCATCTATCAGGCTGATCTGGAGCAATTAAAAGCCGAGCAGCAACAAGCTGCGATTACCGTAGATAGCGCCAAGGTTGATTTAGGTTATACCACGATTGCTGCACCCATGGCTGGTACGGTGGTATACACCTCAGTAGAAGAGGGGCAAACCGTAAATGCGAATCAAAGCACTCCAACCATCATCGAATTGGCACAACTCGACACCATGATCGTGAAGGCGCAAATTTCGGAAGCGGATGTGATTCATGTGCATCCTGGCCAAGACGTTTATTTCACCATTTTGGGTCAAGCCAAACACCCCTATCGTGCGCAATTACAGGCCATCGAGCCTGGACCTACCTTAATGGATGGTGATGATAGCGATCTGAGTGTCAGTGACAATGAAGCGATTTATTACAATGGTTTATTTGAAGTGGAAAATCCCGGTCATACCTTACGAATTGGCATGACAGCTCAAGTGTCGATTGTGTTGGATAAGGCGCAAGACACCTTACTGGTTCCCGCTCAAGTGCTACAGAGAAAGCCGGGTTCTAAAGGCCGCTATCAAGTGCCGGTGTTGGTGAACCAGCAGCTGGAGTATCGAGATGTGCAAGTGGGCATTAACAATAAGATCCATGCCCAAATACTTAGGGGTTTAAATGAAGGTGAGTTAGTGGTTGTGGGGGCTCCTGGTGAGAGTAACGCCGCAGGTAATCGCCGTCGTTCGCCAATGGGTTTTTAGTCATGAGTGAAGCCTTACTAGAAGTCTCCAACATTTCGCGTTCTTTTAGTGCTGGAGAGCAGCAGCTGACGGTTCTCAAGCAAGTGAGTTTATCGATCCAAAAAGGGGAAATGGTCGCAATTGTGGGAGCCTCGGGCTCGGGGAAATCCACCTTGATGAATATTCTAGGTTGCTTAGATAAGCCGACTCAGGGACGTTATTTAATCCAAGGTCAGGATACTTCAACCATGGATGTAGATCAGTTAGCCGCCCTGCGACGTGAGCACTTTGGGTTTATTTTTCAGCGTTACCACTTACTGAGCGATTTAAGTGCGGTGGCCAACGTTGAAGTGCCGGCGATATATGCGGGTAAGAATAAGGTCGAGCGTAAAGCACGGGCACAGGATTTACTGAGCCGTTTAGGTCTGGCTGACCGTTTCGACCATAAGCCGAGCCAACTCAGCGGTGGCCAACAACAGCGCGTGAGTGTTGCGCGCGCGTTGATGAATGGTGGTGATGTGATCCTTGCGGATGAACCCACTGGCGCACTAGATAGCCAAAGTGGCGAAGAGATGATGGCGCTGTTACGCGAGTTACATCACGATGGTCATACTATTATTTTAGTGACTCATGATATGCACGTGGCACAATTTGCTGATCGTATTATTGAAATCAAGGACGGTGAAATTCTCAGTGATCGCCGCAGTAGCGCTGGTTCGACAGCGACACTGGCTAAAGTGATGTCAACGAACAAGCCCGGGTGGTTTGCTTGGGACCGCTACTTAGAGGCCTTGAAGATGGCCCTGTTAGCGATGTCGAGTCATCGCTTACGCACTTTTTTAACCATGTTAGGTATTATTATTGGGATTGCTTCGGTGGTATCGGTGGTTGCCTTGGGTGCTGGTTCACAACAAGCCATCTTAAAAAATATCGCTTCGATGGGTACCAATACCATTGATATTCGACCGGGTAGCGGTTTTGGCGACCGACGTTCGGGTCGGGTTCGTAGCTTAACCGCAGCCGATGCCGATGCGCTAAAACAGCTATCTTTCGTCGATAGCGTGACGCCTTCTTTAAGTACCAATGTCACCATTCGTTTTGAGAATCAAGCGGTAACAGGTAGCGTGGAAGGTGTGGGGCCGGAGTATTTTCGAGTAAAGGGTTATCAACTCGCGCAGGGTCAATTTTGGGATCAAGCCAGTGTCGATTCCTTAGCGCAACAAGCGGTCATCGATAGCAATACCCTTAAGTCGTTGTTTCCTGACCAGTCCCCGCTGGGTCAAGTGGTGTTTCTGGGCAGTTTACCGATCCGCATTATCGGCGTCACTCAGCCCAAAACCAGTGCTTTTGGCAATAGCGATTCGCTAAAAGTATGGTTACCTTATACCACGGTTGCAGGGCGGATGATTGGCCAGCGTTACCTCAATAGCATTACGGTGCGCATCGATCAGTCTGCCCCCAGTAATGCTGCCGAGCAAGGGATTATTAGCTTGCTTAAAATGCGTCACGGTAAGCAAGACTTTTTTACCATTAATACCGATACCATCCGACAAAATATCGAGAAGACCACCGCTACCATGACCCTATTAATTTCTGCTATTGCGGTGATTTCTTTAGTGGTTGGTGGCATTGGTGTGATGAATATTATGTTGGTATCGGTGACCGAACGAACCAAAGAAATTGGCGTGCGGATGGCGGTTGGTGCGCGTCAAAACGATATTTTACGTCAATTCTTGATTGAAGCAGTGTTGGTTTGTTTGTGCGGTGGGGCGATTGGTATCGGCCTAGCATATCTGATTGGGTTTGTTTTTGCGTCTACTGGCGGTAGTTTTCAGATGATATATTCAACCAGCTCGATTGTGGCAGCCTTCGCTTGTTCCACCTTAATAGGTATTTTATTTGGCTTTTTACCCGCCCGGAATGCCGCCAAACTTGATCCCGTTGATGCACTGGCAAGGGAGTAGCATGATGAATTCACAGTTGTATAAGTACAGCACTGTTGGGCTCGCAATGAGCTTATTGACGGCTTGTTCTCATTTCAGTCGCAGTGAGTTTCATCCACCCGAGGTGCTTACGCCGCAAGTTTGGCAAGACGCAGTCGAACCAAGTGAGGCGACAACAAACACGCTTGCTAGCCGTTCGCTTAGTCAAGATCGTTGGTGGGAGAAATTTAATAATCCTGAGTTGGATCGACTCATCGAACAGGTATTGCAGACCAACAACAATTTAAGCTTGGCAACTTTAACCTTGCATAAGGCCCGTTTAGAAGCTGGCTTGAGTGAAGATCAACTCTATCCTCAGTTGTCTTCGAGTTTGTCTGCTGGTCGCAGTAAAGACTTCAATGATGGGGCCAGCAGTGGCTCCTATCAGGCGAATATTTCGGTGGGTTATCAAGTCGATCTGTGGGGTAAGGTTGCGGCAGATATCGATCAGGCGCGTTGGTTAGCCATTGCCAGTGCTGAAGATCGTGAAAGTACCGCACAAAGTTTAGTTGCCACCACCGCTTCACTATATTGGCAACTTGGATATCTCAAGCAGCGTGTTAGTCTCAGTAATGGTAGTATTAAAGACGCGCAGCAAACCTTGCAGTTAACTCAGTCCCAGTACCAATCGGGGGCGGTGACCATTCTCAATGTATTGGAGGCGAAGCGCAGTCTGGCCAGCCTGCAAGCCAATCATAGCCAGTGGTTACAACAGCTTCACGAGGCGCAAAATGCCTTGGCAATCCTTTTTAATCAACCTCCTGCAGAGGACCAACTGCAGATAAAGCAATTACCCGAAGGGCCGATGCCCTTGGTGATCGAAGGCGTTCCCGCTGATATTTTAGTGCGGCGTCCCGATGTGAAGGCCGCGCTGTATCAACTGAAGGCAGCCTTGGCCGGCAAAGACTCAAGCACTGCGAGTTACTTGCCCGCCTTGAGCCTAACGGGATCGCTAGGTAGCTCTTCGAATCAGCTGAAAGAGTTGTTACGTAACCCTATTGGGACGTTGGGAGCAGAGTTAGCGTTACCTTTTTTACAATGGAATCAATTGCAGCTTAATCAGCAGATATCCGAAGTGCAGTATCAGTCGGCAGTGGTCCAATACCGTCAAACTCTCTATCAAGCATTTGAAGATGTTGATAACGCATTATCGGCACGCCAGCAGTATCTATATCAAGGGCAGCGTTTAATTGAGCAATATCAAAGCGCCAAAGAGGTGGAGCGGATCTATCAAAGTCAGTACCGAAATGGTGCCGTTGGGATTAAAGATTGGCTAGATGCGCAAGAACAATTGCGTAACGCCGAGGCTTTGCTACTGGAAAATCGTTACCAACAGTTTGTTACTCAGGCGACCTTGTACTTAGCTTTAGGGGGAAGTGACATTGCCCCACAGTTAGCTGGTAAATCGAGCGATATAAAGTCTTAGTTGTTGAGCCGCAGCTGCTTTACTCGCTGGCGGCTTAACTTATTGCAGTCACAAGTTTGTAGTCTCGAACAAAAATGCGCTACGAGCTCGAGTACTTTACTTAATTAAGCATTCTCGGCAGTGGCGCGGGCATCTTGTACTTGAGTCATTAAATCTTGTGCTTTTTTGATCACTGCGCTGGCTTCTTTAGTGCGACGTTTTTGTAGTAAGTAGTCGGAAAAGCGTAAGTATTTATTTGCCATACGTTGACGAGTCTGTACCAGCAAAGAGAAATCATTAGGAAGCTGTTTCGCCATCGATCGTACTTCTTTAGCCAGCTTATCGAGTGATTTGATTCGGTTCATATTATTGATGCGTTGCTGAAGGTCATCAAATTGGTGTTGATATACCAATTCAGCCGCATGGTAGGGGAAGTCAATCTGTTGATTTTTGGCTTTGGCTTGCTGGTAATCCGCCATTTGCTGAATTGCTGACTTTAAGGCATTTGCTTGGGCAAGGCGTTGCTGCTGTTGTTCGCTATTACCAAAGAAGGCTTCGCCAGCTTCGATCATTGAAGCGAGTTTGATTACATCGAGCTTGTCGCGCGCATTGTCAAATAATTGGGTGAATACCTGCTCTGATTTCTGGTTAGGTTGAAACTGAAAATCTGTTCTAACCTGCATTAAATCGCGGTAGATGGTGTAGATATCATCACCGTCTTCACTATGTTGGTAACGACCTTGCTCTAGATGTGTATTGAGACGTTGGCTGAGTGCTTCCACTGTGCTCATCCATCCCTGATTGATATCTTTGGCGGTTAGGGCAAGAGCGTAAGAGTCTGGATAGATGCGATTTACCTCTTGTAATAGAGACTGAATGGCATAGTAATCAGGATAAGCTATGCCTTTATTATTAAGCAGATTGTCAATTTTTTTTTCATAGTAATTAATTACCAAGCCTTGCTTTTGACGCAATAAGGCTTGTTTAGGGATTGCTTGTTGATCGGTAATTGTTGCTAACAGCGGCAGAAATTGTTGTGGGCTTAGTGCTAATAATTCACGATTGGCTTGTTCGATTTGTTGTCGCGAAGCCAAGTCGAGTTGTGACTGTTGGACCTGTTGGTGTAAGTGCTGATAAGTCACACCTGCGGAGGCAATCAGAGCGAAGGTCAAGCAAACACTTAGGGTTGGGTTTATATAGCTTTTGGTTAAGTCTTTTTCGAGTGTAGCTAAATCAGTTGTTCGTTGCTTAATGTTAAATTTTAGACCTTTTTTTAAACTTGCCCAGCGTAATATGGAGACATGCTTGGGCTTGTCAGGGAATATATTTTCTTTTGCCGCTTGATTGACGGGCTTGCGATTAAATGGGTGCTTACTGGTAAGTAATTCATAGCTGATGCAACTAAAGGCAAACACATCGTCGGCGATGCTGGGGGTTGCGCCTGCCAATAACTCTGGAGACGCATAAGTGGGGGTAAAGCCACTAACTGGAGAGGTTTCTTCTGGCTTGTCAGCCGCATATTGATCTGCATTTAAATTAAGCGCTCGGGATACGCCAAAATCGAAGATCTTAATGGTTCCATCACGTGCCAGCATGATGTTGCCAGGCTTTAGGTCCGCATGAACTACACCGTTGTTATGCGCATAACCTAGGGCCGATAGTAATTGCTTCAGTAAAGCAAGGGCGCTCTTGAAAGGCAGTCCATGAGGACGGTGACTTTTAATTATTTCATCTAGAGTTTGTCCGTCTAGCCATTCCATGATCAAATAATAGTCTTCTTGGTCAACTCCAAAGTCATAAACCCTAATGATATTTGGATGACTCAAACGCTGGGTTTTTCTGGCTTCTCTGATCAGGATCCGAGCTGCGTCGGGCTGGTTATGAAACTCTTTCTGTAGCAGTTTAATCGCAACATAGGGCTGGCTATCACCAGCCGCTTCAAGTAATAAATCTTTCGCTCGATAGACATCACACATCCCACCGTGTCCTACCAGACCTTCAATTTGATAACGTTTTTTGATCACCCGATTGATCATTTTACAGTCATTGCTGTTGGACGTTTCGCTTTCTTGGATTTTTGAGTCTGCTAGGTTATTCGATTGATATATTTGTGTATGACCGACCTTGGTTTCGTCTTTTAATTTTTTGTCAGTATGTTTTTTACTTGAATCATCCATGAAGCCGCCGTATATAATTTAACCAAATTTTGTTATGGTGATTTATTTAATTTGTCATATAAATGAGTTTATTTTTTATTGCCACTAATAACCAATATATTATCAGTGGAGTATGATGCCAATCTTTACTGAGTTTTCCTTATTGGGAGTCGGTCCTCTCAGTTCTTTCAGTCTAAATAATTTAAATTACATTAACAACAATATAATCACTAGTAAAATTCTAGTTAATTTATATTTATAAAAAGTTTTTTATTTTTATTGATTAAATTATTCCTTGAGTGTAATAATACGGCCTCTTTTTTGTAATGATATTTTGGTCATTAGTTATCTTGGGTTGATGGGTTCTACTCAAAGTAAAAGAGAATGCTTCTAGGGGACGGAAGATTATGGATTTGTGTTTATCTGTGATGAGTTATCACAGGTTTACCTCTGGCGTGGAAGAAAAAAAACATTTCTTCAGTGATTCAGGGGAATCGGTACTGACGATTGGGCGGGCGAGTCAATGCTCTTGGTGTTTACCTGATCCAGAAAGAGTGATCTCTAGCCGTCATGCTAGGGTCGAGTTCAATCAGGGGGTATTTTGGCTTTACGATACCTCAACTAATGGGGTTTTTGTTAATCGTTCGGTTGAACCCATCGAAAAAGATAAACCTTATCAATTGGTTGATGGTGATATCTTGGCGATTGGTGATTATGAAATAGCGGTCAATTTGTCTGCTTTACCGGAGGACTTGCAAACTCAAAAAGTAATCTCTGCGCCTGTAGCTGCAGAAGATTTTGGCGTTCTTGCTGAGCCGTCATCGCCAGCTCCTAACTCGCTCAGTTTAGATTCCAGTCTAAATGCCAATCTAAGTGATGCTTTTATCTTGCCCTCAGCTCTGACGCAAGATTCGTCATCAAATATTCCAGAGGATTGGAATGCTTTATTTGCTAACGATCCTAGGATTGAAAAATCGTTAAGCCTTGAGCCTGAAGTGACTGAAGAACAGCCTATTAATACAAAAATAGTCCATTCGCAGACACTCAACGCTGGCGTTGCCAAAGCAGAAAAGCTGACGTCAGCTTTTGTTTCGGATATTGATCGGGCTCAGTCTCGTCCATCGGCAACACCACTCTCAGCAAATTCGATTGATGAGCAGACGCATCTTGGTGCTTTTTTAGAAGGGATGGGCATTTCTGCCGATCTTATTTCTCAAGAAAATCCGATCCGTTGGTGGCATCAATTAGGAGGGATAACTAGGGACTCTCTCGATGGGATTATGAACACTTTACATAATCGAGCAGCATTTAAAGAAAATACTCGGATTAACCAGACGACTTTTCGTAAAAATGAAAACAATCCATTGAAATTTTCAACCAATGCTGAAGACGCCCTTCATAACTTACTACAGCGTAAGACTTCAGGGTTTCTCCCTCCTGAACGAGCGGTAAAGGAAGCCTTTATTGATCTCGAGCGACATGAATACGCCTTGCTTTCCGGTGTTGAGGGGGCCGTGGCGAGTGTCATGCAATTGCTTGACCCCAAATCGATAGCGTCGAAGGTCCACAATACGCAGGGCATCGCGAAGTATTATTCGGCAATTGAAAAGCATAAAAGCTGGAATCGTTATTGTTCGGTACACAGTGATTTAGAACATGAATTTAGCCAAAACAACAATGCTTTCTATATGGAAGATTTTGCGAAGGCTTATGAGGCGACTTTAAAGCGCATAGACCAAAAGGGACAACGATGAGCAAAATAGGGAAATTAGTACTTAGTATGCTGCTGAGTATGTCAATGTTGGGCTGCACGGTAGCCAATTATGTAGTCGAACCATATTCAAAACTGCAATTTAGTGTGGCTAAAAATGTTAACCCCGATATTACTGGGCGAGCTTCTCCTGTGGTGGTGAAGGTTTTCGAATTGTCTTCAAGAACCTTGTTTGATAGCCAAGATTTTTTTGCTTTATATGATGATGCAGCCCAAGTTTTAGGCCCAGACTTGATTCATAAGACTGAGTTTGAATTTGAACCTGGCAGTCAGTCTGAATATAAGTTGTCACTTTCCCCTGGGGTACGTTATGCCGGCGTTTTAGTTGCGTATCGAGATATCGACACCGCGAGTTGGCGAGAAGTTGTCACAATCGATCCTACCAATTACAAAACTTTTAATATTCATGTCGGCGAACTCGCCGTATTTGTTGGTAACCCATGATGCAATTGGGGAACAAGAAATGAGCGATTTTTGTCGTGTGGCTTGGACTGAGGGTATGTTTTTGCGTCCTCAGCATTTTCAGCAACAAGAACGTAGTTTAAGTTTTCAGCAACAACAAATGTTGCAGCAGTCAAACTACTTTTGGGGAATCAATGAGTTAGTGATCGACAACGCATTGTTAAGTCATGCGAAGTTCGGTTTGTCAAAGATAAAGGCTTACTTACCTGATGGCGCGTTGATGGTTTCTCCTGAACGCGATCCATTACCGGAACCGCTATCGCTAGATAGTCGTGTTCGCGACCAGATGGTGTTAATTGCGATTGCGACCGAAAAGTCGAATAGTATGAATGTATCGGCTCAAGCGAATAGCGTCACGCGTTACCGTTTTGTTGATCACGAAGTTGCTGATACCTCGCTCGGTAATGATGCAATAGAGGTACTGCAGTTGGCCCAGGCTGGCTTTGAATTGAAGCTAGAAAGCGACAATTTATCGGGTTATACAACTTTGCCGGTTGCCAAAATTAGTGCTGTTTCTAAAGAGGGGCAAGTGACTTTAGATGGAAAATTTGTACCTCCTTGGCTGAATGCGCAGAACAATGCGGTGCTAAAGCAGCACTTATTAGAAGTTCATGGTGTGATGCGTCAACGGGCAGAAGCTTTAGCTGCACGGATTGGCGCTGGTCAGGGTAGTACTAGCTCAATTGCCGATTTTTTAATGTTGCAGTTACTGAATCGCTATGATGCATTGCTGGGACATACCTTACATACCAGCGGTTTGCATCCTGAACGCCTATATCAAGAATTAGCGAGTTTGGCTGGGGAACTCGCTACTTTTTCTAGTAAGAATAAGCGAGCACCGCAGTTGCCTGCATATCAGCATCAACAACTCACAGGAGTATTTGGTGACTTGATGGTAGTGCTTAACCAATATCTAAGCATGGTGCTTGAGCAAACCGCGATTCAGTTGCCTTTAGATCAAACTAATTATGGTATTCGGATTGCTCAAGTGCAAGATAAAGGGCTGCTTGATCGCGCTGAATTTGTGTTGGCGGTTACTGCCAGCCTTAGTTCCGATGAGTTACGCAAGCGTTTCCCCGCGCAAGTGAAAATTGGTCCGGTAGAGCATATTCGGGATTTGGTTAACAACCAATTGCCGGGTATTTCCGCTGTTGGTTTGCCAGTTGCACCGCGGCAAATTCCCTATCATGCCGGTTTTCATTATTTCAAATTGGATAAGAGTAACGACTATTGGGCGCGCCTAAGCGCGAGTGGTGGGATTGCCATCCATTTGTCGGGTCATTATCCAGATCTTGAAATGAATCTCTGGGCGATTAGTCAGTAATTTGAGTACCAAGGAAGAGTATTGATGTCAGAAGCTACAGTGATGAAGCCTCGGCCAGGGAATCGCGGCGCGAACAAGTCTGTCAGCGATTTAGGCAAAATTGCGGCTAGCGCGGCAGAAGCCGAATGCACCGTGGTTATCACGCCTTCGAAAAATAAGGAACGGGGGGGTCAACTCCCTAAGTTTGGCGATAATCCCTTGATTGACGAAGCGAGTGTTTTGTTATCGATGGTGGGGCAAATTCGATGTACTGCGAAGCATGGAGATATCGCGTCGTTACGCCAAGTGTGCATCGATAAAATTCGGGATTACGAAGCCAATTTACGTCACCTACAAATTAGTGCCGAGCAAATTGAGGCGGCACGCTACTGCATGTGCTGTTTTATCGACGAGACGGTACTCAATACTAACTGGGGTGGACAGTCGATTTGGGCGAGTGACAGTTTACTCTCGACTTTTCACTCGCAAACTTGGGGGGGTGAGTACTTTTTCACCTTACTCGATGAAAACTTAGTCGCCCCTCATCAAAAGGCCTCCCTATTAGAGCTGCAATATTTATGTTTAGCCTTAGGGTTTGTCGGAAAAATGCGAGTAGCAGAGCGAGGTCAAGACCAGCTAGAAGCCTATCGTCAACAAGCATTTGAACGTTTACAAATGATACATGGTGAGTCTGAAACTGCCTTATCTTCACAAAGTAACGCTAGTGTCAATATGATGAAGGAGGCTGGTGGTGGGATCCCAATCTGGGTGCTGATGGCTATTTGGGGTGTGCTACTGCTGTCGATTTATATGGCCAGCAGTTATTTCATTAATAACTATTCAGATCAGGTATTCAATCGACTCAATACTTTGGCGCGATGGGACGCTGCTGTCGAAACTTCGGTTGAGCGAGATGACCAACAATTATTGATGTTGCAGCAGCGTTTACAAACAGAAGTTAATCGGCAATTACTGGAGATTCATCCGCTCAGTGATCGAGTTCGTATCACGATTCATTCAAGCGAGTTATTTGCGCCAGGAAGTGCAGAAGTGAAGTCTGCACTGGTGCCGATATTACAAAAACTGTCTCGAGCTTTAGAGTCAACCAGTGGTCGGATCCTAATCACCGGACATACCGATAATCAACCGATCTTTACTAGTCGTTACCCATCTAATTGGCATCTTTCGTTAGCGCGAGCGACCGCCGTTGCTAATACCATGTCGGTGGGCACTTTGTTGCAGGGGCGCTTGTGGCCGGAGGGACGAGGTGACTCTGAGCCTCGAGCAAGTAATGACTCAGAATCTGCGCGGGCGTTAAACCGTCGGGTTGAGATTGATTTGCTTTATTAAGCATTGTTAAAGGATCTAAAAATGTTTATCAGGTTGTTTTTTCAACGCTTATTACAGTTATTAAAATCCAAATGGACGATTAAAGTGATTGGCTTTTTAGCTTTATCCTTTTTAATTTGGTTTGGTGGTCCGCTCATTGCTATTGCTGGCGCAGAGCCCTTCGTGGGGGCATTAGCGCGTTGTTTGACGATTCTTATTGTTGCGATGATCTGCACCGTGTATCAGCTATGGCAGCATTTACGCCGTCATAAACAAGATCAACAAGCGGTTCAATCGTTACTCGATGGTGAAGGGGAACAGAGTAACGATGAAGATAGTCGTAGAGAAGTTGAGACGTTACGCGAGCGAGTGGTGACTGCATTAGAAGTACTTAAGAATTCCAACTTGGCAAGAGGCCAAGGGGTATATCAATTGCCTTGGTACATCATGATCGGCCCTCCGGGAACCGGAAAAACCACGGCTCTAAAAAATTCAGGTTTAGAATTTCCCTTGAAAGACAAATTGGGAGATGACCCCTTAGCTGGCGTGGGTGGGACGCGCCATTGTGACTGGTGGTTTACCAACAAGGCCGTATTAATCGACACCGCAGGTCGTTATACCACTCAAGATAGTAACAACGTAAAAGACGCTAGAGCTTGGTTGGGTTTTCTCGGATTACTTAAAAAGTATCGAACCAAGCGGCCAATTAATGGTGCTGTTGTTACGGTCAGTTTGGCGAGTCTATTGCAGCAAACTCGTACCGAACGCAATTTACATGCTCGGGCAATTAAGCAGCGTATTCATGAGCTTAAAAATCAGCTCGGGATGCAATTTCCAGTCTATGTGATTTTAACTAAGGCCGATCTAATCGCAGGATTTAGTGAATTCTTTGCTGATTTGAATGCGAATGAGCGCGAGCAAATTTGGGGAATTACCTTTCCTTTGGTCGCGGAAAATCCGGAGTTGGGTGTTGTTGGTCAATTTAATCGAGAATTTCATGGCCTTCTGAAGCGGATCCAAGGTCGATTAAATCAGCGTTTACAGCAAGAACGAGATATCGATAAACGAACCTTGATGTACGAATTCCCGAAACAAATGCATTTATTGCAATCGAGTATTGATGATTTTCTAAAAGAGGTTTTCTCGCCGAATGCTTTTGAAGAAGCGCCTATGTTACGTGGTTTATACATTGCGAGCGCAACCCAAGAAGGGAAGCCAATTGATCGTGTGATGACCGAAACGTCTAGTGGTTTAGGTTTGGGCCAGGTGCCACTGAAACAACAGGCCGGGGAAACTAAAGGCTATTTCATTAAACGTTTATTAGAGGATGTGATTTTCCCTGAGCAATATCTTGGCTCGGTTAATCGATATCACCAAAAAAATGCCTTGTGGACTCGCCGATTGGTGATTGGTACTTGTTGTTTGAGTTTATTGCTATGCAGCGTGTTCTGGTACAACAGTTATCGTTGGAACAAGCAGCTCGTTGATCATAGTGAGATGGCGGTTAGTCAATATCAGGATCTGGTTAAGCCGAGCTTAAGTAAAGATACCGATGTGATAACCCTTGTCCAGGCTTTAAATCTGTTGCGTGACTTACCCGCAGGTTTTAGCCATCAGCTGGTCGATAAAGATGTTCAGCGGATGGGTTTGTATCAAGGTGATAAAATTGGTCAACCAGCACAAGCGGCATACCAACGAGCCTTACAGGGATATTTTGCGACTTACCTCACCAATGCGCTGAAAACTGAGTTAGCCGAAAATGAGGTCTATTTGGAGTACCTCTATGAGTCATTAAAGACTTACTTAATGATTTACGATGCTGAGCATCGAGATCTAGAGCTGTTATATAGTTGGTTTGAGGTGTATTACGAACGCAAACTGCCGGGCGAAATTAATCAAACCCTTCGCCAGGATCTGATGGCCCATACTCGCAATTTGTTTCGTGTTGGGGTCAATACGGTTGCTGTCGATGAGCAGGCGATAGCGCAGGCGCGTAGTGTATTAACCCGGATGCCTTTGGCCGAACGGGCTTATCAACGCTTGCGTATCGAATTTCTTTCAAGCCATGTCGCTGATTTTAAGTTGAGTGATGTGTTGGGACGCCAAGGTCGCCAAGTGTTCAATCGTTCAAGTGGTACCCCTTTGCATGAGGGGATCCCTGGTTTGTATACCTATAGTGGATTCCACGGTTTATTCCGCATTGAAAATAATCGGATTGTTAAACGTTTGATGGAAGACAGCTGGGTGTATGGCGATAGCTTATCGATTGATGAAGCCACTCGCGATGAAGTGGTGCAAGCGGTGAGAGAGCGTTACTTTAAAGACTATGTTTATGAGTGGGAGCAGTTACTCGCAGACATTCAACTGAAACCTTACGCTTCGGCACGAGAAGGTGCCGAGTTAGTTCAAAAGCTCACAGGCTCTGAGCGGCCGATGCAAAGCTTGATCCTTGCGGTGCAAAAAGAGTTGCGCTTAAGCGATGTTACGCTTAGTGATAAAGCTAAGCTGGCAGGGGATGTCGCGGCCAATGCGGCCGACGTGGCGTTTAAAAATCAAAAGGCTCGAATTAACCGTTTTTTACCCAACGATATGTCGTCGGCGAAGCTTTCCTTGCCCGGCGTGGAAGTTGAAGCGGAGTTTGAAGATTTACTCAGTATTAACGAGGCTGACTTAGAAGGTTTGCAAGCTTCACTATTAGAGCTTCGCGATTATTTAGAGGTTTTATCGGAGTCGAATAATAAACGCGCTTATACCAGTTTAATAAATGATAGTAGCCAGGCTGCGGTTAGTAGTGCCTTACGCCGTAGTCGAAAAATGTTACCAGCTCCTTTTGCCTCATGGATGAGTGAGTTGTCGAATCAAACCGTCGCCTTGGCTAAACGAGGCGCGCAGGTTCATGTGAATACGATTTGGAAGGATAGCGTCTACAAGGAATACCGAGCAGCTATTCGAGGTAAGTACCCGTTTAGTCATAAAGCCACTGAAGACGTTAGACTCAAAGATTTCTCTCGCTTTTTCGGTTATGGCGGAACCATGGACCAGTTCTTTGAGCGTTACCTAAAGTCTTCGGTCGATACCAGTAAGCGAGTCTGGAAGCTAGAACGCTCGGTGGGAATTGATGCAGACTCCCTCAAGGTCTTTCAACAAGCGCGACGGATCCGCGACGTATTTTTCGAACCTGGTACCCAAATACCGCGAGTGGAATTTGGTTTAAAACCCCTATCTCTGGATGCCCATATCAATAACTTCAGAGTTGAAATGGGTGAGCAGGAGTTGGTTTACCGGCATGGACCGCGGCGTACTTCGCATTTCATTTGGCCTGGCGACGCCAGTCGCAGTACCCGTTTAGCTTTTGTACCACCTAAATCGGGCCATTCAATTTCTGAGACGTTCCCTGGCAATTGGGGCTTGTTTCGAATGCTCGATGGTTTGTTAGCGCAGCGTCCAGCGAGTCGTAAAGACAACATTCTCGATATCGAAATTAAAGGGAATAAGGTAAAGCTCGAGTTAATTCCGAATACTGCCATGCACCCTTTTTGGTCTAACGATTTGGCGAGGTTCGCATGTCCAGTCAGCCTATAAGCGGATTTGGTTATTTTGGAAAAGTCCCAGCTCGAGGTGATTTTATTCAAGGTCATTTACCCAATGATTTTGTGAGCGCTTGGCGTGAATGGTTGCAAGCCGTGACCGCTGTCAGTCGCGAACAACTCGGAGAGCAATGGTTAGATCGTTATCTGACCAGCCCCATCTGGCATTTTGCTCTTTCTGCTGGCGTATCAGGAGAGTCTGCGATGGGGGGAACGTTGATGCCTAGTGTTGACCAAGTTGGTCGCCACTTCTACTTCACTATGGCAAAACCTGTGAATGTGCAGCCAGTCAGTCTTTGGCAGCAGCGAGAGTGGAGCGAGCACAGTGAAGAGAAAGTACTTAAATTGCTTGATGATGATACCGACGTACAACGTTGGGCTGAAAGCATTCGTCAACTCGACTGGTTGGAATCTATCGCAGTAGCTAATCCAGTATTAAATGGCGCCAAAGACTCTCAACAACTGGTATTAGAGAGTGAGCAAGTAATCAACAGTGAAAACTTATTGCATTTGCAACTACGTCAGAACTTAGGGCGCTACTGCATATGGTGGACTCATGGTTCTGAGCATGTACCTGAATGCACGCTGGTGACCGAAAGTTTGCCGTTAGTTAGCCAGTTTTCAGCCATGTTAGATGGGCAATGGGAGCATTGGGGATGGTAGCGCATTCAACATTGTTAGGCGGATTTTTTGTGAGCTTCGCACGAAGCCATCCTGGAAAAGTGCGTCCATATAATGAAGATGCTGTGCTTGATTTACGTGAAGCTGGCGTGTGGGTGGTTGCCGATGGCATGGGGGGCCATGCGGCCGGAGACATTGCCAGTCAAATGGTGATTGATAGTGTGACGCAAAGTGTTGAGTCAAGCCCAACTGAGCATTTAAGTATTGATTGCCTACGCAAGGCCTTACTTGGTGCCAATCAGCAAATCATTGACTATTCGCAGCAGCACTTAGCGGGGAAAACGGCAGGCAGTACGGCTGTGTTACTGCAGATTCGAGATGGTTTCTATCATTGTCTTTGGGTCGGGGATAGTCGTATTTATCTGTTTCGCGATCAGCAGTTACAGCGTAAAACTCGCGATCATAGCCAAGTCATGGAAATGGTCGAACAAGGTTTAATTGCTGAGTCTGAAGCAGAGCAGCACCCTTTGTCGAATGTGATTACTCGAGCCATTGGGGTAAGTGAAGCGCTGACCGTGGATCAAAGCTCCGGTCAGTTGCTACCGGGAGATCAATTTTTATTGTGCTCCGATGGTTTAACCAAAGAGCTCAGTGATGCTGATTTGGCGATGTGCATGCAAGCGAACAGTGTTTCTGATATTGGTTTGGCCTTGATGCATTCCGCTTTGGTGAAAGGCGCGAGTGACAATGTGAGTTGTGTGTTGGTGAAGGTATGTCAAAGCGATACCGGAACTGATGAAGAACATTGTGACGATACGGTTCCCGTATTTTTTAATCGGCGCTAGGAGCTTAAATGTTTGACCAACTGTTCGAGATTGATTTTCTGGCATTAGCAAAGCCTCTATCTGAAGCGCGACCTTGCGGTGAAGACCCGCGCTTAGATGCTTCACCTTTATCGACCTACTTTACGCTTAAAGATGTTCGTAACGGTGCTCGGGCCGCAGAGCGTAATGCCTTGGTGGATAACGAGCCGCTTTTGAGTCTCGCTCATGAATGGGACCCCATTATTCAGCGAGTTCCCGAGGTATTGCTCGATACTTGTAAAGATTTAGAACTCGCGGCTTGGCTGATTGAAGCCTTGGTGCGCCGCAAAGGATTTAAGGGCATAAAACTGGGCTTTGATGTTGCGCGTAGCCTGATTGAACAGCATTGGGAAGATCTGTACCCCAGCCCAGATGAAGATGGGCTACTTACTCGCGTCGCGCCTTTGATCGGACTTAATGGTTATGACGGTGAAGGCACCCTGTTAATGCCGATTGCTTGTGTGCCTTTAACCGAGCTGGTTGAAGACCAAGCCTATTCCTTGTGGGAATTTGAACAAGCGAGCGAAGTGGAGCGTTTCGATGATACTAAGCGTAGCCAGCGTTATGCCGCTGGCGCGGTGCGGCTGGAAGATATTACTCACACGGTGAAAGCGACTCGCGGCAGTTTTTTTGTTGAGTTGTTAAGTGATATTGAAGCCGCCATGGAATCCTATCTGCTTTTATCACAGTGCATTGATGAGGCGGTTGGCGAACCGCAGCCCAGTTCTCACATCGCTAAGCGTCTTACTGAATGTGCAGAGGCGGTACGTTATATCGCCGCTGATAAATTGGCTGAAGCTGAAAGCCAGTCAATGACGCAGCAAGTGAGTATGGCCTCGACAGATGGCGCGCTTTCTGCCGCGGACGCAGTTAGTCCTCATTCGCAGTTAAATAGCCGGGTAGAGGCGATTGCTCAACTGACAACAATAGCAGATTTTTTTAAGCAAACAGAACCTCACTCGCCAATGGCTTATGCCATTGAGCAAGTGGTTCGTTGGAGTGGAATGAGCTTACCGGATTTACTCCAAGAGCTGATTACAGATAACGATGCTCGAACCGGGTATTTCCGATTGACCGGAATTATATCGGAACAACAAGACTAACGTGGTGCTTAGCGCTCTACGTGTTAATCAATAACAAGGAGATTGATATGGACAGTATCCACGGCAAGTTGTCTCGGGTACGCAAACCAAGAGTTCACATTACTTACGATGTGGAAACTGAAGGTGCTGCAGTTAAAAAAGAATTACCGTTTGTCGTCGGAGTGATGGGGGATTTTGCGGGCGACAATACCACGGCATTGAAGCCGCTTAAAGACCGTCGTTTTATTCAGATCGATCGCGACAATTTTGATGATGTATTGAAGCGAATGAATCCTAAATTAGAGTTTAAAGTGGATAACAAACTTGCGGACGATGATTCATTGATGTCCGTCGAATTGGCTTTCCAGTCGATGAAAGATTTTGATCCTGCAGCCGTGGTTAATCAAGTCGAGCCATTACGTAAGTTGATGGATACACGTAATAAGCTTCGTGATTTGATGACCAAAGTCGATCGCTCAGAAGACTTAGAAAATATTTTGGAAGAGGTCTTAAATAATACCGACTCTTTGCAAAAATTAGCGGGTGAACTAACGAAAGATGTTAATCCGGAGGGCGCAGCATGAGTCTTGAAAGCCAAACCGTTCTAGACCCAAGTGTTGAACAAGCGCAGGGCTCTATCTTGGAGCAGGCGATTGGCGCGACGAAGCAGACGGACTACTCTCGCTCAAAAGAATTGTTAAGAACACTTACTGAAGAAGCGTTGAAAGGTACCGTGACTTGGAATAAAAATCTTACCGTAACTTTTCGAGAAGCGATTGCCGGGATTGATGAACTTATTTCCAAGCAGCTTGCTGAGGTGATGCATCACCCAAGTTTCCAAAAGCTGGAAGGATCTTGGCGTGGTTTGAATTACTTAGTGATGAATTCTGAAACTAGTCAAACTCTGAAAATTCGAGTGCTCAGCATGAGTAAGAAAGAGTTGCATAAAGATTTGAGCAAAGCGGTTGAATTTGATCAGAGCCAAATTTTCAAAAAGGTTTATGAATCTGAGTTTGGAACGCCAGGGGGTGAACCTTACGGTGCCTTAGTTGGTGATTATGAGTTTACCAATCATCCAGAGGACATCGAAAGTTTAAGTTTGATGTCGAATGTTGCAGCGGCCGGCTTTGCGCCCTTCTTATCGGCATCATCACCGGCTTTATTTGGTTTTGATAACTGGACCGAACTAACCAAGCCTCGTGATCTTGAGAAGGTGTTTGAGTCTTTAGAGTACACCAAATGGCGTTCATTCCGCGAAAGTGATGATTCTCGATTTGTGACGCTAGCTATGCCGCGAGTATTGGCGCGTTTACCTTATGGTGAAGCGACAACGCCGATTGAAGAATTTCGTTATGAAGAGTTTGAACTTGATCCGCAAACTGGCATGTCCAAAACCACTGAGCATGATGAATACTGTTGGATGAATGCTTCCTATGTATTAGGTGCGCGGATGACCGAAGCTTTCGCTAAGTATGGTTTTTGTACTGCTATTCGTGGTGCCGAGGGAGGCGGCAAGGTTGAAAACCTGCCTTCGCACCTCTTTGTTTCCGATGATGGCGATCCAGATTTGAAATGCCCAACTGAAATTGGCATTACTGATCGACGTGAAGCGGAATTGAGTAAATTAGGTTTTTTGCCTTTGTGTCACTATAAAAACACCGATTACGCAGTGTTTTTTGGCGCGCAAACCTGTCAAAAATCCAAGCGCTTTGATAATCCAGATATCACTGCAAATGCGGCTATTTCTTCACGTTTACCATACATCATGGCTACCTCTCGTTTCGCTCATTACCTTAAGGTGATGGCTCGCGACAAAATTGGCAGTTTTATGGAAGCTGAAGACGTTGAGAATTGGTTGAATCGATGGATCTTAAGTTATGTCAACGCCTCTGAGGGAGGCGGTCAGGAGATCCGTGCGAAATACCCATTAGCTGACGCTAAGGTTCAGGTAAAAGAGATCCCTGGTGCGCCGGGTTCCTACAACGCCGTGGCTTGGTTACGGCCTTGGTTGCAGATGGAAGAACTCACCACATCGTTGCGCCTGGTCGCAAAAATTCCAGAAATTGGCGGATAATTAAAAGCGGGCCGCAAGGTCCGCGTTTTCTCATGACAATGACTCAAACTTTACCATCTCTGCGCTTTGTGGATAGCCAAACTTTGCAACAAATTGATGTTGAACCGTTGCGGATCGATGCGGATTGGTGTGCCCAAAGTGAAGTCGTGGATCAATTTCTGGCCACTGAAGATGCCTATCTCGCCTTGCGTATTTGGCTGGAGAAGGATAATCAGCAGCTTGAATCATGGTCTGCAGAGCGCTTGCGGCCAATTTTACTGCGGGCTATTCGTGATATTGATGAGCGCCTGAATAACCAAGTGAATGCGATTATTCACCATCCTCACTTTCAACAGTTAGAGGCAAGTTGGCGGGGGCTTGAGTATCTTACTGCCCAAATAGGTCCGCAAGAACACAGCCTTGTGACCAAAGTGAAGTTGATTAGTATCAGTTGGCAAGAGTTGTGTCGCGATGTCTCTAGAGCCATCGAATTTGATCAAAGTGAGTTATTTAAACAGATCTATAGCAATGAATTTAATATGCCTGGTGGAGAGCCCTTTGGCATGCTTGTCGGCGATTATCGAGTGAGTCATAAAGCGCGTAACGGTATTGCGATAAATGATTTAGAAGCGCTGCGGGCTATTAGTCTTACCGCCGCAGCCGCTTTTGCTCCTTTTGTCACGGGGGCAGATCCTTCAATGTTGGGGGTCGATTATTTCAGTGAATTGGCGTCGGTGCGTGATATTGCGGCGCAGTTCTCTCAAGATGAATACCTGTTGTGGCGCAAGTTAAGAAGTCAGGAAGACTCGCGATTCTTAGGTATTGCTGCACCAAATATCTTGATGCGGGAGCCATATCAGCAAGATGGCCGACGTCAAGAAGGCTTTATGTTTGTTGAGCAAGTGAATGATCCGGAACGCGATTATTTATGGGGAAATGCGGCCTATGGTGTGGCTTCGGTAGCGGTACGTGCATTTAGAGAGTCGGGTTGGTTCAGTCAAATTAGAGGCTTACAGCCGGGTCAATATAAACATGGTCTGGTGTTTGACTTGCCTGGTTCAGATTTTAAGCTGTCACGGCATATTCGTTCAGCGAAGCCCCCAGTTAATTTGCAGGTGGGAGATCGACTAGAGAAACAGTTGTCTGATAGCGGTTTTATTCCGGTCTCCACTGTTCCTCACACCGAGCACTTAGTCTTGTACAGCAATGCTTCGGTGAATCTACCTAAGCATTATGACAGTATGGCGGTGGCGGTGAATGCGCGCCTCTCCTCAATGTTGCAATATGTATTATGTGTCTCGCGATTTGCTCATTATCTCAAGATTATAGGACGTGACCGGGTCGGCAGATTTGATAGTGCCCACTTGATCGAACGTGATCTACAGCGTTGGTTGCATCGCTATACCACCGCCTCCGATGAGGCATCTGACGAAATCCGAGCCCGTTATCCGCTGAATGAAGCCAGTATCCAGGTTAAAGAGCAGCGGGGTAAACCCGGCCATTACTACTCCATTATTCACTTACGACCACATTTTCAGCTGGATCAGATGGTATCCAGTATTCGCTTGATAACCGAGTTATCGCCAAGCTACCACCAAGCAGGATAAATAGATGCAACAACAAATAAAACAGTTGATTCAACAGGGACAGTTAAGTGAAGCAATTGCCGCGACTATCGCGCATTTAAAAGTAAAACCTAAAGATTTAGATACGCGCAGTAGCTTTATTGAGTTGTTGTGTATTGATGGCCAGTTAGAGCGCGCCGATCAGCAGTTAGATCTATTGGTGAAACAGCACCCGCAATGTGTACCAGGGGCATTAAACATGCGTCAGTTAGTACACGCGGCTCAATCTCGAGTTGATTTTGCGCACGGTGGCGATACCGCCAGTTTGGTGAGTGGTGCAAAGCAAAGCTTAACTCAGCTTATTGAATTGCGTTTAGCGTTGCTCAATAAAGATCAGCGTGCATTAACGCGTGCAGCGCAGCAGTTGGAGCATTTGCGTGAATCTGCTGAGTTAACAATCAACGATCAAACTTGCACTGAACTTCGTGATTTAGATGACAGCTTAGCGGGTTACTTGGAAGTGTTTGGCTCAAATGGCTTGTATTATTTTGTGTCTTTTGCCGATGTGACTTGGCTAAAGTTACTCCCCGCGACCAGTCTATTCGAACAGATCTGGCGTCGTGCTGAATTAGATATAAAAGATGGTCCTTCAGGTGAAGTATTCCTGCCGATGACTTACCTCGCTAGTGAGAGCGACGCTGAAAAATTGGGTCGCGAAACAGATTGGCAGCCCTTGTTAAATAGTGAGTTCTTTCAAGGACGAGGGCTAAAAATGTGGCTAGTAAACGATAATGCGCTGGCTATATCTTTGCTTGAGTCTTGCTCTACTCTTAGCTGCACAGAGACGGTTGAGTGATGAGTGGTTTACCAGCTTTGCAACTGTCCTTACTTGATCGTTTGTGTAATACCCATGATGACGCGCTGGCTTCAAACGGCGTTTACTCTAGCTATGGTCGACAGGCTTATCGGCAAAGTATTCGTCGAGATCTAGAGGCCTTGCTGAATGCTAAATTGCATTGGCATACCTGGCCAGAGTGGTACCACGAGCTCGATCTTTCTTTATTTAGCTACGGACTACCCGATTTCTCGTCAATGCCTTTAAGTAGTCAGGATGGAAGAGAGAGGCTCTGTCAGATTGTTGAACAAACGATCCGCAAATTTGAGCCGCGCTTTATTGATGTATCGGTGTCGACGGTAAGCGATGAGCAACCGCTGGATCGAGTATTACGTTTGCGGATCCATGCCTTGTGTCATGCCGATCCTGAACCGGAAGAGATGACCTTCGATTCCGAAGTTGAACCCGTTTGCTTAGGCATAAAAATAGTTGAGTAAGTCATGAGTGATGAACTATTAAAGTATTACAATCGTGAACTTGCTTATCTGCGTCATATGGGGGCCGAGTTCGCCGAACGTTATCCTAAAGTGGCTGGGCGTTTGCGGATCAGCGAAGAAAGTGTCGAAGATCCGCATGTATCTCGTTTATTAGAGGGCGTTGCTTTGTTAACTGCTCAAGTGCGGCAAAAGCTTGATGACAGTTTTCCTGAGCTTACGGAAGCTCTACTTGGTCAACTTTACCCTGATTATCATGCACCGATCCCCTCGATGTCAGTGATTAAGATGAGCACTCAAAACGTCACTGACTATAGTTTGATGATCCCTAAAGGGACGGAATTAGATACCCAAGTTCCGGGCTATAAAAGTTGTCGTTTTAATACGTGTTACGACGTGCAAATGTGGCCGATAGAGCTTACTAAAGCGAGTTTTGAAAGTGCCCCCTTTAAAGCGCCTCGGCCCAATTTTCAAAAGCATGTTAGCGCCGTTTTAAAATTAAGACTGAGTTGCGAATTTGATGATGTGTCGTTCCGTGATTTAGGTATCGACAAGCTGCGATTCTATATTCACGGCCAACCACAGCTGAGCTATCAACTTTATCAATTAATTTTTCAATCGAGTGTTGGTATGGCATTTGCCAATCCTGACAGTATGCAGGCTCGCCAATATTTGCAAGCAAGGCATATACATGCGGTCGGCTTTGCCGATGAAGAAAAGGTCGTACCTTACGAACAACGTAGTTTTAATGGCTACCGTTTGTTGGTTGAGCATTTTTTATGTCCTGAGAAATTCATGTTTTTTGAGCTTCAAGATCTGGAGCCCAATTGGTTTGGTGAGCAGCATGAAGTGGACCTATATATCTATCTTGACGCCGATTCTGATATTCTGGCGAAACAGCTTAGTGCAGATAACATCTTACTTGGTTGTGTACCTGTGGTGAATCTGTTCGAAGATGAGTTGGAGCCGCTGCGCTTAGATCCCGCTCGGTTTGAGCATCGTCTGGTGCCTCGCTATCGTGATGCGGATATCTCCGAAGTGATTCGCATATTAGATGTAGAAGCTTTTGATCAGCACGACAATGGTGTTGCAGTCACGCCTTTTTATGGTAGTCAGCTTCCTCATTATGTGCCTGCGGGTCATCTATTTTGGACGCTGCGTCGTGAATTCAACAAATGGGCGGGAGGCCATGACGAGCCGGGCGTAGAGAGCTATTTATCAGTGGTTGATGGCAATGCGAAGCCGCTGGATATCGAGCAGCATGAACAATGGCTGATTTCAGCGAAAGCTCTGTGCAGTAATCGAAATTTGCCTGCAAGACTGCCCTTTGGTGGGGGTCAACCCTCGGTCGTGATGCCCAGTCGCGCTGACTCTCTAAAAAATGTTCGCTGTTTGCTGCCATTTAGCGAACCGGTGCGACCGGCAATGTTTGATGCTTCTCGCTGGCAATTGGCCAGTCACCTAACGCTCAATCACTTTACTCAGGCAAATGCAGTCCAGTTGTTGCAGGAGTTGTTGCAGTTGTACGACTTTAAACAGTTACCGCAAACCAAGGTGTTGATTGAAGCTATCACCAGTCTGGATGTTCAGCGAGCAACCGCAAGAGTCGTACAAAATGGTCGAGTTGGTTTCTGCCACGGTTCGGACATCGAGCTTGTATTTACCAACCAAGATTTGTCTGGCACCAATCTGTTCTTTTTTGGCAATGTACTGGCACACTTTTTTGCACAATACACCACCATTAATAGCTTTACCCGTTTAACGATTCGAATACTGGGCCATGCTCAAGCATTGCATCGCTGGCCCGCCTTGGCGGGAGATATGGAGCTGTTATGAATCTCTTTGAAGGCTTAAATAGTGGCAGCGAACAAGATTTTCATCATAGTGTGGTCGCGATCCAAGCAAGTCGGGGGGGCGTTCATCATGGAATAGGCTCCGATACGCTGCCAAAGCACGAAGCGCTGCGTTTTAAAGTGCCGCAAAATTTAGGTTTTCCGGGAAAAGCCTTAGCGAAGGTGGTGGTGCCAGAGTCGGCCTCGCAACCTTACCAGGTGTACGTCAATTTCATGGGCCTAACCGGGCCTAGTGGCGTATTACCCAGCCATTATAGTGAATGGGTCATGGAACGTTGCAAACAAAAAGATGAATCGATGCGTGACTTTTTAGACATCTTTCATCACCGCGTTATTTCTTTGTACCACCGCGCTTGGGAGAAATATCAGTACCCACTGCAATATCTGCGTCGCTTACAAACTGGGCAATCCGATCCTATTTCTTTGGCTTTGCACGCATTAGCGGGGACTTCTACTTCTAGTCAACTTTATGTCGGCGGACTGTTTTCTCAAACCATACGCAGTGCACAAGCCTTAAAACAAATCGTTCAGCTGATATCAGGCTGTCAGGTGGTGGTTCATCAGCGAGTCGGGCAGTGGCTGAGTTTAAATGAATCTGAGCAAACGCAGTTAGGAGGCCGATTCACCCCTGAAGGTCAGCATGCTCAGCTTGGCAGAAGTGCCACCTTGGGCAGCAAAATATGGGATGTGGGCTCAGCCATTGACATTGATATTCAGGCCGACAGTCAAGCGGCGGCTCAGCGTTTGTTACCAGGAGGGCCGTTATTGGATCTATTGCAACAAACCGTGGCCGCATATTTACCGAATCATATTCGTCCTCGTTGGAGTTTAAGTGCACGTTATCGAGATATGCCGAGTGGGCGTTTAGGTCATTGCAGCTTGGCTCTTGGGCGCGGCGCATCCTTAAGCATGAATAGTCGGCACATGGAACAGTACACCAAGATAGTGATTGCGTAAGCGCATTCGAAAGCAAGGAAAGGGAATAAAAATGACCACAATGAGTTTGAAATCAATGGTTGAGAAGCTGTCGCCAGCTGCCAAGCAAAGTTTAGAGTCGGCCGCCGCGCTATCTAATAGCCGTAGTCATTTTAGTGTTGAAGTTCAGCACTGGCTGTTGGCAATGTGTGAGCAGCGCAGTGAGGATTTATACATCATCGCTCAGTATTATTCGCTTGATTTAGCGGGCTTTATTCAGGATTTAAATCGTAGTCTTGAACAAGCTAAAACGGGTAATCCACAAACCCCAAGTTTGTCTCCGCAAATTGTGAGTCTATTAAGTGCAGCATGGATGGTCGCGACGATTGAATACCAGCAAACCAGCATTTTTCCAGTGCATATTCTTCACGCTTTATTGAGTGACGATACTTTAAGTTTCACCACCATGGATTATTTGCAACATTTGGAAGCCATTGAGGTGAGTCAACTGAGCCGTATTTGGTCGGGCCTGCAAAATAACGTTGGTGATGGCACTGTTCAGACTCAATCCTCAGCTAAAACGCCTAACTTAGAGCAGTTTACCATCGACTTAACCGAGCAAGCTCGACAGGGCCAACTCGACCCAATTTTAGGGCGTGATGATGAAATCCGTCAGATGATCGATATTTTAACTCGTCGACGGCAAAATAACCCAATTTTGACAGGTGAGGCTGGGGTGGGTAAAACGGCCGTTGTGGAAGGTTTAGCTCAACGTATTGTCGCCAAAGATGTACCTGAATCATTACAGAATGTGAGGATTCAGGTCTTGGATTTAGCCTTGCTACAGGCAGGTGCTGGGATGAAGGGCGAGTTTGAAAATCGTTTAAAGTCGGTGATCAGCGAGGTAAAAAACTCGGCAATCCCAATCGTTGTTTTTATCGATGAAGCGCATACGTTAATTGGCAGTGGCGGCCAAGCTGGGCAGAACGATGCTGCTAATTTACTCAAGCCAGCCTTGGCGCGGGGTGAACTGCGAACAATTGCCGCTACAACTTGGGCTGAGTACAAGAAATATTTTGAGAAAGACGCTGCCTTGACGCGTCGCTTTCAAGTGGTGAAAGTTGAAGAGCCTAGTGAAGACAAAGCGATCGTCATGTTGCGAGGTTTGCTGCCAGCGATGGAAAAGCATCATCGAGTCAGTATTAGCGATCAAGCTTTACAGGCAGCAGTTTGTCTTTCAAATCGTTACATTAATGGTCGTCAACTACCCGATAAAGCGGTGGCCTTGCTCGATACAGCTTGTGCCCGGGTAGCGATGAGCCAAGCGGCAACGCCAAGCCAGGTAGAGCATTTACAGCGACAGCAGCAACAACTCAGTGCTCAAATTGAGCAATTAGAGAGAGAACAGTTAACGGGTTCTAATCATCAAGCTCTACTCAGCCAACTTAGCTGCCAATTGGTAGATGTTCAAGCTGCCTTTGCGCAAGCCGAAAGCACTTGGCGTGACGAACAGGGTTTGGTGAAAAAAGCCAAGCAGTATGTTGATGAGATCTTAAATGTGGATCATGACGATCGGCTTGAGTTACGTCGTCAGCTGGTGGATTTGAAAGCCTCTTTAGCGGAAGTGGCTCAACCGATGGTGTTCTTAGAAGTTGATGAATTACTCGTTGCAGAGGTGATTGCTGATTGGACGGGTATTCCTCTTGGGCGGATGCAAGCTAATGAGATAACTACGGTTTTGAACTTATCACAGAAAATGGCCGAGCGGATTATCGGCCAGGATCACGCTCTAGATTTAATCAGCAAAGTAGTACAAACCACCCGTGCTCATCTCAGTGACGAGCGTAAGCCCAATGGGGTGTTTTTACTCACGGGACCCAGCGGTACAGGTAAAACGGAAACCGCTTTAACTTTGGCTGAACAGGTCTATGGCAGTGAAGATAACCTCACGGTAATCAATATGTCGGAGTTTAAGGAGGAGCATAAGGTCTCTTTATTAGTCGGCTCTCCTCCGGGATACGTGGGGTATGGTGAAGGGGGCGTGCTCACCGAGGCTGTGCGGCGCAAACCTTACAGCGTGGTATTACTGGATGAGATGGAAAAAGCCCACCCCGGAGTGCAAGACATATTTTATCAGGTCTTCGATAAAGGCTCGATTAAAGATGGTGAAGGTCGAGACATAGACTTCAAAAATACCATCATCATTATGACTTCGAATGTTGGAACTGATACCACCACTGCTTTGTTTGAGGATCAAGAAACAGCCCCTGATATTGACGGCTTAAAACAGGCGCTTAACGATGACCTGCTCGCCGTATTTAAGCCGGCTTTTATCGGTCGCTTAAATGTGATCCCTTTTATTCCTCTAAATCACGTCACACTGCAGCAGATTGTTCGTTTGCAGTTACAGCGTGTCGAACAACGGTTTTCCAAGAGTTATAAAGGAACATTACGTTTTTCTGAGCAAGTCGCTGAATATTTGAACCAACAATCAAATAACGCAGATATAGGTGCGAGGGCGATTCAAAATAATATTCAAAATGATTTATTACCGATTATATCGAAAAAGGTGTTGGAGGCTGTTTTTTCTAAGAAAAACGTCGGTTCAATCTTAATCGATATACGTGATTCTAATTATTGTGTAGAAACAGAGTGATTTGTGTTTATTTATTGATGTAAATATCTATAATGTGTTCTTCGAAGTTGTGATGGTTGTCTTTTTAATTTGTTTTTTACTGGATTGATTTGTGAGATGGCTGCGACAAGTAAATTTGCTCGTTTAAGGCGATGCATTAATAACCTAGCCCTTATGGGTATATTTTTAAAAATTAGCTAAAGGAACTTAGCATGCAAGCAAATACTTATTTGAAATATGGTGATATTAAAGGCGAAGCAACCGCTGAGCAGTACAAAGATCTAATTACGCTGTTATCAGTTGATTGGTCGGTGAGTCGTGAGATCACTTCTCATACGGGGACTGCCCAAGATCGTGAAGCGAGCGCAACGCGCTTATGTGATGTCACAATTTCAAAAATGCAAGATAAAGCTTCGCCTGATTTATTCAAAGAAGCCACTATTGGTAAGGGTAAACCAGCAGTTTTCCACATTACTAAGCAAGGTGAAAAAATTGAAGAAATCATGAAAATCGAGTTAACCGATGCGATGATTTCTAGTTATGCCGTTTCGATTCAAGATGATCGTCCGGTAGAGCACATCACGATTTCTTACACTGAAATGATGATGACCGTTACCCCAACTGATGATCAAAATAATGTTCAAGCACCACTTGTTTACGGCTATAGCGGTGTTAAAGGTCAACAAATGTAATTGTTCTTACCTATGGGGTAGTTTTTAACTATCCCGTTTTTATCTTTATTTATTGTGAAAAATGAGAAATATGAAAAAGGCAAGCCAGAGCAAGAATATCATACAAATAGAAACACCTTTAGGTAAGGATGTACTCCACCTTACTCAATTTGATATTCAAGAAGGTATCTCTATTCCTTTTTCTATAAATGTTTCTTGTTATAGCAATGGTCAGCTTATTTCTCAGGATGATCTTATTGGTAAATCAGTGACGGTTAAATTAGATTACCAAAAATCTGAAGAAACTGTTACTCGCTATTTTAATGGTTTTGTTTCTAGCATCCATGCATTAGGTAGTCGTATTTCTAGCGAAGCCGAAGGGGAAAAATATCAGGATTATCGTTTGCAGCTGGTATCGGGTTTACATTTTTTAAAGCAACGAATCAATTGCAGAATTTTTCAGAAGCTTAGTGTAGAACAAATTGTCAAAAAGATACTTACTGAACACGGTGTACCGATGCAGAGCGAGCTTAAGTCAACTTACTCGAATTTGGCTTTTAAGGTTCAATACAACGAAAGTGACTTAGACTTTGTGCATCGCCTATTAGAAGAGGCGGGCATTTTTTATTTTATAGAACATCGTAAGAGCAAGCATTCTGTGGTTTTAGTCGATGCTTTGACCGCTTACCGAGAGGCTGAAGAGTCGCAGGTCGTTTTTACTACCGGCTCCTTAGCCGAAGCGCATGTTTTTTCTTGGAACGGTAATTTTCAGCTCCCTGCTGGACGCTCGGTTAAGTATGGTTTTGATTTTATAAAGCCCAAAGTAAAACCAAAGGGCGAGCAACAAAAAGTAGCCGTAAGTAAACAGCAATTAAGTAGTGAAGTCTTTGAATACTATGCTGGTTCTGAATTAAACCCGGAGTTGCAAAATTCTGCGAATATTGCTTTAGAAGCGATGCAAAGAGATACCTTGTTGTGTGCTGGTGGTAGTACTTGCGCGACTTTTTCGGCAGGCCAATACTTTACTTTCAAGTCTCATGAAGATCCAAAACAGCTGAACAAAAGTTATTTGATTACCCAGCTGTCTTTAAGTGTCGCCATCGTTAGTCAAACGGGAGCCGCGAAAAATAGTGGTCAGGTATTACACAATCAGTTTTCGTGCATACCTTCCGAGGTGCTATTCAGACCTTTACAGGTCACCCCGCGCCCCTTGATCCATGGCTCTCAAACCGCTTTAGTCACTGGCGATCCAGGTGAAGATATCCACGTGGATAAATATGGCCGGATTAAAGTCTTATTTCATTGGGATCGTGAAGCCAAGCCGGATAGCAGTAGTTCTTGCTGGATCCGAGTGGCGCAAAATTGGGCGGGTAGCCGCTATGGCGCATTTTTTTTACCGAGAGTGGGCCAAGAAGTACTGGTGAGTTTCCTTAATGGTGATCCCGACCAACCAGTGATTACCGGAGCGTTGTACAACGGTGATCAAATGCCGCCCTACGCTTTACCCAGTAAGAAATTCCAGTCGGGTATTAAAACGCGTTCTACGAAGGGGGGCGGGGAAAGTAACTTCAACGAGATTCGTTTTGATGACGATGCCGGAAAAGAATTACTTTATCTGCAGGCGGAGAAGGATTTACAGACAGAGATTAAGAACTGCCAAACCGAAAAAATCGGTAAAAATTTAACGGTTGAAGTTGTGGAAAACCAGTCTGAAACCATTGGTAAAAACTTGCTGATCGATGTTGGCAAAAATATCGATTTGGTGGCTGGCAGTCAGGTCACAATTAAGGCTGGTGGTGCCTCTATTATTTTATCGAGTGGTGGCAATATCGACATTAAGGGCTCGTCCATTTCTATTAATGGTTCGGCTATCGCCCTTAAGGCGCCTTCCATCTCGTTAAACTAGGAAATTACATGGGTAAGCCAGTCGCAACGTTGGGGTCGTTTCATATGTGCCCTAAGGTTGAAAATAAAGTACCCCATGTGGGAGGGCCCGTTGCCAGTGGTAATGGAGGAGTCACTGTGGGCGGGATGCCAGTTACCTGTGTTGGTGACAAATTAGTGTGCATTGGCCCTCCAGATTCAATTTCTACGGGCTCCGGTTCGGTCACTGTAGGGGGAAAAGCGGTAGCTCGCTTAGGTGACTCGACCGACCATGGTGGCAAGATATTGGCAGGTAATCCAACGGTGTTAATTGGCTAAGATGATTTTAACACTAGACATTGAAGCGATGCAGTTGGGCCAATACGATGACCCAGTCAATATTTTTGAGCTTAGCGAGAAGCAGGCCTTGCAGCCAGAATTAAGGCTCCATCAGCAAGGCTGCTTACGCCATTTTAGTTTTGACCACACAGTTACCGAGCGTTTGCTTGAGCTTCGTTGGGATGCCGATGCGGTTTTCATATTACTACCCGAGGCCCCGATTGTTCAGGCTAAAGGGAAAGACTATCAGCGGCTTCTTGACTTGATCCCTAGTATAAAAGGTTTAGCCAAAGTGTATTTGTTCCCCTATGGCCGGAGTGCTTTGCAATTAGCTATGCGTCAAGCGGTTAAGCTGATTTCGCTACAGCAAGTGAGTGATATTCAGCTCATTGCCTACCATGAGGACCCGCGTTTAATCACTCTTGTGAGAGAACCGAGCACTCCTGCCAGCCAATGTTTTATTGCCGGCCGACTGCGTCCAGCAGACAAAGGCTTTGTGATCCCTTGGACCAGTTACGAAGTGCAGACTTCAGATAAAAGCACTCAAGCTACGATTGCAGCACTGATTCAGCGCTATCAGCGTCAATGCGGCAAGTCGCTCAGCCAATGTTATTTCCCAACTGCGTTGCCGCAAGCTTTGAGGGATGGCTGGTTACACAGTGTTGAGTATTTTCAAGACAGCCTTACATCGCGCAGCCAGTTTATCTTTGCCGATGCACTGATTGGCGACTTGGGGGTGTGTAGTGGTATCTATAACTTATGCCATTGTTTAATGCTGTATCAGCAGCAAAAATATGTTGGAACAAGCTTTCAGCTGGCTCTTTCCGATGATGCCTATCGGAGCGCAATGACGCTTCGTTGGGTCGCTTAGTGGTGTAAACAGTAGTATGGATGGAACCCAAAAACAAGTTGTAACCGCTAACGATGGTTTTGCTTATGAGTTTTTTAAAGGCATTAAAAAAAATACCTCAACATCAATTTCTTTTACTGATGTCGCGAGCGTTGAGCTGTTTTTAACGAAGTTTAATGGGGCCGTCAATGCTGCTGGAAAAGGGCTGCATACGGTTTATCTTTTGTTGCCTTTAAATAAGCGAAAGCAGCCGCGGCAACAGCTTGTAAATGCTTTACTCTCTGGCGAAATTTGGTGTTATCAGCAGCGGGTAAAACAGTTGCCGATTTCATCTCCTGCTTCGACTCCCTCTCGGAGTTCATCCGTCCAAAATGAACCCAAAGCTCCGGGAGGGCGCTCGAAGACTCAAGTACAAACTCAAGACCAGCACGCAAGTGAGCCTGTTGCACAATCGATTGATCATCAAGATACCGTATTGTGCGGCGATCCTGTTGCGATGAGTAGTGGTGAGGAAGTCCTTCAGTTGGTAGATGTTCATCTACAGGGGCATGTAGCACTGTGCTGGCAGCGTATTTATCGTTCTAGTTGCTCCCACCTTGATCTGGGACTGGGTCTGGGTTGGCGTAGTAATTTTCATTATAGCTTAGAGGAAGATTTCGGCGAACAGCCGTGCTGGCAATTTACCGACGCATTGGGTCAAGTATTCCGCTTTCCCTATGTTGCGGTGGGAGCCAAAAGTGTCCAGCTCAGGTCGGGTATGGTACTTCGGCATCAAAGTGATGAAATGATTATCACTCATGCTGATGGCAAATTATTGCGCTTTAGTAAAATCCAACAACATTGGCTGCTTACCAAGTTAAGTGAAGGTGTCGATTGCACTTTCCGTTTGACTTATTCAGCGGCGCAGCGGCTTACGGTTGTAGAAGTAAATCGAAGCCAGAGCATTTACTTACGTTACGACCTAAATGGCCATTTACTTGAGGTGCGTTCAAGTAGAGCTCAAGATGCGCAAATTTATGCAAGCTATAGTTACGACGACGCTGGTCAGTTGGTCGACGCGACGAATCGTTTTGCTCAACAAGAACGCTATCGCTATCAACAGGGTTTGCTTATTCAGCGCACCCGCGCCTCGGGTTTTAGTCACTATTTTTCTTGGGATGGCTCCGCTCAAGATGCTCGTTGTATCGAGCAATGGGGCGACAACGAACGCTATCACTACCGCTTTGAATACCAGCCTGAACAGGGATTAAGCCGCAGTTTTGATAGTTACGGTAACTGTTGGACCTATTGGCATAACCCACAGGGACAAATTCTTAAAAAAATTGCGCCCGATGGTGCCACTTGGCGATTTGAATATGATGAGCTCCAGCGAAAAATTAGCCAAACTGAACCAAATGGGACAACTACGTGTTTCCATTATAATAGTGCAGGCCAGTTAGTTGCCGAGCTCCATCCGAACCAAAGCTTGACTTGTTATTCCTATAATCGTTTAGGTTTTGTGAATCAGATTGACTATGCCGATGGTTCATCACTCAAACGGGAATACAACAGCTTAGGTTTACTTACCCAAGAAATCGACGTGCAAGGTGTGGTCACTCAATATCGCTACGATGCGCACAGTCGTTTAATCAACAAGTCTGCCGGTAATCAGCCTGCACAGTTATTTTGGTGGAACGAACAAGGTCTGCTGAGCGCCAAGCAAGTGGGCGATGCCCTGACGCGCTACAGCTATAACGCTATTGGAGAATGTAATGGTGAAGTGAATGCCTACGGTTGGGTTAGTCAGTATGTTCGTAATGCCCAAGGGCAGCTGATTGAGGTAGTTCATTATCACCAAGACCAGCCACAGCACACCCGGTGCCAGCGATACGCCTATGACCAAGCTGGACGGCTCAGCGCCCGAACCAACCCGCTTGGTCATACCACCAACTTTGAATATCAAGGATTATCGCAGCCTAGTAAACAGATTAACCCCGATGGTTCATGGCTTGCTTTTAGCTACGATAAAGAGCGCAACCTAACAGCCATTGAGCGTAGCGACGGTCAGCGTTATCAATTGGAATACGACAGTTGTGAGCGTATACGTAAAACCATCGGTTTTGATGGGCGCGAGCAAGCCTATCAATACAACCTGGCTGGTCAACTAATACAGTTAGTGGAAAACAGCGAGCGCTTGGTGCAGCTGAAGCGAAATAGCTTAGGCCAAGTGATTGAGCAGCGCAGCACCGCCAATGGCATGACTTTAATTAACGACTTTGCTTACAACTTACAAGGCAAACTAAGCCAAGCCAATAATAGCGCTCGTAAAATTCGTTTTAATTACTTTGCCAATGGTCAGTTACAGGAACACTGGCAAGACGACTGGCATATCCGCCATCAGCTTAATCAGCAAGGCTTGCGCAGCCAAACCCGCTTACCTGACAGCAGTATGCTTCGTTATCGCTACGATGAACACGGTCGCTTAAGTGCACTAACATTGAATGGCCAAGCACTGATATCCCGCCAGTTTAATGCCAGCGGCAGCGAGCTAAACCGCGAGCTCAGTGCTAGTCATCAACAGCATAATCATTACGACCCTCAAGGGCGTTTGCTGAAGCAAGAGTGGCAGGGCGACACATTAAATCTGGCGCGTGACTACCGTTTTGATGATGGCGACCAATTGCTGGGGGTCAACGATAGTGAGCTGGGCGCACAAAATTACAGCTACGACCCGCTTAGCCAACTCACCAAAGCCACCTCTCACAGCGGTGACAATCAAGCCTTTAGTTTCGACAGTTTTGCTAATCCCAAACAAGGCGAGTTGGCCGGCGATAAGCTGCTGATGCTCAACGAGCGTAGTTACCGCTACGACCGCTACGGCAATCAAGTACTCGCTAGCCAAAGTAAGGTGCGTCAGCAGCGGGTATTTAATGGTTTAAACCAACTGGTTCGGCTGAGTGAGGGGAGGAAACATGCTGAATATCATTACGATGCTCTTGGGCGTCGTAGCCGTAAAATCACCTCCAGCGGCACCACTGACTATCTCTGGGAGGGCCAACAGTTAATCGGTGAACACTGCCAAGGGCAATTTACCTGGTATGTGTACGAGCCTAATAGTCACCGCCCACTGGCCATGATTAAACAAGGCCAGGTTTACCACTATCACCTAGACCACCTCGGCACGCCTATTCGTTTAAGTGATGAGCAAGGCAACATCGTATGGCAAGCCCACTATCAGGCCTACGGTGCAATAGAGCAACTAAGTATTAACCAAATTAGCAACCCGCTGCGTTTTCAAGGCCAATATCATGATGATGAGAGTGGTTTACACCACAACTTTCACCGTTACTACTGCCCACAGCAAGGGCGCTACATCCAGCAAGACCCGATTGAACTACTCGGTGGCTTAAACCTCTACCAATACACTCCAAGCCCGACTAACTGGGTAGATCCTTTGGGTTTGTGTAAAGAGGATGGTGCCCCTTTGGTTGCTGGACTCCCTCTATTGGCTCCGGCTGCTCAGCCCTTAGCATCAACAGGCTCGCAAGTATTAGGACAATACGCTACGCGGCAAGCCGCCAACCAAGCGGTTTATGCTGTTGCGGAAAGGTCTTTATTGGCGTCATTGATACCCAAAACACCATGGGCACTGCTGTTTTATTCGGCTGAAGTCGGAGCGGGTTCAGATGATGTAGCCGGTTTTATTCAGCAACAAGCTCAGCAAGATGAGCTGGGGCATCGAACGTGGTTGGCTAATGGTGGTGATGGTAGTATTGAGGAGTGGAAGTCTCGGGGTAAGCCCTCTGAGTTGGTGGCTAATGTTACTGAGGAAACTGGCTTGGCAGATGAATTTAAGCTGAGCGATGGGCAGAAAAATGATATAGTTTCTATCAGAAAAATATTTGGAGATAATTTAAATTCTAGAGTTGAAATTGAAGCTAATGCATTAATTGCAGCAGGTAGAACGGATGGGGTAGCACTTTCTTGTGCTGGTATAGCTGAGCAAGGCATTGTGGGTGAAACCTTTCAAAATATTCCTTTCTCTATGAAAAAAGGAAGAACTTTCCCGGGCACTGAGAGGTTTGGGGAAAATAATGGTTTCATCAGAATAACAGACCAAGCGGCTTACTTGGATGAAGTAACAAGGCTGTATGCGAAAACTGGTAATGATTTAAATCCTGTGATAAGGGACCAAATCAAAGCGCATGTGAGGCAAGGTGCCGAGTTTGGACTTCGTGATGAAAAAGGGTTGAAGGGTATGCCAGGGCTTCATGCGGAAATACAGTCTGCAAATTATGTGTTGAATCAAGTGAAAGCAAAGCCAGGTTTTGATATTAGTAACGTACAAGTTTCAACCTATAAGCTTCAGAACAGCCCTGGTCAAGGTGGGCCATTTACAGCTTGTAATCATTGTAGTGGTATTTTACAGGGTTTTGATATATTGACTGGTCATTGATGATGATAGTAGTTAAAAGTGAACTTGAATTTGATAGTTTCAATAAAGCGTTCTATTGCGGGAGCTTGTTTAGTGGTGTCATTATAGATGTTGTCGATGGTGTTGTGGTTGAAAAAAAAATATGTCGCCAAGGGAAAATAGTTGGCGATTACACCTTACCATTTCCACTTTATGAAACCAGTAAACTAGAAATTGATGCTGAATTTTTAGACGGATTTGACGAACCTTTTAAATTTCGAGGAGAGCTATATAACGGTGTTGCTTACTTTTTTTATAAGGGTGAACATTCGATAGTAAAACAGTATGACAATGGAGAGGAAGTCTCGGAAGCAAAGTATTTAAATGGCATTTTACAAAGTTTAGAGCATGCTGAACAGGATGATCGCATGACACAAGATTATGTATGGGATGAGGGTGGAAGTATTAAAGACTTTTGTATTCATGCTGTAGGTAAGTTTCAGATGGCCCTGCATTTTGAGTCTGAAGAAAAGATATCGTTATTGACTGTACGTGGTCACTATTTCCAAGAAATAGAAGCATCAAAAGGCTTAGTATTAGTTGATAAGTTTTATAGTCCAGACTTCTTGAGAGAGATTAGTGGCGGAACGAAGTTAAATATCTCTGGTTCGAATATAACTGATAGTATGTTTAGTGATTTACTTCAGGGTGATGGACTGAAAGACACTCAGCAGCTTCAAATATATAATACTGGTATAACTAATGTAAGTTTTCAAAAAATAATCAGACTGATTAAGCTTTCTGAGTTGTATGTGGAATCTGACATTTTGACAAATGATGATGTAAAGCATTTCAAACTAGCACATCCTAACTGTTATGTGAGGTTTAATGGTGAAGAAGTTATTATTTAGCTTTTAAGGTTGCACGAACTGTTTGATCCGCTTGTCGAGTTGTCTCTGGTAGCCGGTATTTAGGAGAGAGTTTTAGTACCCATTCACAGGCCGTTGCGAGTGAAATACGGTGGCCGATTGAAACGTAAATAGGATTGATACCAGTTTGCGTTCTTAATGCATTACCAATTATTTCATTGTTATCAACAAGAGGCGCAATTGCGCCTCTTGTTGTATCTGGATTTTCATGTTCTCCGAGTAATCGTGTCTTGCCACAGCCGACAGTCGGTACATCAAAGATCACTCCCAAATGACAGGCCAACCCAAAGCGCCGGGGATGAGCAAGACCTTGTCCATCACAAATGACTAAGTCAGGTGTGTGTTTAAGCTTTGAAAAGGCTTTCATTAGCGGTGGTAGCTCGCGAAAAGAAAATAGACCAGGAATGTAAGGGAAATTAACAGTATCAGTTGCTGTCGCTGTTTCGATTACTTCTAAAGTAGTTGTGTCAAGAATGACGGCTGCAGCTATTAGTTTGTTGCTTTCCTTGGAATAGGCGACATCAACTCCGGCAACCAGATGAATTTTACCAAATTGATCTTTTTGTATTACTTTAGCTGCAAGTGAGTGCTGAAGTTGCAAGGCTTCTGTTTCAGTAATATCCCAAGAGTGTGTAATGACTGGCTGCATAAGAAATCTGTATCTGTTTGGTTACAGCAATGAACATCATGGGCACTTAATCCAATATACTTATGTATTGCCCATTCGTTATGCATTCAGTTGCATGTAGTGGTTAGAAACATTCTATTGCTTTGGGTGATCGTTTTGTCCCAAAGGCTATAATTAATCAGCATATTATGCACGTTTTCAGTTGTTGTAAAGGGTGAATCGCCCTTAGTTTTTCGGAGGCTAACTTTCTTGAGAGAATTAGCCAATGAGCAAAAGAATTACCTATTCCCCAGAAGTCCGTGAACACGCAGTGCGCATGGTTCTGACATCAGAACGTGAGTACTCGTCCCGATGGTGTTTACCAACACCCCAATCCGCCCCCTGATTTTGTGATTACCGAGGCGAAATACGGCAAATCGCGCTTGGGTAAGACAACGACTGGCAAGCAGATGAGTGATGACTGGGTGACGGACAAGCGCCTAAGGGATGCAGGCATCACTAGCAGGAAAGAGCGTGATAGGATTCTAGACGCGCTTGACGAGGGTGATGGTAGTGTTGAAAAAATGTTAATCCGCAATAAAGCAGATGGCACAGTCGTCGCAAAGCGATTAGATAAGCACGCTAAAGTTGTTAGTTCAGGATTGATTTTATAAGGTACAAGATGATTAGGGATACGAATAAAAGCAAAGAATATTTTGAAGAGTTAGTTGACTACAGCCAAGAGTCGATTAAAAAAAGAGCTCTAAAGCTTTCATCACAAGCTGAGTTGGGTGTTTCAACCAAGCTCAATTTGTCTTTCCGCCTACTGACAAATCATATTGTGTTAATGCAAGAACGCTATTCGCTTGGGGATGACTTAAGTGAGTTTGAGTATCTCTTAGAAATGGCTATTGAGTATCGCCGCAAACAGAAGCAATTCGCAGATGCCTTGCCTTCAAATGAGCAAAAAGATCGTATTGGTTGGGAAGAAATTCGCGAAGATTATTTGGCAGACATTTTTTTGAAATGGTTGAGTTTTGCCTATTGCTTAGATATGGGGCAAGCCTACTACCAAGAGGTCTTAGATTTAATTGGAAACCAAGGTCGAGATGCCTTGTTTGATAACATCGCGGTTAGGCTGGGCGATACCGAGCGCGAAGTTGCAGAGAGCGTCTTGTTCAAACGCCGCTTCAACAAACTGTTCAAAGTGATTGAGGCTGAACCTGCTGAGCGCCCTAAGCTGATGTTGGCTTACTTAGATGCATGGTACAAGCTAGAGGGTAGCCCAGATTACCACTTGATGGATGGAGAGGCTTACGATGGTTATTGGTGCTGGGAAGCGGCTTTAATTACTAAGCTTTATGAGATAGATGACCGCCTCTATATCGACCATCAATACTACCCCAAAGACTTGGTTCACTGGAGTGAGCAGTGATTCGAGACCAACGCCGTGATGAGGCCTATTTTAGCGAGCTGTTAAGCGATTTAGACGAAGCGCTAGCAGAAACCCAACAGGCGCTAGATGAAGGGGTTTTTACCTCGCTCAGTGAACAAGTCGATGTGGCCCAGCAACTCTTCCAGCTTGCCATCATGCGTGCAGTCGCGCATTACTCTTATGGTAGCGATATGGCCTCTCTTAAGTTATCCGTGTTGGCGATATTGCCTTATCGCCAGCAGCTAAGTGCCACCGCAGATAAACTGCCCGCTGTACACCAATGTTATCGCCAAGACTTTGAGCGTTTAGGTGGGGTAGGTGAAGCCTGCGGCTCAGCCAATATTAATCGCTATGTTTACGCTTTATGGTGGTTAGCCTTGTTGGTTGCGGTGGGTGCAGAGCAAACGCATATTCAACAAGTTCTAGACATGATTGGTGAACAGGGTAACGATGCGCTATTAGACCGTATTGCCCATAAGTTAGGGTATGACCGCCCCATTTCTTCCACACTTTACTACCCCTGCACATATCAAGCGCTATTGGATGCCATAAATAGTAAAGGCGATGCTCAAGCAGAACATCTGAATGTGTTTATAAGGCAGTGGTACGACAGCCTAGAAGATGCAGATTGGTTCGATAAGCATTTATGTGACTGTGAATTTGAATACACCGACTATTACGTTGGCTACTGGTGCTTTGAAGCGGCTTTAATAGTCACGCTTTTTGACACTCCTAAAGCATCCATGAATGAGCATGTAATGTTTCCCCGCGCCTTAATTAAGGGGGTTGTTCGAGGCTAATGATTCAACTTTCATTTATAGATTTTTATATTTACAAGGCTAAGTAAGCAATCACCTAATCCCTTGGCTTGGGTGGTGTCAATAAACCTAATGACATAAAAGCAGAGCAAGCGGCCTGCATGATAACCATCACCGTTACTACTGCCCACAGCAAGGGCGCTACATCCAGCAAGACCCGATTGAACTACTCGGTGGCTTAAACCTCTACCAATACACTCCAAGCCCGACTAACTGGGTAGACCCATTGGGTTTGTGTAAAGAGGATGGTGCCCCTTTGGTTGCTGGACTCCCTCTATTGGCTCCGGCTGCTCAGCCCTTAGCATCAACAGGCTCGCAAGTATTAGGACAATACGCTACGCGGCAAGCCGCCAACCAAGCGGTTTATGCTGTTGCGGAAAGGTCCTTATTGGCGTCATTGATACCCAAAACACCATGGGCACTGCTGTTTTATTCGGCTGAAGTAGGAGCGGGTTCAGATGATGTAGCCGGTTTTATTCAGCAACAAGCTCAGCAAGATGAGCTGGGACATCGCACGTGGTTGGCGAATGGTGGCGATGGGAGTATTGAAGAGTGGAAGTCTCGTGGTAAGCCCTCTGAGTTGGTGGATAGTGTTTCAGATAAGTCTGTCGATTTAAATGCAATTGCGACTAGAGATGTTGGTAATGTTACCGCACCCATTGATTTCGATGGTCACATTCTGAGTGGAGAAGTCAAACCAAATGGAAATGTGGTTGGTGGTTATTCGACAGCGACAGGTAATGTACGTGTGATACCAGGAACTGAGTCTCAACCAAATGCTCAAGGCGTATATACCGCTCAGATAGAAGTACCAGACCCGTCTAGTCCTGGTGATTTCTTACCTAAAACTAATAATGGTGGTATATCTACGATGTTTCCAGATTCGTGGTCCGCAGATCGAATTAAAGTCGAGGTGGATGCTGCTTACCAAAATAAGGTGGTTACTGGAAATAAATGGAGCGGTGTAACACCTAGAAGATAACCTAGACACCCACCCTAATTGGTAAAAGTAGGCATAAGCAACAATGCTTATATTCATATCCAAATATACAGGGTGCTTGTTTGTGTCGCGTTCACGTCAATCACAGGTCAGTCTCCAAGATACACCGTACTATCAATGTGTCTCCCGCTGTGTTCGGCGTGGATTTCTTTGTGGCAAGCCTCTCACTCCGGGCAGAGCTATGAGCATCGCATAGAGTGGGTAGAGCAGCGTATTCTTCTGTTAACTCAGGTGTTTGCCATCGATGTTTGTGCCTATGCTACTGCCTAACTAGACACCCAACCGAATTATAACGGCAAGCTGGTTGAAAAGCGCAGCAGGCAGTGGCGCTGGGGCTATGATGACGGCCGCCGCCTGGTGGCCGAGCATAGCTCGGAGCAGGGGCTGACCGAATATCGCTACAACGCGCGCGGGAAGAAGGTCGCCGTAGCCGTAAAATCACCGCCCAAGGCCAATTTATCTGGTATGTGTACGAGCCCAATCGCCACCGCCGTATTCTTCAAAATGGGAGCTATCTTAGGTCTTGATAAGTAAAGGCTTGGTTTATATGTTTGTTTGAGCAATATGGATGCTCACGATGATTTAACAACGGCTATTTGTGTTTGCCGTTATTAGAACATGATGTAGTTTGAGAAGAAATATGCTACTTAGCGGGTTTATTATTTTGTTGGCGTGATTGTTGAAACCAAAACCGTTGTCGACCTGTTGAACGAGACATAGATGTCCTTATAATTTTTATTTAATGAAGCGGTACGATGCGATATTTAAATTATCGATGTATTTATTATGAAGTAAATAGAGGAGGTCATGACACTAACAAGAAGTCGTTATTGGAAATGCGTTGATGATCTAAGTTACAGAATAAATAGTGGATTAATCGTTAATAGAGCCAACGTAAATGCCAATGTAGCATTTACGTTGATAGCATATATTATATTGCTTCTACGTTAGCAGCTTGAGGACCTTTTTGGCCCTGCTCTACGTCAAATGATACTTTTTGGCCTTCAGCAAGGGTTTTAAAACCTTCTGAAGCAATTGCGCGAAAATGTACGAATACGTCAGCGCCACCGTTGTCTTGAGTGATAAAACCAAAACCTTTGTCTTCGTTAAACCATTTTACTGAACCAGTTGTTTTATTAGACATATTGTGTCCCTTAATATTTAAAATTCATAAAGTTATCGCGATAATGCGAGCGCTGAAATTGAATTATTGAATGTGACGATAAAGCTAAGGGAAAACTGAGGATAACAACCGTAACGAAGAAATTCTGAGGTTTACATTTACTTGATGGTTCACTAATAACTCTGTATAGCAGAGCAAGATAATAGTACCTGAGTTTCGAGTATTGTAAAGCCATATTTGAAATATATAAATTCAGTGGATCCTGTCGGGGCATGTTTTTATAGTGTTTACGCTGAAGCTCAGCTAGAGAAGGAAGACCTGATACACATTTGTATCAGGTCTGAGAATTGTCTTGAGCGACTTATATTGCTGCCGCTTGTGTGACTTTAATGTATATTTCACGTAGCTTTTGGGCAATAGGACCTGGTTTGCCATCGCCAATCGCTTTGCCGTCAATCTCAATCACCGGCCATACAAAGGTGGTTGCCGAACTCACAAAGGCTTCTTTCGCTGCATAAGCTTCTTCAATGGTGAAGTTGCGCTCTTCCACTTCCAGTTGAGCATCTTCGGCGAGTTGTAATAAGCTAGCGCGAGTGATGCCATGTAGAATGTCGTTACTTAAAGGCCGAGTAATGATTTTCCCTTGCTCGGTGACGATATAAGCGTTGTTTGAGCTTCCTTCGGTGACATAACCGTCTTCAATCAACCAGGCATCGCTAGCACCAGCTGCTAGCGCAGCTTGTTTCGCTAGGCAGGGGGCAAGTAAGCCTACGGTTTTTATGTCGCGACGTTTCCAACGAATATCAGGGATGGAAATCACCTTCATGCCTTTGGCGGCTTTGGGGCAGTCGATCAGTGGGCGGGATTGGGTGAATAATACCAAGGTCGGAGCGGTGTCTGCTGGAAAAGCAAAGTCGCGATCACCGGCATTACCACGGCTAAGTTGCAAGTAAATGCCACCTTCTGTTAGCCCATTTTGCTTGATCAGTTCGCGTTGGATCTCGGTGAGCTGCTCGCCGCTCACTGGCAAGGTCAGTTCGAGCTCAGCGCATGAGCGTTCTAAGCGGGCCAAGTGGCCGGCATTATCGATGAGCTTGCCATCGAGCACCGCGGTGACTTCGTAAACCGCATCCGAGAATAAAAATCCACGGTCAAATACCGAAACTTTTGCTTCTAACTCAGGGACATATTCCCCATTCACATACACGATACGTTGCATGATTATTTCCTCTTAGCCCCACAGCTGTGCTGTGAAAGGCAACATCTCATTATTATTAAATTCAAAGCCGTGTTCGATGTCTTCACTGAGTAGCAGGGGACCATCGAGGTCAACAATTTCACAGCCCTGCGCTACTACAAAAGCTGGTGCCATGCTAAGCGAGCTAGAGAGCATACAACCCACCATGATTTGTAGACCGGCTTGTTCGGCAAGTTCTTTTAAAACCAGTGCTTCGGTCAAACCGCCAGTTTTATCAATTTTTATGTTGATCATGTCATATTTACCGATAATGCCCGGTAGGCTCGCGCGGTCGTGACATGACTCATCGGCGCAGATAGGGATCGGTCGCGATAGACTTCTTAAAGCCTCATCGTCACCCGCTGGAAAAGGCTGTTCAATCATCGCTACATCTAACTTAATCAGCTCAGGGATCAGTGAGTTATAGAGTTCAACTGTCCAAGCCTCGTTAGCGTCCAAGATGATCTTGGCGTTTGGTGCACCTTGGCGGACGGCTGCGACGCGTTGCAAATCTTCAGCTCCACCGAGCTTCAGCTTAAGCAAGGGGCGAAACGCATTTTCGGTCGCGGCTTGCTGCATCTTTTCCGGTGTATCTAAAGATAAGGTGTAGGCGGTGGTGAGAGCCGCTGGCGTGGCTGACACTTTTTGCCAAATGGAAATACCTTCGTGCTTACATTCTAAATCCCACAAGGCGCAGTCTACGGCATTACGCGCGGCACCCGAAGGTAATAACAGTTGTAGCTCTTGGCGCGACAGGCCTTCACGTAAGCGTGGCAAAATCCCTTCAAGCTGAGCGAGTACACTGTCGATAGATTCTTGATAGTGGGCGTAAGGAACACATTCGCCACGGCCAATTTTTCCTTGGTCTTCCAGCTCGACAATAACCGTTTCTGCTTCGGTTTTACTGCCGCGAGAGATGGTGAAAGTTCCGCGGATTGGCCAACTTTTTGTAGAGAAACGAACCTTCATTATAGCTCCGCTAATTTTTCAACAATACGGCCTACACCTTGACGGAATGGATCAACGACTGGCAAACCAATGTTTGATTCAAGTTGCGCCATATAATCTAGAGCTTCTTTTTCTTCTAGCTGAGAAGTATTCACTGAAATACCAACAAATTGTACGTTTTTATTGGTGAGGCTGGCAGTTGCTAAGTTGGCCTGCATACAAGTGTCGATATCAGGTAGTGAATAGTCGGGGACGCCACGCATATGGGTGCGGGTTGGCTCATGACATAATACCAGTGCGTCAGCTTGTGAACCGTGAATGAGACCTGTAGTTACGCCGGCAAAAGAAGGGTGAAATAAAGAACCTTGACCTTCGATGATATCCCAGTGGTCAGCGCTATTGGCTGGTGCAATCGTTTCAATGGCTCCGGCAATAAAATCGGCCACCACGCAGTCGGCGCTCACGCCTTCACCACAGATTAATATTCCGGTTTGTCCGGTGGCTCTAAAGTCGGCATTAAAACCCTGCTTTTGAGCTTCTTTTTCGATAGCTAATGAAGTATACATTTTACCGACTGAACAATCGGTACCTACCGTGAGTAGACGTTTTCCGGCGCGTTTTTTACCACTGGCGACTGGGTAGGCTTGGCTTGGGTAGCGAACATCGAATAATTGGCGACCATGCTTCTCGGCACATGCAACGAGTTCTGGGATGTCGCTGAGTTTGTTATGTAGACCCGCCGCGATATCAAGACCTGATTCTAGTGCTTCAATTAATACACTAACCCATTCATCGGAGATGATGCCACCGCGATTAGCGACACCAATGACCAAAGTTTTTGCTCCTGCAGTTGCAGCTGCCGCAATCGAGAGGTCCTCTAAGCCGCAATCCGCATTACAAGAAGGGAGGCGAAATTGACCCACACAATACTCGGGATGCCAGGTTTTAATGCCTTGGGCTACTTTGGCTGCAAGTTGATCGGCTGCGTCGCCAAGAAACAATAGATAAGGTTTTTTCAGTTCCATCATTAATACTCCGTAAACGTGTTGCTGGTGAGTCACTATTTAGGCATCAGCAGCGTCATTGATCTTGAATGTTGATAAAAACTCTCTGCAAGAAACATGACAAAATTTCGCATGTAGTGCTTCTTATGGTCAAAAACACTTTACTCAAAATGAGAGGATCTGTTGGCAGATGACAGAACTAGGGTATTTTTGATAGCCTTATCATATTTAGGAAATGCTGTTACTTTTGTTTTTGGTGGGGATTAATGTCTTAAAAATTTTGCGTTCCAGAATATTTCATCAGCAATGATGGAAACTTGGATTTATATAATATTGATCTTAAGTTCCTCAGTAGATGGATGCTCTGCGCCTCTGTCTGATATTTTTATTCATCCCATCTGACTTTTTATTTCGTCTCATGTAGGTACATCGAATGTGAATGAGGAACTGCGGTTATTTATTGCACCCAAATGGGGCTTTGTTCTGTGATGTTGCACATATTTGGTGCTATTTAGCTATTTTTTCGAATTGATTTACACTACTATGTCAAATGTTAATAAAATGTATCAGTATGTTTCTATCTGCCTTTTGTCGATAAAAGAGGTTTAAATAGAGCATTTATAGATAGCGTTTTATTCTTGCTTTTGGCTTGTAATATGGCGAATTATTCTAGTGAGTAATAAGCTGTGTCCATGTTATGACTATTTAACATTTGTTAGTGTTGGTCGTCGCTAAGCTACTCATAACACGCCGTTATGGATGGTGTTTGGTAGATTGGTCTACTACTTGCTGTGACTAATCTAAATCGCTTTCTTAAATATAATTATGGAGAACAAATAAATGGACTTTATCTCTGGGCTGATTGGCCAGCTCAATGGCATCGTTTGGGGTGTACCAATGTTGGTGTTAATTTTGGGCGTCGGGATATTTCTCACCGTAGGCTTGAAGTTTATGCCGATCCTCAATATTGGCCCGGCTTTTAAACTGATGTGGGATGGCCGAGGAGCAAGTGGTAAAGGTGAAATCCCGCCTTTTCAGGCATTGATGACGGCGATGTCAGCCACTGTTGGTACGGGTAATATCGCGGGGGTTGCGACAGCGGTCTTTATTGGTGGTCCGGGAGCATTATTCTGGATGTGGATGACTGCTTTATTAGGGATGGCCACCAAATACGCCGAAGCCGTATTAGCGGTTAACTACCGTGAAAAAGATGAAAATGGCAGCTATGTTGGCGGCCCAATGTATTACATCAAAAATGGCATGGGCAAGAAATGGGCCTGGCTGGGCACCTTGTTTGCGGTATTTGGCGCGGTGGCATGTTTTGGGATTGGCAACGCGGTGCAGTCAAACTCGATTGCCCAGGTGCTAGAGTCTAACTTCTCATTTTCGCCGTTAATGGTTGGCTTAATCATTATGGTACTGGCGGGCGGGGTTATCCTTGGGGGCTTAAAACGAGTGGGTAAGTTTGCTGGTGCCTTGGTGCCAGTGATGGCGGTTGCCTATATCGTTTGTGGCCTTATCATTTTGCTGATGAACCTTGGAGAAATTGGTCCAGCGATTATGACGATTCTAGAACATGCCTTCACGCCGGCTTCGGCTCAAGGTGGTTTTGCTGGTGCAACAGTCTGGATGGCGATCCGTTTTGGGGTGGCGCGCGGGGTGTTCTCTAACGAAGCCGGTCTCGGTTCTGCGCCGATTGCCCATGCGAGTGCTCAAACTGATGAACCTGTTCGTCAAGGCTTGATTGCCATGTTAGGAACTTTCCTTGATACCTTGGTTATTTGTAGCATTACCGGTCTGGTGATTGTGATTTCAGGCGCTTGGACCGAAGGTGCCTCGGGGGCTGCGTTGACCTCTGCCGCCTTTGAGCAAATTTTACCTGGCTGGGGCGGTTACTTGGTTGCTATTAGCCTTGCTGTATTTGCTTTTACCACGATCGTTGGTTGGTCTGTTTATGGCGAGCGTTGTGCTGAATACCTGTTTGGTCCTAAGGCCGTTCTACCGTTTCGTTTATTGTTCATTGTGGCTTTGCCGGTCGGCGCAATTATGGAGTTAGACTTTGTTTGGTTGCTGGGTGATACCCTGAATGCAATGATGGCTATTCCTAACTTAGTTGCCTTAGCGGTGTTAAGTCCGGTGGTCTTTAAGTTAACCAAGCGCTACTTTAGTCAGCAGCAAGCGCCTAATGGGGTTACCGAGTCATAATTTTATTGTGTGAATCAGCCTTGCCAAGCTTCGACCTTGGCAAGGTGCCATCTTTAATTTTCTAGTGAAGGAGGAAGGATGCTCACTGCAGAAGCTGTGATCGATCTACAGGCTTTACAGCACAATTATCAGGTTTTGAAGCGGCTTTGTCCCAAGCAGCAGTTGGTTGCAGTGATTAAAGGTGATGCTTACGGCCACGGTTCGGTGAATGTCGCCAAAGCCTTGCCTAGTGCTGATATGTTTGCCGTGGCGAGAATTGAAGAAGCGCTGGAACTGCGCGCAGCAGGTATTATCACGCCGATCCTACTGTTAGAAGGCTGTTTTTGTAGCGAAGATTTAATGCTCGCTGCCGAGCACCAATTTCACACCGTGATCCATAGTGACTTCCAGTTACAACAGTTTACCGCAGCACATTTGCTCAGGCCTTTGCACGTGTGGGTGAAGCTCGATACAGGCATGCATCGAGTGGGGATTGAGCGTCCCCAGTTTAATGACTTTGTTCAGCAGCTTCAGGGCTGCGTTAATCTCGCCGGTGAGCTGGGTTTTATTAGCCACTTGAGCTGCGCTGATGACTTAGATTCAGCTACCACCCGCCAGCAAATAGCCTTATTTGAAGACTTAACCAAGGACTATTCTGGGCCCAAAACCCTTGCGAATTCGGCTGGCGCGCTGTATTGGCCCGATGCGCAATATGACTATGTGCGCGCCGGGATCTCGTTGTACGGTATTGCTCCTAATGAGCAACAAATTGGTCAGCAACATCAGTTAAAACCAGTGATGAGTTTGAAGTCGAAATTGATTTCGGTGCGTCATCACCGCAAAGGTGAACCGATTGGATACGGTGAAATTTGGCGAGCCACAGAAGATACGCTGATAGGAGTGGTCGCCATGGGCTACGGTGATGGTTATCCTCGTTCGGCACCCGCAGGTACGCCAGTCTATATTAACGGACGGATTGTCCCCATTGTGGGTCGGGTATCGATGGACATGCTCACGGTTGATTTGGGCGCTGATGCCGGCGATCAAGTGGGTGATAGCGTCGAGTTCTGGGGTCGTCAATTACCCATTGAAACGGTGGCTCAAGCCATTGATACCATCCCCTATGAATTGTGTATTAAGTTGACTAAGCGAGTCGTTAAAAGTAAGGCGTTTACCTAGCGAAGTGGTATTCTGCTAACACTATTATATTGTTATTAAGGGGCAGAATAATTGCCCCAGTTTCCCGCCGTATCTCTTCCTTAAAACTATCGATATAGAAGGTACTCGCTTAGTTTGGTTTGTCGATACCTTTGTTAAGCTTGTCTAGAGCATGTCTAAGGGAGTAAAAAAGTATTCGCTTTAGTCATTTTTATATTCTTAAGTTGAAGGCCAGATAGAACCTACCAAGATTTTTGTTTATTTTTTGTTGAAAAATTACTTCTACACCGACGAATCAACCTTTTTCATCTATTTGAGTTCGTGCAACTCATTGTATACTTGAATCTATTTTAAGAAACATGATATAAATCAAATTCAGATATTTTGTTAATGATAGGTTGCGTTTTATCGATCTATTCTATTGTTGTCTCTCGATTTATATTTTCAAAGCTTTAACTAAGTATTGCCATCATCATTGAGTAGGATGATCCAATGTCGGGCGTTAAAAGGGAGTTTTATGCGCATATCAAGTTTATCCTCAATTGCTGTAGCAGCATTATTTGGGCTATCTATTCCGGCCTTCGCGGCTAATGACACTTATGCCCTCGATAGTGGCCAGCTGCGTTTTGGTTCTGGTGCAGAAACATCGATCACTGCTTCTGGTGTACTAAAACAACCTTTTTATTACGACGATGCGAATAGCACATGGTACAAACTGACTTATTCGAGCTACCCTCTCAGCAGTGCGATTGGGTTTGGCGGGGATGGCTCCGAGATTTGGAATGTTAATGGCACTATTACTCAAGATCCTACTTTAAGTAATCAGACCATCGATAGCTCGGCCTTTACTTTGTATGATGGCGTAAAGGGTTATGGAACGCTTACCACAAGTGGTTCGCTTGCCATAGATGAGGCCAATTTGGGTTATCAGGCGAGTTTTACCGTCGAGCAAGACTCTCCCTATGTTTCGATTACCATTAGCTTGAGCAATTTGGGGACTAGCAACGTCGAAAATCTTCGTTTCTGGATGGGGACGCGAGATGATTATGTGGGGACCGATGATAGCCCCACCAAAACACGTGGTAATTTAGTGGATGGTGTATTCACGCCGATTTCTACGTCAGCGGAGCAAGCGCAAGGCTTACAAATTGAAAGTAATAGTGGCTCCAGCACTAGTGGGGTGTTGTTTTATGTAAATGCTGATAATGGTTATGTGATCCACAGCGTTAGTCGTGGTTTTGAAAGGGTTACCGCTCAAGATCCTCGTACTTCTGCCATTACCGCCACTGGTGACGACGCTTATGGTTTTTATTTACGGATGAAGGATCTTGCGCCCGGCGAGACGGACTCCTTTACTTGGTATTACGCCGCAGGTGATTCATCTGAACTGCAAGCTTTGGCTCAGACCATTTATGACGCGGCTCAGGGTAAAGATGTTGTTGAAAACGTGCCGGTGGCTTTCGAAGATGAAGACTTTGTTGATGCTCAAGGAAATGTTGTTTCTAAAATTCGTATCGCTTCATTGCCAGAACATGGTGAACTTACATTAAATGGAGCCACGATCAGTGAGGCGTTAGAGATTAATAGTGCCGATTATAATCTGATTAGCTATGCCCCCGATGAAGATTTTGTAGGGACCGACCAATTCACCTGGCAGGCCTGGAATAGTTCTAATTCAGCATACAGTTCGGATATTAGCACGGTGACATTTACTATTCTCAGCGATTCAGATGGTGATGGTTCGGCGGATGTGGCGGATGAAGATATTGATGGCGATGGTGTCCTTAATGAAGATGATGCTTTCCCCGAAGACCCGACCGAATCCGTCGATACCGATGGTGATGCTATTGGTAACAATGCCGACACCGACGATGATGGTGATGGCGTAGCCGATAGCACTGATGCCTTCCCGCTTGACGCAGCGGAATCCGTCGATACCGATGGCGATGGCACCGGTAACAATGCTGACACCGACGACGATGGCGATGGCGTGTTAGATGCGGATGATGCTTTCCCACTTGATGTTGGGGAATCAGTTGATACAGATGGTGATGGTACCGGTAACAATGCCGATACCGATGATGATGGCGATGGTGTGTTAGATGTTGATGATGCTTTCCCACTTGATGCTGCGGAATCTGTCGATACTGATGGTGATGGTACCGGTAACAATGCCGATACCGATGATGATGGCGATGGGGTTGCCGATACTGGTGATGCCTTTCCATTGGATGGTAGTGAAATTATTGATACTGATGGTGACGGCACCGGTAACAATGCCGACACCGATGATGATGGTGATGGCGTAGCCGATAGCACCGATGCTTTCCCACTTGATGCTGGGGAATCTACCGATACTGATGGTGATGGCATGGGTAATAATGCCGACACCGACGATGATAATGATGGCGTAGCCGATAGCACCGACGCCTTCCCCTTAGATGCTGCCGAAACCGTCGATACCGATGGCGATGGCATTGGTAACAATGCTGATACCGATGATGATGGTGATAGGGTCGCCGATGCCAGCGATGCCTTCCCCTTAGATGCTGCTGAAACCGTCGATACCGATGGTGATGGTATCGGCAACAATGCCGATACCGATGATGATAATGATAATGTGCTAGATGCAGATGATGCCTTCCCTCTTGATGCAGCGGAATCTGTCGATACCGATGGCGATGGTATCGGTAACAATGCCGACACCGATGATGATAATGATAATGTGCTAGATGCAGATGATGCCTTCCCGCTTGATGTATCAGAATCCGTCGATACCGATGGCGATGGTATTGGTAACAATGCTGATACCGATGATGATGGTGATGGCGTAGCCGATAGCACCGATGCCTTCCCACTTGACGCAGCGGAATCCGTCGATACCGATGGTGATGGTATCGGTAACAATGCCGACACGGATGATGATGGTGATGGGGTTGCCGATAGCACTGATGTCTTCCCGCTTGACGCTGCGGAGTCTGTCGATACCGATGGCGATGGTATTGGTAATAATGCCGACACCGACGATGATGGTGATGGGGTTGCCGATAGCACTGATGCTTTCCCACTTGATGCAGCCGAATCCGTCGATACTGATGGCGACGGTATTGGTAACAATGCTGATACTGATGATGATGGTGATGGCGTATTAGATGCTGATGATGTTTTCCCACTTGACGCTACGGAATCTGTCGATACCGATGGTGATGGCACCGGTAACAATGCCGACACCGACGATGATGGTGATGGCGTATTAGATGCGGACGATGCTTTCCCACTTGATGCTGGGGAATCTGTCGATACTGATGGCGACGGTACCGGTAATAATGCCGACACCGATGACGATGGCGATGGCATGAGTGATGAATGGGAGCTTGCTAATGGTCTTGATCCTCTCGATAGTGCTGATGCTGCTTTAGATTCTGATGGTGACGGTGAGAGTAACCTGGAAGAATTTACCAAGGGCAGTGATCCGCTCCGCGATACCGTGGCGCCTGTAATAACGCTTGATCCTGAACTTTGGTTTAATGCCACAGGCTTATTTACTCAGCTTGAATTGACTGCTGTTTCAGCCACCGATCATTTAGATGGTGAAATTGCAGTTGAGATGGTCGCCGGACAAACCTTACTGGAGCCAGGGGTACATACGTTGACTTATCGCGCCAGTGATGCGGCGGGTAATATCGCAGAAGTTAATCAAACTGTGAATGTGAGACCCTTGATAAACTTTACGAAGGACCAAACCATTTTTGAAGGGGATTCGGTAACGGTAGGCGTTGTGTTAAATGGCGAATCGCCGGTTTATCCACTCACGATTCCTTATGTTGTGTCTGGTACGGCGAGCAATGGATTGGATTATGTGCTAGAGGATGGCAACTTTGTTATTGAATCAGGCAAACAAGCGCAAATTAGCTTTGATAGTTTAAACGATTCGATTGCCGATGACGCCGAAACTATCGAACTAAGCTTGCTTGGTGATAGCGCTGAATTGAATATGGGAAATAGAACTTCCCACCTGGTGACAATTAGTGAAGAGAATATCGCGCCCGAAGCGAAATTTGCGATCCGTCAAAATGAGAAATTACGGGCAGTGATCGCACAAGATCAAGGCATGGTCAGCATTCAAGTACAGGTGAGTGATGCAAATGCAACGGATACTCATACTATGGTGTGGGATTTACCCGACAGCCTAACGGGACTAGCACCTGAGGGCGATACTTTGAGTGTTGATCCAAGTGACTTAGCCGCTGGTGTTTATACGATCGCGGTGGTGGTGACGGATTCAGGTTCGCCTTCGTTAAGTGACAGCGTGCAGACTAGCTTTACTGTCACTTCGATCCTGCCAGCCTTGTCGAATAGTGTCGATAGTGACCAAGATGGTTTGTCCGACTTTGAAGAGGGTTACCAGGATACAGACCAAGACGGTATTTATGATTACTTAGATAATCAAAATTTATCGTCTAATGTTGTCGGTCATCTCATTTCGGAAGGCAGTTATAACTTACTTGAATCAGATCCCGGAACCAGTTTACGGCTGGGTCAAGGTGCGCTGCAGGATGGTCGTGAAGGCACCTTAGTGGAAGAAAATGACATGTATAGTGATACTCAATCGCTTGACAGTGATGTGGTTACACATGTTGGAGGGATCTTTGATTTTGAAGTTCACAATATTCCTGAGCATGGGCAATCGGTGAATGTGGTGATCCCTCAGCGTGCTCAGATCCCCGAAAATGCGGTTTATCGTAAATGGTCTCCGGAGGGTGGCTGGCGTACTTATGTGGAAGATGCTAACAATCTGATTTCGTCAGCCCCAGGCTCAGAAGGTTATTGTCCACCCCCTGGAGATCCTGCGTTTGAAGTTGGCTTGGTGAGCGGGTATTGGTGTATACAGCTAACGATCGAAGATGGAGGTCCCAATGATGATGATGCGACAGCCAATGGAAGCATTGTCGATCCAAGTGGTATGGCGACTCGTCAGCCAATTACCGAAGGGGTGAGTGCTTCTGGTGGCGGCTCATTTGGTGGCGTGGCGGGTTTGCTATTGGTTGTGCTGGTGATGGTTCGCCGTCGTTTTTCGTAAGCAGTGATAAGGATATTTTTGAGAATGAAAAAACGATTCGTCTATGGATGTATTTTGGCGACCATCGCTTGGATGGGCTCGGTGCAAGCCGCCAGTTATGATGAGGGCAGTCCTTGGAAACTAACCCTTGGAGCAGGGCGGGTATTCAGTAATAGCGATGTGTCTGAGATAAACCGAGGCTTGAGTCAAGCAGGGCAAGATGTTCAGGTGTCTGATTTTGATGATAGTCGCTTAGGTTTGAGTGCTTGGTTGGCTTATCAATGGTCTGCTCACCATAGTGTGGAGCTTGGTTATGTCGACTTTGGTGACATTCAGGGGACTATCAGTGGTGACATGGTGGATCCAGATGAGCTACAAGCGGCACTGAATGACAATTTCCCACATTCTGCGAGAGGATTCGCGCTAACTTGGCGGCCATCTTACCGAGTGGTGAATAACATGTCGGTTTATGGTCGTGTTGGCCCTTATTTTTGGAAGACCAAGGTGAATGCAAGTAATGATTTAATCAATACCAGTCATTCAAGTGGCGTTGATGTCTTGCTTGGTGCGGGTGTTGAATGGAAAGTTGCACGGCGTTGGGCCGTTGGCATTGGTTGGGACCGCGGTTATTTTGGTTCCGACAATAATGATTTGATCTCCTTGAGTGTGAGTTTTCATTAGTAGGCTCTCTTGCGTCGCGTGAGCTTCAGCTGAGCAATTAGTTTGCCAAGCTCTGTGAATCAACCAGACAAGCCAAGCTTGTCTGGTTTTTTTATGGGGCTGCTGAGCTGCTGTTCGCTTTAATACCAATCTAACTAATGATCGCTTCATTCTTGTTCGCCTAGATCACCGCCTATCTTGAGTGCTTCCTTCGTCTTGTTATTTCAGACATTCGCGATGTTTTCACCGTTGTCACGCGCCGCTCCCACAAAAGTTTCCCTTCGCAGAGACAGCGATTGAGAAAATCTTGAGATTGTTTTTGTTATTTATGGACATCTATACATCCAGATCGGTAGAATTTTGAAATCTTAAAGACAGTTAAAGAGAAAAATTAATGTCGCAAACTAGCATCACCATCCTCGACGGCGGCATGGGCCGAGAATTAGCTAAACGTGGGGCGCCGTTTCGTCAGCCCGAATGGTCTGCTCTGGCGATGATTGAAGCGCCAGACATGGTGCAACAGGTACACCAGGCCTTTATCGAAGTCGGTTCGCAAGTTATTACCACCAATAGTTATGCTTTGGTGCCCTTTCATATTGGCGAGCAGCGTTTCATCGAACAAGGACTCGAGTTGGTACAGCGCTCAGGTGAGGTGGCTCGCCAAGCGGTAGAGCAGGCACGGTCGATTTGTAAGGTCGCGGGTTCTATTCCTCCTTTATTTGGCTCTTATCGAGCCGATTTATTCTGTGCAGAGCAGGTTGAGACGGTGGCGACCCCGTTAATTCGTGGCTTAGCGGAGTATGTGGATCTTTGGTTGCTGGAAACGCAGAGTCTGATTGAAGAAACCCAATCGGTGGCTCAACTTATTCAACAGCTTAGCGCCGAGCAAAAGCCTATTTGGGTATCTTTTACCCTGGAAGATGCAGAGCCGACCGCCGAACCTTGTCTGCGTTCCGGTGAAACGGTGCAGGCAGCGGTGAAAGCGATGTTTGGCTTAGGGATTGAAGCGATCTTATTCAATTGTTGTCAGCCCGAAATTATTGAAGCAGCCTTGCAGGTGGCCCAGGCCGAGTTAGCTGCCCATCCGGAGCAGAGCATTCGCTTAGGTGCTTACGCGAATGCCTTCCCGCCACAACCTAAAGACGCGACGGCGAATGACGGCTTAGATGAGTTGCGCGAAGATCTATCGCCTTCGGCTTATCTTGGCTGGGCGGAGAAGTGGCAAGCCCAGGGCGCTTCGCTGATTGGCGGATGTTGCGGCATTGGGCCGGAGCATATTGCGGCCCTGGCAGCACATTTTTCAGCGCCCACTTCTGCCTAGCGAGCAAACATCCCCATCACTCATGCTTTCTTCAGCTTTATCGGCTGAGGACCGCGTGGCTGATGGATAACTTGAATTAACTTAGCGACCAGTGATGCGCTGGCTAGTTCGCGAAGAACCACTCGCAGCATCTGTTGCCTACCCAGCCCCTTAATCATGGGCTGGGTACACTAATTTGAAAAAAGACTGGCGAGATCGGGGCGATGATCAGGCCGACTGGTCAGGTTGATATTGGCTTTGATGTGATCGATATGCTGCTGCATTAACTGCACTGCCAACGCTTCATCCTTAGCACGCATCGCCTGCACAATTTGCAAGTGTTCATCATCGCGGCAATTACTCATGCCGACCGCCCCAAACATACCAATAATTAACGAAGACTGAGTGACTAAATCTTTCACCAGACGCAGCATCACCGCATTATCTGCCACCTGAGCCAAGCTAATATGAAACTGCCCCGAAAGCGTGATGGCTTTGCGTCGATCGCCTGCGGCATGCGCCACAGATTCCTGTTCGAGGTGCTGGCTTAAGCGCTCAAGGTCGCCGAGCTGGGCTCGCTGGACAGCTAAACGCATGATACTGGGCTCGATGGCTAAACGGGCTTCGAATACATCTTGGGCCTGTTTTGTGGTTGGGCTGGCAACAAAGGCGCCCTTATTGGGTTGCAACACTACCAGCTGGCGATTGGCCAGGGTTAATAATGCCCGCCGTACTCGCATGCGCCCAACGCTAAAGGCCTTACACAGTTCAGACTCTGCCAATTTGGTGCCGGGCGCCAGACGCTGGTCGATTATGGCCTCATAAATGCGCTCTACAATCATTTCTTCTTCGGCGCTATCGGCGATTTTATTGTCATTCATGGATAATTGTTAACCTTCCTGGCGATTCAAGCGGTGCAACATTTTAAACCACGCTGCACTATTTTCATTCATATCTTACGACATTTCGCTGAATTAGCCTGCATTGTTTTGTTGCCCGAGATGAGGCAGGTTCGCGCGATGCCCAACAAAACGGGGCTGCTAGCGCTATTGCGTAAAAAATGAACGGCTTAACCAGTGCATGGCATAAGCCTTGCTTGTTAACGATGTGAAGCATGTATTGTTAACAATTTATTGTTTGTGGTTAACGATTTATGAGTTTCAAGGAAAACGAAACCGATCATTTTTTATTTGCTGTTCAGTGAGAAGCATAAATGTGTGCTTTAAAGGAGATCATCCAATGCAATATCGCAATTTTATAAAGTATGGCCTGTTAGCCAGTGCTATCAGTATGACTTGTTCTACCTTTGCTTTTGCCGCCAATCCGGTACTTAAAGTTGGCTTTGTTGGGGTAACCTCTGGTCCGGCGGCTGCCTGGGGGATTTCTAACCAACGTTCCATGGAGACACGCGCCGATTGGCTCAATGAAACCGGCGGCGTCACCATCGGTGATACGACCTACGATATCGAAATTGTTGCCTTCGATGATCAAAAAGATCCAAAACGCTCGATTGCCGGTATGGAGAAAATGGCGCAGGAAGGCATTCACTATGTGGTGGGACCAAACGTGGATGACGGCGCAGCAGCGGTTAGACCGGTGGCCGAGCAAAAGGGCATTATGTATTTTCCCTATGCCTTCCCCAAATCTTTATATACCAAACCGGCGTCAAATGCGGTCTTGGGCATGGTGGCAAACTATCAGTCGGGGCCTGCTATTTATACCTACCTGATGAAACAAAAGGGCGTAAAAAAGGTCGCCTTTGTGGCTGCCAATGAGTCCGATCCGCTGAGTCAAAGAAACGGTGGGGTTGCGGCGGCCAAAGCCCTGGGCCTGGATGTGGTCTCGAGCAACGTGACTTACCAGGTGGATACCACCGACTTTACCCCGGTGTTATTGCCAGTGATTAAATCTCGTCCAGACTTATTGGTATTATCGGGAGTCTCTCCGGCCAACGCACCGCAGTTGATCCGCTCGGCACGTGAGTTAGGTTACAGCGGCCTGATCTCCACCGAAACGGCGCAAGATGCCAACGTACTCCAAGAAGGTGCCGGCAAGCTGGCCGATGGCTTTATCTCGGTGGGGGGCGCATCGACACCTGAGTTGGCCTCTGATGCCATGCGTGAATTTGTCGCGCGCTACACCAAGAAATTTGGTGAATATAATGACGAGTCAAATACCAAAGTTTATGCCCTGGAGTACATTCTTGAAACGCTGAAAGCCAATCCTCGCGCGATTGACGATGTGGCGGCTTTTCAAACCACCATGGATACCTTTGAGGCGCCCAACCCTTATATGGTGGGTGATGCCAAGTTGAGTTATGTCGGCATGTCGTCTTTTGGTCAAAAGCGTCAAGTGTCGGTGCCGCTGGTGGTGAATGTCTATCGTGATGGCAAATTTGAGACCTTATTTGTCGCCAATGTCGACTAGTTGCTTGCTGGCAGCGCTTTAGGCTGCCGATGCCTGGTCGCTTGCAGGAGCGATCAGGCGCTTTATAAGTTTGCTTTGTGAAGGCTTGGTTATGGAACAGATTATTGTAAATGGTCTCTACCTTGGGGCGCAGTACGCACTGATTGCCTTAGGACTTACCCTAATTTTCTCGCTGATGAATGTACTCAATTTCGCCCACGGACAGATGTATGTATTAGGCGGATTTGTCACCTATACCATCGTGGTGCAATTTCAGTTGCCATTCATGGTGGGCTTGATCTTATCGGCGCTGACGCTGGCTGTGGTGGGAGCGCTGATCGAAAAATACTTATTTAGACCAGTGATTAAAAAATCCAAACGAGACGAGAGTTCGATGTTACTGGCGGCCGGTATTGCGTTTTTTCTGGATGCGGTGATCCTGCTGAGTTTTGGTGAGAAGCAGCGTGGCGTCCCGAAAATTGTAGAGGGTGTTTTCAACTGGGATTTTCGAGTGATTATGCCCTATGACCGGATTGTGATAGGCCTGATTGCCATCGCCATGATCGTGGTTTTCATTTTATTAATGCAGTATTCAAAGCCGGGGCGAGCCATGCGAGCGCTGGCTCAAGATAAGGTGGCCGCTCAGTTGATGGGGGTGGATGTGGACCGCTATCAGATGATTGGTTTTGCGCTGGGCGCCAGTCTTGCTGGTGTGGTGGGCGGCTTACTGGTGACCATTACCGGGATTAATCTTGGTATGGGCGGACCGGCGTCCATTAAAGCCTTCATGATGATCATGATTGGCGGAGCGGGGGTGATTTCGGGGGCGATAGCCGGCGGATTTATTCTTGGCATGTTAGAGAGTGTCGGCCTATCGGTGCTTTCGGAATATGGTGATATTGCCTACTTGGTGATATTTGTCTCTTTGATGGTCTTTTTAGCCATTCGCCCGCAGGGGCTGATGGGCAAACCTTGGGGCTAAGCAAATGAATAGAAAAACAGTATTGAACGTGGCGCTATTTCTGGCTGCGGTTTATTTATTGGTGCCCTTGCTAATCATGCTCAGTGGCCGCAGTGATTTTTATTACACGCTCACTTCGGTGGCACTGCTATCCATTGCCTCGGCCGGAGTATGGTTAACCTTCTCGATTGGTCGGATCAATATCGGCCAGGGCGCTTACGCACTGGCTGGGGGCTATGTTTCGGCGATCCTGGTGACACAGTTTGAGCTTAATTTCTGGCTCACCCTGCCGCTGGCGGGCATCTTTTGCGCGCTGCTGTCGGTATGCATTGGTTTGCCCATCTTAAGATTGCGTGGCGTCTATTTTGCTATGGTCACGCTGGTGTTGACTGAGGTGATGCGACTCACCGCCCTGGCGCTTCCGGTGACTCAGGGAGCGAAGGGGATTACTTCCATTCCGCTGCCTCAGGCGCTGGAGATCTTCGGATTCAGATTGATCCCCGATTTTTCCAGCCTGGAAAATCCCAAGCTGGCTTTTTATTTGATGGCTGTGAGCATGATGATCGTCGCTTATGGAGTGGTGTGGCGTTTGGTGAATTCTCGGTTGGGTCATCTGTGCCGTTCGCTCCAGCAAAACGAAGAGCTATCGGCCTCGATAGGAGTGAATACCGCCTACTTACGTGTGGTGACCTATGCCATCTCCTCTTGCTTTGGCGGGATCGCGGGTGCCAGTTTTGTGGCAATTTCGCAGTCGGTTTATCCTTCGTCATTCCAGGTCGCCGACAGCGTGAACTTCATGCTGAATTGTTTTTTGGGCGGCTTGGGTTATGTGTTTGGCCCGATGCTCGGCACCTTGATGCTGTATTTTGGCTGGGATCTGTTGTTTACCGCGGGTAAGTATCAAATGCTGATTTTCTCTAGCTTGTTGATTATTTTGATGTTGGCGCTGCCCAACGGCGTGCTGAGCCTGCTGGAACGAAATAAGGAGCGCTCATGACAGCCTTACTCGAATTGCGCGCTGTGACCAAGCGTTTTGGTGGTTTAACTGCGGTTAACAATATTAGCTTCTCGGTGGCGGAGGGCGAGATCCTATCGGTGATTGGCCCCAACGGCGCGGGGAAGTCGACCCTGTTCCAGCTGATCTCATCGTTCCTGAACACCAGTAGTGGCGAGGTCTTGTTCAGGGGGCAGCGAGTCAATAATCTCGCGCCGCATATTGTGGCGCGTAAGGGCATTGTGCGCACCTTTCAGGAAACCACGGTGTTTCGGTCAATGACGGTGCGCGAGAACATTATTGCCGCCCATCATCTGCGCTCTAAAGCTTCCTTGCTGGGGTTCTTTTTCGGCACTAGGGCAGCCCGTGCCGACGAGCGCTACTTCGGTGAATCGGCAGATAATCTTATCGAATTTCTGGAAATGCAGGCGATTGCGGATGAACTGGCCTCCAACCTGCCTCAGGGCCACCTTCGAGCGTTGGGCATGGCGATTGGCCTGGCCACCGATCCGGCGGTGTTATTGCTCGACGAACCTTTTGCAGGGATGAATCACGACGAAACCATGAAAATGGTGACGTTGGTGAAACGACTGCGAGATGAGCGCCAGGTGACGGTGTTGCTGGTCGAGCATGACATGCCAGCGGTGATGAAGATTTCAGATCGGCTGATTGTGATTAACTTTGGCCAGAAAATCGCTGAAGGCACCCCTTCTGAGATTCAAAATAACCCCAAAGTCATCGAGGCCTATTTGGGCTCTGAAGACGCCGCGATCGGGATGTAAACTATGAGCGAAATACTGCGTTTGGATAATGTAGAACTGTATTACGACCACGTATATGCCCTGAAGGGAGTCAGTTTGAATCTTCAGCAAGGGGAAACGGTGGCTTTAATTGGGGCCAATGGTGCCGGCAAGTCGTCGATTTTACGGGCGATTACCGGTTTATCTGCCATTCACTCAGGGTCGATTAATTATTGCGGGGAGCGCCTCGATGGCACTGCCGCCGCCGAGATCGTGAAAAAGGGCATTGCCATGGTACCGGAAGGGCGGCGGGTATTTCCGTTGATGTCGATTAAAGATAATTTGCTGATGGGCGCATTTACTCGCAGTGACAAGGCGGGCATCGCCGAGACGCTGGAGAGTGTTTTAGAGCGTTTTCCGCGCCTGCGCGAGCGCTATCATCAGCAGGCCAGTACCCTGTCTGGCGGCGAGCAGCAGATGATGGTGATCGGACGCGCCCTGATGGCGAAACCGAAGTTGTTATTACTCGACGAACCCAGCCTGGGGATTGCGCCGAAGCTGGTTCAGGACATTGCCCGCTCGATTGTTGCTATTTCCCGCGATCAGGAGGTAAGTGTGTTGCTGGTGGAGCAAAATAGTCGTATGGCGATGTCGATATCCAATCGCACCTACGCCTTATCAACCGGCTCGGTGGTATTGGAGGGCACTTCCCGAGAATTGATCCATGATCAGCGAGTGAAAGCCGCTTATCTGGGGGGCGAGGTGTAAACGCGATGCGAATTTTGCTAGTGAATCCAAATACCTCGGCGGCGATGACCGAAAAAATTGCCGCCTCTGCCCGACTGGTGGCCGCACCGGGCACCGATGTGCTAGCGGTGCATTCACTGCAGGGCCCTGCCTCCATCGAAGGTTACTACGATGAGGCGATGAGTGTGCCGGGGATGCTGGCGGCGATCCAAACGGTGGTGAATTATGACGCCATCGTGATTGCCTGTTTTGATGATACTGGCCTCGACGCCCTGCGTTGTGTTACCGATAAACCGGTGTTGGGGATCGGTGAGGCAGCCAGTCATGTGGCCTCGATGCTGGCCAATAAATTCTCGGTGGTGACGACTTTGGCGCGCTCGGTACCGGCACTGGAACATAACTTGTTGAAATATGGGATGGAACGAAAATGCGCTAAGGTTCGTTCTTCGGAAGTGGCGGTGCTGGAGCTGGAGCAAGCGAATCCCCAGGCTTTCGCCAAGATCTGTTCAGAGATAGAGCAAGCCATCGCGCAGGAGCGTGCCGAAGCCATCGTATTGGGTTGTGCCGGAATGACTGACTTGGCTGAAACGCTTGCCAATAAATATGGTTTACCAGTACTCGATGGGGTGTCCTGTGCGATTTCGCTATGTGAAAGTTTGGTGCGTTTAGGCGTGAAAACCTCACGTTTGGGTGGTTATGCGGCGGCAGTGGACAAGTGTTAAGCTTGCCAGCGAGCCTTTAAGCCAAGTGACAAGGTTTATCTTCGCAATAAAAAAGGCCCCGAGAGGGGCCTTTTTCTATTTTTCTATACTTGGTTGCTGAGCATTACTCGTTAATGTGGGCAATCACAGAATTAGCGGTGTATTCCAGGGTGACAGAGTGCCCGGCTAAGCTTGCCGTGGCGTATTCACCTTTCAGGCCTTTGGCAGCGTTGATGAGGGTAAAGCTGTCTCCTGCTTTAAGCGCTTGTTGGCCGGCTTCAAGCTGGATGTTGCCTTGATTAACATAAGCGACACCCGCAATCTTGATTTGCTCGGCATCGGCGTCGAGTACCAGTTTAAGCACCCCCGATTTTTGAGTAAAGTCACCGTCAATTTCCAGCGCGCCACGGCTATCTACCTGAACTTCACCACTGCTGAGGTAGAGGTCGCCCTGACCAAAGGCTGTTGGTGATTGCGCTGTTAATACTCCGCCAAGTAACAAAGTTCCGCCGCTATAGCTGTTATTGCCGCTTAGGTTGAGTTGGCCTGTACCATCTTTGCTGAGCATGCCTTCGCCACTGATGTCGTTGCGCCACCAGTCTTGCGCGGCGAAACCACCTTCGCTGCGAACCATGGTGACATGCACATCGCCATCAAAGGCACCATAACCATCGGCGGCAGCAACCAGGTTGATACGTCCCCAGCCATTGGTTTTATCCAACATTGGGTAGCCTGAATCGACTTCGGTGCTGGCGAGTACTGCGCGGCGTTGTGCATCACTCAAGTAAGGTTGGCGGGTGGCCAACAAGGCTTCGGCGCCTTCGGGAACGATGGGTGCCAGTCCTTTGGTGCCGGTTTGCGGTAGGCCATAGGTGAGGCGGAAGGTGTAGGCGTCTTTTAGGGCCTGATGATCGCGGTAGCGGTTGTTGTTAAATACATTCACGTTGAGGGTACCGTCATCGTTTTTGAAGCTTCCTTCGTTGGTGACGGTTTGATTTGCATAGTCATAAAGGCTCATGCTGGCAGCGGTGGCTTTGCCGCCGAAGTAGTCTCGTGTTTTGTTAAAGGCTGCCGCGGCAACATCTGGTTGAGTATTTAAGGCAAAGCTTGCGATCATCATCGCTTGTACTCGTCCACCAATCACATCAATCGGAGAGTGCATACCAGCTAAGATGCGGTTTTCACCCAAGTCCGAGCCACGGGCAACCAGCGCATCAAAACGCTCGGGCAAGGCGTAGGCATAGGCCAAAGAGGCCAGAATACCGGCATTCGTGTGACCACTGGGGTAGCCGTTATCTTTACGACGGTTTTCGGTGGTAGGGGTATATAAAGAGTCGGCTTCATGGCTGCTCGAGTGGGCACGACGGGCACAGAACAGGCCTGGGATCACCTTGACACTGGTAGTGTATTTGTCAATTCGGTAATCGGCGTTGGCACGGCTGGCACTGCTGCCATCAATACAGCTAAAGGTTTCCACGGTGATGAAGTCCGTTTCTCCTTGGTCATTCATGCGCCAGGGACGCGGCGTGCCAAATAGGTATTTAGGGCCGCTGGTGGACGCGTAAGAATTTCTAAACAGTTGGGCGAGCTTGACCACATCGCCTAAGGTTGAGTCGGCAAGTCCACCATAGGTGGAAAAGCTATCGTTGTCGCCAGGCTTGTAACGAGTATTGTCGGTGACATCGCTGACTAAGATCTCTTGAAAACTGGCAAAAGCACCTGAGTTTGCCGCGTAGTCTTCGGTGAGTGGGCCAAAACCATCGATAGTGCTGTAGTTTTTACTGCGAATATCATCTAAGAATGCATAGAGCGTTTGTTGTTCGGTACGCTGAGCAGTAACATCCACTACATATTTGATGTTGGCTTGCCAGGTGGCCGGGTCTTTAATTTCGCTACCCGCGGCTACATAATCACTCGGCTGACCATTGGCTGCATTGTGCGGATTGGGGCCATCACCGGCTTTGTAACCATTGTCTGCATCGGTGTAATCTTTAGCATATTCCTGCCAATGATCGGTGGTTCCTTTCCATACATCGTTAATCCCACTCAATAAGGTATTGATCGGATTGCTGCTGAGGGTGAAACGGCCATTGCCATCGCTGCGTGGAATATAGGCAACACTGGGGAGTGGATCGCTTACATCGGGGATAGCCACATATTGTTCGAAACCCACACCTCGAGGCTGAGCTGGTTCGGTGATGGTTACTGCTGTGTCGCTGTCATTATTACAGGCGGAGAGTAAACTCACAGCAAGTGCGATAGTGCTGAGCTTAAAGAGCGGTTTGTTACTACTGCTGAACTTCATGTGTTGGTTATCCATTTGGTCGATTAATTACGTCGCGATGCTAATGGATATATATTTCACTTTTATTTAATTTATGTTTCAGTTATTACGTGAAAGATTAGTAGCTTATGGGGTACTGAGGGTGAATTTGACTCCTCTCTGAGTTCGTTGGCTAGTCATGGTTTGGTTGATCACGGTGCAATACTCAAGTCGTGGTAGTCTATAAATAAAATATCACGAACCAAGATGGTTTTTCAGAGGCCTGAGCAATGAAGGAATTTTTGCTACAACGCTTTGTGCAAATCGATTGGAGTTGCAATCAAGGGCAGTTGTTTGCCATGTTACTCTTAGCGCTATGGTTATGGGCTATATGGCCAGCCAAGGCCATTGAGGCCTTGCTCAAGGATGGTAATAAGCAAACCAAGTTATTGCTCGTGCTGACGGCGATGAATGGATTGTGGTTACTCGACGGGAGTGTGACTGAGGGGATCCATGTTCATTTTCTGGGCTTAGTCACCCTAATGTTGATGTATGGTTGGCGAATGGCCACGGTGATGGCGATGTTGCCTACGATGTTTTTCGCCACATTGATGTTAAAACAGCCCTTCGATTTTGCTATTTATGGCTTGTTGGTGGTCGCCTTACCGACTTTTTTATGTTTTGCCGTGTATAGTCAGGTATTTAAGTATTTACCCCATCACTTGTTCGTTTATATTTTTTGTGGGGCATTTTTGAATGCCTTTTTGTCGATCATCTTTCATATTCTGGCATGGTCGGTTTGGCTGTGGTTGAGTAAAGACTACAGCTGGGATTTCTTGAACCAGAACTACTTGTTAATTATTCCATTATTGGGTTTCCCTGAAGCCTTACTGAATGGCATGGCGGTGACGTTGATGGTGGTCTACTGTCCGCATTGGTTATATGACTATTCTGACAACACCTACTTTGAACGTTAATAAGTGACACTCAAATCAAAGCGAATCGTTCGGTATTGCTCCCAATTTAATAAGGACTCTGTGCGCGAGCAGTAATCATTGGCATTGATAAAATAGAGATATCCAATCACTCTCGGTAAAATGGCCGTCGGTAGCTATTATTTATCAATCCGGTAACTTCACAATTAAAAGTATGGTGTTTACATCGGTTTATCTGGAAAATAAGCTTATTCATCCCGCAGGTATTACCAGCAATAATCACGATACCATTTTCATCACGAACTCTATCTAAAAAGTATAAATATCTTGTTCTTCGATTAAGAAATAATTTTTTATTGAGTTACAAATTAAATTTGTTGATTTTAAAATGAGGATTATTTTTAACAAAATAGTTTCAATAGCATTTGACACTTAAGTTGGATATTTTGTTTGTTGCGGATTGATTATTCTTCGGTTTTTTTTGGTGCGCTTGGTCTATGTTGATGGACTCTGCCTAATAAGCGAGTGAGCTGTTATTGTAAATAAATAGGCAGAGTTCTAAGGAAGCGACAGTTGATCTTGAAGACAAATGGAGCATTTAGTTTGTGATTTTGCACGATTAAACCCGCACGATTGCAGCAAAACATCGCGGATCTGCTATATATAAAATAGCAACTCAATCGTTAGTTTAGGTTATTAGCATAAAATGGCTAGATAGAGAGTCCTCATATGAACAATAAAGTTTTATCGGCAATTGCCCTTTCTCTGATGATCTTGCTGAGCCCTTTGGTTGTCGCCAAGCAGATAAACGTCAAAAAAGTTGAGGGTGATAAGGAGCTATTAATCTTTAGCATATTAAAACTTGCGCTAAGTAAATCTTCACCGGAGCTCAGTTTTAATCAAGCCAATGAAGAGATGACCGAAAGTCGGTTAATTAATGAAGTGATCGCTGGCAATATTGATGTAATTTGGGGCGGGGCCTCTACGGCCAATGAAGAACAGATGCGGGTGGTACGTATTCCAGTATTGAAGGGTTTACTCGGACATCGGATTTTTATTATTCGTAATGGCGACCAGCATCGCTTTGATAACATTAAAAACTTAAGTGATTTAAAACAATTAAAAGCTGGTCAAGGCACCTTCTGGGGGGATACTCAGGTGCTTAAAACCGCCAATATCCCTACCGTTACCACCATCAAATATAATAATTTGTTCCCAATGCTTGAAGGGGGGCGCTATGACTATTTCCCGCGAGCCGTGCATGAACCTTGGAGTGAGGTGAAAGGCCATCAAGAGCTTAACTTAACGGTAGAAAAAAATTTGATGCTGATCTATCCCTTCGCGATGTATTTCTATGTAGGCAAAAACAACCAGCAATTACATGATTTGATTTATAAAGGTTTTGAAATGGCAATCGAGGATGGCAGCTTCGATACGCTATTTTTTAACCATCCAATGATCAAAGCGGTGCTCGAACAAGCGAACTTAGGTCCGCGGATCCGGATCCATATCGACAATCCTTACATGCACCAAGACACGCCAACGGATCGTCCTGAGTTTTGGCTTGATATTAATAAATTATAGGAAGGTAAGTGATGAAATCAATTACTCATAAGTCGATGCTGATGCTCTCAAGCACCTCGCTTGTGGTGATGCTTATTGTCTTTTCAGTGAGTTATTCCCTCGCAATCAATTATTTTGAGCGAGTCGAAGCGCAAGAGATCTCTGGACTGAAAAAGACCTTCAGTATTGTTCTGCGTGAGCCGATTTTCTCTTATGATAAAGATCTTATTCGGGATATTTCCGCAGGTTTTATTGATGATCCAATTATTCATTCGATCACTGCTTTTGACCATCGTGGTAAGTTATTGGCCGAAGTGACCGAAAGTGGCCCCACTCCCGATAGCTCGGCACTGGTGAGCCAAGATGTCGAGGTAGTTTGGAGTGGTAACGATCCGATCGGTAAGCTGGCAGTGACCTTTAGAACCGATAGCAATGATGCCTTGCTTAACATGGTCAAATTTACTTTTGTGGCGATTGCGGTTGTCTTGTTAATTACTTTACAAGCCACCAGTTGGTTTACGTTGTCTAAATTTGTGGTTGGTCCGATTAAGGTGGTCGCGGATGCCTTAGCCACCATCGCGGCGGGGGGCGGAGATTTAACCAAAAGATTGGAAGTGAAACGCGATGACGAAGTAGGACAGCTAGCCACAAACTTTAATCATTTTATTGAGCAGTTGCAGGGCTTGATTGGCAATGTGGTCGATAATGCCACGGAACTGGCTACCACCTCTTCTGGCATCAAAGATTCTGCCAGTAATAACCTAGCCGCCATTCAGCGCCAATTATCTGAAACAGAACAAGCTGCAACGGCTTTGAATGAGATGTCATCAGCGACTAATGAAGTCGCCAAAAGTGCCAACAAAACCGCCGAACATACGCGAAGTTGTTCGGAATTGGCAAAAAAAGGCGACCAAATGGTGCTAAATACTGCTTCGCAAATTAACCAACTGAATGATGAAATGACCGCAACTGCCGATAAAATTACTCATGTGAGTACTCAAAGTGACACCATTGGTTCGGTGCTCGACGTGATTAAGGGCATTGCAGAGCAAACCAATCTATTAGCGCTTAATGCGGCGATTGAAGCAGCCCGTGCGGGCGAGCAAGGTCGGGGGTTCGCGGTGGTCGCCGACGAGGTTCGTAATCTCGCACAACGTACTCAGGAATCTACCATCGAAATAGAACGGATTATTGAAGAGTTACAAGCAGCCTCTTCTAACGCAAGCGGTTCAATGCTATCCAGTCAAGAGGCGCTTCAATCAACCATTGAAGAGTCACAACTGGCGAACCAAACTCTAGAAGAGATACTCGAGAATATTAATCAAATTAATGATATGAACTTGCAAATAGCTGCCGCATCGGATGAGCAAAATATGGTTGCTTCTGATGTGAGTCGCAACGTAACTGAAATATTTTCCTTGTCTAATGAAATTACCTCTAATGCAGAAAATGTGCAGTTAGCCAGTGAGCAACTGAATGATCTTAGCAATAGCATTAAAAAATTATTGGCGAATTTCCACGTTTAAATAGTTTACTTCACGGCCTCTGGATCCAGAGGCCGCTTATTTCAGCGGCTAGGCTTAGCGACAGTGGTACTCATTTTTGCGATGTGTCTGGATTGTGACATTGACCTTCAATTGTGGGTATGACAAACGACAAAGCTCGCTTGCCAAGGGCTAAATGGCGGGCTACCCCCTGATTCCTCTAGGCATACTTCTTGATAACGCTCTTTAACTATGACAACACACGAGCGTCGCATCAATGGATAATAAACTGGATTGGTCAGCTTTTGCAGAGCAAGGCATGGGTGATGCCTATGCTGGAATCCCTAAGCAGGGTGGCGACTTTGCTAAAGCGGTGGCGGTTTGCATTGGCAGCGGTCATTGTGAGCGTAATCAACGTGGTGTGATGTGTCCTAGTTTTCGGATCACTCAGGATCCAGAGCAGTCTCCTGGAGGGAGAGTTCGGCTACTTAAGCAATATTTGAATCGTGATCTGGCTTGTGAACCAGAGCCTCAGTTAATGGCCGCTTTAGATCAATCGATGGATAGTTGCGTGGCGTGTAAGGGCTGCAAGCGCGAGTGTGAGAGTAACCTCGACATGGCACAAATCAAGGCCGAATATCTGGCTCAAAAGTTGGTGCAACAGCCGTTGTCGCGGCGCGATTGGTTATTTGCGCATCTGCCCCAGTTGCTCTATCGGCATCGGTGGTTGGGAAAGTTGATTGGTTTGCGTAATCGGGCTGCTTATCTTGCGAAACTTAGCGATCATTGGCTGGGTATTAGCGCGCGTATCGCCTTGCCTGAGCTGGCGACTCGACGCTTTGCTCCAGAAAAACGAGTTTACTATCCCTATCAGTCATTGAGCGACCGACCTCCGCGTTCGGTGGTGTTATGGATTGACCCTTTTACTGCATTATTTCACCCCAAACAGGCTGATGACGCTTTGCACGTATTGCGTAGCGCCGGTTATGTGGTGTGGCTGGTTCATCCGGAGTCGCAAGCCGATAGGGTTTTGGATTCGGGTCGAACTTTGTTCAGTAAAGGCTTGATTGATAGCGCTCGTCAACAGGCCAGCTACTTGCTGGAAGCACTGGCGGTCCATGTGCATTTTGAGCGCCCGATTATTGGTTTAGAGCCCTCATCGCTACTGATGTTACGGGATGAATTCTTAACACTTGGTTTGGGGGAGGCGGCTGAAAAAACCGCTAAAAAAGCGCTGCTTTTTGAAGAGTTTTTAGCTCGCGAAAGTCAGATGGCTGATTTCGCCTTAAAGCTGGTTGCTGAACCGCAATCAAAGCCGCTGCTGGTGCATGGTCACTGTCATCAAAAGGCGGTCGGCGCTATGAAATCGATGCGTCGAGTATTGCGCTTAGTCGCAGGCCTACAGTTTAAGATGATCGATTCCACTTGCTGCGGTATGGCAGGTACCTTTGGCTTAGAGTCGGAACACATCGATCAGGCTCATGCCATGGCTGCGCAAGGTCTGCTTCCTGCACTGGCCCAGCAAACCGAGGCGACGATTATCAGTAATGGCTTTGGCTGTGCTTATCAAATAGAACAACTCAGTGGACGTAAACCACTGCATTTGGCCAGCTTCTTAGCGAGTCTAATTAAAAGGCCTCGCTGAGGTTTGGCCATTGCATAATAGAGAGTGCTGTTTGTATTAAATTTTCGCTGGAGACAAAAATAGTTAATTGAAGTCTGAGGTATAGCATTTGGTTCGTTAAGCAAATGGGGTGTAACCAAACGTAAATCGCTTTGAGCGGATGGCTGGTGATTGATTATTTAGCGCTGCCATGGTTCAACTCGATGACACATGGCCAGCTTTACCTCAATAAATAACATAGGGCTGAAAAAGCACTCAAGCGAAACCCGCCCCTCGGTGAGGATTGGCTGCCATAGTGCTACTTCCAACTATTGCTTTTTGGGTTTACTTTTTAACATTTCAAGAATGTTTTTCTTGGCCGCGCCTTTAATCGCTTCGTTTTCTTGGATCTGTTGGCAAGCGGCTTTTGTCCCTGAAGCCGGGTTACAATCGGCATATGCAGTTGAGCTGCCACAACAAATGGTAAATACGCACAAAATTAAAGATATTTTTTTCATTGATAGACTCCATTAGTGAATATTGTTTAAGGCGGTCATTGCTTCTTCTTGGGTTTCAAAGTATTGCTGTAATTGGTCGATATACCAGATTTCCGAGCCTTGTGTATTGTCGCCGGAATCCAATATTTGAATGTCCCATTGCTGCTTATTTGGCAAATAGTAATGAACGATGAATTTATTCGATTCTTCGATGACTAAGGTCGGGAGGCTGGGGTTTGATGCATTGAGGGTAAAGTTGTAGGTACCGGTTTGCTTAATTTGGGTTTTAATATTCTCGCTATCAGAACCATTGTATAAGGTTTTTTCCTGAGCGAGTTGCAGCGTATGATTTCCGGTAGGCTGAGTTCCAATGTTGACCGCTGCGCTCCAATTGTTGTCGGAAACTTTAAACTCGTAATTTCCCTGTTTTAGGAATAACAGACCACGGTAAATAAGGTCTCCTCCGTAATTTAAGGGAATGGTTGTCTCCCAAGCATTCATGCTGCCGCGAACAAAAACCTTTTTGTTAAGGGGACCATAATCAATACTTTTATTTTGTTGTGTCATCACGGCAATCGTAGGACCACCATTTTGGTAGTTAAATCGGATGCTGTAATTGGCTGCGGCCGGAATATCCAGTACTAAAGACTGGAAATTATTAATTGGCGTTCGAACATTTGGCTTCAGTTGGATTGCGCTCGAGTGCTCGGAGGATAATGGATTTGAATGTTCGCCCATCTGATACAAGCCTGGTTTTAATGTGGAGAAGTTTAATTGGTAGAAGTTGTCCCCCATATAGCGAAGACTCTTGGCGCCTTGATCATGCCAAAGATCACTGTATAGCTGAATTGTCTGCCCGAATGGTCCTGGATCAGGCAGTAGTAAATGGAACTTAATGTCATCATAGGCAAAGTAGTAAAAGTTATATAACTGGCGCTTATCTATTGAACTAAATATATTCTCCGATACTTCTGAATTCGATAAACCTTGTTCTGCGAAAGGAAGTCCTACGTTCATTTTGGTCCAACTCTGGTCGGCAAATTTGAATTCTATGGTTCCTTTATCAAGCATTTTGCTCACCGAATACTGTCCATTGCCTTGGTTTATCATTTCATCGGCTAAACCCCATCCGTTCATGGACCCCCTTAGGAAGAAAGTTAAGTCAGTAAACTGGCTTGTAGGATCCGCTGAAAACTTGAGGCTTTGCGGCTTATTGTTGCTCGTTTGTTTGTGCTGAGAAATGTCGCCATTATTGTCGATGAAGAGCGTCGCCTTAAGACTGCCGTCAGGATCCTCTGTCGAATACTGAAGTAATTGTGAACGATTAATAAAGATTGGCCGATCGAACCTGAATTGATGATGGTTGCGAGTGGCAGGGAACAAGCCGATAGTTTTGACGTTGTCATGCCAAACGTAGTGGGCCCCCTGCTTTGCATTAGCCTTTTCGGTCGCGAGTTGTCCATGATCATCAATGATAAACAGTGAGTCACGTGCATTGCCGTTTTGGTAGTACAGAGTAATTGGAGAAGGTAAGCGACTATCAACCAGATTGGATGTGCTCACTTCTATTTCTCGGTTGTTGAGTTCGGCGATCGCTTTGAATGTGACTTGAGCACCGTTGTTGGTATGCGATGCATCCCAGAACAAGCGATAAGGTGGTGCGGTATCAGTGCCGATAAAATGAAACCCATCACCGGTATTTACATAAAAACGAACGGCACTGCTTTGTAGGGGGGTGGTGAGGCCATCCAGGCTGACTTTGAGCTGAACTTGACCACTGAGAACTTTAGTTTTAATAGGGGTGTCAAACTTTACTGTTGCGGTGTTGGGGGCCGAAGGGACGGTTTGCTCGGCCTTATATACGGCGAAGCTGAGCCCTGGTAGATGTAAGTTCAGTTTCCCGTTCTGGTCTGGCTTCATGGCTTCATTCAGCTTGCTATTTGTCAGTAGTAATTGGTAACTGGGACGGCTTACTGGCAGTGAGACTTGTTTCTCTGTTGTGGCGGAATTAAATACGATGAGATAATCGATACTCTCTTGTTTTAACACTCGAGAGAAGGCGTAAATACCGGGACCATCACTATCGTGATACAAGGGATACATTGCTCCACGTCGTAGCGCGGGTTCATTTTTATATAACTGGGCGTACGCTCGAATACTTTTAAATAGCGGATGGTTATAATCAAAGTTTGAGTCTGCGGCGGTCTTGTTGGTGCCAAGTAGTGGGGTTGTGGCATAGCTTTGAGTCTTGGTTTTGAACATATCGACACGTGACTCTTTATCAGGCCCTGTGCCAACAAAACCCTGTTCATCGCCGTAATATAGGGTTGGTATCCCTCGAGCAAAAAACATAAAGGCATTGGCGACTTCTACTCGCTTGAGTTGCTCTTGCGCTGAGATGCCCTTGTTTTCTAAGCCAACAAAATATGCAAATCGGCCAATGTCGTGGTTTCCAATGAAATTCGCCAAGGTATTGGTTTGGGTATTTGGCGTGATATAGAAGTCATCATTCAAAAATAGTGAGTCAAGTTGTTCCGGCGATTCATGCTTTGAAAACACACTGCGAATGGTACCTTGGATACCAAAATCGAGTAAAGAGGGGAAATGCCCGGCTTTTAAATACTTGCTACGACCCGCTGCACTGTAATCAAAAGCTTCGCCAAAAATAAAAAAGTTGGGTTTACCCAGTTGTTTGGCGTATGACTGGATCTCATTATTCCAGGTTTGCCAAAATTCGATTTCGATATTTTTAACCGTATCGACTCGAAATCCATCGATATTGAAGTTCTTCATCCAAAACTTTGTGATATCAATCAGTCCGTTGATCACTTCTGGTTTGCTGGTATTTAAGTCATCGCCACCATTGAAATCCCCAAGCAGAGCGCTTTCACCAGCGTGATTAGTATCACCATAGTTGTGGTAATTACTGATATCGTTTAGCCAGGCTGGGTGTTTGATAGATTTGTATGGCTCAGGTAGAAAGGGGGTATAAGGGTGGGCGGAATCTGGCCCGCGATATGTGCAGTCGTAATAATTTACTTGTGTATTGCCATGGTTTATTACAAAAGGCGGATTTGCAAATGCTCCTTGTTCATCATGACATTCTCGAAACTTGATGGCATCAAACGTATGGTTGAGTACCAGGTCTAGATATATTTTAATCCCTCTTGCGTGAGCATTTTCAATCAGTGATTTGAGCTCGGCATTCGTACCTAAATGAGGGTCTACATTGAGATAGTCTTCGACCCAATAGCCGTGATAGGAGGCTGATTCAACTAAGTCTGAGTTAACTCTGATAGTGTGGTTTTTGAACACAGGACTCAACCACAGCGCAGTAACGCCTAAATTTTCTAGATAATCTAAATGCTCACTCAGTCCTTGGAGGTCACCGCCATGGTAGTAGTCTTCGTTGCTTGGATCAAAACCATGTTCGCTGCGAGAACCTTTAATATAAGCGTTATCGTTATCTGGATTTCCATTTGCAAAGCGGTCTAGTAGAACAAAGTAGATAAACTCATCTTCAGGCGATCTATTGGGGTCCGAAATATCTTTATAGATATTATTGTTTGCAATAGATAATGGGCTCATAAAAATTAGCAGCGCTATGCTTGCAAAATATCCTATTTTCATTGTTTCTTATCTATCCCTGTCGTCGATCTCAAATCCATTTTCACCAGTATTTAATATATAAATATATAACTAGAGGTGTGATTCTTTCTTAGTGATATTCATATTATATGAGTATCACTAATGTATTTATTTGGTTTATGTTACTGGTGACGGATTCTAAGTTAACTTTGATTTAGTGTCTACGTCATTATTAATAATAAAGTCAGGAAATCGTTTTCATGTTTATTTTGTACTTTGATAAAGCGTTTTCAACGCTATTTTATTTTTTATTCTTGTGTATTTATTAATTTCATCTGTAATAAGTTTGTTATTTTGCTATTGTTTTTATTGTTATTTGCAACCTGCGTTGATTTATTTGTCTGTGTTTAGTTAGTTTTTATTTATGGATGCCATTCTCGAATGGTTTATGAATGCTTATCTTAAATTCGAAAAGGTTCGGTTATATGCGCGGCTTTAGATTACGGTTTTGGGCCGGTGCTTTTTTTTTAGCATTGCTATCTGGAAGTTTACTTTTTGATGCTTATATTTTGTTGAAAGATGGGATGTTAGCGCTTGCCTACCCCTATGAGCTTGATTATGGGGAAGGGCCAATTTTGTCTCAGACTATTTTACTGGGGCAGGGGCTTAATATTTATCATGACTTTTCGCAAGCTCCCTATACGGTGGCCAACTACCCTCCTGTTTTTCATTACTTTTCTCTTGCGCTCACTCCGTTCGTTGGGTCGTTTTTACAAGCGGGACGGCTGGTGTCATTTATGAGTACCTGGGGTGCTGCGGCGGTCATCGCCTGTTGTGTATTCAGTTTGTCGAATAATCTAGATATTTCTAAAAAAACACGGCTATTTGTCGCGATGCTGAGTGGGGCTGCATTTCTAGGATTGGACTACGTATATATGTGGGCCGCGCTGATGCGGGTAGACATGCTCGCGTTGCTATTAACGCTCTGTGGATTGGCTTGGTTTATCTGGCGTTATCCAAAACAAGATGGGCTTTGGGGGGCTATCTTGTGGTTTTGTTTGGCTGCATTTACTAAGCAATCGACTTTAGCCGCACCGATGGCTGTTGCTCTTTACCTTCTGTTGAAATCGCGCCAAGACGGATTCCGTTTTAGCATCGCTATAGGAATTTTAGGCGCGAGTGGTTTGGCTCTCCTGGTATGGAACAGCGAGGGGGGAGCATGGCAAAATTTAGTGATTGCGAACAAAAATAATTTTTATTGGTCGGATGTCGCTAAGTATCTCGGGCTAATGGTTCGAGACAATTGGCTATATTTAGTCGCGAGTTTGTTGTTGTTAACATTTTGGTTATATCGAGCACTGAGAAGTCAGCTCGACCCGCGTATTTTACTGATAATCATCTACCTTGGGATTGCATTTTTAACCGCGCTTTCAATTGGTAAAGTGGGTTCTAATTTTAACTATTACATTGAGTTTCTTGCGCTTGCTTGCATTGCCTTTGGACTGGTTCTGCTGATTATCATTCGCCAATCGCAGCTGATTGCCTCTAAGGCTGGTTTAGTCGTGATGCTGATGTTCGCTGTCGCGGTCACAACTTTTCATAGTTTGAAATATCACGGTCAATTCAAAGCAAGTTATAGAAGTCTTAAAGTGGCAATGGGGGAGCGAAATATTCGAAATGAAGTGGCGCATCAACAGCAGTTAGATCGAGTCGTTGATTGGCTTCGTAGTCGCACTGGAGAGGTAATATCTGAGGACATGACCTTGCTCTCGGTTGCAGGCCAGCCCTTAAGTTTTCAACCGTTTATTATGACGCAATTAGCAGGGCAAGGCCTATGGGATCCTTCACCAGTTGTCGAATCGTTACTCGATCGTCGTTATGCGGGGGCGGTTTTATTGTTTGACCTCGATAACGTGCCAGCTTACGCCAAAGCGAGGTTTAGTTCAGACATACTCAATGCCTTGAAGAGTCGTTATCAATTACGTGAGACCTTTGCGCAATATCACCTTTACGAGCCTCTTAGTGTTTCAGTTCCGCAACATTTTATTTTTTATAGCCGCGCTACCAAACCTGCATTGGGGCCCTTGAAAAAACCGTTGTTATTAGCCGGTCTGCATGACTGGAATCAAGCTTCGCGGATGGATTATCAGGGGGATAATTGCTACGCAATGGTGTTGTCATTAACCCTAGGACATTACGACTTTCAGTTTAAAGATATACAAACCTCAGACATCCGTTTGGCATCCAGCCAATTGCGTCAACAGGGTAAAAAATTGAGTTTTGACATCCCAGTTGCTGGGGTTTACACGCTGTTACTTGAGGTAGCTGATGATGCTGCGTTTACCTTGTCACTTGAACCCAGTCATCACCTTATTTTGAACTATTTCGAAGTTGATCACTGGGAGCGAGAATTGGTCCCCTTGGATCGAGAGACCACGGGGATGCAGGTGTGGTACTTGGCTCCTTTTCAGCAAACTTTTTTTAGTGAGAAAGAGGCGCTGGAGTTTTTGCGCCTTCACTCAAGAGCTTAACAAGCTAAGCGAGGCCGGTAGTGTCCGGCCGAATGGAATACGTTTAGTTAATAAGGACAACATTTATGCAAATTGATGCTCGGCGAAGGTTATGCCTGAACGGTTTGATGTTATTCACGCTATTGGTGTTATGTCGCGCCAATGCGGACGTTTATGATCCGCGAAATATGAATGAACGAAAAATGGAAGATGAAGTGGTCTACTTTGTACTTCCCGATCGATTTTATAACGGCGACCAAGATAATGATCTCGGAGGTCTCGAGGGGACGATCTACCAACATAGCTTTAATCCGTCCGACACCGGTTATTACCATGGTGGAGATCTAAAGGGCTTACAACAAAAACTCGATTATATTCAACAGTTAGGCATTACCGCGATCTGGATGTCGCCAGTGCTTAAAAATCTGCCTTTACAGGTGGGGCCCGATGGCACAGAGTCTGCCGCTTATCATGGTTATTGGACCATTGACTTTACCCAGATCGATCCACACTTTGGGAGCAATCAAGATCTTCAGCACTTTGTTGATGAAGCGCATCGCCGAGGGATCAAAGTACTATTTGATGTTATTACCAATCACACCGCTGACATCATCAAGTTTCGAGAGTGTCATAATGCTCAAGGTCAATTCTTGACGAAGCAAACGGTTTGTCCTTATCGCTCTCTCGAAGAAAGTCAAACATCACCCTATACCCCTTTTGTGCCAGAAGCTTTTGCCAATATTAAAAAACCCACTTGGTTGAACGATATCAGTGTTTATCACAATCAAGGTGATACGACTTTTGCCGGTGAAGATGCCTTGAATGGTGATTTTGAAGGGATGGATGACCTTAATACCGAAGACCCGCGGGTCGTCAAGGGCATGGTGGAAATATTTAAGCACTGGATTGATGCTGGGATCGATGGCTTTCGTATCGATACGGTGCGCAATGTCAATATTGGCTTTTGGCGTGAGTGGGCGCCGCAAATTTTGGATTACGCGAAGCAAAAGGGAAAGCCAAACTTTTTTATGTTCGGGGAAGTTTACGATTACAGCGTCGAAAATCGCAGCGAGTACATGACCGTCGGTAATTTGCCTTCGGTATTCGATTTTAGTTTTCAAGGTGTGGTTCGTTCCGTTATTTCGAATGGTCAAGCGAACGAAGCGATGCATTATCTATTTTCTTCTGACGATTATTATATTGGTGCTAAATCGAGTGCAGGCACCCTAGTCAATTTTGTCGGTAACCATGATATGGGCCGGTTTGCTTATTTCCTGCGTAAGGACTTACCTGAAGCTTCTGAAGCCGAATTGATTAAACGTTTTAAGTTGGCCCATGCTTTCATGTTTTTCGCGCGTGGTGTTCCTGTGATTTATTACGGAGATGAACAGGGTTTTGTCGGTGACGGAGAGGATCGGGATGCGCGCGAAGATATGTTAGCCAGTCAAACCGAGTCTTTTAATGACAACGATCTGTTGGCCACAGATGCCACGACTGCAGAAGCCAATTTCGATCGACAGCATCCTTTGTACTTAAGTCTGAAAAAATACATTGATGTATTTAAGTCAGAGACCGCGTTACGCCGAGGCAAGCAGTTCGAGCGCTATTATGACGATAACGATGAAAGTGCTGGCATATATGCCTTTTCACGGGTGATCCCTGAAGAAGGCTTGGATTATTTAGTGGTCTTTAATACCGCCAATCAAGCTAAGCAAGTGAGCTTGGATGCGACGGGCCAGAGCTATCGGTTAGTCTATCAAGAGGATCCCGCAGAGCTAACGCGGCAACAAAATAATCAAGTTGAAGTAAGTTTGGCTCCACTTAGTTTTGCTATCTGGAAGTCGCAGACTGCTCTCGAAGCGGTGGATTTATCAGAGGCGGCACTCTCATTTACTGGGGTCAATAGAGGGGATGTGATTAGTGCCCGCAGTCGTATAGAGGTGACGGTTGACGGATTGAAACCAGCGGCAGTTGATTTGGCTAAAATTGAGTTTTCATATCACGAAAAAGGGAGCACAGAAGAAATTCAATTAGGAGCTGATTGGTCAGCACCTTACAGGATTTTTTGGACGCCTACTGGCATTGACGATGGGACTCAAGTCGAGTTGACCGCTACTTTGGTGAATACCCAGGGTCTGCAACTCAGTCAGTCGATTGATTTAGTGGTTGATCGACGGATCCCTGACGAAATCTCCTTGCACTACCAAAATGGCAATCGTCGCACTCAGGCATTTGCGATTAGCGACCAAGGGGCATTTCGCGGACCACTTGCGGTGGAACAGAACCAGATCCAACTACCGTGGGGCGATAATGATGCGGCACAATTTGTGGTGTTTGAGTCTTTCGATGTCAAAACCGGGCGCTATCAGTTTGACCGACCGTTTTTGGTTGAGCGCTCTCATTTAGTACAAGGAAGCCACCAACTCAAAGATGGCGGTCTTAAATCCGATATTTTTGTGAATAATCTGCAACAGTTGACTAAACAAGAGCATGCGGTTGATCAAGCCTTACCCCCGACCTTGACACATATGGTCGACCCGCTTGAACAACCTTTTTTCTTGCGAGGTTCGATGAACGGATGGGCGGCCGTTGACCAAATGCTTAAGCAAGCCGACGGCTCCTATGCAGCCACTAGACTGGTTAAAATGGGAGGCAGTGAATTCAAGTTTTCTGACGCTAATTGGACGGCGTTCAATTTGGGAGGGGCGTATGGAAAACTTGGTTTAGTGCAGAGTGATAACCCAGCAAATCTTAACGACATCTTTGTTCGTGATGAGCTCTTTGAGTTTCGTTTGTTCACCATGTCTGATGAGCAAGGGCTGGTGTATCGCTTTCATCATTTGCAGCCAGTACCTGGGCCTTTGGCGAAACCTGTGGCCTTAGAATACCTACCGAAACATTGGAAAATTAAAGGCGATTTACGTTTTGCTTATCTTGATAAAAATAAATATCAGTTGAAAGTTCGTATTGAGCAAGCGGGGACTTATGCACTAAAAATGGATGGCATAGCCGTATCAGACAATAAAAATATTAAAGTTGATCAGAAAGTCGCTGTCAGTACTGGCGAGTCGGATGACTTAACTATTGCGGTGGAACATCCAGGCAGCTACATCTTTAGTTTAGATGCTAAGGATCTCGAGCATCCTAGCTTACTGGTTTATGAAGATACTCACGGCAAGGTTGATCTCGGTCCTTATGCCAAAACCCTATATTTACGGGGTTCGATGAATGGCTGGAGCACTTCTTTACCGATGGGGTACAGCGGGGCCAAACGATATTCGTTGGTCGTATACCTCAGCAAAGGGACTTATCAGTTTAAGTTGGCTGATGAAAGTTGGGGCCCAAGCAGCAATATTGGCGGCGATGCTTCAGTCGCCATCGCTCAAGAGATTGAGCTGGATACGGCGGCAGACAGCGGTAACTTAAGTATGACGCTGGTGGATGACGGGGTGTACCAGTTTACTTTGTTTGCTGCGAATAAGAGTAAGCCTTTACTCACCTTAGAAGAACTTCATCAAGTGATTATTCACTATTACCTGCCAACAGAACAACGCTGGGAAACTGAATTCGTGGATTTAGAACCACAACAAGCAGGCTTTGAGACTTGGTATATCGAATCGCTCGGGACGACATTCGCCAGCGAGCAAGAAGCTCTCGCGGCCTTGGACGCGAGCGAAGAAAGTTAAGCCTCGATAGTTCTAATTTGCTTACCGGCGTCTTTTAAACATCGGTTAGCATACAAGAAATAAGGAAATGTTGAGAATGAATCGCGGTATAAGCAACAAGGAAATCCAACGATGAGTGTTTGTCCTTTGGTGGTCGATCTCGATGGAACGCTGTTAAAAACTGATTTGTTATTTGAATCTTTGATGGCATTTTTACGCCGCCATCCACTGCAAGTTTTACGTTTATTTTGGTGGGTAATTCGGGGGAAGGCCTATTTTAAACATCAGTTGGCTAACTGGGTTGAGTTGGATGTGACCGTGATGCCCTACCACCTAGAATTGTTAGATTATCTCAAGGAACAACAAAACTTAGGGCGCAAATTGATCCTAGCAACGGGGTCGGATTTTGGTTTAGCCACTCAGGTCTCAGAGCATTTAGGGTGTTTTGATAGCACCTTTGGCAGTAGCTTGCATCTAAATTTAGTGGGTAATAACAAACGTGTATTGCTCGATAAACTTTATGGTGCCGGGCGTTATGATTACGCCGGAAATTCCGAGAGTGATTTGTCGATATGGGGATCTGCGCGTCGTGCATTAGTGGTGAATGCGAAGCAAGGGGTGCTTAAAAAAGCTGGTGTTTTAGCCCCAATCGAGCGGGTTTTTTTGCCAGAACGAGGGGTTTGGCGTGGTGCTATTCGAGCGATGCGTTTGCATCAATGGGCAAAGAACAGTTTGGTTATGGTTCCTTTATTTTTTGCTCATCAGTTTGCCGATCCAAGTATTTGGTTGAAAGCCTTAGCGGCTTTTGTTGCCTGTGGTTTATGTGCGTCTAGCGTATATTTACTCAACGATTTACTCGATTTGACCGACGACCGCCATCATCATAGTAAACGCCGACGCCCTTTTGCCGCAGGGCAAACGCCGATCCCTTTGGGTTTGCTTATGATCCCGCTGCTGTTAATGGTTACAGCGGTTATTGTGAGCTGGCTCCCGCCGATGTTTGGCAAGGTCTTAGCGGGTTATTATCTGCTGACAATGTTATATAGCTTTTACTTGAAACGGGTGGTGCTGCTGGATGTGCTGGCACTGGCCATGCTGTACACCTTTCGGATTATCGCGGGCGGTTTTGCAGTTGGCATTGCGTTGTCTTTCTGGCTGTTGTCGTTTTCGGTCTTTTTCTTCTTAAGTTTGGCGATTGCGAAACGCTATACCGAACTCATGGTTGCGAAACGAACCCAGAAGCAGGAGTTGCGCGGAAGAGGCTATGAAACCGACGACATTACGCTGATTGCTTCCTTAGGGTCGGCGAGCGGTTATTTATCGGTGCTGGTATTAGCGCTATATATTAACAGCCCCACAATTACTGCTCTTTATACTCATCCGCAATTAATTTGGCTGGTTTGTCCGGTACTGCTGTATTGGATTAGTCGAGTATGGGTGATCGCCCACCGAGGCAACATGCATGATGATCCGATTATGTTTGCGCTCAAAGATCCAACTAGCCTGGTTTTAGGCTCGGGTATAGTTTCAATTATATTAATGGCGATTTAAATTATGAGTGAATTTCAGTCTTGGGGGCAGGTGCCATACGCTGAGCAGCATGTGTCTCCCTTTCTTTGGCGTCATCACAATCCATATCCGGAAGTTGATGCGCAGACCAATATTTTACCCTATGGCAATGGCCGTAGTTACGGTGACAGTTGTTTGAATCACACTGGAAGTCTGTTAAACATTCGACCGCTGAAACGTTTACTGTCATTTGACCGAGTGCAAGGGCGTTTAACTTGCGAAGCGGGGGTTTTGCTGAGTGAAGTTTTAGCATGTATTGTTCCTCATGGTTGGTTTTTACCGGTGACGCCCGGTACCCAATTTGTCACGGTTGGCGGGGCGATTGCGAATGATGTGCACGGCAAAAATCACCATGTTGATGGTACCTTTGGGGTACATGTTGAATGTTTTGAATTACTACGTTCTAACGGTGAACGTTTACTTTGTTCACTGCAACAAAATAGCGAATTGTTTCGTGCCACGATTGGTGGCCTAGGTCTCACTGGAGTGATTACTTGGGTGGAGTTTCGGCTTAAAGCGATCGGCTCGAATATGATTGATTCAGAGAACGTGAAATGCCGTAATCTTGATGAGTTTTTCTCTTTGGCCGAAGACTCTGATCAACAGTATGACTACACAGTGGCTTGGATAGATTGTTTGGCCAGTGGCGCATCACTTGGCCGAGGTATTTTCATGCGTGGTAATCATGCCTCGCAAGGGGTCAAGTCAGCGCCTCGTCTTTCCTTATCGGTGCCGTTGACCCCGCCAATTTCACTGATCAATAAACTCAGTCTGAAGGCCTTCAATTTTGCTTATTACCATAAGCAGATGGAGAAGGTTCACCAACAACGTACTCATTATCAACCGTTTTTCTATCCTCTGGATGCTGTGGGTGAATGGAATCGGATCTACGGACCTAAGGGATTTTACCAATATCAGTGTGTGATCCCTCTGGCTGATGCGAAAGCAGGGATGAAAGCGATCCTAACGGAAATCTCTGCTTCTGGCTCAGGCTCATTTTTGGCGGTATTAAAAATGTTTGGTGCCGTCGCCTCCCCAGGATTGCTGTCGTTCCCTCAAGAAGGAGTCACCCTAGCCTTAGACTTTCCTAATCAAGGCGATAAAACGCGTCAATTAATGCAAAAGCTCGACGATATCACCTTCAATCATGGTGGACGGGTGTATCCAGCGAAAGATGCACGCATGTCAGCGGAGCATTTCCAACATTATTATCCACAGTGGCGTCAACTGGAAGCCTTGAGGGATCCTAGACATAGCTCCAGTTTTTGGAGACGGGTAACAGAATTATGAAAATATTAGTCATTGGCGCAACCTCGGCAATTGCTCAATCGGTCATTCGTTTGTACGCTGTCGAAAAGGCCGAAATTTACTTGATTGCTCGAGATGCAGAAAAGTTATCAACGGTGTGTGCTAACGCAGAAGTATTGGGCGCATCGCGAGTGCATAGCTGTTGTGGCGATCTCAATAATTTAGCATTTCAAATCAAAGCGCTTGATGATGCTCAAGTTCAGTTACAACGTTTCGATCTGGCTCTGATTGCACATGGTACGCTCCCAAATCAACAAGACTGCAGCCAGTCGGTGAATGCAACTCTTGCCGCCATTGAAACAAACTTCACGAGTACCGCCGCGCTACTCACTGAACTTGCGAACCGCTTTGTGACTTGGCAAGCTGGCACCATTGCCGTGATTAGCTCGGTTGCTGGCGATCGGGGACGTCAATCCAATTATGTGTATGGTGCGGCGAAAGGCGCTTTGAGTATTTTTGTACAGGGCTTGCGTAATCGGCTATACCGCAACAATGTTGATGTGTTAACCATTAAGCCTGGCTTCGTTGATACGCCCATGACGGCAGACTTTAAAAAGGGGTTGTTATGGGCATCGGCAGATCAAGTTGGGCTAGGGATTAAAAAAGCGGTTACTCGGCGACGTTCCGTGGCTTACTTACCTGGATTCTGGTTCTTTATTATGAGTATTATTCGGCTCATCCCAGAAATACTATTTAAGAGGATGTCGCTTTGAGTTCTCGTTTAATCGTTCTGTATATTTTATTCGCCATCGCCGCGACTTGGGGGAATTTGACCACTCAGTGGTTGAGTGATCAGATTTATAAAGGGCCGGGGCAGTTTTATATTTCGTTGTTTACGGGAACTTTTGTTGGGTTATTGCTTAAATATTGGTTAGATAAGTCTTACATTTTTTATTTTCAAACCGAAAGTCGTGGTGATGATATACAAAAGTTCATCTTATATAGTTTTATGGGAGTTATCACCACCGTACTATTTTGGGGGACCGAATTGCTTTTTGCATTGTGTTTCGTCGATCTAGAGGGGGCCAAGTATGTGGGAGGTATCGTTGGCTTGGCGATGGGCTACCTACTAAAGTTTTACTTAGATAAACGCTATGTGTTTGTTACTGCAAATTAGTCATAGGGTACGACTTGACGACTGCTTGGGGGCCTGACAATGAGTTAGGCCTTTCTATTTTGAGTGGAATGAAAAGCCAGCTCTCTGGGCGGGTACTATTGACGGACCAATGGATTTTGAAATTTGCGTGACTGGCTTGAGTGACCGTGGGTATACGCGTTTTTAGCTGTGTTGGCTAATCGGATGAGTGGGGCGTTCATTCATTTTAGGCCGAATTCAGTGCACTTGGCTGCTATTGCAAGTACACTTTTGGCTGGATTCGAGCAGCAAATGGAGTAACTAAATGATGGATATTCAGCCGATCAATGTCGAATTAATACCAGAAAATAGCGCAAAAGCACTCTATCCTGAGCCATTTGCGTCGATGGTTAAGAGCCGGCGTAAAAGAAAGTTAGGTGACTACTTTGGATTGATGAATTTTGGTGTAAATCTGACGACTTTAGCACCTCATTCGATCTCTGCACTCAAGCATCATCATTCTAAACAGGATGAATTTATATACATTGTTTGCGGAACACCAACCTTGATTTACGGTGAAAAAGAAATTCTCATGTCTGCCGGAGACTGTATGGGTTTTAAGGCGAATACAGGCATCGCCCACCAACTCATCAATCGGACTGCGTTTGAGGTGAGTTATCTAGAAGTGGGGGATCGAACGCTGGACGATGCCGTTGCATATCCTGATGATGACCTCGCTTTGATTCATGAAAAGGATGGTTCCTGGTCGGTATTACATAAAGACGGCTCAGCCTATTAGCCCGCTCATGTGTTCATCAAAACAGTCGCTAGTTAAGTTGTCGCATTGTAAGATGCTGGCGTCTGTTTAGCTTGGCTATAGAGAAGGATTGTGCGTGGAAATTAGGTTTGGACGGCAGTCAGATATCGCTGCAATTACCGATATATTTAACTTTTATATATTGAACAGTTACGCTCGTTTTGAAGAGCGCATATTCACGCTGGAGGATCGCCAGCAATGGTTTGAGCAATTTCGGGCCGACTCAAAATATCAGCTTTATGTTGCCTGCCATGAGAATGACATTTTGGGTTTTGCTTGTTCTCAACAATACCGGGCGATTGAAGCATTTGACGATACTGTCGAGGTGACCATTTATTTACTTGAACGGGCAAAAGGGCAACGCGTGGGATCATTATTGTACCAGCGTCTTTTTAGCGAACTGGCTACTCAGAATGTTCATCGAGCGCTTTCTGGTATCGCGTTACCAAATGCAGCATCGATTGGATTGCATCAACAATTTGGATTTAGCCAAGTGGGAGTGTTTGATCAGTATGCGAAGAAAAATGGCCAGTATCTCAGCGCGATGTGGCTAGAAAAGGTGTTTTCTAATCATCCCGCTTAAGCATTCATCAGCCTGTTATGGGTGATAGCGAGCATTTAATTTTATAAAGTCAGTGGACTTTATTCATTGCAAATAAAACTGGGTGGTAACCACCCAGTTTTTTAATTCCTGCTCATCCTAGAAAGGGGCGTCGATATCAACCACATTCACCAGTTTATGGTTGACGAACTCCTTGATCCCTAAACCAATCAGTTCGCGACCATAACCGGAGTTGCGTATTCCTCCGAAGGGGAGATCTGCTTTTACCATGGTTGGATGGTTCACGAAAACCATTCCAGTAGAAATGCGGTGGGCAATTTGTTCGCCACGTTTTTCATCCGCAGTGAATACTGAGCCACCTAAACCAAATGGCGAATCGTTGGCAATATTTACCGCATCATCTTCATCTTTAGCGGGTAAAATCATTGATACTGGTCCAAAGAATTCCCAATAGTAAGCCGGATTATCGGCCGTAAGGTTGGTTAAAATAGTTGGCTGTACAAAAGCTCCCTGCTCTGGGACTTTAGGGCCGACTTCAGTTGCCGTAGCACCATAAGCCACCGCTTCTCGGATCTTCTGTTTCACTTCATCTGCGGCGGCTTGCGATGATAAAGGCGCTAATGTTGTTTCCACATCCATCGGATCGCCAGCCTTTAATGCGGCAACCCCTTGGCTATACAGGCTTAGAAATTCATCATAGACAGATTTGACAATAATCATGCGTTTCGAGGATACGCAGACTTGACCACCGTTCCAGTGACGGCCAAATACAGCCCATTTCACGGTTTTTTCGAGTTCTGCATCTTGCAGTACTACAAAAGCATCGGCGCCGCCAAGTTCAAGGGTTGATTTCTTCATTGCTTTACCTGCTTGAGCGGCCACAACTGCCCCAGCACCTTCTGAGCCCGTCAAGGCTACGCCGCGAACAAGTGGACTGCTAATGATTTTTTCAACTTGAGAGCGAGTGGCATATAGCTGTTGGAATGCGCCATTGGGTAAACCCGCTTCAGACATCAATTTAGCAAATGCAGCTGCGGCTTGAGGAACATTAGAAGCATGTTTGAGTAGTAAAGTATTGCCAGCAGATAGTTGTGGCGCCAAAATGCGGGCAATTTGATAGAAAGGAAAATTCCAGGGTTCGATCGCTAGCAGTACGCCGAGTGGTTCATGGTGTAAGGTTGCTTTACCTTCACTGGAGTCTGCTACTGGCAATGTTTCTGGGGCGAGCAGTGTTTCTGAGTGTTTAACATAGTATTCCATGATCTGAGCGGATAGCTCGACTTCGGCTTCAGCTTCAAGCAACAGTTTGCCCATTTCCAAGGTTAGGATCTTGGCATATTTAGTTTTGTTCTCTCTTAGTATATCGGCCGCGCGTTGTAAAATTTCTGCGCGCTGAGCAAACGATGTTTCACGCCACTTTAAAAAAGCTTGGTTGGCATTGTTTAGCGCCAGCTCGACTTCGTCGTCGGTCGCGTCAGCAAATGTTTTGATTAGGTCGCCAGTATAAGGATTCACGCTTGCGTAACTCATAAATAAAACCTCTAGAAAAATAGACTTTGGTGGTGAAGAGATGGCTGTCGGGTCATCGTGTATGGATAGACTGACGCAGCCGCTTAGCATTGCTTGAATGAAGCCGATTTGGCAGAAAAACAACAACTCAAATGGCTTAGGAATAAGATAAATTCTTTTCTTTAAACAAAACCTTAAGCGATTTCGATGAGGTAATTATGATGATAAAGAGTGGATAGAAGAAATTGTTTCAAACTATCTTATTGATAGTTTTTCCTGATGAGTCAACGTTGATACCACATTTTTGACCCCGACCTCATTTAAGCTGGGGCCTTCCGGTAGGGTTTGTGGTTGGTCTCTGGGTAACCGCTGGATTTATTTCAGCGGCGACACCTAGCGTTTTCAACTTTGCTTAAATACAGCGCTAGTGAAAAATGCAGCCATAAGTCATCAAGCCTAGGTGTAATCCTTGCTTGGATCGGTCAATATGAATTGCTTACAAATTGAATAGGAAATCAGCGTGTATCAACTTTACTACTATCCAAATAACGCAAGCTTAGCCCCGCATTTTTTGTTGTTTCATATGCAGCTCAAGTATCAATTATTGCTGGTTGACCGGAAATCCAATTTTCAAAAATCGCCAGAGTATCTAAAGCTAAATCCAGTGGGGCGAATACCGACACTGATTGATGAGGGGGGGGCAATTTTTGAAAGCACTGCCATTTGCATACATTTGTGCGAACAGCATCCCGAGCACCAGCTTATTCCTGACTTGGGGAGCAGGCTGCGCCCCTTGTTTTTTCAGTGGTTAGCTTATTTAAATAATACCCTTCAAGCGGAATTGATGGTTCGTTACTATCCGCACCGACACACCGACGATGCATGCGCCATTCCGAATATTGTAGCGGCACAAGATGAGCGGATCGCGGAAGCGTTAGCAGTGATTAATGCTCAGTTAGTGGGTAAACAATACTTGTTGGGTGAGCAGATCAGTGCATGTGATTTCTTCTTGTTTATGTTGGCCGAATGGTCATTACCGAGTAAGACCTCGCCTTTAGATTTTGAAGATTTGGCTGCCTATTTAAAACGTCTGTCGGCGCATCCAACAATTCGAGCGGTTTGCCAGTTAGAAGGGATTGATTTGACTCCTTTTGAATAACGGTGGGCTCAAGATGAGCCGTGATTGAATTCTCCTCGGCACGACCTTGGTAGGCCTTGCCGAGCGCAATCATCGTCTCTCCAAAGGCTTTATGCCTAACTATAATCACAATCCCAAAATCGACAAGCAAGCTCTGGCTTGATCTGATGCTGCGGTTTTGGCTGTCAGTAGACACTCTCGAAGTCTGTGTAAGATCAACATCTCTTGTTGAACTTTTGTTTTTACGGAAGCTGCTCGGGTATTTCGTCTATTACTGGCCTCAAAAGCTGCCAAGGTGTCCTTAAGCTCATTTTGTTACCACGAACAAATGGTTTTATATGTTGCGCAGGGTTCAGTTCTACATGATGCTCCATTGCTGAAAACACTCTGCCCTGCTAATGATAAAATTATCGAGGAAATTATCGAGACAGCCATCTTAAGATACGATTGCATGAGTGACTGCCCCTGCTCATTTCTGTCAAGAGGAAATTATCGAGACAGCCATCTTAAGATGCTATTGCATGAGTGACTGCCCCAGCTCATTTCTGTCAAAAAAACGCTTCAAAGGTGGTCAAATTATATTGTTGTTCGGTAGTTGCGGGCTAATCTTGGCTGATTTCATATTTGTGAAAGGTATCTTCAATGCTGAGGTCAAATCCAGAGAGCGCGCCATACTTAACCGTGCTTGAAGTCAACAAACGCATTTTATGCACTCCTAAATGTTGCAATATTTGCGAGCCGATGCCTATTTCACTGCTTGCATATGGACTGTTGTTGCTACCTTGATTCAGCTGATTCAAAATAGCTTGGGCACTGAGTTGTCGACCAATGAGTACCAATATGCCACCAGTGAGACTGCTTTGGATTTGCTCCAAGGCGTCTTGAATATTCCACTTCTTGCTATCGATCTTAAATAGATCGAGTGGATAATTAAGCGCATGCACTCGCACCAGCGGGGCGCAGGCTTGGTCACTTTGAAAGTGCTCGCTTACTAGCGCGTAATGTAACTGTTGATCGATGGTATCTTGATAGGTCATGAGTTTGAATCTGCCATGTTGAGTATTCAGATGTTGCTCTAAAATACACTTCACGACTGTTTCGGTTTTTAATCGAAATTTGATTAAGTCAGCAATGGTTCCCAACTTGATATCATGTTTTGCTGCGAATTCTTCTAGCTGCGGCCGGCGGGCCATACTGCCATCCGGATTCAGAACTTCGATAATGGCACAAGATGGTTCAAGACCTGCAAGTTTTGCCAAATCACATCCCGCTTCAGTATGGCCCGCACGGATTAATACGCCACCAGGTTTGGCGACGATAGGAAAAACGTGTCCAGGAGAGACGATGTCTGAAGGCTGCGCAGCGTCACGGCTGGCCATCTTAATGGTATGAGCTCTATCTTGAGCGGAGATCCCTGTGCTAATTCCAGTGGCGGCTTCAATGGAAACGGTAAAATTGGTGCCATATTGTTCGGTATTATTTTTTACCATAATGGGCAGTTTAAGCTGCTGGGCGCGTTGTTCGGTAATAGTTAAACATAGTAGTCCGCGACCTTCAGTCACCATGAAATTAATCATCTCTGCAGTGATGTTCTCGGCAGCAACTAATATGTCACCCTCATTTTCTCTATCTTCATCGTCCATCAGGATGACCATCTTCCCGAGTCGAATATCTTCAATGATGTCTTCAATGCTACTTAAAGTCATATTTCGTGCCCACTTGAATTTAAAATTACCGGTGAATATATATGCTATCGTTGCAGTTTAGCACTTTCAGGTGCGATTTTCATGAGTTCATTTGTGCATGTTTCGTTATCTGGATACAACTTTATTACGATATGTAAATCCTTTTAAATCAGTTAATTAGTATTATTCAGGCTTGGTTTCATCCTTTCCAACAGGCTGGCGTATGGATCGTTATCAGTATTGTTTTTGGACCGTTTGATGTGCGGTTTACGAGCAATTTATATTCAATGACTGTGATGCTGCTCAGGTTTTGTACATCTCGATGTGGACAGATTTTGGATCATTCACTAAGCTGATTTTGAATAAATAACGTTACGTGAATATATATTCAAGGGGTGATTATAATGATAAATAAAATACTAACTATCAGCGCATTAGCGTTAGCGACTACCTTCTCTAGCTTGTCTATGGCTGATAACGGTTTAATAGCAATTATTACGCCGTCCCACGATAACCCTTTCTTTAAGGCGGAAGCGATGGGGGCAAAAGCGAAAGCAGAAGAGCTGGGCTACACAACCTTGGTAGCGTCTCACGATGATGATGCCAACAAGCAAGACCAGCTCATTTCAACTGCAATCGCGAGAAATGCCAAGGCCATTATCCTCGACAATGCGGGTTCTGATGTGACTATCGGGGCTCTCGAAAAAGCTAAAAAAGCCGGGGTTCCAGCCTTCTTGATTGACCGTGAAATTAATAAAACAGGTATTGCGGTTTCTCAAATCGTATCCAACAACTATCAAGGTGCTCAGCTTGGCGCAGAGAAGTTTGTGGAATTGATGGGAGGAGAGGGGAATTTCGTTGAACTCTTAGGTCGTGAATCTGATACCAACGCCCATGTTCGCTCTCAGGGTTACCATGATGTAATCGACGATTACACCGACATGAAAATGGTGGCTCAACAAACTGCAAACTGGAGCCAGCCAGAAGCGTTTAATCGCATGGAGTCTATTTTACAAGCCAACCCAAATATTAAAGGTGTGATTTCGGGGAACGATACCATGGCTCTTGGTGCCGAAGCTGCGCTTAAAGCGGCTGGCCGGAGCGATGTGATTGTGGTGGGTTTTGACGGCAGTGATTATGTTCGAGATTCCATTATTGCGGGCGCAAATATTAAGGCAACGGTCTTACAACCAGCCTGGGACCAAGCGCAAATGGCGATGGTGCAGGCCGACAAATATATTAAAACTGGCAGCACAGGCTTAGATGAAAAACAATTAATGGATTGTTTATTGATCGATGAAAGCAATGCGAAAAACTTAGATACCTTTGCAATGAAGTAAATCCAATAGGAGCTAAGGCTTGCTTTAGCTCCTTTTTCTACTCAGCAATATCCAGTGGTATGTAAAGGATAGTTAGAACATGAGCGTGATGAATTTAAGCAAGTTTTCTTTAGTTCCATTGTTTTGTGTGGCGCTATTGGGATGTGATGTCGTTAAGTTGGACCAAAATGGCAAACCAATTATTCCGATGACTGCAAAAGAGGCTGCATCTCTTCAAAATTTAACACCAGAGGTGCTCGCAGAAAAATTTTGGGGGGACATTTTAAAAGAAGCAAAGGTCAAATCTAAACCGCTTGAACAGGGGAATAGTGGCGGCCTCAAAAGCCAGTTTGTTCGCATTAGTGGAGTGGTTGACCAGGTTGATGATAGTAAAAAAGCCGCGACAATGACGGTAGTGACCGGTGACCAACATGTGGTGTTACAGATTGGCCCGATCGTACGTGGTAACTCCATTAGAGATGCGACCAGTTTTATTAATTTTGACGACTTTAAGAACCAAGTTCAGTTTGCTCGTTTATCAAAAGAGCTGAATAAAAAAGCAATCCAAAATTTTGCTCGTCCTGATAGCTCTTGGGCAGGGAGTCCGGTCGAAGTATTAGCGGCCGTGACTTATAAAAATATGGGTGTCACACAAGTGATTCCTCTTGAAGTTATGAAGAGGTAGTCGGCATGAATTCGATGAATAAAGACATCATCATGAGAGCAGAAAATATCTCGATGGTATTTCCTGGCACCAAGGCCTTAGACCGTGTTTCGTACAATGTATACCGTGGCGCGGTGAACGTGATTATCGGTGAGAATGGTGCTGGTAAGTCCACCTTAATGAAGATACTCGCAGGGGTACAGAAGCAAACCGAAGGGCAAATGTTTATCGCAGATCAGCCGATCGCTTTCGATAGTACTCGTGGTGCGGCTGAACATGGCATTGGTATGGTTCATCAAGAGTTGAACCTTTCAGAAAATCTTACGGTTGCAGAGAATATTTTTCTTGGGCGTGAGAAACAGAAGGGTATTTCTCCCATCGATAATGCGAGTCAATGTGAGCTTGCAGCAAAACTCATGACACGTCTGAAACAAGATATTAATCCGAATGACCTGGTTGCCAACCTTAAAGTGGGTCAAAAGCAGCTGGTTGAAATAGCTAAGGCACTCTCAACTGAAGTGGACATCTTGATCCTCGATGAGCCGACTTCGGCCTTGAGTAAAAAAGAAGTCGACATTCTGTTTGAGGTGATCCGTGACCTTACCGCGCAAGGCGTTTCGATAATTTATATTTCTCACCGTTTAGAAGAGCTGATGGAAATTGGCACTTACATCACGATCTTAAGAGATGGCAAATTCCAAGCCGAAGCCGCGGTTGAAGATATCAGTGTTCCCTGGATTGTGCGTCAAATGTTAGGCAGTGATCCGGTGGTCGATTTTCTTCCGGAAGATAGAGAGTTTGGAGTCAAAGTTCTCGAAGCGGAGGGCATTACTTATATTAATGAGTCTGAAGCGAAAGTGGTCAACGATGTGACCTTTTATGTTCGAGAAGGGGAAATTGTTGGTATTTATGGCTTGATGGGGGCAGGGCGAACCGAGTTGTTTGAGTGTTTGGTTGGGAAAGCGACTTACGCTGGCCGTTTTTCTTTAAATGGAAAAATTATTCGAGCCACCACCACCACTCCCGACCGAGTCAAAATGGGCATTGGATTGGTCCCGGAAGATCGCAAACAATCGGGTATTTTCCCGGTTAGTTCGGTGGCCAGTAACTTGACAATTTCAAGCCTTTGGAAGCGTTTAAAGGGGCTCGCTATCTCTGAGCAAGAAGAAGACAAGGCGGTTGCGGAAGCGATCGATAAATTGTCGATTAAAGTTTCTTCACCGAAAGTGGAAATTCAGGCTTTAAGTGGCGGGAATCAACAAAAAGTAGTGATCGGTCGTTCATTGCTCACTGAGCCGAAAGTGCTGCTGCTGGATGAGCCCACTCGAGGTATTGATGTTGGGGCGAAAGCAGATGTGTTTGAAATGATGGTTAAACTTTCCGAGCAAGGGATAGGCGTGTTGTTTTCCACCACCGATCTGAAGGAAATCATGGCGGTTTCGGACAGGATATTGGTGATGTCTAACGGCAAGCTATCAGCAAATGTTTTGCGTAGAGAGACCACCGAAGAAGAATTAGTACTAGCAAGTGCGCAGGGATTTTAATTATGAAAGCCAAAGTAATCGAGGGCATGGCGATGCCAACATCTCAGTTTAATTCAGCAAACATCGGTTTGATGTTATTGAAGTTAAGAACTTTTATAGCATTATTCATTATCTTAGGATTTTTCTCATTTACCGTGGATGGATTCCTTGCTCCGGGTAGTTTAATCATCATGGTTAAACATATCTCGATCAATGCTTTTCTCGCCTTGGGAATTACATTTGTCATCATCACCGCAGGTATCGATCTATCGATCGGTGCAACCCTTGGGTTTTGTGGCATGGTTGCAGGCTTCATGATTTCTAAGGGGATCGTGTTACCCATGTTTGGCATTGCTATATTTCCCAGTGTGTGGGTGATTGTGCCAACTGTAATGGTCGTTGGGGGGCTGATTGGTGCATTGAATGGAGTTCTTATCACGCGTTACAACGTTGCGCCCTTTATCTGTACTTTGGGCACGATGTATGTGATTCGGGGAGCTGCCATGTTGTTGTCTGGGGGAGAGACATTTCCAGGGCTACAGGGGAACGCGTTACTGGGTAATACGGGCTTTGACCAGATTGGTGCGGGTTATTTGTTTGGTATTCCGTATGCCATCTGGATGATGTTTGTGGTTGCGGCAATTATTGCATATGTGGCTAAAAAACTGCCCTTTGGTCGACACGTATATGCGATTGGTGACAATGAGCGGGCGGCTGAGCTTTCCGGAGTGAAAGTGAAAAACGTCAAGATTTGGGTTTACACCATATCCGGTTTGTGTGCGGCGATTGCAGGTATTGTGGTGACATCTCAATTAGTTGCAAGTCATCCTGCAACCGGTACTGCCTTTGAGATGAATGCGATTGCTGCGGTGGTTCTCGGTGGAACTTCTTTAGCCGGGGGACGTGGGACGATTACAGGGACGCTTATTGGTGCCTTTGTTATTGGTATTTTGGCTGATGGCCTAGTCATGATGGGGGTGAGTGAATTCTGGCAAATGGTGATCAAAGGCATCGTCATCATTGTTGCGGTTATTATTGATCAGATGCAAAGCAAGATGCAGTACAAAGCTGCGATTACGTCTCAGAAGTCTGTTGACTAGGTTTATTGTTGGAGAAGCAAAATATCGTCTTGTTCACATTTTGATCTTTTGACGCTATTTTTTTTCTCCCTATGAATATATATTCAGTATTGAATATATTGGAGGTTTGTTATGAATCCTTATCGTTTATCAATTGATGAACTTGCTAAGAAAGCCACCGATATTCGCAAACGAATTGTGGTGCTAAATGCGGAAAGTCCCGCTGGTGGACACACTGGTGCTGACTTATCGCAAGTCGAGCTCGTCACATCTTTATATTTTCGAATTTTAAATTGCTCTCCTGATCGTCTCGATGATCCAGAGCGTGATATTTACATTCAATCGAAAGGCCATGCTGCAGGTGGCTACTACTGCTGTTTATCTGAGGCGGGTTACTTTCCAAGTGATTGGTTAGCGAGCTACCAGCACCCTGATTCCAAATTGCCGGGCCACCCGGTGAAACACAAGACGCCGGGCGTGGAACTTAACACTGGAGCGCTTGGTCATGGTTTACCAGTCGCCGTTGGGCTTGCATTAGCGGCCAAAAAGTCGGGTAGCCAGCGAAAGATTTATGTATTGACTGGGGATGGTGAATTGGCCGAAGGAAGTAATTGGGAAGCGGCTTTAGTGGCAGCCCATTATGGATTGGATAATTTAATTATTATCAATGATAAAAATAAGCTGCAGTTAGCGGGCTTTACCAAAGACATTCTGCAAACCGATCCCTTGGATAAGAAATGGCAAGCCTTTGGAATGCAGGTGAGTGAATGTGAAGGCAATAACATTGCGTCGGTCGTCTCGGCTCTGGAAAGTTTGAAGCCCGAGGGAAAACCGCATGTGGTGATCGCCAATACCATTAAAGGTGCGGGGATCTCGTTTATTGAAGGGCGTCCAGAATGGCATCACCGAGTTCCGAAAGGGGAAGAAGTCACTTTAGCGTTGGAGGAGTTGAATCATGGCTAACGCAGAGCATTTTGCAAATATTATGGTTGAACGTTTTATCGCAGCTGTGAATCGAGGGGTCGATCTTGTGCCGGTGGTTGCCGATTCAACCTCTACCGCGAAGATTGCACCGTTTATTCAGGCTTTTCCTGATCGCCTCGTCAATGTTGGGATCGCCGAGCAAGCCTTGGTGGGAACGGCGGCCGGTTTAGCGCTTGGCGGAAAGGTCGCGGCAACCTGTAATGCGGCGCCATTTCTGATCTCACGTGCGAATGAACAGGTCAAGGTGGACGTTTGTTATAACAATACTAATGTGAAGTTATTTGGTCTTAATTCGGGCGCTAGTTATGGCCCCTTGGCCAGTACTCACCATAGTATCGATGATATTTCGGTGATGCGGGGTTTTGGCAATATTGAGATTTTTGCGCCGGCATCGCCCTTACAATGTCGTCAAATTATCGATTATGCGATTGAAAAACAAGGCCCTGTTTATATCCGGATGGATGGTAAAGAACTCCCTGAGTTATTTGAGCAAGACTATCAGTTTAAACCGGGACAGATTGATGTATTAGCAACAGGCTCTGATCTGGTATTCGTGGGTATGGGCTCAGCCATGCATGAAGTTGTCGCGGCGGCCGAGCGACTTCGTGAGCAGGGAGTTTCGCCGAAAGTGCTGTGTATCTCTTCGATCCGACCGTGCGATGTTGAGCAGTTAGCCAAGCTTTTGGCAGGTATAAAACATGTGATTAGCGTGGAAGAACATAATGTCAATGGGGGCGTCGGTGCTTTGGTTGCGGAGGTGATTGCTGAATTTGGTACGGCAAGTCGTTTGAAACGGCTTGGGATCCCAGATGGTGGCTATGCCTTAGCGGCCGATCGTAAATCATTACGCGCACATCACGGGATTGATGCTAAGGGCATCGTGAGCCATGCGCTTGAGATGCTCAAGGAGAACTAATATGTCTCAGCCGTTTATCCTCGCCATTGATGAGGGGACCACCAATGCCAAAGCGATTGCCGTGAACCAAAGTGGCGAGGTATTGGCGAAGGGCAGTGTGGGCCTTGAATTGACTCACCCTCATCCGGGCTGGGCGGAGCAAGATCCAGAACAAATTTGGCGGGCAACTGTTGCAGCCATCGAGCAATGCGTGGTGGCGCTTGAGCCTGATTTGCTCGCTGGTATCGCGATCAGTAATCAACGCGAGTCGGTGTTAGTTTGGGATCGTAAAACTGGAGCGGCCTTAACACCGTTGGTGAGTTGGCAGTGCCGTCGCTCGGAAGCAATTTGTGAGCAGATCGGCCAAAAGCCGGAAGCCCAACAAGTCAAAGCCTTAACCGGATCGGTGATCGATCCGCTTTTTCCTGCATCAAAGATCCGTTGGTTGTTAAATCATATCGACAACGGAACGGAACGGGCATTTCGGGGTGAGTTATGTGCCGGAACGGTCGACAGTTGGTTGGTTTGGAAATTGAGTAACGGTAAGCAATTTGTTACCGATGCTTCTAACGCTTCGCGTTACCAATTGTTCAATATTAATCGCTTTGCATGGGATCCCTTATTGTTAGATTTGTACCAGATCCCTGTGCAATGCTTGCCAAAAGTGGTTGCCTCTAGCGGTGAGCGTGGCCTAACACAAGGTTTATCCTTTGTTGCCGATGGTGTGCCTATTTTGGCGCAAGCGGGGGATTCTCATGCGGCTCTGTATGGTCAGGGTGGGTTTAATCCCGGAGTTGTGAAGGCGACTTATGGTACTGGTAGTTCGTTGATGGTGCGCATCGAACAGGCACCTAAACACGATTTTGGCGTGTCGACTACGGTGGCTTGGGATGATGGTAAACCCAGTTTGGCGATGGAAGGCAATATTACCCATACCGGCTCGGCGATTAAGTTCATCTCCAAAATATTGGGGATCTTGGATATCGACACGCTCAGCCAGCTTGCCTGGTCGGTCGAGGATGCAAATGGTGTCTTTTTTGTGCCCGCGTTGGCGGGTTTGGGAGCGCCGCATTGGGACGTGAAGGCGCGAGGTTTAATTACTGGCTTAACCGATGCCGTCACACCCGCACATATTGCCAGAGCAGCTTTCGAATCGGTCGCATACCAAGTGGCTGATTTATTGTTTGCGATGGAAGCTTCTGCCGAAATCTCACTATATGAGCTTTCGGTTGACGGTGGACCTACCCAAAATCGTCAATTGATGCAATTTCAAGCAGATTTACTACAAAAACGGATTGTGAAACGCGATGTTGTTGAAGTTTCAGCTCTTGGCGCGGCTTTTCTTGCGGGTAAAGCTTTAGGCTGGTGGCCAGACGCCGCCAGTCTATCGAAGCTTTTACCAGCGAGTGAAGTCATCACTCCAAATCCAAATATGATCCATATTCACAATAATTATAAGTCGTGGAAGCGAGCGGTTCAGCGAACTCGTTTTCAAGCTAATGACGGAGAGGTCTAGAATGAAAGATACCCAACAACAAACTACCTTAGCGGTTTTATTTGGTAACCGTAATTTCTTCCCAAGTTACCTGCTGGATGATGCCCGCAAAGATACTCAAACGGTGTGTGAAAGCTTAGGTATTAAAACCATTATGTTGTCAGATACCGAAACGCCCTATGGAGGGGTGGAGACCTATCAACATGCAAAAATTGCCGCCGAAATGCTCAAACAGCATAAAGATGACATTCAAGGGATCTTAGTTTGCTTGCCAAACTTTGGTGATGAAAAAGCAATTGCCGATGCCATCCGTATATCGGGTGTGAATGTTCCGGTACTAATTCAAGCGGAATCCGATTCGCTAGATAAAATGGGCTTAGCCACCCGTCGTGACAGTTTCTGTGGCAAGATTTCACTGTGCAATAATCTTCGCCAATATGGCATTCCTTTTTCACTGACAACTCAGCACGTATGTGAGTTGAAAAGCGATGTATTTCTAAAAGATTTAACTCAATTTGAAAATGTTTGCCGGGTTGTTAGCAAAATGAAAGGTTGCCGTGTGGGGGCGATTGGTGCCAGACCTGCCAGCTTTAATACTGTTCGTTATAGTGAAAAAATTCTTGAGCGTTTGGGCGTTACCGTTGAAACGATTGATTTGTCGGAAATTTTCGCAAGCGTAGACAATGTGCAAGATAACGATTTGCGGATTGCCGAGAAGCTGAGCTTATTGAAGTCGAATGCAGATACCCAAGAGATCGCCGAAGACAAGTTGCTAACAATGGCTAAATTGTTTGTGGTGATTAGCCAGTGGATTGCCGAAAACGACATTCATACCACCGCTATTCAGTGTTGGACCTCGTTGCAGAAAACACTGGGGGTAAATGTTTGTTCGATTATGAGCGTGATGTCTGGCCAGCTGATCCCAAGTGCCTGTGAAGTTGACGTGATGGGAGCGTTGTCGATGTACGCGCTGTCCATGGCTTCGCAAAAACCAGCATCGATAGCTGATTGGAACAATAACTTTGGTGAAGATCGCGATAAGTGTGTGTTATTCCACTGTGGTAACTTCGCGACCTCAGAATTAGACAATCCTTTTATGAGCACCGCCGATATTATTGGCACCACGGTGGGTTGTGGGAATACTTGTGGCGCGATAAATGGCCGGATGAAACCAGGTCCGCTTACTTATTTCCGCCTTTCTACCGATGACTTTACCGGGAAAGTAAAATCTTACGTTGGCGAAGGAAAATTCGTTGATGATGACTTAGATACTGTTGGCTGCCGCGCGGTGGTTCAGGTTAAAGAGCTGGAAACCCTACTCTCGCATATTTGTAATAATGGTTTTGAGCACCATGTTGCAATGAATCACTCGTCAACTGGGGATGTGCTTTATGAAGCATTCACCAAGTACTTGGGGGTTGAATGCTACCAACATAGTTAGTGGTTTGAGATTTCCATCCAAGATAAGTTTTTGAAAGCTTGTTGAGGGCCTTGACCAACTTGCCTCGCAAGTTGGTCTTTTTTAAACATAAGCTTTTCGTGAATTTATATGCAAAATTGAATATAATTGCGGGCAAGTATGTCCCGTATTTTTGTTGTAAGGATGATTATGTTGAAGAGAGACGAACAGCGATTATTAGTCAAGATTGCCACACTTTATTACAACGAAGGTAAAAAACAGTCTGAGATCGCGAAGAAGCTCGACCTTTCTCAATCATTTGTTTCTCGGGCGCTTTCACGTTGTACCAAAGAAGGCATCGTTAAAATTAGTGTGGTTCAACCTGCCAACGTGTACCTAAATCTAGAAGCTGAATTGCAAAATAAATATTCTTTGATGCAGGCGATTGTGGTGGATGTGGCAGAAAATGCCGATGAGTATATGATTAAACGGGCAATCGGCTCGGCTGCCGCGCACTATATGCAAACCTCTTTACCAGCTAGCTCCTTAGTAGGCGTTTCCGCTTGGAGTGGCACCATTCGAGAAATGGTTGAACAGTTACATCCGCTTAATGTGAAAGCAAATGGTGTTGTTCAACTATTGGGAGGGGTTGGAGTAAATGGCAACGCTCAGGCTTCTATGCTTACTCATTCATTAGCCGAACTACTCAATTGTCAGCCTCATTTATTGCCGTCTCAGAGTATCGAAAGAACAGTTAATTATAAAAAAATGCTACTCAATACCGAAGAAGTCAGCTCAGTGGTCAGCCTCTTTAATCAAGTGGATTATGCCTTGGTTGGGATTGGCATGCTGGAGCCATCTCATTTATTAAAGTCTTCTGGTAACTACTATAACCCTGACATGTTGGAAGAGCTCTCTAAACGCGGTGCGGTTGGTGATATTTGCTTGCATTATTTTGATGCTGACGGGAACGCCGTGTTAGCCGAAGATGAAGATCCGGTGATAGGTATGGATCTTAAGTTACTTAGAGACTGTCCTCGGGTGGTTGCCTTAGCTGGTGGTTTAGATAAATTGGCGGCGATTAAAGGCGCACTTACCGGTGGTTATTTAGATATTTTATTTGTAGATGTTCATACCGCAAAGAAATTGATTTAATCCTTTTAGGCTGGCAGCTTTGCTGGTTTCACACCCAGAGTTTTGAGTTATTGAAAAACATAAACATGCTGTTTCTACTCAGCACATAAATCATCTTTGGCTTACAAAATACGCAGAATGATATCGCTTCAAGCCAGCTGAATGCTGGCTAACATGCTAAAACACCAGCAATACTTAAATCGACTGCTAATGTTGCCTGTTGCATCAATAAGCAGTCATCAAGGCTTTGATTAAAAAAGAGGATGCCAGCATCTTTATGATGCGTAGTGCATACTTCCCTTAGCAAAATCAGTCTGCTGAGTTCTGCGTAGCCATACTTTTTCGTGGAAGAAGTAAGCCACCGAGTTAATTGTTGGTTCAATCGTCGCCATCAGACCACCAATGAAAGAATCGCCGGTTAATGCATAGGTGACCATAAATGCCACACTGAAGTGAATCACCGCAAAGCTTATCGTTTTCACTTGTGTCATCGATTCATGACGTTTTAGAAATGAGATGTTCTGCCAAGCTTTTTCGTGAGCATAAAAAGCGCAGGTATTAATTGAAGGTTCAATCATGGCAATTAAGCTGCCGAGCAAGAAGTCACCGGTTAAAGTAAAAGCGACCAAGGTTGCAATGGTAAAGTGAATTGCTGCAAAAGTTATTGTCTTGATCATCGTGTTGCCCCTAAGAATTTTCTCTATGTCGATGTGGATATTATTGAGAATTATTCGCATTACTTGAAATGGATAGTTTCGATGAGTATGATAGTTTTGGGCTATCGAAATTAAATAATTGATTGTTTTTCAAGTGAGGTAGGCAAAACTCAAGCTAAATCTGGTGCCGCCAAATGCTGAAGACATGTGTCATCGTTCGAGTAGAAGAGCTGCATGATGAACACATCGATGCTGAAGGCAGTTCTGAGTGCTGGATTGAACTCAAAAGAGAGATAACTAGACATCCACCCCAACTAGCCAAATGCCAGTAATAATCTAGAGAGATAACTAGACATCCACCCCAACTAGCCAAATGCCAGTAATAATCTAAACTATCAATAGTTGATTTTTGGGAGTTATTGCCATGCCTCGGTCAAGACAGTCGCAAGTGAGCTTATCGGATACATCTTACTATCATTGTATTTCCCGCTGTGTTCGGCGGGCTTTTTTGTGCGGTAAAGACCAACACACAGGTAAAAGCTATGAGCACCGTCGCCAGTGGGTGGAAGATTATTTGCTCAAATTGACGTCGGTGTTTGCCATTGATGTTTGTGCTTATGCAGTGATGAGTAATCATACTCATGTGGTATTGCACATCGATAAGGCCAAAGCTAAAGCTTGGTCCATGGATGAAGTGTTAGAACGCTGGCATAGTCTGCATCAGGGCACCTTACTGACTCAGATGTATCTCAATTCTGAGTTAGGTCCGAAGTTAAGTGAGGTGCAACTACAGGCCATTCACGCCACAGCTGAAGTCTATCGGACTCGCCTTTTTGATTTAAGCTGGTTTATGCGCCATTTGAATGAATACATTGCTCGAGCTGCCAATAAAGAAGACCAATGTACCGGTCGTTTTTGGGAGGGGCGTTTTAAATCTCAAGCCCTATTAGATGAAGCAGCCCTAGCAGCTTGTATGGCTTATGTGGATTTAAACCCCATTCGCTCAAATATAGCGAGCACGCCTGAAACCTCGGACCACACCAGTATCAAACAGCGCATTCAGCAAGCCAAACAAGGTCAGCAACCCAAGCCGCTAATGCCTTTTGTCGGTAATCCCAGAGAAACCATGCCTAAAGGCTTGCCTTTCGAGTTACAAGACTACCTGCAACTGGTGGAACTTACCGGTCGCGTTATCAGAGAAGATAAACGTGGTTATATCGATGATGCACAAGCGCCCATTTTACAGCGCTTACAAATCGATGAGGAAAGCTGGTTAGCCTTGAGCACGGGTTTAGAGCATCACTTCGCCAGTGTGGTTGGGGCTGGGCATTCACTAGAACGCTACAAGCGTGAGCACAATCAACTTCGCATCAAAGGTATGGCAGCTGCCAAGCGCTGGCTCGATGTTGGCTAAGTAATTTATGGTCTGATTTTTGTCGACCGAGTAGGTCTTTAGCAAACCTAGAAACACTGCGTCCACGAGCTTGTTTATTGCGCTATCTCGCCATAAAAACGTCTATTAATGCTACAACTTTTACATTCAGGTCGCTTTCTGTGTATGAGGAGTTGATACTCATCGCATGATGTTGGTGGTTCAATTGAAGCCTTAAGATGGCTGTCTTGAATAATTTTGCGAAAAGGTGTTATTGTTGGTTTTGTTTTTAGAATGGGTGTCTAGTTTATTCAGTTTTCACGAGGGAAATTATGAATTGTACAAGTTGTAAAAATGGAGCGTTATTTCCGAGTTTTATTGACGGCCAATTTCGTGCACATACGTGCTCAAATTGCGGTGGTAACTGGATTTTAATCGAAGACTACGTTTCATGGAAAGAAAGAAATCAAGACTACAAATTTTCTGAAGATATTTCGATTGAAGAATCTGAAGTAATGGATAACAAAAAAGCTATGTTGTGTCCGTCATCTGGGACAATAATGAGAAAATTTAGAATATCTTCTCAAAATGAACATAAAGTCGATTATAGCTCTGTTGTTGGTGGATTATGGTTAGATAAAGGTGAATGGGAATTATTAAAAAGCGAGGGATTAGCTGGTTGTTTAAATTCAGTAGTAACACAAACTTGGCAGCGTAATATTCGTCAAGATAGCGCAAAGCAAAATCTTGCAGATATTTATGAATCTAAATTTGGTGTTGAAACTTACTCTAAATTAAAAGAAATGCGTGCTTGGTTAATGTCACAAGAACATAAATCAGATTTAAGAGCTTACCTTTTGGCAGAAGACCCTTATTCCGCAGATAAGTAGTAAAACAACATAACAAGCCATTGCAGTGCTGGGATTTTTACAGTTGGATTCTCTCACTGCGTTCGGGTCTTAGCCAACAATAAAAAGTCCCTGAATGGGGCGTTGCATCCAAGATGGCTGTCTTGTTTTCATTTAATCATGGGTGTCTTATATAATTCTTTTAGGGCTAAGTTAATCCTCGACTTAAACTTATCTCATTAAATTGCTTAGTTTTTTTGAGCTATAGCCTAGGTAAGTGTCGCAAAAAGGTGTTATTGTTGGTTTTGTTTTTAGAATGGGTGTCTAGTTTATTATTCATTTACATTTCAGTTATTATCACATAGTCATGCATCATTCGTTCGACACTATTCACGTGTTTTAACATATCAGCATTCTTCAAGTAAAAATTGAACCTGTTCGCTTCCGTAGGGACATTGCAAGGAGTTGTCCCTGAGTCAACGGACCACCTTTCTAGTAATGACCAAGCAAATACGGCTTTTTCAACGACTACTAGGTCGTCATTGTTACCCATGCCAAACTCGATGCGAATAGCTTCTTTCCCTTTATCATCGAGGTTGGGATGTAGGCTTAATTGGATCGGAATAAGTGTATTCCACTCACTATCATCATTAACTGATGATAGTGAGTTTTCATTCGTAGACGTTATACTTTTAAAGCGTGAAAAATGGAAACTTTTGAATATGGAGTGATTAGAGTCTTCTTTAATATCTTTTGCTCGAAAAACCCAGTTTAAACCATCAAAGAAAACTGTAGAGGGTTCTAATCTGCGAATGTTACGATTAAGACTATTAGCAGATATGTATTCTCCGACAACTTGTTTGTTGTCTGTAATAGCCCTTGTAATGACAGCTACTGAACCTGGATCTAGATCGGTTTTCAAATCACAAGCTCGTTTATAATAAGGGGATTCATTAGTATTTAGCTTATGGCGACAGAAACCTTCAAAATGCATTTCGAGAGCCTTACGGGCATCTATATCAACCAGAGGGGAATAAGTATCGAGTTTGATCTGGTGAGACTTCGGGTGAATATTATTTTGTTGAGTAAGTTGCTTGTACTCATTGAGATCTTTAGTTGCTAAAGGCTCAGATACACCAAATTCGTCTACTATTTCTGTTCTAAATATTTTTCCACTAAATCTAACCTTAAAATCGATAAACGCGAGTCGTACCGCTCTTGATTGGTTACCGGTTTCTTCCATTAAGCCATTGATAGTGTACATTCTGTATGTCTCTTTCAGTTTTTTGTTAACTAAATTTAACCATAGCATAGCAAAAAAAGATTTTTTACCCCACTTTTTTTGAATATTTTTCAGTGTGCAGTGTTAAAATATTAACCTGCGTCAATTAAATTTTTATATATTGGTTGATCTTTGATCGGTTTTTATGGCACAATATTAGTGTGGTCAATGCTAGATAGCTTTGTTCCATGAAATTTTATTTGAATTTGTAGGAGGGGCCAAATGGCAACTAACGGAAAAACAGGCGATAACCGTCGTCATGGTATGGTTCGCGAACGTTCACAAACTCAAACACCTTCAGGGCATTGGGTGAAGCGTGACGCGAATACTGGGCGTTTTATGGATGTGAAGCAAGATGGCGCGCCTTTTAAAGGCATCCGGAAAGAAAAATAAAAAGGCACTTTCAGTAAAATACTAAAAGTGCCTTTTTACTAGCGAAGTGAAATGTAGTCGTCATTGCAGTGATCGATTACAAGACCCAACACTAAGAGGTCTCAGGTCTCTATAGAAACCCAATCGCTCGGTGACAATTGCGATATTACCTTTCTATAGCATTCACTTCAATCGTTGAGTTCCCTCTTTATTAAAAAGTATGGAGGAATCTCTCATGAGTATTCGACCAAAACTCGTTGATGTATGCGCGTATGTGCGTCGCCGTTTCGGCCGACTCGAATACGTTTGTAAGCATAAACGTTCATATCCACTTTAAGTAACATTAATTTAGTTTGGCGGGGGTACCCGCCTTGCAGAAAGGTACTACATCTATGTTAGATCTACTGACAGATCCCTTAGTGCTCGCGGTTCTAATTGGTCCGATCGCTGGCATTGTTTGGACTAAAATACTTAATGCAGACTCTCGCAACGGTGAGGGGCTGTCAAAGGGCCATTTTAGAGTCTCGAATAGCGGCACAATAACCGCGAGTGATGACAGTAACATCCAGATTGGTCATGGCAACAACGTTACCAATCACAACTACAACGGCGGCCAATCACCGAAATCGCAAGGTGATGGTGAGGTGTTCATCTTTGGAGTGCTAGGTGTCATCGCCGCGATTCTCTATATTCGCCATCGAGAATGGGCTCTAGGTTTTAGTCTACTTTTCCTTCTTTTCAATACCGCTTTTACGCTCAGTTATTTTGAGTCCAAGAACACTAAAGTTATTAAGACCTTAGCCTATGGTGTTCTGTTTTACATTCTTTATTCCATCTATCGATCGCCCATAGACCCTTACTACGTCAGTATCGTCCAAGCGTTAAAAGGTCAAGGGTTAAAAGCCTATATCGAGGCTATTCGCTTGGATAACCTCCCTTTTCAAATCATTTTAACTGCGATAAGCCAAGCGGGGGCTCTGTTCCTCACTGTGTTTGCATCTCATGCAATTCGAACAACACATGCAGATCGAGGGTTCGCGAAAAACCTTCAAAAGATAGGTGTGATGGTCATTGTTTTAGCAATGCCGTTATATCTACTTCATGTTGAGGCAGTTAACGCCCTGATCATAACTTTTATAGGAGAAGTAATATGAAGTCATTATGGATACTCATACTTTCTGTACTTCTTTCAGCTTGTTCTGCTTCGATCCCTAAAGAAGTCGTTGAGCTGTCCTACAAAATGGATAAGGACATGACGCATGTCGAACAAGCATACATGGACTTGGTTCGTCAGCACATCAGTGTTCTTAAAAAGCAACGAGAAGACTATTTGTACAAAGAGTGGGTGCCAGCCTTGTTGGAAGACTGGATAGTCGAAGGAATGCTGATTGAAATGGCGCAGGGGAAAGTGGTTTATGACAACCAAGTGGAAGACTTTGTCGCCGTGGATAAGCCTAATAGGCTGGCTCAGTTAAATGGGGTGAAGGAATGGGCTCTAGTTGCTACCGAAGAAATTGAGGCGAAGCGCCTTGAGCTCATAGTGCCATTGGAAGAAGCTGAGTATGTGATGTTAGCTGATATTCGCCAGAGTTTCACATTAATGAAGCAGGGGAATCAAACCATTACTGCTCACCTGAATAGCATCAGAGAGGTGCAAGATGTGCAGAATGACCTACTTGAAAGTGTCGATTTAGAGCAATTAAGAAATAATATCAATCAACAACTTAGTGAGTTATCGGATCAGGCTTCTCAAGGCTTAGATAAGGTTCGTGAACTCGAACAGAAAGCACAACCTTATATGGAGAAAGTCAAATGAGTATGAGAAATCGAATTAAGAAGTCTGTTGCTCACGCGAACAGTCAATTGGCAGAGCGAGAGCTTCAGTTATTGTTAAACACTAGTTTTGAGTTGGCGACGTTAAGTCCTGCAATTAAAGGGCATGCCCAATATCAAGCGTTGATGGAGGTGATTCAAGTAGCTACGAATCGAAATTTAAGTGTGGCAGAACTTGAAAATAATATCCGACAGCTTGGTGAAGAGACTTGGCTGCTGGCACAAGACATCGTGAAAGCCGTTCGATAGGAGGAACTATGCAAATTGATATGCACTATTACGGTACATTCTGCGTTGCTCGCGCCGCAGGTCTAAACCGAGAATCGGCACGTATTATAGCGACCGCAGCTCAGTTTGTAGATGACAATGCACAGCAAAACGGCATTGATTTAGCGGATGCTTCGGCTTGTCGAGTCGAAGCAACAGCGCATCACACTGCGGATGTAAGCAACATTGACCCTGATGACCAAAGACAAGTTTGGGTGCCTTACCATTTCTTACCGGGAAATGAAGGTAATTCATTCACTGAGCGGTTGGTATGTCGCAAAGATAGCGTGATTGCCCAGCAAATGTGTCAAAACCACCTAGAGCAAGCTGCAAAACCTTACTTTCTGGAGTTGCTAGGGGTAATGGCTCACGTATACGCTGACACATTCGCGCACTACGGTTTCTCAGGAGTGAGCTCTCGACACAATCGGGTAGGTAATGACTCTTTTGAGTTCAGAGAGTTAGATGAAAAAATGGAAGCATATATTGTTGGTAAAAAAGACAGTTTTTTTGCACGATTTAACCCAATTGTTCGCAACATTAAGTCTCATCTCGCTGAGGAACTGTCTGGGGCGTTAGGTCATGGGGGCGTGGTGACATTTCCTGACAGGCCGTACTTGAAGTGGCGTTTTGAATACGACAGTGGCCACGATTCTGGTTGGAGGGATAACCCTGCGACTTTCCTTGAGTATTGTCACAAACTTCACTCTATGCTGGCAGCATTACCAGAAGAGTATACTGAACCCGAGCAAAGACAGGACTGGACGGCGCTGAAAAACAAGATAACGGAAGTTCTCGCTTTCCAAGGTGCAGGGGGGGCTCGCATTGATAAGTGGAAACACGAAGCTCAGTACGGTGAATTACTCAATATCGCGGAAGATATTCCAGAGTATAGAGATTGGAATGATGGTTTTGGAGCTCTTAGCCATCGCAGTAGCTCTGAGGCGATGGAACATCCTATCTATCGTTACTATCAAGCGGCTTCTTATCATCGTTGGTATGTATTGCGAGAGCTTTTGCCACAACATGGTTTGATGGTGAGATAGATTATGATTGGCCCGCAGGTGTGGGCCAATCATACAAGTGTAGTGGAAGAGTAAACTTGGCTAATAGGTTAGAGTATTTTGCAATACATTAAGTAATCCATTTAATGCCATTTTAGGAAATTGTGTAACTCATTTATGTCCAAAAGTGAGTTACAAAACTAAGCCAACTGATAACACGTATTGTGGCTAGTTTTTTTGATGAAGGAAAATTAGCGCTTCCGGTTAGAACAATTATTTTTCAAAACGAAGACAATCTATTTTCTATAATTTCAATGTGTTAGAGGCTTTTACTAAAAAGATTGTCTTCGTTCTATTCAAATTATCTTCGTTTTAATTTCATCAATACAACTAACAATCCAGCCCGCAGGCGACGCCGGAGGCCCAGGCCCATTGAAAGTTGTAGCCGCCTAACCAGCCGCTTACGTCCATCACTTCTCCAATAAAATACAAGCCTTTTACTTTCGTTGCTTGCATGGTTTTTGAGCTGAGTTCATTGGTGTCGACGCCGCCGAGGGTCACTTCTGCGGTGCGATAGCCTTCGGTGCCGTTCATGGTGATTTGCCAATCATTGAGTTGTTTGGCAATGCTGTCGCGCTCGCCATGTCCCAATTGATTAAGCGCTTTGGCAAGCTGCGCTTGGTCAAACAAGGCTTCGACTAAACGTTTGGGAAGCCATTGGCTGAGGGTGTTTTTGAGGTTTTGTTTGGGGTGTTGTAACAGCACCTGTTCCAGCAGGGCTAGCGCATCTTGCTTTGGGAGCAGGTTAATGTGGATCGCTTCGCCGGCTTGCCAGTAGTTAGAGATTTGCAGAATCGCGGGGCCAGATAAGCCGCGATGGGTAAATAACAGCGCTTCGCTAAATTGGTTGCCGCAGGCGGCGGTGATACAGCAGGGGACGGCGATCCCGGAGAGCGCTTCAAAACGTTGTTTTTGTTCGCTATGCCAGGTGAATGGCACTAGGCCTGCGCGGGTTGGCAATAGTTTGAGGCCAAATTGTTCGGCAATTTGGTAACCAAAGGGGCTGGCGCCAAGTTTGGGCATGGATAAACCACCAGTTGCGATGACCAGCGAGCTGGCTTGATAAGATTGGCCAGCGGCTTGGACTTCGAAGCTTTGTTCATCGAGCTGTTGAATACTGCTGATTTCGCTGCGCAAGCGGATGTTCACAGCTGCCCAGTCACATTCGGTGAGCAGCATGTCGACGATCTGTTTGGCGTTGTCGTTGCAAAACAGCTGCCCGTGGTCGCGCTGGTGGTATTCGATGCCGTGGCGCTCGACCAATTCGATGAAGTTGCTTGAGGGATAGCGGGCCAGAGCTGATTTTACAAAATGCGGATTACTACACAGATAGTTGTTGGGGGCCACATTGATATTGGTGAAGTTACAGCGTCCCCCGCCACTGATGAGTATTTTGCGGCCAGCTTTTTTGGCGTTATCCAGCACCAGCACGGAGCGCCCGCGATAACCTGCGGTGGCGGCGCACATTAAACCCGCGGCGCCGGCGCCAATAATAATTACATCGAATGTTTGTGTCATGCCTGCCCCCAAAAAATCAGCGGCATTGTACCGCTAGCGCTGCTCCGGCGCTAGCGGGGATGTTGCGCTTATTTTAAGGCGCGCCCAACGTCTTGGCTAAACGGCTCAGCAAGGAAGGTGATGCCCGCTAAGGGTGCCGGGTTTGGCGCATCGGGCTGAATGCTCGGATTGACCGGATAACTTAAACCGTCGAAACGCAGCAGCCGAAGCCCCGGGATCGCGCCGCCGCCAGAAACTTCCAGCAGTAGATCTTGCCAGCGGGCGTTACTGCTGGAAGCAAGATAGAAGGGGGGGCGCACCAGCGTGGTTTTACTAAGGAAGCGATAGCCGCTGTCTTTAGCTTCAAAAATTAATAAGCTGCAGCCGCCGCTGCCACACCAGTCCAGATAAGTGATTATTTCATCTTGACCATCCCCGTTGAGATCAAATTTCCACCATTGGTAGCGGGTGCCATTTAGCGCGGTGCGGTGTAGCTTGAAGTATTGTTTGAGCGCGCCTTCAACTTGTGGATCGTAGTCGCTGCTGGCGAGCAGGCTGGCTGGCTCGAAGCGACGTTGGATATGGCTTGGCTCACTGGGGCCTGGCGCCGGTGCCGGGCCATTCATTTTCATCATATTTAAACCCAGTTTGCCCTGCTGCTGTTGCTCGGGGTCACGCAGTCGCAGCAACATACCGTCCCAATCAAAATACATCTGGCTGTTTACTGGTTGGTTCTGGCTTTGGCTCAGGGTAAGTAGCAGGCTGGTTTGATCAAGCGGTTGCCAGTAGCCTTTTTCAATAAAGCTTTTGTCTTGAGCGAGATAGTTATTTTGTAATTCAGCACTTAAATCTTGGTTGAGAGTGAGATTGACCATTCGGCCACTGCCTGATGCGGTGGCGAGTTTGGCTTGGTAGTTGCCGCTAAGTGGTTCAATATCTTGTTGAAAGGGGCGACGGGCGCAGCCCTGATAGCGAAGCCCTTGGTAGAGTAGCTCGGCGTGATAGGCATAAACGGTATCGGCCATGCTGTCGAAACACTGTTCGGCCTTTACCGCGAGTCGCAGCTGGTCAGCAGATTGCCAAAACTGAGTGCCTTGATCCACACCGCTACGGTAAATTGGGTGGCTGCTCGTACCGGCGAGAGTACTCAGTTGCAGTTTGCCTTCGTTGATGTCGATTCGCCAGCTGGGTTCGTTTCCCATAGCGTGCAGCGCTGGGGTTTTGGCTTCACAGCCGGGGCCTTCGCTGGCCAGATACTGCCAGCGTTGTGGGCTGATCTTGGCCCGATAATCCGCTTCAGGCGCCTGCATACCCACGTTGTTGAAACGACCGTCAAATTCTACGTAGACTTGGCTGTGGTTGGCAAAACGGCTGAGCAGTTGCCGGTCATCGCTGGATAAATCGAGCCAATAAGCTTGCTCTCCTTGGCAGGGAGTGAATATTGTGGCCTCGGGTGAGTTGACTAACCAGCCCTTTAATCGGGTGTTTGGTTGATGAGGACTCGGTGGTGCCTCGGATGGTTTGCTTGGCTGAGTGGGGGGCGGTGTTGGGGCGCAGGCTACCAAGCCGATACTCGCGAGGGACGCGATGCAAAGTCGTTTGATTAGCCTCATCGTGATTTCCTTTTATTTATAGCTTAAATGTACCGATTAAAAATTCCGCCACACCATTTTCTTTATTGCTAAGTGTTTGTTCTAAGTGAGGTAATGTCAACTTTAAACGGTCGTGTGCGTTGGCCATGATTACCCCTTTGCCGACCAAAGAGAGCATTTCTTTGTCGTTAAGGCCATCACCAAAGGCAATACAGTGCTCTGGTGCGATGGATTTTTGCTCTAATACCGCTTGTAAGGCTGCGCCTTTGTTGGCCTTGGCTGTCATTACCTCAAGGCAGTCGGGTAGTGAGAAGGTAATATTGAGGCTGTCACCAAATTCATCGACCAGTTCCTTTTCGAGCTGTTGTAGTAATTCATGTTCTGCAACAAAAAATAGCTTACAGATATGCTGATGATCTATCCGATCGAAGTCGGTCAACTGATAGTTAAAACCAGAGTGCTTGTTGAAGGAGCGGACGTATTCATTGTTTTCTTCAACGTACCAGTTATCTTCGTGGTAAATATTTCGATGAAGTGGGTATTTTGCCGATAGCTCCAGAATACGAGTGATTTCAGCGGAACTCAGATCGGCACGATACAGAACTTCGCCGGCTTTATTGTGGACGCGGGCACCATTGGAGGTAATTAAATACATTGGAAAGTCGAATTGATCGGCGATTGGTCGCACATCGTTGTAGTGGCGTCCGGTGGCAATTAAAAACTTAATATTTTGCTCATAGAGGCGAGCAATGGTTTGTTGGGTATGTTCTGAAATTTGATGCTCTGCATTGAGCAAAGTGCCGTCAAGATCGGTTGCGATTAATTGGTACATATCGATTACTCCTCGGTGAAACTGCGACCGGTGGCTTTAGCCTCTGCTGAGACTGGTTTGATGAGCTTAAGCTCGGTGTTGTTCAAAAAAAATGAGAATGCTCGCCAAGGCTGGGTTGCGGATCTCATCACTCTCGAAAAAAATCTCATGTTTGGCCCCTATCACGGGCATCAATTGAGCGTTACTTGATTTACCTGCTGAGGCAGTCAACCTATGGAAAAAGGCATTTTGCCCTTCTGCTGTGACAATAGGATCTTGCTCCGCTTGTAATAATAATAGCGGAATATTGATGTGAGCAGCGTCTTCAATGCTCAGTTGCATGGCTTGAAAACTTTGTTGTAACCAGCGGTTACTTGGGCCGCCGAGTTGGATCGCTGGGTGCTCGACATAAGTTTGCAGGATTTGTTGATAGCGAGCCGGGCTATGGCTCAGATGATTGCGACTAAACTCACTTGGCCGATAGTCGCCTTGACCCAAAGCATAATGAGGTCCATAGCCGAACTGCCGCTCTAAGTGCGCTAGACCTGCGGCTAGCGTCTTCACGATAGGTTTAGGGAGCAGCCCCAAATTAATCCCGAACATGGGGGCCGACAGCGCCACGGCCTGAAAGTGATTTGGATGCTGCTGTAGGTAGCGAGCGGCGATGGTGCCACCCATCGAATGGGCTAATAAAAAATGCTGTTGGTATTGGCAGGGCAAGACAAACTGCTGCACCAGTTGCTGGAGATCATCAACAAAGTATTGAAAATTTTCGACATCCCCAAGTTGCCTGCGAGGGCTTTCTCGATCTGATAAGCCTTGGCCGCGATGGTCAATGATGAAAATATCGTAACCTTGCTGAGCGAGATCGTAGCCTAATTCGTAATACTTGAGGTAGCCTTCGGTACGACCCGGAGAGATCACAATGGCTTGATGTTTAGGCTGAGCGGCGTTTAATTTGGCGAAGTGAATACGCAGGTCATTCACCCCAGAAAAGCTGGATAGTTCGGCATATTGTTGCCAGTAGGGCAGGATGAGCTGCTGATATTGCCTCTCGAGTTGATTTTCCTGACCGAGCAGATAAGGCGGTGTACGCATCATTCAACCTCGAATGTGTCGCTATGAATAGCTATGGAGTTGCGCATTATCTCAGCGAATGAACATAGTCACAATTGGCAAATTAAGGCGTTTGCTTGGTCGAGTCGAGAATTTTGCTTACAGGTGCTTTATTTAATCGCCGAAACCGGCCCGGGCGAGGGTGACTAACATTGGAATAAGCAGTAATACGCCGAGCTCTAAACGAATTAACCAAATCACCGAAGCGTGTTGGCGATAGCTAATCATGGACGGTTTGCCTTGTTTTAAGGCTCGTCGCCAGCGATAAAAGGTAGCCGATGGATACAGCGAGAGTAGAACGACAACGAAAAATAGCAGCATTTTTAGTGCAAAAAAAGGATTGTCGAGATAACTTTTGTCGGTGCTTTGAAATACAGATAATCGTAATGCACCGGTAATGAAGATTAATACGGTGGCGATGGCATGGGTGGCATCGGCCAACAGTAGCTTCTTGACATCGTCCTGAGTCATGCCTCGGCGAAAAAGAAAGGCTTCTGAGTACAATGCGCCCGCCAGCAACACAATTGCCGTGACATGCAACCCTGCATTTATGGCCTCAATTAAACTCATCGTTCAGTATCCAAGAAAATTTGTTGTTCTAGAAAACGCTATCAGCGCAGCAGGATAGTACTGCAAAACCATCCTTGATGCTATACCCTAACAGGCCTAAGTACTTGAGGTCTAGGGTATATAAGGACGCATTAATGAAAGCAAAGCTATCGGCATATGGTTTGTTGTTGTTACCGCCATTATTTTGGGCCGGTAATTTTGTCACCGGTCGCTATATTGCGGGGCAAATACCGCCAATGTCATTATCTTATTGGCGTTGGACGATAGCCTCGCTGTTGGTCTTGCCTTTTCTTTATCGGAGTCTGTGGCAACAGCGGCGAGTGATTCAACGCTATTGGTTGCGCATTAGCTTACTCGCTTGTTTAGGCGTAGCTGGCTTTAATTCCTGTGTTTACATTGGTTTGCAGAGTACAACCGCGACCAATGCTTTGATTATTAATTCGATGATCCCGATCTTTATTTTGCTGGTGAGCTGCTTAGGCTTCGGTCAGCGAATGGGAATGAAACAGATCCTCGGTATTATATTGTCGTTTTGCGGGGTATTGGCCTTGTTGGTAAAAGGGCAATGGCAGTCACTGGCAAGCCTAAGCATCAATCGCGGCGACAGTTGGATCCTGTTATCGGCAGTTATTTGGGCGTTGTACTCCATTGGTTTACGTTTTAAACCGTCCCAGCTAAGCGGTTCCGCCTTTCTTGGTTCAACCTTGGTGATAGGATCACTGGTATTAAGCCCATTTTATTGGCTTAATTTGCCGCAAGCGGCTTTTTCTTTGAATCACGATAGTATGGTCGCCTTGGCCTATGTGGCGGTTTTCCCATCGTTATTGGCTTATCAAAGTTGGAATTATGGCGTGAAAGTTGTTGGCGCAAGTGTTGCTGGTCAATACATTCATTTGATGCCTTTGTTTGGCGCGATCCTCAGCGTTTCATTGTTAGGTGAGCAATTAGCGGTTTATCATCTGATTGGTGCCTCGTTTATTGCTGCTGGCTTATTGGTGGCCCTGCTTCCCGTGGGTTTGCTGCGCCGACGTTTTGTTGGTTCGTCTATTGAGGCGGAGGGCGCGGAGTCGAAGCATGTTGGCTGAATACTCGCGCTAAGCTGTTTGGTTTATTCAATAGTTTTTTCCTATCAAATAAATCAATGCAATCGAATTTAAGTATGGGCTAATTCGACTTAAGCTAGTCTTATGATTTTCTTGAGAGCATGATGATGTACCCAGCGACTACTTGTTTCGGCCCATGCCAGCAGACCCCAATTGTTGAAAACACAGCTTTAGTCGCCGAAGGGGGCGGACAACGCGGTATTTTTACTGCCGGTGTGCTCGATAGCTGGATGAGCTTGGGGTTCAACCCGTTTCAGTTACTGATTGGCACCTCTGCCGGTGCACAAAACTTATCTAGTTATATGAGTTGTCAGCATGGCTTCGCCCAAAAATCAATTACCGAGACCTCTCGCCATGCACGATTTTTCAAGTTAAGTCGTTCGCTTACCGGGCGAAGCATCATCGATTTGGATTGGTACTTTGAACAGGTGAATCGGCCAGCCGATCCCTTAAATGTGAACAGTGCGGCGTCTTTGTTACGGTATCGCCGTTTATTGTTTGCCACGACCAATACCCGCAACAAGGCGGCTCATTATTTTAGCCCTAGTCGGGACAATTGGTTGCATCTGCTAAAAGCCTCAAGTGCCTTACCATATTTATATAAGGGGGGCGTTGAGATTGAGGGGGAGCACTACGTTGATGGTGGCTTGGCTGCTCCGCTCCCTGTGGAAGAAGCTTATCGGCGGGGGGCAAAAACGATTGTGGTGATTCGAACCAAGCAACAGGATTATGTGGCTGAATCCCCTTGGAGCCAACGTTTAAAAACCTGGGTCTGCCAATCGGGAGAATGTCCGAAAGCGCTCGATTATCAGTTGATACATGAACAGGCTTACCAACAGTCTTTGGATTTTATGCATCAACCTCCAGAAGATGCGCAAGTGTTTCAAATTCATCCCAGTCAGGCTTTATCGAGTAAGTTACTCGGTAGTAAAACCTCTGCCCTAGAGCAAGACTATCAACTAGGACTTGAGGCCGGGCTTCGCTTTGTAGAACAGTTCGAGCAGACGACCCCGTTGGGAACTCCGTTGGCTTAAGCTTATTATGGATCGCTGAGCTCTGAAGGTTTAGTTTCGAAACTAACTAATCGGCTGCCTTGAACCGTAAGTTGACCTTCGAGGCCCTCGCTAAATTGCTCAAACTGGTTTTTCTTTAGTTGAAAGCGCCGAGATTCACCGCCGGTTAAGGGGGTGAATTCAACAAAGTAACGATAGCTGTCGGGCATGCTGTCACGTGATTTGCCAACTGGCTTGATGGTTTGTCGTTGATGCGAAGTGACCCGAACGTCTAAGCGATGTAGGGGTTGTTGCTTATCCCAGCGACGTTGTTGAATATGGCGCCAAGCTTGGTATAAACCAAGGCCAACAATTATCGCCATCCCTGCCGCCCACCACCAAGGCATTAGCGCTTGCTCCGATGGGACTGAATGAAGTGATGAATGGTATGCATGGGTCCTTGGCTCCTGGGGTTTGAAGTGATCATTTATTGGTTTTGGCCTTTATCTGAGGCCTTAACCAGTTATCATCATAGCTTGCTATGGAGTCAAGTTTATACTTTTTCCGTTGTATTTGAGTGTTAATACGCCAGCATTGATTTGTTTAGCGACTCGTTATTGGCGATAAAAGCGCTTAGTATAAAGTGATGTCGATGGTGGATGGAAGGATGAGTGTTTGCTGAGCTTAAGTGGGCTGCGAATAAGATGCTGTAGCGTCATGCGCTGGCGCCACCGTTGGATGCTGATGGCGAGTTTTATTTGCTTGTTGGCGGGCAAGCTATACGCCACTGAGCTGAGCGCGGATATGCTTCAGGCTCAGTTTGGAGGGTGCCCACAAGTCCGCACTAGCGGTCTTCGTCTGCAAGCGATCCCCCTGCGTGTTAAGGTGGAAAGTATTGAAATCGACCTTGCTTGTCTGTTGGCGCAAGGCCAGCATGCTCAGCCGTTTCGCTTGGTTTCGCTAAAGCCTCTTGCTCTGCAGTTGTTTCAAGGTTTATTGGACTTACCGAGCTCGGTGGTTGCGAGCTCGGTCGCGGTCGATCGCCTGCAAGTTAAAGCGGGAGCGCAGTCGCTATTTGATGGCCAACTACAACTCTCACAACGAGGCCAGCAATGGCTTGCCAGCTACCAACAAGATGATGGTTTGGCAATTAAGCTGCAGCTGTTGCCAAAAGCTGAGACCCTCATCTTAGAAGGCCATTTAGGGAAGCATAGCTTGCGTGCATTGGCTGGTCTGATTCAGCAGCCGCAATTGGATGGGCCAATATTTGCCGATGCAGATTTTTCCTTGCGGGGAAAAGCGGGCCAGCACTTACAATTAAATGCTCAATTTAAGTTACCTACTTTGGCGATGGAGGGGAAGGCTTGGCTACAAGGGTGGCAAGATTGGCGGTTAAGGCTGGAGAGTTCTAGTTTTCGTTGGCAGGGAAAAGATTGGCCGAGTGTTGAGAGCAAAATCCAAGCAAAAGGTTGGCAAGTTGAGGTTGCCGATTGGCAACTTAAAGGTGAAGGCCTGTGGCAGTGGACGCCAACGATGCAGCTGTCGGGGCTGCTGCATAGCGATAATGTATTACCCTTGCAGCAGGCTCTTTTGCCTTTAGCTGAACCAGCAAAATTACTGTCGGGAGCTTTGGAATCACACTTCACTTGGCAAGCGGAGCAACTGAGTAGCCAGTTTAAACTCAGTGGCCTAAATGCTTTGTGGGGAGAGTTGGCATTGGCCGATGCACAGCTCGCGGGGCAGCTCGATTATCAGCCACATCTTGGTTGGAAACACGCGGGAGAGTTGCAAATTAAGCAATGGGATATCGGTTTTCCGGTGAGCGATATTCAACTGCATTGGCAGCAGCCTAACTATGCCCCCTTGGTACAATGGCACTCGCTACTGTTAGACGATATCTCTTTTGGGTCTTTAGGTGGACGGGGCAGGCTTGCTCAATTGAGATTGAAGCTACCGAGCCAAACATCTTTGCAGTTGAGCAAGGTCCAGTTATCTCAGTTGGCGACACTTTATCCCGAATTAGCTTTAAGCATGCAGGGCTCGGTATCAGGGACGCTTCCCCTGCAACTGAGCAGACAGGGTTTGGCAATCAAAGGCGGCTCGCTGGCGGTTGTTGAGCCGCATGGGCATATCGCTCTCACTCACCAATCCTTACTGGCGGTAAAAGCGCAGCACCCTTCTTTAGATTTTGCTCTAAGCTTATTGGAAGATTTTGATTATGAAAAGCTTGCAGCTGAGCTAGATTTTGCCGAAGATGGGCTGCTCGATATGCAAGTGCAACTGATTGGACGCAATCAACAACTGAGTCCTCGTTTGGTGACTTTGAACTATCGTCATCAAGAAAATATTTACCAGTTATTACGTAGTTTACGTATTGGCCAACAATTGTCAGGACAACTACAGCAATGGATAGACGACAGCGCTTCAGAAGTATCCCCTTTGCCTTAGCGGTAACTTTTGGGCTTATGGCTTGTACCCCAAGGGTGGAGGTGGCCGTAGATAAGCCAATTACGGTGAATTTAAATGTCAAAATTGACCATGAAATTCGAGTGCGAGTTGATAAGCAGCTCGATGATTTGTTTAACGATGAAAGCGGGCTATTTTAGGAGAGTATGATGAAGTGGAATAGCTGGATTTTAAGCCTATTATTGTGTTTTAGCTTATCGGTATCGGCGATGGACTTAGATGATGCCAAGGCCAAAGGTTGGGTCGGTGAACAAACTAATGGTCTATTAGGAATTGTAAGCCATCGCGCAGAAGTCAGTGATTTGGTGAATAATATCAATCAACAACGACTTGCCAAGTACCAACAAATTGCCAAGGAAAATGGCTTAAGTGAGCAGCAGGTCGCTATCCTCGCGGGAAAAAAAGCGATTGAACGTAGTCAAAGTGGTCATTACATACAATCGCCCGCTGGAACTTGGTTAATAAAACCCTGACCGTTTATACGTCTTAAGACGCTAAATAGCGTCTTACTTCGTGGCACACTTGTTGATAGCAGTCTAAGCAGGCACTTAGATCTTGTTCCAATGTCTCACTGTGCTTGAGTTGCTGTACACAGCGGTTTAGTGGAGTGCTACACAGTAAAGACGCAAGGCCTTGCAACTGTTGCAGTAAACCCTTTGAACAACACTGTTGTTGTTGCGCTTGAGCAATTAAGAGCAGGTCTTGTTTGCTACTCTGCAGAAAATCTTGCAACCAATGTCGAACCAGCGCTTCATCGCCAAACTGAGCCTTCAGTTTAGGCCAGTCGATAGCACTAAGCCGACTCATGGTTTTGGTGTGTAAATGGGCGAAGGAAACTGGGTTATGTTGGTGACTTCATGGATTTTTGCGGTGCCGATATCATCGACAGCATCGATGCGCAAAATATTATGCATCGGTACGTAGGTGCGGCTCACTCCGGAGAACTCAGTTTTTAATTTTTCTTCATTAGGATCGACCACGAGCTTGGTTTGAGTATCGAAGACTAAGTCGGCTAACTCAACGAAGCCGAACATTGAACCTTGGGAGACATCTCTGGCATAGAGCTCATAATTTTTGCCATTAGAAATAAAATTAACGCGATAAAGTTGCGACATGCTTACTACTCGTATGATGTAACTAATTACATGGATTCAAGAATCTGTAATATAAGACTATTTGATAAGGTTTCAAGCTGAGGCTGATTCTAACTAGATAGCGGATCTAAGGCTAGTTCGCTGACATTTATCAACAAAAAACTGCCTTTGCGGCTAATTCTTAGTTAATTCATCTGAGTGGACTTTATCCGCTAGTCTATTCAACTATGCTGTATTGAACAACACGATTCCTGTTCGATGGTGTTTAATTGTTGTCATCGGATGTAGAGGCAGCAAGCTCTGCCATCTCATTAGGGTCAACGCCTAATTCTTGGCAAGCATCTAAAAATGAAGCGCCAGTGTGACACATTAAAATATCAATTGCGGGCAGTAAATTAGGTGCTTCTGACATGTTTGGCCTCATTATGTTGTTAATAAAAAGATAATAATGTTAAGCACTGTCCCATAGTTTCACGACAAGCCCTAGAGATCTCGATCACAAAAATACATTTACTCTACGGATGATTTAAGTCGTGGCTGTTGTTGCTTGGCGGCGATAGGCGGTTTTTTAATGAGCTTGCTGACTTTATGTTAAGCGTTTGTGGTGAGCTGAAAATAATTGTTATCGCTTAGCTAAGCTCATACACTGAGGCATTATTGTGACACCCGATGATCCGCAGCGGCTGAATTCGCGGCGGTTCGCTATTCATAACAAGGAATTACCATGCTTGAATACTATTCAATGGCCAAACATCTCCATATGACGCTGGCGATGCTGAGTATTATTGGTTTTGTTTTCCGCTGGTTGTTAGCCTTGAAAGGCTCAGCGATGCTCAATCGCAGATGGTTGAAAGTTTTCCCTCACTTGGTTGATACCTTACTATTGGTCGCAGCTATTTTCTTGTGCATTGCTTCGCAACAATATCCCTTGGTTGAAAATTGGTTGACGGTTAAGGTTGTATTATTAGTGGTCTATATCTTACTGGGAGTGTTTGCCTTGAAGCGTGCGCCTAACCAGTTGATTCGAATATTGGCTGGCCTGGCCGCCATTGCGGTGTTTGCTCAGCTGTTGGTTGTGGCAATAACCAAGTCGCCGCTCGGGCTATTGGCTTAAGTGTATGTTTCGATTATCACTGCGTTCACTGCTGCTTAATCTATGGCATTTCTCTATCGTTTATAGTGTGGTGCTGATTAGTATTGGTTATTGTGAGGTAATGCAGCTGGATTTTGAAGTGGTGGATCAGGGGATTAATCGACACAAATGGAGCATTATTGGCCTATATTTTCTGTATTTGACCTTCTGGTGGTGGCTTAATCCTTACTTTACCCGCTTACGACGCTCCTACTAAATCAGGGCGCTTTACTTGTTGTGAGTGCGGTTAAAAGGGTTCCCTGTTGCTTGGTCATATGGGTTTGATTCGCTCGGATTTTTCTGGCCATACTAAGCTCAAATACCTCTTAAAAAGTTCGAGTCAAAGTCTGCTGTACTGGCTTACGAGGTATTTGGGTGAAGCAAACACTAGGCGCTTAACAAAGCGTCTTGTTGAATGGGCAGCTAAGCGAGCAAGCTCAATTGCCGCTTAGTTATAACGCCAATAACTGGGTAAGAATAAAACCAATACTGTTAGTACTTCTAGGCGTCCCAACAACATGCCGATCGAGAGTAACCACTTTGCGGAATCTGGTAGTAGGTGAAAGTTATGATCAGGGCCGATCACTCGACCGAGACCGGGGCCCACATTGGCTAAGGCGGTCATCGCGCCAGATAAAGCGGTGACCGGATCTAAACCGAGTAAAGCGAGGCCGCTAGCGAGTATGATCAGGGTAAAGAAGAACGCAAAAATAAAGGCGACCAAGGAGCGAATATGCTGCTCACTCACAACCCGGCCGTTATAGCGATGTGGGTAGATACCGTTGGGGTGTAGTAATTGTTTGAGTTGTCGTGAAAATAAACCACTGGCTAATTGAAAGCGGAAAATTTTAATACCCCCCGAAGTCGACCCCGAACAAGCACCCACCAACATTAAAAAGATAAATAACACGGTGGTGAAATTCCCCCAATGGCTGAAATCGGTGAGGCCATAGCCAGTGGTGGTGATGATTGAAATAATATTGAAGGTGCTAATTCGCATTGCATCGAGCAATGAGAAAGTTCCATGCAGCCATAGCCATAGGCTCATCATGCCGCCTAATACTAAGATGACGGTAATAAACCCTCGGACTTGAGCATCTCGCCAGATATAGCGTAAATCGCGGTGGCGTAGGGTTTGCACCAATAATAAGAACGGCAGGCCACCTAGCAGCATAAACATACTACTCACCCAATGACTGGCGTTACTAAAGTGTGCCATCGATTCATCGGAGGTGGAGTAACCGCCAGTGGAAATAGTGGTCATGGAGTGATTGATCGCTTCAAACCAGTCCATACCCGTAATATGGTAGGCAACAGCACAAAGTAACGACAGTAATAAATAAACCTTTAGCATATTACTGGCGACGTTTTTAGTTTTGGGCGTGTTTTTATCTGACCAGTCGGAAGATTCAGTTTGGAACAGCCGCATTCCGCCAACATTTAAAAACGGTAAGATGGCTACGCTGAGTACGATAAAACCAATGCCACCTAACCATTGCAACATCGAACGCCACAGCAAAGCACTCTTGGGCATGTCATCTAATCCGGCCAATACCGTTGAGCCAGTTGTGGTTAGGCCAGACATGGTTTCAAAAAAGGCATCGGTAAAACTAATGTGGTCGATACGATAGAGCGGCAGCGCGCCAAATAGACAGGCAACCAGCCAGACCGTGGTGGTGAGCAAAAACATTTCTCGAACCGATAGCTTGAATGTGGCCTTACTGCCCCAACGAATTAGCGCAAAGGAGGTGGTTTGAGTCAGTACAATGGTGTAAAAAAACTCAATGTAGTCGGGCTCATCGTAAGCCATACCTAAAGCGAGTGGTGCTAACATGAGTAAACTGAGTTTCGATAACACTAGCCCGACGATAAACATAATCGGCCGTAGATTTGGGATAATCACCAGCGGTTACCTTAAATTACAGGAAGAAGGGGCTAGGTTGGAATAAACGCTCAACCTCAGGAATAAACTTCTTATCCACTAAGAACATCACTACGTGGTCGTCTTGCTCGATCACCGTATCATCATGCGCGATAATCACTTGGTTATTGCGCATGATCGCGCCGATGGTGGTGCCCGGAGGAAGCTTAAGTTCGCCAACACTGCGGCCGACAACCTTGGAGGTATTATTATCACCATGAGCAATCGCTTCTATCGCCTCAGCAGCGCCATGACGTAAAGAATAAACATTAACAATGTCTGCACGCCTTACATGAGTTAACAGCGCTGAGATCGTCGCTTGCTGCGGTGAAATTGCAATGTCGATGGCACTCCCACCGCCTTGTACTAATTCAACATAAGCACCGCGTTGGATCAACACCATGACTTTCTTAGCGCCCATTCGCTTGGCGAGCATCGCCGACATAATGTTCGCTTCATCGTCATTGGTGACGGCAATAAAGACATCGACCTGCTCAATATTTTCTTCGCTCAATAGTTCTTGGTCGGAAGCATCACCACAAAACACAATTGTGTTATTGAGCATTTCGGCGAGTTGTTCGGCTCGTCGTTGATTATGCTCTATCAGTTTCACGCTGTATTGACTGTCGAGGCGTTTGGCTAATGCGGCACCAATATTTCCCCCTCCCACGATCATGATCCGGCGGTAAGGTTTTTCGAGTTTTTGCAGTTCTGCCATGACCTTACGGATGTGATCGCTCGCGGCGATAAAGAACACTTCGTCATCGGCTTCAATCACCGTAGTGCCTTGTGGCCGAATCGCGCGTCCTTGGCGGAAAATCGCAGCGACTCGGGTTTCAATGTCAGGCATGTGGTCCCGCAATACTGATAAAGCGTTTCCGACTAAAGGCCCTCCATAATAGGCTTTAATGGCAACCAAACCCACTCGGCCACGGGCAAACTGCATCACTTGCAGGGCGCCAGGGTAGTCGATGAGGCGGCTGATATAATCGGTGACTAACTGCTCAGGTGCGATCAGATGATCGACGGGGATGGCTTCGTCACAAAACAAAGCCTCTTTTTCCGCGAGTAATTCTTCTGAGCGGATCCGCGCGACTTTATTTGGGGTATTAAAGAGGGTATAGGCGATTTGGCAAGCTGCCATATTGGTTTCATCGCTGTTGGTAACGGCTACTAACATGTCGGCGTCATGCGCGCCAGCTTCACGCAGTACACTGGGGTGGGCTGCATGTCCCAATACGACTTGTAAATCAAACTTGTCTTGCAGTTCTCTAAGGCGATCCTGATCATTATCAACAATAGTGATGTCTGATTTTTCGCCGACTAGGTTCTCTGCTAGCGTGCCGCCAACCTGACCCGCGCCAAGAATGATTATTTTCATTATCCTAACAATACCTCAAGCATTCATTGCCAATTTTTAGTGTTACCTTTGCTGCAGCTAAAGGCAAGCTTAACCGTTGCTTTTACGCAGACGCGCATAATAAAAGCCATCCATGTTATTGTCACCGGGTAAAAGTTGCCAGCCGGGTTGCTGAGCCGTTTCGTTTTGGTTAATTGGGAGCAACTCAGCATCAGCAGTTTGTTGCAAAAATGCCGCGATTTGTTGGTAATTTTCTTCTGGAAGCACCGAACAGGTAGCATATAGCAATACGCCTCCGGGCTTAAGATGTTGCCACAGCGCGGTTAATATTTGTTGCTGTAGTTTTACTAACTCGGCGATATCGGCTTCTCTGCGGAGCCATTTTATATCGGGATGGCGACGGATTACACCAGTAGCGGAACAGGGCGCATCCAGTAGAATTCTATCAAAGGGCTGCTGATTCCAACGCTCAGGTTGGCTGGCATCGGCACAATGTAAGGTGGCTTTTAGCTGCAAACGTTGTAGATTTTCACTAACACGATTGAGTCGAGTTTGCTCGGTATCGACCGCGACGAGTTCGGCCAGTTGTGGCTGCAATTCCAAGATATGACAAGTTTTTCCGCCCGGTGCGGCACAGGCATCTAAGACTCGTTCTCCCGCCTGGGCATCGAGTAGCGCAGCTGCCATTTGGGCTGCGCCGTCTTGCACCGAAGCCGCTCCTTGAGCAAAATCAGGTAACTTATTGACTGCTTGGGCTTTCTCCAGGCATAAGGCTTGGGGGGCTAGCTCGCTATGCTGGCTGCCAATTTCCAGCTGGTTTAACTGTTGTTGATAGTCTAGAGTCGTTCCTTGAAGGGCGTTGACCCGCAACCACATCGGCGCATGTTGGTTATTGGCGGATAAAATATCCTGCCAACGCTGCGGATAAGCAGCCTTGAGTCGTTTGGTGATCCAGCTTGGATGACAAAATTGCAGACTATCGTTGGCGGTTAACTGCGGTTCAAGTTGCTCGCGTTGGCGCTCGGCATTTCGCAGTACCCCATTGACCAATTTCTTTAAGCTATGCAGCTTGAGTTGCTGGGTGGCTGAGACGGTCTCAGAGACTGCGGCATGCGCAGGTACCCGCATATAAAATAGCTGATAGAGCCCCACCATTAATAAAAAGTGGCCGTTACGGATTTTGCCTTTGAGGGGTTTATCCATCAATTGCTGTAACACCGCTTCGAAGCGCGGCAACCAGCGCAATACCCCAAAACACAGCTCTTTAACTAGCGCATGATCTCGCGCCACGACTTGCGGTAATACGCGAGGCAGCATTTGGCTTAAGGATTGCCCTGGTCGACCACTTGAAACAAAATATTGGCGGCAGCCGCACGGGCGTTAATTTGTTTGAGCTTTGGCTGTTCAGCCATGTTTATTCTCCAGCACCAGACCGGGGCTAAACCAGTCCTTTCGGGCATTGAGTACATCGGCGGCGGCTAAGGCTTTTTTGCCCGGCAGTTGAATTTGTTCTAAGCGTAAGGCGTCTTTGCCGGTTGCAACCACTATTCCGCCCTTATCGGCGCTGAGTATGGTTCCCGGGGGGGCGGTGTTTGGCATGGCCACAACACTGGCTTGCCAGACTTTCACATTTTGCTCGGCGACCGGAAAATAGCTGACCGGCCATGGATTAAAGGCGCGAATACAGCGTTCGATAAATTCGGCGTCTTGTTGCCAGTCGATACAAGCTTCGGCTTTGGTTAACTTTTTCGCGTAATTCGCCTGCGTATCATCTTGCGGAGTAGCGGTTAACTTGCCTAGGGCCATGCCATCAACCGCCTGGATGAGCGATAGAGGGCCAACTTCGGCCAGTCGCTGATACAGGGATGCGCTGGTTTCATCCTCGGTGAGGGCGACTTTTTCAAGTAATAACATATCGCCGGTATCTAAGCCGATATCCATCTGCATGATGGTGACCCCGGAATGGCTGTCACCGGCCCAAATAGCGCGTTGGATCGGCGCTGCCCCACGCCAGCGTGGCAATAGAGATCCATGCACGTTGATACAACCTAAGCGTGGCGTGTCGAGGATCACCTGTGGCAATAGCAAGCCGTAAGCCACCACCACCATTAAATCGGCATTTAATCCCGCTAACTGTTGTTGTGCGGTTTCAGCTTTAAAATTCTCCGGCTGATAAACGGGAATTTGGTGTTGTTCGGCCAGTTGTTTTACCGGACTAGTTTGCAGCTTTTTTCCGCGCCCTGCTGGGCGGTCGGGCTGAGTGTAAGTTGCGACAATCTGATGTTCGCTATTGATGAGTGCTGCTAAATGGCGCGCCGCGAAATCGGGCGTGCCTGCAAAGATGATCCGCAATGGCTTCACGCTGTTCTCCAAATTTGATGTTTTACGTTTAGCGTTTTGCAAGCTTTTGGAGCTTGGTTTTTAGCCGTTGGCGTTTCAGCGGGGAGAGGTAATCGATAAACAATTTCCCTTTCAGGTGATCTAACTCGTGTTGTACACAAATCGCCAATAAGCCTTCAGCTTCAAAAATTTGCTGGTTGCCATCGGTATCTAGTGTTTGTACTTTAATCTTTTCAGCTCTTGGTACATCAGCGCGATATTCAGGCACTGATAAACAACCTTCTTCGTTCAGCTGTTCACCTTCACTTTCGATGATTTTGGCATTAATTAACACCAAGGGTTGATTGCGTTCTTCCGATACGTCGATAACCACGATCTGTTGATGAATGTTGACCTGAGTCGCAGCTAGGCCAACTCCTTCTTCTAGATACATGGTTTCAAACATATTTTTGATTATAATTCTAATACTATCATCAATATTCTTAACGGGTTGCGCTATAGTCCTCAGACGCTCGTCGGGAAAACGCAATACTTCGAGTGCAGCCATAACTTTAGTCTTTATTCAGGTTTTGGTAGATTGAAGGTAATTCTAGTCATTTATCTGACTAAAAAACAGCTTTGCATAATAGGGATGTCGTCGGGAGACACTATGAAAGGGATTAAATGGGCTTGGTTAGTGGCTGCGTTACTACTTGCGGGTAACCTAATGGCCGACACTTTGCGTTTAAAAGATGACTTCCCCGAAGTGTATGTGGTGAAGAAAGGCGATACCTTATGGGACATCTCGGCGCTTTATTTACACTCTCCCTGGTTATGGCCACGCTTATGGCAATTTAACCCACATATTGAAAATCCGCATCTGATTTATCCTGGTGATCGCTTATCGCTAATTTATGAAAATGGCGAGCCACGCTTAGTGCGCAAGCGGATCGTTAAGAAATCACCACAGGTGCACATTGAAGAAAAAAAGCAGCCTATTCCAACCATTCCTCTGGCGGCGATTGGCAGTTTCTTGTCGCATGATCATGTGATTGACCAGCAGTCGCTACAAGATATCCCTTATGTACTCGGTGATAACGATGCTGAGTCGCGGATTGCTTTAGGGCGGGCTATTTATGTTCGAGGTGAGGCCGAACCGGGTAAATATTACGGGATCTATCGAGTCGGTGATAAATATACAGATCCCGAGACTAAAGAAAATTTAGGGCAAAAACTGAATTTTATTGGAGTTGGTTTGGCGGAGCGCTTACACCCAAATAATATGATCCAGTTTAAGGTTGTTCAGGTACTAAAAGAAATTAATCAAGGTGACATCATACTGGCGTTGCCTGACCAAGACCGCTTACCCGCCTATTTTGTGCCAAATAATAAGCAACTTGCTTCGCCCGGGGTGATTCTTTCTGCTGCCACAGATACCTCTGTAATGAGTCGTAACGATGTAGTGGTGATTAATAAAGGTATTCGTGACCATGTTGCGCCGGGGGATATGTTTGCGATTACTCAACCCGGCCAGGTGATGATTGATAAGGTACAACGCAAGTCCTACGAAGAGACGGCTAATCATTACGATAGATTGTTTAATAAGGAAGATCAGCGGGTGACCTTGCCGAATGAAAAAGTGGGCGAATTAATGGTATTTAAATCTTATGATAAGGTCAGCTATGCCATTATTACCGACAGTAGAGTGATGGTGCGGGCTAATTATTTGGTCGAGAGTTTATAGTTGCTGCCGAGCTTAACGCTTGAACAGTACCTGCGGCTGGCCGGAGTGCCCCGCTTTTCTCCCAGCCGCCTGTTGGCGGTCTTAACTCGTTGTAGTGTAGAACAATTATTTGCTGCAGATGCCAAGCAACTTGCTGCCTGGCAGTTTAGTGAGGCGCAAATTAAGGCGCTGTTGCACCCAGAACAAGTGCGTATGTCGCTTGCCCTGCGTTGGTTAGAGCAGGAGCGATGTCATTTATTGGGTTGCTTCGACCCGCTTTATCCCGAATGTTTAAGACAAATACAGCGGCCCCCTTTGCTGTTATTTGTGCGAGGCCATCCAACCTTACTCAGCAGCCAGCAACTTGCAGTTGTGGGCAGTCGTCATGCGAGTTGGCGGGGCCTACAGCAAGCTCAAGACTTTGCTCGTCAGTTAACACAACAAGGACTAACTATTACCAGTGGCTTGGCTTTAGGCGTTGACGCTGCAGCCCATAAGGGTGCTTTGCAGGCAAGGGGCGACGGCACGATTGCAGTCGTGGCGACGGGGCTTGATCGCGTTTATCCAAAACGGCATCAGGCTTTGGCGCATGAGATTGCGGAACAAGGCGCGATGGTAAGTGAGTTTTGGCCCGGTACCGCTGCGAAGGCTAATCACTTTCCTCGGCGAAATCGTATTATCAGTGGTTTAAGTTTAGCGGTCTTGGTGGTCGAAGCCGGGCTGCCTAGTGGCTCTTTACTCACCGCAAATTATGCCGCTGAACAGGGCCGTGATGTATTCGCTGTCCCTGGAGCTATTGATGACCCTTTGCATGTAGGTTGCCATCACTTAATTCAGCAAGGCGCTAAATTAGTCACCTCTGCGGCCGATATAACAGAAGAGTTAGTTGGTTTTGTTGCTCAGCCAGAACAGCATTTAGCGTCGCTGGAGCAAAATATGCAAGAACAAGATTTGCCTTATCGGCAATTGTTGGATAACTTAGCATATGAGAGCACTTCAATTGATGATTTGGTCTTAAGCACTCAACAACCTGTTGATGCTGTACTGGCTCAGTTAACTGAGCTTGAGATATTGGGTGTTGTGGCCGTCGTGCCAGGTGGTTATGTGAAGCTGAGGAGGAACTAGTTATGTTTGATATCCTCATGTATCTATTCGAAACTTACATTCATAGTGATGTAGAGCTGCTGATGGATCACGATGAGCTTACAGAAGAGCTTAGCCGTGCGGGATTTCATAAAGAAGAGATCTATAAGGCCTTAGATTGGTTGGAACAACTTGCAGCCTTGCAAGATAGTGACAAACAACCTTATTTGAATCCTTCAGATATACCATCATTACGCATTTATACTGCGCCAGAAATTGCCAAGTTAGATGTTGCTTGTCGAGGTTTCCTACTGTTCTTAGAACAGATGAAAGTCTTGAATGCTGAAACACGTGAAATGGTAATTGACCGGGTGATGGAGCTTGACGGACCAGAACTTGAGCTGGAAGATTTGAAATGGATCATTTTGATGGTGCTATTCAATGTTCCCGGTAGTGAGTCGGCCTATCAGCAAATGGAAGAATTGTTATTTGATCTTGGTGACGGGCCTCTGCATTAAAGTGCTTAGGTTTGAAGCGATGATACACCGCTAACTGGCGGTGTTTCAGGCTGCTTATTGCTCAATCAGACACGCCGCTGTCGAATTAATACGCCTCAACCTGCAATTTTGTTATGCTTAGCCAAGTTGAATGAGGTGTAGCCATGTCCAAAATTGATCCTAAATTGTTTTCTGCGCATGAACATGCCTTAGAGAAAGAATACGAGGTTTGTCCCAAGTGTGGTGGTGAGCTGCAGCATCGCAGTAGTAAATCGGGAGCTTTCTTGGGATGCAGCCAATATCCCAGCTGTGATTATAGCCGCGCCCTACACCAGCAAGACCACTCCTTGGAGAAAGTTTTACCCGGTACTATTTGTCCCGATTGTGGGGAGCCCTTGATGTTGCGACAAGGCCGCTATGGCATGTTTATCGGTTGCAGTGCTTTCCCCCAATGTCAACACATCGAATCGGCTCAGCCGCAAGCCGAAGACTCGCCCGATATCCAGTGCCCTGCCTGCGGTAAAGGGCAACTGGCGAAACGTCAATCTCGTTATGGTAAAACGTTCTATGCTTGTGATTGTTACCCGAAATGTTCGTATGCGGTCAATGATAAGCCAGTCGCGAAAGCTTGCCCTGATTGTGGCTGGAAACTATTAGTACTGAAAAAAACCGCAGCAGGAATACGCGAAGTTTGTCCGCAAAAAAACTGTCAGTATAAGAGTGCACCAATCGAGCAGAATTAAACTGGCGCAAACATTAAGGAAATAGAAAGGGAAGCTCGCTTCCCTTTTTGCTGGCTTTATATCGCACTGCATGTGAGATAAACAGTTATACCAATCTAACTCATGATCGGTTCAATCCTGCTGGCCTAAATCACTGCTAACGGCGTGATGTATCTTGTCATTAGGCCACTAGTTACTGAACTTCACGCTGGGTTATCGGCAGATTTATGCTGCGCAATAAGTTGATCATATAATGAATCAGATTGATATTAGTCTTCGACGTTCAGCTCTTTGAGTTTACGGGTGAGCGTGTTTCTCCCCCAGCCTAATAAGCGAGCGGCTTCTTGTTTATGCCCATGGGTATGTTCTAAGGCGGTGGTGAGCATGATCCGTTCAAAGTCGGGCATGGCTTCACCCAAAATATCAATTTGTCCCGAGACTAACTGTTGCGACACCCAAATTTTTAGCAGGGTTCTCCAGTTTCCTTCACTATTCTCCTCGTGTTCGGTGACGACCGGTTTGCTTAACTCAGTCGGAAGATCCGCCGGTAATACTTCTTGACCACTGGCCATCACCGTAAGCCAGCGGCAAACATTCTCGAGTTGTCTTACATTACCTGGCCAAGCGAGTTGCATCATGAACCTTTGGGTATCTTTGTGTAAGGATTTACTCTCTACATTTAGTTCTTTGGCGGCCTGGCTTAAGAAGTGTTTGGCGAGTGATGGAATGTCTTCACGACGTTCACCCAGAGATGGTAAGTGAATTCGAATCACGTTGAGGCGATGGAATAAATCTTCACGGAAGTCGCCTTCGGTCACTTTCTTCTCTAGGTTCTGGTGGGTTGCCGCAATGATCCGTACATCCACTTGAACAGGTGAATGGCCTCCGACCCGATAAAACTGTCCATCCGCTAATACCCGTAATAAACGAGTCTGAATATCGAGAGGCATGTCACCAATTTCATCTAGAAATAGGGTACCGCCGTTGGCTTGTTCGAAGCGTCCATGACGAATATTGTTAGCACCCGTAAATGCCCCTTTTTCGTGGCCAAATAGTTCAGATTCGATTAAATCTTTAGGGATCGCGGCCATGTTTAAGGCAATAAAGCTGCCATTTGCGCGGGGGCTGTGTTTGTGCAGTGCATGGGCAACCAGCTCTTTACCGGTCCCCGATTGACCGTTAATCAAAACTGAAATGCTAGAGCGGGATAGGCGTCCAATCGCCCGAAACACTTCTTGCATCGCAGGTGCTTCACCAATAATTTCTGGTGCGGGAGAACTGGGTTTGCTACTGACTTTATTACCTTTTTGCTCGCGGGAAACGGCAACGGCCCGTTCGGTTAAGGCGACTGCTTCATCAATGTCGAAGGGTTTGGGTAAGTATTCGAATGCGCCCCGTTGATAGGCATTTACCGCACTATCGAGATCGGAGTGGGCGGTCATAATAATCACCGGCATTTCTGGAAAATGGGTCTGGGTTTTTTCGAGTAAACTTAAACCATCCATGCCTGGCATTCTAATATCAGAAATAACCACATCGGGCTGCTCGTAATCGAGCTGCTGTAGCATCAATTCTCCATCGGCAAAGCTTAAGCAGTCGTAGCCCGCAGTTTTTAATGCTTTTTCCAACACCCATCTGATAGAGCTGTCGTCATCAACTACCCATACTGTTGCTGCCATCTTAGTACATCCTTAACGTCTTAGGGGAAGATGAATGGTAAACTCGGTGTGACCCGGCCAACTTGCGCATTCAATCTTGCCTTTATGTTGATTGATTAAATTTTGTGCGATTGATAAGCCCAAACCAGTACCGCCTTCTCGTCCCGTGACCATAGGGTAAAATAGGGTGTCGAGAAGTTCGGTTGGTATGCCTGGGCCGTTATCGATGATTTTAATTTCTGCTGCTAATCTGAAGCGCCGGCCCGCAATGGTGGCTTGGTGCGCGGTTCTGGTGATGATATTGATGGTTCCGCCTGCAGAGCCAAGCGCTTGAATTGCATTCTGTACAATATTGAGAAAAGCCTGCAGTAATTGTTCGTGGTCCATTTCAAAATCGGGAATACTTGGGTCGTAATCACGATCGATGGTGATCCCCTCGGGGAGTTCGAAGCCAACTAATTGGCGTACTTTTTCTAATACCGAATGCACATTGTGTAATTCGTGTTGACCGGGACGCTGTGGCCCGAGTAAACGATCAACCAGTTTTCGTAATCGATCCGCTTGCTCGATGATAATGCCAGTGAACTCTTTCAGTTCTGGATTTACCAGTTCTTTTTCCAATAGCTGTGCTGCGCCCCGTAATCCACCTAGTGGATTTTTTATCTCGTGAGCTAAACCGCGCACCAATTCCTTGGCCGCTTGTTGCTGAGCGTGTTGATAAAGTTCCTGTGAGATTTTCTTTTGTTGGCCAATGGCACGCATTTCTAACATTAAGCGATAGGAATGTTGCTCTTGTAATCGGGTCGCCGAGAGCTCGACCAAGGCATGATGGTTATCAAACACCAAGGTGACTTCGTTGTCGGTAAAGCTTTGACCAACCCCGCAGATGCTGCCTAACTTACTTAGGTCTAGTGAGCTGTGTTTAATTTGTAAAGTCAGTGGTTCGTTGATCAGCCGTTTCGCACTTTGCCCGAGTAATTGCTCGGCCGAAGCATTCACATATTGGATATTGAGTTCAGCATCGAGCAACACAATCGCTGTTACCTGATTTTCAAGTACCAAGCGCTCTAGCCCAGAAATCTTCAACACAACTCTCTCCTGAATGGGTAGCACCACTTTGGTGCCTCTGCACTAATTTTAACGCTAAAAAGCAGAGAATGAGAACTTAGCTTCCCCCTGCTGTAGTGCTTACGCTGCCTGATGTTTTAGCACGGTGCAAAAATATGGTTATTGTTTCGGATGATGCAATAAGCTTGCCCGAACTATCGACTAGCTGCACTTGAATTGTGTGGGCGCCTCGATCAATGTTGGTGAGTTGAAAATGAGCTTGTTTAGATAACTGGCCTTGAGGCAGCTGATCGAGCACTAATTTGTAGCTCATGCTGTTATTTGGTGCGGGGGAGGTAGCGGCTTTGATGGTTATTTTACCTTGATTATCCCTGATTGTTTGTTCATTCAGTGGCTGGCTGATATTTAATTGATATTTGATGGTTTTTTCAGCTTTCTTGACTGCTGCCCGAGGGCTTACCAGTGGCCCTTGAGTTGCTGGAGGGACGGGGTTGACCTCTAATTGAGTGGCACCCGCTTGCGGCTGATCGGAGAAGTGAGTGACACCTTGTGCATCCACCCATTGGTAGACGGTGTTGTTTGCTTGGGCGCTGAACAATATGCAGTGCATCGCTAAAAAGATCGTTAAATATTTACCCATCTTTATTTCCTCTGAGCTAATTAATTAAGGTGGGCAAGATTTACATGAAAAGCAATAAAAAAACCCGCTTAAAAGCGGGTTTTTGAAGCGATTTAACGTTTTGTTTATACGCTGTAGTACAATTCGAACTCAACTGGGTGAGTTGTCATGTTAATGCGTTCAACGTCTGCAGCTTTCAATGCGATGTAAGAATCGATGTAATCATCACTGAATACGCCACCGGCAGTTAAGAATTCGCGGTCAGCATCTAGATTCTTCAGTGCGTCTTCTAACGAAGTTGCAACTTGTGGAATGGCTGCAGCTTCTTCTGCTGGTAGGTCGTACAAATCTTTATCCATAGCATCGCCAGGGTGGATCTTGTTCTTGATCCCGTCAAGGCCAGCCATCAACATGGCAGAGAATGCTAAGTATGGGTTGGCTGATGGGTCAGGGAAGCGAACTTCGATACGACGTGCTTTTGGAGATGGAACCACTGGGATACGAATTGACGCAGAACGGTTACGTGCTGAGTAAGCTAGCATTACCGGGGCTTCAAAACCAGGGACCAAACGTTTGTACGAGTTAGTCGAAGCGTTCGCAAAAGCATTGATTGCTTTCGCGTGTTTGATGATACCGCCAATGTAGAACAATGCAGTTTCAGATAGGCCACCGTATAGGTCACCAGCAAACAAGTTTTCGCCGTCTTTCCAAATAGATTGGTGAACGTGCATACCGCTACCGTTATCACCAACAACAGGCTTAGGCATAAAGGTTGCTGTTTTACCGTAAGCGTGAGCAACGTTGTGGACAACATATTTAAGAACTTGAGTTTCATCGGCTTTTTCAACAATTGAGTTGAATAAAGTTGCGATTTCGTTTTGACCAGCGGTTGCTACTTCGTGGTGATGCGCTTCAACCGTTTGGCCCATTTCTTCAAGTACTAAACACATTGCAGAACGTAGGTCTTGTGAAGAATCGACAGGGGCAACTGGGAAGTAACCACCTTTCACTCCAGGACGGTGACCAGTGTTACCATCTTCGAAGTGCTTGTCTGAGTTCCAAGATGCTTCATCAGCATCAATTTTGTACATAGAACCTGACATGTCAGTTTTGTATTTAACATCATCAAACAGGAAGAACTCTGGTTCTGGACCAAAATAAGCTGCATCTGCAACGCCAGTAGAGCGCATGTAAGCTTCAGCGCGCTTAGCAACTGAACGTGGGTCACGGTCGTAACCTTGCATCGTTGCGGGTTCAAGAATATCACAACGAAGGTTCAGAGTGTTTTCTTCAGTGAAAGGGTCTAATACGGCAGTAGATGCATCTGGCATCAAAACCATGTCAGATTCGTTAATGCCTTTCCAGCCAGAAATAGAAGAACCATCAAACATTTTACCGTCGGTGAAGAAATCTTCGTCAACCTGGTGAGATGGGATAGATACGTGTTGCTCTTTACCTTTAGTATCAGTAAAGCGTAAGTCAACGAATTTAACTTCTTGCTCTTTAAGCAAAGCTAAAACTTCTGCAGACATGTTTTTAACCTCCGGTGTCATCAAAATTGATGGTTCAAACGATTTAGTAGTATTTATGACGAATTAACGTTGTTGTGTTGCTTCAAGCTAAAATTGTGCCAACACATAAGGCCTTGATATATATGGTGGTACTACGACTAGGCATCAAATTAGTGCAAACTAACGCACCTTATTGGTGCTATCTTTGTCCATATTGGTGCATGAGCTTTTGAGCAGATCAATCATACCCTAATTGCTAGTTAGAAAAACCGTGATCAACTTAAAACTATGAGAATTTGTCGTTTATATGTACAATAGCCCACTTTTTGATTTTACCTCATTATATAAAGGGCTAAACGCCGTGCTAGATAAGTTAAGAAACATCGCCATTATTGCTCACGTCGACCATGGGAAAACTACCCTGGTAGACAAGCTATTGCAGCAATCAGGAACTCTAACTACCCGTGGCGATGCTGAAGAGCGAGTCATGGACTCTAACGATATTGAAAAAGAGCGTGGTATTACGATTCTTGCAAAGAATACTGCTATCGAATGGCATGATTACCATATCAATATCGTAGATACTCCTGGACACGCCGACTTTGGCGGCGAAGTAGAACGTGTGATGTCAATGGCTGATTCGGTCTTGCTGTTGGTTGACGCACAAGAAGGCCCAATGCCGCAAACCCGCTTTGTGACTCAAAAAGCTTTTGCTCAAGGCCTGAAGCCAATTTTGGTGATCAATAAAATCGATAAGCCTGGCGCTCGTCCTGATTGGGTGATGGATCAAGTATTTGATTTATTCGATAACCTCGGTGCCACTGATGACCAATTAGACTTTAAAGTTGTTTACGCATCAGCTATCAATGGTTGGGCGACAATGGATTTAGATAATCCATCAGACAATATGGAACCACTGTTCCAAGCGATTGTAGATAACGTTGCACCTCCAGCCGCTGATCCAAACGGCGATTTCCAAATGCAAATCTCTCAGTTGGATTACAACTCTTATGTCGGTGTGATTGGTGTTGGCCGTATTACCCGCGGCAGTGTTGTGCCAAACCAGCAAGTGACCATTATTGGTGCTGATGGTAAGAAACGTAACGGTAAAATAGGCCTCGTGCTAAATTACCTCGGTCTTGAGCGTAAAGAAACTTCTCTCGCGGAAGCGGGTAACATTATTGCTATTACTGGTTTAGGCGAGTTAAAAATCTCTGACACCATTTGTGATACCAATAATGTAGAAGCTTTAACTCCTTTAAGCGTAGATGAACCAACGGTGAATATGACCTTCCAAGTGAACAACTCTCCGTTTGCTGGTAAAGAAGGTAAGTTTGTGACCTCTCGAAATATTTTAGAGCGTTTACAAAAGGAAATGGTGCATAACGTTGCATTACGTGTTGAAGAAATGGATGACCCAGATAAGTTCCGCGTATCAGGCCGTGGTGAGCTTCATCTGGGGATCTTGATTGAAAACATGCGTCGTGAAGGCTTTGAACTTGCAGTATCACGTCCAGAAGTAATTCTACGTACCGTTGACGGTCAACTAGAAGAACCCTATGAAACAGTGACCATTGATGTTGAAGAAGCGCATCAAGGCAGTGTTATGGAGCAAATGGGCATTCGTAAGGGTGACCTTACAGATATGGCACCAGACGGCAAAGGCCGTGTTCGCATGGACTTCCTAATGCCAAGCCGTGGTTTGATGGGTTTCCAAACTGAATTCATGACACTCACTTCGGGTTCTGGTTTGATTTATCATACTTTCGAGTGTTACGGTCCACACAAAGGCGGCACCATTGGTCAACGTCAAAATGGCGTATTAATCTCCAATGCTACCGGTAAAGCACTGACTTACTCGTTGTTTAACTTACAAGACCGAGGTCGTTTGTTTGCTAAACATGCTGACGAAGTATACGAAGGTCAGATTGTTGGGATCCATACCCGTGAAAACGACCTAACGGTAAACTGTTTGAAAGGTAAGCAGCTCACCAACGTTCGTTCTTCTGGTACCGATGAAGCTCAAACCCTTACGCCGCCGATCGTGTTAACTCTAGAGCAAGCTTTAGAATTTATTGATGATGATGAACTGGTTGAAGTAACGCCAGAGAGTATTCGTATTCGTAAGCGCCATCTTACTGAAAACGATCGTAAGCGTGCAGCTCGGCCACCAAAAGCGCCATAAGCTGTGCTTATGACTTAAAAATTAACAAAGGCAGCGCAAGCTGCCTTTGTTGTTTCTGGAGCCGATTAAATGCAAATACCTGTTGTATACCAATCTAACTCATTATCTGTTCACTCTTACTGGGCTCAATCACCGCTAACTGCGTGATGTATTTTGTGATTAGAGCCATTAATTACTGCGCTTCATGTCTGGTTATCTGCGGATTTATTCAGCGCAACAAGTTGAGCATATAATTAATCAGCTTGGTATTACTCAAAGCAGGGGACTCACCACGTGTAATAAGTTCTCGATGAGGCGTCGGTAAAGAGGGCGTTTACGCCAGGCGATAGGGTCAATTTGGCTGCTCTGATCTAGATAAGTTCGTACAGTCTGATATAAGTTTTGAGCATATTGATGATCATCGATGATGCTGGTGACTTCAAAGTTTAACCAAAGGCTGCGCATGTCTAAGTTTACGCTGCCCACCAGAGCTACTTGTTGGTCGATAAGCAAGCTTTTGGTATGTAACAATCCTCCTTTGAAGCGGTAAATTTTAACGCCAGCATCTAATAATTGCTGGTAAAATGAATGACTGGCATAGCGAACTAAGAAAGAATTATTTCGTGCAGGTAAAATTAGCACCACTTCTACACCGCGATTAGCTGCGCTAACCAAGGCCATTTGTAGACTTTCGTCGGGAACAAAATAGGGGCTGGTCAATATAATTTGCTGTTGTGCGACATACAAAGAAGTTAGCAGCAGTTGGATGATATGGTCTCCAAAGATGCCCGGTCCCGAAGGCATAATTTGCATTGACTGCTGCCCCTTAACTGCAAATGAGGCTTCAAAACTGATGGCCTCAATTAATGGCGTATCGGTTTCCATCTCAAGATCGTAGGCCACCACCGCTTGTAGGTTGATGGCAGCAGGGCCTTCGACCCGTAGCATCAAGTCGACCCATAGCCCAAAGCCACTGGTTTGCTGAAATAATCGAGGATCCACCAAATTCATTGAACCGGTATAAGCGATTTTCTGATCGAAAGCGGCAATTTTTCGGTGCAAACGTAAGTCGACACGTTGCAGTAACATCCGTATCGGATTGGCGTGCAGCGCTTCCACAACATTGACCCCCGCTTGTGCCAGTTGCTGTCGTTTCACGGAACGAAGAAACTGCCGAGAGCCGACCGAGTCGGCGAGCAGGTAAACGCTGAGTCCTCGGCTTGCTGCAGCGGCTAATGCATCCAGTAAGGGGTCCACTAAACCGCCCTCCTGCACAATGTAAAATTCAAAATAAATACTTTGTTGTGCTTGAGAGGCATCTTCGGTGAGTCGTCGTAAAGTCTCCAGCGAGTCATCTAAATTGGTGAGTTGATTGCCGCCTAGGATCGGTAGGCCTAGCAGTCGTCGGGTGAGTCGATTGAGTGGCTCTGCTTGGGCAGAGCAGGCATGCTCCTGCACATAAGGAGAGCGACTAAATTGATGGATGCTTTGTTTATACTTTACTTCTATTAAGCGTGCGCGTTTCACGCGTAAGCGTCCTAGATAGCGCTCACCAAATAATTGGTAGCAAATAATACCGAGTAGCGGAATTGCGATAATAAGTAGCAGCCAGCTCAGAGTCACACCGACAGGGCGGCGTTTGATCACCACTTGAAAGATCACCGCAATGATCAGCAGGGAATAAATTAGTAGCGCTAAATCAGATAAGACGGTATCTAACAACAGCTTCTCACCCCAGTTCAAATGATAGAGTTTAAAATTAGCATGAATTCAATAAAAAAGCCGCGACTAGAGAGGCGCGGCTTCGGTGAGCGATAATGCTGAGCGTTAACCTAAGGTGTCACTCGCTACTTTATAGCTTGGATCTTCAATCAGATTCACTTCAACCATGCTTCCGGCTTTACTTAATAGCTTACGGCATTCAGGGCTAAGGTGTTTAAGATGCAGCATTTTACCTGCTTTTTCATAACGTTCGGCCAAGGTATCGATAGCTTCGATAGCTGAGTGGTCACTCACTCGTGATTTAGCGAAATCGATCACGACATCTTTTGGGTCATTCTCGGGATTAAATAGCTCGAGAAAGTTGGCTGTCGAGCCAAAAAATAATGGACCATCTAACAGATAAACTTTGTGCTCTTCATCAACACTCTCGGTGGTGATATAGATGTGTTTGGCATGTTGCCATGCGAAGACCAGCGCCGATACGATCACGCCAATCACTACGGCGATGGCTAAGTCGGTGAATACGGTGACCACCGAGACCAAGACAATCACGAAAAAATCGGCCTTAGGAACTTTATTCATCATTCGTAGACTGGCCCATTCGAAGGTGCCTAATACCACCATGAACATCACCCCAACTAAGGCAGCTAAAGGGATCATTTCAATTAGAGAAGACCCAAATAAAATGAAACAAAGTAGTGCGAGTGCGGCTGTAATCCCAGAGAGACGACCGCGGCCGCCGGAACGAATGTTAATCATGCTTTGGCCTATCATCGCACAACCACCCATCCCGCCAAAGAAGCCTGTGGTCACGTTAGCAACCCCTTGGCCAATACATTCTTTATTACCGTGTCCTCGGGTGCTGGTCATCTCATCAACCACGGTCAGAGTTAATAGTGACTCAATCAGGCCGATCGCTGCGAGTACCACGGCATAGGGCAAGATGATGGTTAAAGTTTCAAGATTCAGCGGAACACTTGGAATGGCAAAGTTGGGTAGGCCACCAGCAATGGTCGCATCAGCGTGTCCGGTCATGCTACGCACAAAATCTACCACCGTACGGGCGTCTAAACCGAGCAGGTGAACCGCTACAGTTACGCCTACAATTGCAACCAGCGAGGCTGGCACTGCATTGCTAAGTTTGGGTAGAAAATGAATTATTGCCATGGTGGCTGCCACTAAAGCTAACATGGTCCACAATTGGGTTCCTTGCATCCATTCTAAGTCACCGAGGGCATTGCTAACTTTAAATTGGCTCAGTTGAGCTAAGAAAATCACAATGGCTAAGCCATTGACGAAGCCGAGCATCACCGGATGGGGCACCATCCGGATAAATTTACCTAAATGACATATACCCGCCAGAATTTGCAGTATTCCCATTAATACTACCGTGGCAAACAAGTATTGCACGCCGTGGTCGGCGACCAGTGCAACCATCACCACTGCTAATGCACCTGTAGCACCGGAAATCATTCCGGGGCGGCCTCCGATGATTGCAGTAATCAAACCAACCATAAAGGCCGCGTACAAGCCGACGAGGGGCTCGACGCCTGCAACAAAAGCGAAAGCGACCGCTTCGGGGACGAGTGCAAGTGCGACGGTTAAACCTGAGAGCAGGTCATTTTTAACCGTGGCTCCTCTAAATCTTGGAAATTCAAACATGTAGTTAGGATCCGGTGAACAACGAAACGAAATGGGGCAGGATTCTAGCATTAAATGTGATTTAGTTCAAAAAAACATCACCCAAATAAGTATCTATAGTGCTCGATAAAGATACATAAGCCCTTGTTAAACTTGAGTTGCGCCCTTAACTGAGTCATTCTTTGCAAGAATAATTATTTTTGGGGCAAGGGATCATGGCGCAATGGTTAACGGCAAGTCGCTGGCAAGGGCTGTGGGTTGAGGCGCAGGACTTTAGCGGATTTCTGCTCGAACGGATCAAAGATGGCAAACTGACCATGATCGCCAGTTCTCTCGCCTATGTGACCTTACTCTCTTTAGTGCCTCTGGTTGCAGTGACTTTTTCCATCATCAGCGCCTTTCCGGTGTTTGCTGGTTTTCAACAATTGATCGAAGATTTTGTGTTTAATAATTTCGTTCCCGCCTCTGGCGATGTGGTGCGAGAGAATTTGCGTGGCTTTGTGGATAACGCGTCGAAAATGACCACCGTTGGGATTGTTGCCTTAGCTGTGATCGCACTGATGTTAATTTCCTCCATCGATAAAAGTTTAAATATGATTTGGCGAGTGACGGTTAAGCGTCGCTGGCGCAGCGCCTTTCCCATTTATTGGATGATTTTGACGCTGGGTCCCTTATTGATGGGGGGCAGTTTGGCGCTGAGTTCTTATATTTTCTCGATACAGTTATTTGCCGATGAGACTCTATTGGGGATCTGGAACCAATTGCTACGGGTGGTACCGTTGCTGTTTTCTATTGGAGCCTTTTGTTTGCTTTATTTATTGGTACCGAATAAGCAAATCCGCTTTGTGCACGGTTTTACTGGTGCGGTGGTTGCAGCCTTGTTGTTTGAAGTGTGTAAACGTGGCTTTGCCTTTTACGTTTCGTCTTTTCCTTCCTATCAAGTTATTTATGGCGCACTAGCCAGTATTCCTATCTTGTTTGTTTGGGTTTATTTAAGTTGGATTGTGGTGTTGTTTGGTGCTGAAATTACTGCCGCTTTAGGTGAATTTACTCAGTTGAAAAATTCATCGCCAAATTCTGTTATTGAGGAATCGTCATGATTGCATTGATTCAAAGAGTGCGCCAAGCCAGTGTTAGCATTGAGGGGGAAATGACCGCAAGTATTGGTGCTGGCTTATTAGTATTGCTCGGTGTAGAGCAAGCTGATGATCAGGCCAAAGCAATTAAACTTTGCGAGAAGGTGATTAAATATCGAGTCTTTCGTGACGCTCAGGGGAAAACCAACCTAAATCTACAACAGGCCGGCGGCAGTTTGTTGGTGGTATCGCAATTTACCTTGGTCGCAGAAACCGATAAAGGTTTACGACCGGGATTTTCTAAGGCGGCCACCCCGGATCAAGCTAAATTTCTTTACCAATTTTTCGTGGAGGCTTGCCGGGACCGAGGGCTGGCTACGGAAACGGGCACTTTTGCCGCCGATATGCAGGTTTCCTTGGTCAATGATGGGCCAATGACCTTCTGGTTGCAGGTGTAATTAGGCAGCCACTTGTTGACAGCCTAATCTACTTAATTCACTGCGATTTTATTCATGCTAAATTCACTGTCGTTGAACACTAGCTGACTCTGGTCTCGGCCTGCTTGATGCTCTAAGTAACCCGCCTGACGTAGTGCCAAAATATAGGCAGCCAAGGGGCTGTAGCTAAATAGCTGGTCACTCACATCGATGTTTAGTTTTAAGTCTAAATAACGTAAGAGCTGTAAGGGCTTAGATATCTCGGTGAGCTCAAAGGGCAATAGCTTGGCCAGTCCAGAAAGTTGTAGATCGCCCTTTAGTACGGTTTGTGAGTAATTTGAATCGATGTTCACGGCGAGCTGATCAAGCTGCCAGTCGAGTCCCGCTGCGACGATTTGTTGTACCAGTGGATCCAGCGCGCTTGCTTGGGTCTGCTGCTGTTTGAGTTGGCTCAATTGAATTAAACTATCCATTGGCATCCCCCCTAATTGAGAGCGTAAGCGCAGTTTCTCCATCGTGAGATGTTGTTCACCTTCTGAAAAATGGAGCTTACCGAGTTCGCCATTAATCCCCAAATAAGCCTTTTGTTGCTGTTCGCTAAATTGGTTGTTGACCTTCAGTTGCTGTAAATCGAAGCTCATATGAGCTTCGGCGAGTTGAAAGCTGAGGCTGGCGACCGACCAGTTAGCTTGCTCGACTAGTGTCCATTGCTGATGTTGGGTAAAACGTTCACTGAGCTGTATTTGCCCAATCGAGATGAAATCGCCTTGCTGTTGGTGGTCAGTTAAATGCATTCCTTGCCAATCGAGATTCAACTCTCCTTGCTGCATGGCTAAGTCGCTGGTGAGATTAAGCTGTAAAGGGGCTACGTTTAGTTCGACTTGTTGCAAGGTTTGTTGAAAGCCCTCTAGCTTAAATTGCTGGGTCAGTCGTTGTCGGATAATATTTGCCTGCCAACGCCCTTGATGCGCGAAAGGTGCGAGTTGGTAATGTTGCAGTAGCGCTTGATAGTCAGCTTGCTGCGGGTCAAATTGCCATTCTCCAGTTAACCACAGCGGCCAAAAGGTCACTCGTTGTTGAATCACTAGGTTCACGGCTCGGGGAGCTAAACCCAATTGTTGCAAATCGCCTTGAAGTTGCCAGGTTTCGTTCTGCTGCCACCAGTTGCTGTTGTCGATTTGCCGACTCAGTTGCCATTGCTGTTGCTGTGCGAGTTGAGTGAGCCATTGGCTGACTTGCTGCTGATATTGATAATGGCCGAGGCCTTGAGCAAGTCCAAGTAAGCCGAGTAGTAACAGCGCGCAGAGCAATAATTTTTTCATTTCAGCAGGTCCATTGATGGTAACTAGCGATGCAAAGTCTGGTCATTCTATATGGATTTGTTAAGGAATGCTGTAGGCTGAGCTGTGCTTGGATTTGAGGAACTGAGAGTTTGGATGATTTATTTGCGGTGCTTGCTGGTCTTTATAGCCCCCTCCAGGCATTACTGTTGCTTACCGCATTTTACGCTAGCCATCGCCTGAATAGGCATTCTTCGGGGGACGTTTGGTGGCGCTTAGGTTTGAGCCTGGGGATGACTTATGGGCTGATGTTGGCTGACAATTATTATTCGTGGTGGCCAAGTCTGGGTCTTGATTACAGTACCCATACCGCCTTGGCCTTTAGTCTTCAAATAGCGCTGGCGCAGCTGTATCCCCGTTGGCGGGGACTGAGTTGGCTGGCCTACGGGGCTTATCTTTGGTTAATGTATCACTTGGCCTACCACAGCCTGATGGATATGTTAACCAGTATGTTGATTGTTGGTTTACTGTTGTATTTAACTGTAAGATGTAAAACTTGGCTTCATTTGACAAAATAGTTAATCATCAATAGTGGTTGGCGCGAGTCGCCGCCTGTGTTTAGCTTACTTGTTGGTTGATAAGCGATAAGGAATGAGTTTATGTATAAGGTCGTTTGCCCAGAAGCTCTCGGTGAAATGGACAAATACTACCAATTTCGCTGGGAAGTATTAAATAAACCTTTACAACTCCCTTTAGGGAGTGAACGTGATGCTTATGATGCGCATAGTATTCACCGGATGATCCATGACCGTAATGGTGAAGCGCTGGCTGTCGGGCGTTTGTTTCTGAGCGACAATAAAGAAGCTCTCATTCGTCATGTGGCGGTAGCTCCTGAACAGCGGAAAACCGGTTTGGGAACGCTATTGATGTTAGCCTTGGAAGCGGCGGCTCACGAAGAGGGGGTGCAGCGTATCGTGGTGAATGCTCGGGGTGAGTCGCAAGCTTTCTTCCGTAGTTGTGGTTTTGAGCCCGCAGGGAGCCCAAATTTTGATAAGGTAAAAGTTAAAGTTCAGCAAATGGTGAAAGAGCTTTCTGCTGAGCATCGTTTTGTTCGTCAACCAAAGTTGTGCACAGCCTTACAGCAAATGTTTAATCAGCAGATCCCAATGAGTGAAAAAATGGGCTTGCGTTTACACCAGTATACCGGAAAGCAGCTTACCACCAGGCTCGCGCTGGCGGGTAATAGTAATCCGCATTCGACCATGTTTGCTGGCAGCATCTATAGCCAAGCGGTGTTGTCGGGTTGGGGAATGATTTGGTTAATGTTGGAAGAGCATGGTTTTGCTGGTGATATTGTTTTGGCAAAGGGGGAAATTAAACACCGTAAAGCGATTAGTGACGATGCTCTCGCAACCGTGAATAAGAGTCAAATGAAGGGTAGTTTACTGCCTTTGTTAGACGCTAAAAAATGTAAGATGACGGTCACTGTTGAAGTTTACTGTGAGAAAAAATTGGCCGCTGAATTCAAAGGATTTTACATCATTTTGCCTCGGACCGAGGCAAATCATGAAGCGTCGACGGCTGCGATTTGATGATTGTTCGCTGATTTATTTTTGCTTCGCGGAATTATTGTTATATTAGCTACGTAAATAGATCTTCATCGATTCATCTGGAAAGCTTATATGCAACATCTTTATCGCTTTAGCCTCAAACAGTTATCGGTGTTTGTCACCATCGCTGAAACTCAGAGTGTGAGTGTGGCGGCACAGCAGCTTGCGATGAGCCAGTCAGCGGCCAGCATGGCATTAAGCCAATTAGAATCAGGTTTGGGGCAACGTTTATTTGAACGTCAAGGGAAGCGCTTACGCTTGAATCATTGGGGCCATTGGTTACGTCCCCGAGCGAAGCGGATATTGATGGAAAGTCAGCATGTGATGCAAGGATTTGCTGGCCAGCAAATTATTAGTGGAGAGTTGGCTGTGGGGGCCAGTCAAACCATTGCTGAGTATTTTCTCGCTCAGATCATTTCTCGTCTCGACCAAGACTATCCGGATTTAGTGATTAGCCCACAGATTAGTAATACCGAATCGGTGGTGGGGGGCTTACTCGATTATCGACTGCAGTTGGGCATGATAGAAGGCCACTGTGTGGATAGCCGGATTGTGCAACAAGTTTGGTGTGAAGATCATCTGGTGGTGGTGGCGGGTCAGCAACACCCACTAGCAACCAAGTCGCAGGTGAACTTAGCCAGCTTAAGTCGGGCCCGTTGGGTATTAAGAGAAGGCGGTTCGGGGACTCGAGAGATCTTTAACGGTGCGATTCATGGCAAAATTACTCGACTGAAGGTATGGCGGGAATACAACCACGTCCCCAGCTTGATTGCACTGGTGGCGAATGGGGCTTACTTAAGTTGTTTGCCCTGGCGTAGCGTTGAGCAGGCAGTGCAGGCAGGCCAGCTTGTGCGCTTAACGACTCCCGATTTAGATATGCGTCGTAGTTTCAATTTTGTGTGGCGTAAAGATAGTAGCCAAAACCCATTGCGTGACTGTTTGATTGAACAGGCGCTGTCCCTAAATACCGGCTCTATTCCACATCCTTCTTTAGATTTACTTAGCTAGGGCTGTACTTGGTTGAGAGGATAGCGACACGGCTGTACTTGTGGCGTTTGGACAAATTGATGTTGTTCTACAAGATAACGGCGTTGCGAACGGTGATGCTCGAGGCTCATCGAAGGGGCACCGCAAGCTTGGTTAGGGCTGTACTTGGTTGAGAGGATAGCGACACGGCTGTACTTGTGGCGTTTGGACAAATTGATGTTGTTCTACAAGATAACGGCGTTGCGAACGGTGATGCTCGAGGCTCATCGAAGGGGCACAGCAAGCTTAGCTAGGGCTGTACTTGGTTGAGAGGATAGCGACACGGCTGTACTTGTGGCGTTTGGACAAATTGATGTTGTTCTACAAGATAACGGCGTTGCGAACGGTGATGCTCGAGGCTCATCGAAGGGGCACCGCAAGCTTAGCTAGGGCTGTACTTGGTTGAGAGGATAGCGACACGGCTGTACTTGTGGCGTTTGGACAAATTGATGTTGTTCTACAAGATAACGGCGTTGCGAACGATAGTGGTCGAAGCTCATTGTCGGTGCGCTCCAGCGACCATCAATGGTATGCACTAAGCGCCAACAAGGCTGGTCGGCGACCACAAACTGCAAATTGTCGAAGCGTTGAGCGGCTAAATCGATATCACCTTGGAGGGTAAGTTGGTAGCGCAAACCGGGTAAGCGTTGGGGGGCAAAACTTAACTTCCCTTGACCAATGGTGGCGCTAAGCGCCAGATTAGTAAATTGAGTCAAGCCCTTTGGTAAGCTGTTCGGTGCTTGCCAAAAAACAGCGAGTCCGTTGGCAATCAAGGGATTGGGATCTTCGAAGTATTGCCGAGGGCTTTCGATGATTTGGTCAAGGGTGACTTCCAGATCGACACCGGGGAGTTGCAATAACTGACTATGTAAATCGATACTACCGTCGATATTATGATTAAAGTCTTGCAGCTTGCCGTGTAGTTTGCCGCTAAAGGTCAGATCGCCTAATAATTTGAAATCGCGATTATCGGCTAACCTCGCCAATGAGCTTAAGTTGAGTAACAATCCTGAAATTTCAGCTTTCCAAGGTTTGTGCTGTTGATCTAATAAAGCTTGTCCCTGTAATTCAAATTGGCCCAGCGGTAGTTCCCCGTATAAATTGAAATAGCCTAGTTGTTGTTCTGCTCCGACATCCATGCTGACATGGCTCAGTGCGATCCCTCGAAAGGCCAGTTCTGGCGCTTCAATGAATAATTGAGCACTGGGTTGCCAGAGTTGCTCGATATTCTGCCATTGGCCATCTTTGAGCAGCGCTAAATGACGTAACTCAACATTTAAGCCTTCAGCTGAGAATGGAAACTGATCCAAATAAGACAGCAGTTTTACCTGTTGTAAATTGACCTGCTCAATATTAAGTTGTTGTAATCGAGGGCTTGTCGTCAGTGCTTGGGAGACTTGTTCAGTAGCATTGTCCTTCGTTTGCATCAGGCTTAGCCAACTAGGTTGAATTGGGATTTCACTATTGCTCAAGGTGAGCTGTTGGATGTTTAGCGCCGCTTGTTGCCAATGGTAGTCTAGCGCTAAGCTCAGTTTTCCTTTAAAGACATCGCTGCGGAAAGCATCGAGGGTAAAGCGCCCTTGAGCGACCGCTCCGCTGGCGGTGAGTTCACTTAATTGAAATTGGTCGAAGGTGACCTCATCAGCGATAAAGGCATAGTTAGCGGTGACTTGCTCTTGCTTGAGAGGCCAGCGGCTGTGAATATTTTCCAACTCACCGGTAAAGTGGTTGAGCACCAGATTATGCCCCGAAACTTGCGTGGCCATACTGATTTTATTGAGCAAGATACTATCGATATCAATTTGCTCAAGCCAACTGAAAGAAGGGAATTGTTGGCCCTGAGTGGATGCTTGGTTGGCTAATGGTGATTTATCTTTAGGCTGAGTAAAGTGCTCGATTCGAGCATTGTTCAATACCAGTTGTTGAACTTGTAAGTGTTTGTTGCTCAGCTCTCCTGAACCATAAAATGAACCTTGCCAGAGGTCGGCTCCAAGATGTGTGATGCTTAGCTTTTGGTTGCTATATTGAAGGTTGAGCTGTGGCAGTTGCACCTCTTGATAGGGATTGTCCAGCTTTTCGGCACTGGCTTGTAAGCTAAATTGCCAATCGCTGGGGGAAGGATGAGCTAAGTCTACGGCAAAGTCTTCGATGCTTAATTTAAGCTGTTTTAGGTGATAACTTTGTTGGCCTTGTTGCCATAGTACGTCGCTGTCTTTGAGTTGTAATTGTTTGATCTGTAATTGATTTATCCAAAGCAGCGAAAAGTCTTGTTGGGTTGAGTGACCATCCGCGAGCTTGCTTGCTTGCAGCAGCTCGGGCCTCATTGCCAGTTGAGCATTTTCTAGAGTCACTAATTTTAAGCTTAACTGGCCCTTTAGAAGTGGTAGGGCTGCAAGCTCTAGCTGAACGCTTTTCGCCATGAGAGCGGCTTGCTCTGATTTGGCGAGTTCTAGACCGTAGATTTCAATACTCAGCGGATCAGTCAAAGACCAGTTACTACTTTGGTAAGTTAACTGCCAGTCACTTTGTTGATTGAACCAACCCAGGAAATCGCTTTTGTAGCGATCGGGGTGAAAAGAAAACAAGAAAAAGACTGAAGTTGCCAGTATTAGCAATAAAAAAATGGCAAATAAGTCAAGCAGGCGTTTCATGTAGGCAGCGTTTCCTTGCGACTAATTAACGTAATATTAATAAGTTGGCTATGTAGCTACAATACTTGAGTCTGCTTATTATTCATAGCCGCTTAGTCCTAGCTTAACTAAAACTGAGTCTTTAATCGTTAATCACCTTTATCTTTGCGTTTAGAGCTTGGTACAACCAAGGCTATTCCGCATAAGATAAAGACGATGCCAAGCGCTTTCAGCCCGCTAAATGTCTCGTCTATCCAAGGCAGGCTAACAGCCGCTATATAGACCAAGACATAACTTAAACTCAGCAAAGGGTAGGCTAATGACAGGGGGAGATGTCTTAAGGCCATCACCCAGCAACACATCGACAGCCCATAACAGCCAAGTCCAAATATCACCGCGAGTAAGTAGTGGTAGATCGCGCTGAATAATAAGCCCCATTGCTGCTGAAGCCAAAGCTCGCTCAGTGATGAAAAATGCAGGTTGAGTTGGCTCATGCCCCATTTCATGGCCAGTTGTGCTAATGAAATAAATAGCACACTGAGTAAGGCCAGGCTGAGGTTATATGGGGGCGCTTTTATAGCCATTGACTGGCGCCTCCTAAAATAGCTACGCCGATCACAATCAAGAGCACGCCCCACCACTGGCGAGTATGCACTTGTTCCTTAAAGGCGAACTTGGAGACCAACAACATAATCACAAAGTTGCTGCTGAGCAGCGGATAGGCCACTGAAACATCCCATTGGCTGAGCACGCCTAGCCAGGAGATGGCCCCGAGCGCCAGAAACACGATCCCCAACAATAGCGGTTTTGCCAATAGTTTGCTGCGGATCCCCATATTGGGCTGCGCAACGAATAGTAGCGCGGCTCGTTTCTGCCAGTATTGGCTCAAGGAACTACAGGCGATTGACGTCAGTAATAAAAAAATGCTCACGGCTGACTCGGCAAGGCTTGATAGTAAAGTACAGTGTAGCGGCCGCGTTGAATGCGTTGGTCGGTGGCAGGAAGGGTATCGCCGAAATGGGGTTTATCACGAAAGTAAATCAATACTGGTGCTACTTTACGATGTTGTTCAATGAATGTCGCTAGCGCAGCACTGGGGACAAACCGTTGCTGTGCATCGGGGTAGCTTAGACCATATTCGAGTTCACCCTTGGCGCTGGTTAAATACACATCACTGCGTTTGAAATACCAATTAAGGGCTGACATGGTATCGGGGTAATCGGCAACCAAAACGGTGTTAGCATCGACCAAGTGTTCAATTTGTTGAACAAATTTGGCCGGCATTTTTGAATAAATACTGAGGTTGGGGAAAGTCGCCCAAGCCAGCATAAATAGCGCCAAGGGCATCAGCATGTAACTGGCTACCTTACCATTTAAACTGTTGGCTTTAACTGCGACGACCGCCATTGCTGACCAAAAGGCGAAGATGCTAAATAGCAGCCAAGGTCGATAGCTTTCATCGGCGTCTAAGGGTAACTTGCCACTGAAATTAAGAATTAAAGTTGCTATTGCCAAGAGTGCGAACAACAGCGCATTTAGCCAGGATCCCCAATTGAGCCCACGACAGGAACGCGCAAAGGCTTGCTGAATGCCAAAGGCAAACAAAATCGCCAAGGGTGCCATAATAGGCAGAATGTAGGTGGCCAATTTACCCTTTGCTAGGGAGAAAAACAGCAAGGGTAATATTGCCCAGAGAAGGGCATAGCGTAACAGGGGAAGATGCATTTGCCCTTTTAAGTGACGCAGTGCGCTGGGGGACCAAAATAGCCAAGGTAATACTCCGGCGGCAACAAAGGGCAAGTAGTACCAAATTGGTGCCGAGTGCTGGGCATTTTCCGCAGCAAAACGCTGAATATGCTCAATCCAAAAAAAGTAATGCCAATAATCGAGCTCGGCAGCATGAATGGCTAAGGCCCAAGGGAGGCAAGCCAGCAGGGCCAGTAACATCACCCACCAGCCCCATTTAATAATTTGTTTAAATTGCTGACTCCACAGCATATAAGGCACGACCACCAGCACCGGTAGCGCTAAGGCCAGAAAGCCCTTGGTGAGTACCGCAAAACCACAATATAAACCGGCCAAACCATAATATTTAGCGCGTTGCCGGGTCGTGTCACTGCGGATGGCAAAATAGAAAGCGGTAAAACTGGCGGTGAGCCAAAGGTTTAACATGCTGTCGAGCACACTATAAGTCCCTATCCCAGAGACCATGAACATACTGAGATAGATCCCACTAGCGAGCCAGGCAATTGAGCGTGAAGCAAACCGCCAGAGTAATAACCATAGGCAGAAAGCTGCGCCAAGCGCGCTAAAGGCTGATGAAGCTCGCACTGCAAAATTGTTTTCGCCAAATACCAGCTGCGCCAAAGCGTTCATCCAATAGCCCATCACGGGCTTCTCGAAATAACGTAGACCATTAAAGTGCGGCACGATCCAGTCGCCGGTGGCGACCATTTCTCGTGAGATTTCGGCATAACGTAATTCGTCGGGAGACCAGAGATCGCGCAGCCCTAAAGGCAGTAAATACAGTAGGATAAAGAAAATGGGAACCCAGCTAGATAATTTAAGTTGTGTGTGACGCATGTTTGTTCCTAGCTTAGCTACTGATTGGTCTCACAAGCGAGGCTTGGTGACTCAGCCAGCCCTCACGACCCTCTATTTCAATGTTTAAGATACTGTCCTGCGGCCAAGTCTCGTAATGCTGATCGAGTAGGTCGCTCAGTGGCACAAACTCAATGTTGTGCTGCTTCGCTTGGATCAGCAATTGCTCAAACATTTCCGCACAAACAATGCCTTCCACTTCAGCGTGGATGGTATAAACATTGAGTGCATTCGGTTTAATTTTGTCGAGAATGGCTTGGTTATAGTTATGCTCGTCTACGCCTTCTTGACCGATCAGTTCATCATAGGTGGGTAGTGTCACTGGAATTTGGGGGGCCATGCCCGACTTGGGAACAAAGATCGACTTGCCTCTACAATCACTATTGTAACGAAATGGGAAGGCTTCCTTTTCATCGAGGGTCGTTTCGGTGCAGCGCCAGCCAGCAACGGCGCTGCAGCTGATCTCTTTGCCGATAATATCGGAGAGCATCTGGTAGCCTTTGCTGAGCTCTTTGGCTAACTCGGTGGGTGACATACTGTCGGTTTTCATTTGCCACTTGTGATGATCCCAAGCGTGCAAGCCAATTTCATGGCCAGCCAAATCTGCTTGCTTGATGACTGACGCGAGCTTGTGACCGATCACCGGCCCTGGCCAAAATGTGCCACGCAGAATGATATCCCAGCCATAAAGGCTGGCGGCCTTAGAGCGTAACATCTTCTTTAAGAAGGCTGGACGCAGCAGCCGCCAAATATGGCGGCCCATATTGTCTGGACCAACAGTGAAGAAGAATGAAGACTTAATTTGGTGCTCTTGGAAGATGTCTAATAGCTTGGGTACGCCTAAGCGCGTGCCTCGAAAGGTATCAACATCGATCCGTAGGCCAACTTTAATCGTATCTTGGACACTCATGGTTATTCGTCAACAGCCGTTTTTAGGAAGAAATCGAGGGTTTCTTCGATGGTATCTCCCATCTTGATAGTCGGCTCCCAATCGAGTAAACGCTTGGCGTTGCGAATGCTAGGTCGACGGTGCTGAACATCTTGGTAACCATCCCCATAGAAGGTTTTACTTTCGACTAAATGGTAACCCGCAAAAGGAGGGAAGCGATCGCGTAGTGGATGCGCGGCAAATTTTTCAACCAGAGTTTCCGCCATTTGCTTAATACTTGCCTCGTTGTCTGGTGAGCCAATATTAATGATTTGCCCGTCACACAGACCATCCTTATTTTCGATAATCCGGAATAAGGCTTCAATGGCTTCGGAGATATCTGTGAAGCAACGTTTTTGCTCACCGCCATCAATCAATTTAATTGGCGTACCTTCTACTAAGTTTAAGATCAGCTGAGTAATCGCCCGGCTGGAACCCACCCGCGCCGAGTTTAAGCTGTCTAGGCGAGGCCCCATCCAATTAAAGGGACGGAACAGGGTAAACTTCAGGTTGTCTTTTTTACCATAGGCCCAGATCACTCGGTCGAGTAATTGCTTAGAGGTTGAGTAAATCCATCGTTGACGGTTAATTGGACCGGTAATCAATGGCGAACTATCTTCGTTAAATTCTTCATCGGTACACATACCATACACTTCCGAAGTGGAAGGGAAGATGATGCGTTTGTTGTATTTGACACACTCGCGAACAATTTTGAGATTCTCTTCGAAGTCTAATTCGAATACGCGCAGTGGATTACGGGTGTATTCGATGGGCGTTGCGATGGCGACTAAAGGTAACACGATGTCACATTTCTTAATGTGGTATTCAATCCACTCACTGTGAATGGTGATATCACCTTCGACAAAGTGAAAATCTGGGTGGGTTAAATGTTGTTCTATCTGGTTGGCGCTCATATCCATGGCGTAAATTTCATACTTGCCATCGTCGAGTAAGCGTTTAGTTAAGTGATTACCAATGAAACCATTGGCTCCTAAAATGAGTACTTTTTGCCGTTTTTTGGCGGCGATCAGTGAACTGGCTTGTGGGCCAAAGCGCATGCCTGCGACGAGGTGTAACTCGCTGGCGAGTTGCTGGCCATTGAGATATAAACCCTGTTCACTTTGGCCAGTATTGACTACGATGGAGCCTTGAGTGCAAGCAATGGTTAGTGGCGTGGTCGCGACAATGGTTCCTGGGCTTGCATCATAATCTTGCTCGCTGATGCTGGTGCTCCAAAAAATCACCTTGCGTTCACCTAAGAAGGTAAACGCGCCAGGGTAAGGTTCGGTGACCGCGCGACAAAGATTGAAAATGGTTTGGGCGTTATCGGACCATTTAATTTCACCGTCGGCTGGGCTTCGGCGACCATAACAGCTGGCGAGGCTTTCATCCTGGGGGTTAAGCAATGACTACCCTCGATAATACTGGGCAAGGTTTGCGCGAGCAACTCACCACTGAGTTTGGTGAGTCGTTGGTGCAAAGTGGCGGCTGTGTCATTAGCATCGATGGCAAGTTTATGCTGTGCCACAATGTCGCCAGCGTCTGCTTTTGCGGTCATGGTATGGAGCGTGACTCCGGTTTCGGTTTCGCCATTCACTAGGGCCCAATTTACTGGCGCGCGGCCACGATAAGCCGGAAGTAAAGAACCATGTAAGTTAAAGCCGCCTTTGGGCGCAATCTCGAGAAGCGATTGGCTAAGCATTGAACGGTAATAGAACGAGAACATCACATCGGGCTGTAACGCCTTAATTTTTTCCAGCCATAGCGGGTGGTTGACGTCTTCAGGTGCAAATACCGGGATCCCCTGTCGTGCAGCTAATTTGGCGACCGAGTCAAAAAATACATTTTCTTGACTGTCGTCGAGGTGGGTAAAGACTGCGGCAATATTGATCCCCGCATCGAGAAGACTTTGAATGCCAATACAACCAATGTTGTGATAGGCAAATACCACTGCTTTCATGGGTTATTCCTTAGAAGTAATCGCTAAATTTAGTTATTGCTGTTTTTTATGAGTTTCATTGTGGGTCCGCGGATGCTTAGTCGCTTCACCTAGTAGTACATCTTGCACATAGTAACGTGGTCGAGCTCTTACATCAGAATAGATCCGGCCGATATATTCACCCAGTAAACCAAGGCCTACAAATTGTGCCCCGACAAAAATAAATAGCAGTGCAAATAAGGGGAATACTCCATCTACGCCCCATTCCGCGCCATACATAAGTCGCATTAATAACAATACCAAGCCAAATAATCCGCCGAGGGTGGCAATTACCCCGCCCATAATGCTGAGCATTCTTAACGGTGCGGTGGTCATGCTGGTGAGTAAATCAAACATTAAGTTGATTAAGCCCATTACGTTGTACTTCGACTCTCCCTGTTGGCGCTCACTATGCTCTACGTCGATTTCAACGGTGCGTCGAGCAAAACCATTGGCTAAGATGGGAATGAAAGTACTGCGTTCGTGACACTGTAACATCGCATCAACCACATGTCGGCGATAGGCTCGCAGCATGCAGCCGTAGTCGTTCATGGCTACGCCAGTAGAGCGTTTGACTATTCTGTTGATCAGCATCGAGGGGTAACGACGGAGTCGGCTATCTTGACGATTTTTACGTACGGTCCCTACCGCATCGTAACCCTCTTCGGCTTTGGCCACCAAGTTAGGAATTTCTTCGGGAGGGTTTTGTAAGTCGGCATCTAGTGTGACGATTAGATCACCGCGTACATGCTCAAAGCCCGCCATAATTGCGTTATGTTGTCCATAATTACGGTTGAGAATGACGCCCACCACGTGGCTGCCTTCTTCGGCTGCAGCCGCTTCAATTTGTTCGGCGCTGTTGTCTTTGCTGCCGTCATCGATCAGTAGTAATTCATAGTCCTTGCCCATGCTATCGGCTGCGGCACAGGTGCGCTTCATTAGTTCTGGTAGACTTGCTGCTTCGTTATAAACCGGGATCACGATGGATACGAAGTGAATCTCTTGCTTATGTTTCATTAGAAGTTCCAATAAAGTGGGTGATGGCGTTTACCACTCGTTCGACATCGCTCAGTTGCATATCGGGGAATAGGGGTAAGGAGCAGATCCGCTGACTGTTAAACTCGGTATTTTGTAGATCAGGATTTATTTCACCGAAGCGGCTCAGGTAATGGTCTCGATAGTATTTCTGGCTATGGCAGGCTTTGAAGTGAATGCCTGCGCCGATGTTGAGTTGTTTTAATTGGCTAATTAATTGGTCACGGTCAAAGCCACAAAGATGAGGCTCGACTCGGATAATCATCAGATGGCAGCAGTGTTGGTGGTCATATTCGGGGACCTGCAGAGGGCGAATGCCGGGCAGCTTAGCTAACAATTGACGATAATGGGCGACCAGTTTTTGGCGTTGTTGAGTGATCCTTGTTAAACGTTGCATTTGTCCGAGGGCAAGTACAGCGCAGAGATCCGGCATGTTGTATTTGAAGCCGGGTTCGATCACTTCGGCTTGGGGGGCGCGGCCTTGGTTCTCGCGATCAAAGGCGTCAACACCAAGGCCATGAAATTTAAGACGGCGGATCCGTTCTGCCAGCTGCGCATCGTTGGTGGTGAATATCCCACCCTCCGCTGTTGTGACATTTTTAATAGCGTGTAAGGAAAAGATGCAATGTCCTGTTTGACCGATGGGGCGGCCTTTATATTCACAACCGATGGCATGAGCAGCATCTTCAATTAATGGGATTTGGTAACGCTCTGCCAAGGCATAAATGGCATCTAAATCTAAGGGGGCGCCAGCATAATGCACAGGGATGATCAACTTGGTCTTATCGGTGATAAGGGACTCGATCCGCTCTGCGGTGGTCATCAAGGTATCGGCATCTACATCCACAAAGACTGGTTTGGCTCCGACGAGGGTAATCAGGTTCACCGTCGATACCCAAGTCATGGATGGGGTTATTACTTCATCACCGGGGCCGATCCCTAAAGCGACTAAGCTCAGATGAAGACCCGCCGTCGCACTGCTTAAAGCCACCGCGTGTTGGGCACCAGTATGGGCTTTGATTACGTTTTCGAGCTCAGCATTTTTGGGGCCAGTGGTTATCCATCCCGATTTTAATACCTCAATTACGGCATCGATTTCTGGTTGCTCGATCGCGGGGCGACAAAGAGGTAGAAATTTTTGTTCCATCGGTTTCTCTCTAAGCGTTTTAATATTTTTATTTAACAATTACTGTTAAAACGCAGAAAGTCTAACCGCCTAGCCTGCTTAAAGAAAGCGCCAAAGACTTGCTCAGGCTATTGTTTTGTTAAAAACAATAGCCTGAGCAAGTAATTAAAAGAAAGTTTGCAGCTTGATTAGAAGGTCGATCCTGTGCGGCCGTCTGTTTATAGCATTATTGGGTTTTAACACTACAGTGTGACTACATTTTTAAGGTCGTGATAGGGGACGTTTCGAGACTCTTGTAAATAGTCCGCTAAAGCCTGTTGTTGGTCAGCATTAAGCTGTAAACCCTGTTTGGTGCGTCGCCATAAAATATCTTCGGCGGTGAAGGCCCATTCTTCAGCTTGCAGGTAGTCTACTTCAACTTGGTAGAGCTGGCCGCCAAAGTGTAGGCCTAGACCATGATGTTTTACCGCCGCAAGTAATGTTTGAATTTGGCGACCAAATTGGTGACACCAACGTTCGATTAAGGCTGGGTCGAGCTCTGCCGCGAGCGCTTGTTGTTGTGCGATAAATTCTGCGAGCGGTTGTTCTAATTTGCCGCCAGGTAAGGTCGCTTTACTGGTCCAGGGGGCTCCCATCGCTGATAGGCGAGGGGCCAATAAGGCTAAGGCTGCCTCGGCGAGTTTACGATAGGTGGTGAGCTTACCGCCAAATACAGACAATAGTGGCGCACCTTGTTCGGCTTCGCTGAGTTCTAAGGTGTAATCGCGGGTGACCGCAGAGGGGTCGTCGGATTCATCCTGACACAGTGGGCGCACCCCAGAGAAACTATGGATAACATCGTTGCTGGAAATTTGCTGCTGAAAGTGCTGATTTACCACATCGCACAAGTAACTTATTTCTGATGTGGAAATTGCCACTTTGGCGGGATCGCCGTGATATTCAAGATCGGTGGTGCCTATCAGCGAGTAGTCTTGCTGGTAGGGGATTACAAATACGATCCGTTTATCGCTATTTTGTAAGATGTAGGACTGGCTTTGGGCATGAAGTTTGGGCACCACAATATGGCTGCCCTTGACCAAACGAATACGACGTGGCGGCATGAGGTGCATTGCCTGCTCGATGAATTGTTGTACCCAAGGTCCTGCAGCGTTGACCAGACTATCACAGCGAAGTTGTTGGCGTTGATGGGTATTCTGGTTGAGTACTTCAACCAGCCAGTGCTGTGCTTCGCGTTTTGCCGAAATGACTTGGTGGCGAGGTGCGATATAGGCGCCCTGTTGCTTGGCTAACAGGGCATTACTAACCACTAGGCGGGCATCGTCGACCCAGCAATCGGAATACTCGAAGCCCTTGCTGATGTCGCTTTTTAGCACGCTGTCTTGGCCAAAGTACAAGCCCTTACACGCTGCTAAAGTACTGCGTTTAGCAAGGTGATCGTAGAGAAATAAACCCATGCGAATCAATAGCCAAGGGCGAAGATGAGGTCGATGTGGTAGGCGAAAGCGCATCGGCTCAACTAAGTGAGGCGCCATGTTTAATAATACTTCTCGCTCTTTTAATGCTTCGCTTACTAAGCGAAACTCGTAATATTCTAAATAGCGTAGCCCGCCATGAATTAACTTCGAGCTGGCTGAAGAGGTGGCGCTGGCGAGATCATTTTGTTCGAATAAAGCGACTTTGAGGCCACGGCCTGCCGCATCTGCGGCGATACCGACACCATTGATGCCTCCGCCAATCACGATCATCTCATAGTGACTTTCAAGCTCAGTAGTTGGCATGGCTGGCCTCTTGAATATATTTTCGTTTATGTTCGTTAACGAACATAATAGAACACATTCAGTTTAAAAAACAATCAACAAACGACATTTATTGATTAAATTAAGAACAATTTTATAGATGCTACAGCTTGGGCGCTATCGGAGCAGGAGTGGTGAGATGAGACGCTCGCTTTGCGCGATTGAGGTTCTGGGGATGGCGGACTGCTCCAGTTGAATTTCATGGCTGATAGGCTGCGCTTTTATGCGCCGTATTTAAGCCATGCCGAAAAAGTAGGCAGGGCATCAATAGGGTTAAGTTTCAGCAAGTAAATTAATCGGGTCTGGACATAGCACCAACGGTATTTGTGCTCGCTTTAAGATATCTGCGATGGCTTGTGGCACGGCTCTGTCACTGTAGAACTGGTCTACTTGGGCGATATTGCCGATGTTGATCATCGCATTACGACCAAACTTGCTGTGGTCTGCAGCAAGGATCACCTTGCGTGAGCAAGCGATGATGGCCTGAGTGACCCGTGCCTCATGATAATCAAAATCGAGTAAAGAACCGTCTAAATCAATGCCACTGACGGTGATCAATCCATAGTCGAGACGAAACTGATGGATGAAGTCAGTGGTGGCTTCGCCAACAATCCCTCCATCTTTATTGCGCAGGGTGCCGCCCGCCAGAATGACTTGAAAGTCATCTTTAGACATTAATATGTTTGCCACATGAATGTTGTTGGTGATGATGCGTAAGTCGCGGTGTTTAAGCAGAGCCTTCGCAAGGGTTTCCGAGGTGGTGCCGATGTCTAAAAATAGCGATGCGCCGTTGGGGATCTGTTCGGCGAGTTTACGTGCAATACTTTGTTTTTCTGTCGCTTGTTTAATTTTTCGCTTGGCGTAAGAGTCGTTCACGACGCTGCTACTGAGTAAAGAGGCCCCACCATGATGGCGATGGATGAGTTGTTGCTCGGCTAAGTTATTCAGATCACGGCGAATGGTTTGTGGGCTGACGGCCAGCGATTCAACGAATTGCTCGGTCGCTACAAAACCTTGAGTTTTTAATATTTGCAATATTTGCTGGTGGCGTTGGGTTTGTTTCACGACACGTGCTCTCATTTTCTTAGGAACATGCAGTTTAGCTTTTATTTGTGGCTTTGACGGAACTGCAGCGTTATTTGACTTAAAACTTAGCAATAAATGTAGCGAGTAAATTGAACCGTAGTCACGGAAACTTGCCAAATATCAGCTTAATGTTCGATTTCGAGCATAATATACAAATAATTCCTCAATATAGTGGAGTCTTTATGGAACCGGCACGTTATATCGTGGCTCTCGATCAAGGCACAACCAGTTCTCGGGCGATCATTTTTAATCATCAATCTGAAATTGTCGGTAGTGTACAACGCGAATTTACTCAGTATTTCCCGAAACCAGGCTGGGTAGAGCACAATCCAATGGAGATATGGGCTAGCCAAAGTGCGGCTCTTACTGAGGTGATGGCCAAAACTGGCATCACCAGCGAGCATATCGCCGCGATTGGTATTACCAATCAGCGTGAAACGACCATTGTCTGGGACAAACACAGCGGTCAGCCAGTGTATAACGCGATTGTTTGGCAATGTCGCCGAACCACCGAATTGTGCGAACAATTACGAGAGCAAGGCTGGCAAGACTATGTGCAAGAGAATACCGGTTTGGTATTAGACGCTTACTTCTCTGCTTCAAAGTTGAAATGGATCCTCGATAACGTTGTTGGTGCGAGAGCTAAAGCGGAAGCGGGAGATTTATTGTTTGGGACCGTAGATACTTGGTTACTCTGGAAATTAACTGGTGGGCGAGTGCATGCCACCGATCTGACCAATGCGTCCCGTACCATGTTGTTTAATATTCATAGCTTACAGTGGGATGAGACTTTACTGGCGCTGTTTGATATTCCCAGACAAATGTTACCGGAGCTAAAGTCTTGTTCCGAGATCTATGGAAAAACCAATATTGGGGGGAAGGGAGGAACTCGGATCCCAATCGCCGGGATCGCTGGCGATCAACAGGCTGCTTTATTTGGTCAGCAGTGTTTGCACCAAGGAATGGCCAAAAATACTTACGGGACTGGTTGCTTCTTGTTGATGAACACGGGTGATAAACCGGTGAAGTCGAGTCATGGTTTGCTCACCACCATTGCGATGTCCCTGAATGGTCAATTGAGTTATGCCTTGGAAGGCAGTGTCTTTATGGGGGGAGCTACTATTCAGTGGTTACGTGATGAGTTGGGCTTGATCCGCGAAGCCGCCGATACCGAATATTTTGCTGCTAAGGTCGCTGATACAAATGGCGTTTATTTGGTGCCTGCCTTTGTGGGTTTAGGCGCTCCTTATTGGGATCCACATGCTCGTGGCAGTATTGTCGGTTTAACTCGTGGGGCCAATCGTAACCATATAATTCGAGCAGCACTGGAGTCGATCGCCTATCAAAGTCGTGATTTATTAGATGCGATGCAGGCCGATGCCGGGATCCGTTTACAACAACTGCGAGTGGACGGTGGTGCCGTGGCCAATGATTTCTTATTGCAGTTTCAAGCGGATTTGTTGGCTACGGAGGTATTACGCCCCTCATTGATCGAATCAACCGCTTTAGGTGCGGCTTATCTTGCTGGTTTAGCGGTGGGCTATTGGGATGGCACTGAGAGTTTGGCTGAGATTAACTCGACAGAGCGTTGCTTTACGCCGAATATGCAAGCGCAACAGCGTCAGCAGTTGTATCAAGGCTGGCAGCGGGCAGTAGACAGTTGTCGTTCATTTTCTAATCTAGATGCGGAGCAGCCAGCATAGCGCATATTCTCAGGACATGGTGCGGTATGTCCGAACAGTGATTGTAAGTTTGGCTGTTGTTAGGCTTGGGCAAATTGCTCGCGTTCGGCTAACCAGCGGCTAATGAGTGGCGTAACACTAGCACTGTGTTGTTGCAGTAGTTGTTTGGCGAGGCTTTGCGCCTCGTGAATTAGTGCTTGGTCTCTGACTAAGTCGGCAATTTTGAACTCGGCAAGGCCAGTTTGTTTGGTGCCGAGTAGTTCACCGGGGCCTCGTAATTCCATGTCTCGCTGAGCGATCACGAAGCCATCGGTACTGTCGCGTAAAACACTTAAGCGCGCGCTTGAAGTCTTTGAGAGCGGACTGTGGTACATCAATACGCAGTGACTTTCTACCTCACCTCGTCCCACCCGGCCACGAAGTTGATGTAATTGTGCTAAACCCAGTCGTTCTGGGTTTTCAATAATCATCAGACTGGAGTTTGGCACATCGACACCGACTTCAATGACCGTGGTTGCGACGAGTAGATCGAGTTGGTGGTTTTTAAATTGCGCCATCACCCATTGCTTTTCTTGGGCTTTCATTCGTCCATGTACCAGCCCAATACGCAGATCCGGTAATTGTTTTTGTAGGGTTTCGGCGGTGTCTTCGGCAGCTTGACACTGTAATACTTCCGATTCTTCAATTAAGGTACAGACCCAATAGGCTTGACGACCATCTTTGTGGCAGGCTTGGTAGACTCGCTCAATCACCTGTTCCCGCCGAGTATCGGGCAGTGCTACAGTGGTTATGGGAGTCCGCCCCGGCGGTAATTCATCGATGATCGAAAGCTCTAAATCGGCATAGGCAGTCATCGCTAAAGTTCGCGGAATTGGAGTGGCGGTCATAATTAACTGGTGAGGTAGGGTATTGCTGCCTTCGATAGCTGCACCTTTTTCCCGTAGTGCCATCCGTTGATGCACCCCAAAGCGGTGTTGCTCATCAATAATCACCAAAGCCAGTTTGTGGAACTGGACTTGTTCTTGGAAAATCGCATGGGTGCCCACCACCATTTGCGCTTCGCCTGAGGCGATCTCGGCGAGTGCTTGTTGGCGTGCCTTGCCCTTTTGTTTTCCAGCGAGCCAGGCCAGCTTAATACCTAAGGGCTCGAACCAGCCTTGAAAGTTAAGCGCATGTTGCTCTGCCAATATTTCGGTGGGAGCCATGAGAGCCACTTGGTAGCCATTGCCCAAGGCCTGTATGGCTGCCATCGCTGCGACCAGTGTTTTACCACTACCCACATCGCCTTGCACTAGGCGCATCATCGCATGGGCTTGTTGGGTATCTTGCTTTATTTCGGCGGTGACCTTCTGCTGGGCCCGAGTGGGTTTGAAAGGCAGCGCGCTTAGAAATTGTTGTTCGAGTTGGCTCACCAAGGGTAGGGCAATAGCTGCCTGGCGTTGCTGTTGTTGGCGTAGCTTAAGCATGCTGAGCTGGTGAGCGGCCAATTCCTCTATAATTAAGCGTTGCTGGGCCGGATGACGGCCTTCTTCCAATAGACTGAGTTGGCAATCTGGTTCCGGGCGGTGTAATAGCTTTAAGGCTTGGTTAATGTCTAAACCGTGCGGGCGCAGGTGGCTGGGGAGCCAGTCGACTAGCGGATATTGTTCTAGTAAGGCGAAGGCCTGCTCGCTAAGTTTACGTAGATTGAGTTGCTTGAGTCCTTCGGTGGTTGGGTAGACAGGAGTGAGTTTTTCTTCAACTAAGGGGGCGCTAACATCGCTCACAATGCTGTATTCGGGATGAATCATCTCCCAACCGTGCTTGCCGCGTTTCACTTCACCAAAGCAGCGCATCCATAAACCCTGTTGCATGGCTGCTTGCTGGGCGTTATTGAAGTTAAAAAAACGTAAGGTGATACTGCCACTGCCATCATTGATGCGACAGGTGAGCATACGGCGACGTGCATAGATTAATTCGGTTTTAGTGATCTCGCCATGAACTGAAACATGGCTGCCGTGCAACAAGTCGTGAATAGGCCAAATATGGGTGCGATCTTCGTAGCGCAGGGGTAAATGGGTGAGCAAATCACCGACGCTACGAATCTCCAGTCGTAATAACTTTTCGGCGAGTCTATCGCCAACACCTTTCAGGGCCGTTACAGGCAGGCTGCTAAGTTCCACGGGAAACCACTGTAAATATGATCATGTAAGAAGTATATATGAATTTTCTCATGAATATTACTTGCTTGCTCAACTTGCTTGCTGCTCGCTTAAGTATTGTAGTGGTTTAATATTTGCCAAGATCATATTTACCAATAATGGCATATGCTATATATTGGCGGAAAAATTCAACAGGAGTCGATCATGAGTGCGAATAATGACTGTCCCGATTGTGGGAAAGCGCTGGACTGGGATGGGCAATACTATTGCGCAAGTTGTCAGCTGCATTATCAGAAGCTGGCCTATTGCCCAGACTGTGACGCAGCGTTAGAAAAGCTAGCAGCCTGTGGGGCTGCCAGTTATTTCTGTAATTCTAGCTCTTGTAATGAACTTAAGTCGAAATCAAGAGCCAGAGTTGAATTTAAGCCGATCGCCTAAAGCCGATAGCTTGTTTGGTTTAAGTGACTTCAAGGTTCAATTTACAAGTGGCTTGGCGTATCATTCAGGACTACGGCGGTACCGCCATTTTTAATTCCAACTTAGTGAAGGTAGTTCAGTTCTCATGGCCAAATTATCACTGCAAGAGCAAATGCTTAAAGCAGGTTTAGTTGACAAGAAAAAAGCTAAGAAAGTCGGTAAAACCAATAAAAAATCACGCACTTTGGCTAAAGAAGTGAAAGCTGCCGCTGAACAAGTCAAAATAGAACAACAGCAACGGGATGCCGAATTAGCTCAGCAGCAAAATGCTGAAAAAGCAAAAAAAGCGGTTGCCGCACAAATTAAACAGCTGATCGAAATGAATATGATTGATCGGAAGCGCGGAGACGAAGGCTATAACTTTACTCACAACGGGGTGATTAAAAAGATTTTTGTCACCGAAGAGTTGCGCAAGCAACTGAGTAACGGTCGCTTAGCCATTGTGACTTTAGGTGAGGCATACCAAGTGGTACCGACGATCGTGGCTGAAAAGGTTGCCCAGCGTGATGAAAACGTAGTGGTGCTGATCAACGATCCTAGTCAGGATGTGATTGACGAAGATGATCCTTACGCCGATTACCAAGTGCCTGACGACTTGATGTGGTAAGCCAAATATAGCGCCTTGAGGAGCTTTATTTTTATTTGTAACGGATGATATTGCGCTCAGGTAGCGACATTGGACTGGTTTGTGTGGTTAATCAGGGCCGCCTATCAGATGATTCAGCACTGGTATTATTTTGATCTAGCTAAAGTCGAATAGACTTTTGTTGAAATAAACGTTGCTGAAAAAACTTAAGCGGGTAAGTTAAGCTTAGAGTGTGCATTTGTGAATTCTCACCACTTAGGAGTAGTAATGGAAAACAAAAATGTAGAAAACGTAGCGCTGGTTTTGGAGTTTGTTTCTATGAGTCGTCGACGTAACAAATTGAAGCGTGAAATGGCCGATGTGGACAAAAAAATTCGCGATAACCGCAAACGAGTTGAGTTACTCGATAACCTAAGTAACTACATTCAAGCGGGTATGAGTGTCGAAGAAATTAAATTGATTATTGAAAATATGCGTGGCGACTATGAAGATCGCGTGGATGAATATACGATCAAAAATGCTGAATTGTCGACAGAACGTCGTGTATTAGCGCAAAAGCTGAAAGAAACTAAATTCTCATAAGTTCTATTTTGGTGATTGGCTTGATGTGATTGATTGGAAGCTCCCTCGGGAGCTTTTTTGTTATGGTTTGGGGGGCTTATTTCGCATTAGTTTTTATGGTGCGTTTGGGTTTCACCTTGACGGCGATACTAAGCTTTGCTGGCTAAAGCTTCGTACACAGAACAAAGGTCACCCCGTATTCCCTTAAATCTTGCGTTTCTCATCAACCAACGCGCCTAAGGAAACTTGCTACGCCCAAGTCGTCTGCTCCCTAGTACTCCACTTCATCGCTGATTGAGTGCGATACTCCGTGGGCATGATGGTGATTAAAGAGTGAAGTGAAAGCCTTCGCTTGATGAGTTGAATTGGATCAGTGTTAAAATCAGGCCTTATAGGTTGCGCTTTGCATTGCTCTAATTTAGCGGAGTAAAGCTTAATGCTGTCCTTTAGCTTCCTGTCTAGCGAAGATTCATAATTATCGGATATTTCTTCGTAAAATATTTGAATCCTTTGGCTGATAATTTTAAACCAAACGATAATGATTGAATCATTAACAGTGTTTGATTTGACAATCAAAAAAGCCGCTCTAGGAGCGGCTTTGTTTCATCAACACATTATCTGCTTAGATATGAGAAAGGATCTTCTGTACCGTTTCTTTAGCATCCCCAAACAACATGTCGGTGTTCTCTTTAAAGAATAATGGATTTTGTACACCCGCATAACCGGTGGCCATTGAACGTTTAAATACTACCACCTTCTTGGCATCCCATACTTCCAGTACTGGCATACCTGCAATTGGGCTACCAGGCTCCTTCGCAGCAGGATTCACTGTATCGTTGGCACCAATCACTAAAACAACGTCGGTAGCGGCGAAGTCTTCGTTAATTTCATCCATTTCCATCACGATGTCGTAAGGGACTTTGGCTTCGGCTAACAACACATTCATATGGCCCGGTAAACGACCAGCAACGGGGTGGATCGCAAAGCGAACCTTAATGCCTTTCGCTCGTAATTGCTTAGTAATTTCAGCCACCGGATATTGTGCTTGTGCGACGGCCATGCCGTAACCTGGAGCAATAATGACCTCGTTGGCTTCTTTCAGCATTTCGGCGACGTCTTCGGCCTGAACTTCGGTATGCTCGCCTTGGTCTACATCGGCAACCACGGTGCCGCCTTCGGTGCCAAAACCACCTAAGATCACGCTCACAAATGAGCGGTTCATCGCCTTACACATGATGTAAGACAGGATTGCACCAGAGCTACCCACCAAAGCACCGGTGACGATTAATAGGTCGTTGCCGAGCATGAAACCTGCGGCGGCTGCAGCCCAACCAGAGTAGGAATTGAGCATTGAAACCACGACTGGCATATCTGCACCACCAATCGCCGACACTAAGTTATAACCAAATACAAAGGCAATGAGGGTCATGAACACCAGCGCCCACATTGACTCTGAGTCCATGAAGATACTACCTAGGTAGATTGAGACCACAATCATGCCTAAGTTTAACCAGTGTGCGCCTGGTAGCGCTTTAGGGGCACTACTGATCAAACCGCGAAGTTTACCAAAGGCAACCACTGAACCGGTAAAGGTGACCGCGCCAATGAAAATGCCAAGGAAAACTTCAACGTCGTGGATTGATTTGGCGACAGGGTCGATCAGGCCTGTGACAGTGTCAATTAACGAGCTGTGGTCGATAGCGCTGGAAAAGCCAACTAATACCGCAGCCATACCTACGAAGCTGTGCAAGATGGCAACCAGCTCTGGCATTTCGGTCATTTCAACTTTAAGCGCTAAGCGTATACCAATGGCCGCACCAATCGCCATGGCGATGGTGATAATCCAACTTCCACCGGTAACTTGGGTACTGGCGAGGGTCGCGAGTACCGCGATTACCATCCCTACGATGCCAAAGATGTTGCCGCGTTGAGCGGTTTCTTGCTTACTGAGGCCTGCCAAGCTGAAAATAAATAATAAGGCAGCGACTAAATAAGCGGCTGATACAATACCTTGAGACATGTGACTATTTCTCCTTAGACGTCTTTACGGAACATTTTCAGCATCCGCTGAGTCACAGTAAAACCACCAGCAATATTGATGCTGGCAATCAGTATGGCAATGCCTGAAAGTAGTAAAACTACCCATGAGGTATCGGCTTTCATTTGCACCAAGGCTCCCACAATAATAATACCGCTAATGGCGTTGGTGACACTCATTAGAGGCGTATGTAGTGCATGGCTTACATTCCATACCACGTAGTAACCCACCACACAGGCCAGCATAAACACCGTGAAATGTTGTAGGAAGTCACTTGGAGCAGCATCGGCTATCCAAGCAAACGCCGCCGCTCCGGCAGCTGCAATCAATGGCTTAAGCCATGGCTTGTTGGGTTTCTCTTCAACTGCTTCGACTACGGGAGTCGGTTCGGCAGCTTTCGGTTGAGCGCTGACTTGAATGGCTGGCGGTGGGAAGGTAATCTCACCGTCTTTCACTGAAGTCACACCACGTAGTACTTCGTCTTCGAAGTTGATGTTAATTTCGCCGTTTTTCTCTGGGCTTAATAGCTTGAGTAAGTTGACTAAGTTGGTGCCGTATAGCTGGCTAGCTTGTGCCGGTAGGCGACGCGAAATATCGGTTAGGCCAATGATCGTCACATCGTGTTTTACTGCAATTTCACCGGGTTCGGTTAATTCACAGTTCCCGCCAGTCGCAGCCGCTAAGTCGACAATTACACTGCCGGGCTTCATTAACTCAACCATGTCGGCCAAAATAAGTTTTGGTGCAGGGCGTCCGGGGATTAAAGCCGTGGTAATGATGATATCTACGTCTTTGGCCTGTTCACGGAATAGGGCCATTTCGGCTTCGATGAAGGCGGCGCTCATTTCTTTAGCGTAACCGTCACCACTGCCAGTGTCTTCTTCTTCGTATTCAAGTTCGAGGAATTCGGCGCCCATCGAATTGATCTGCTCTTTCACCTCAGGACGGGTGTCGAAGGCACGTACAATCGCTCCTAGACTACCTGCTGTGCCGATGGCGGCCAAGCCCGCGACGCCAGCACCAATAATTAATACCTTTGCAGGGGGAACCTTACCTGCGGCGGTGATTTGACCGGTAAAAAAACGACCAAAATGGTTGGCCGCTTCGATGACTGCGCGATAACCATCAACGTTGGCCAACGAGCTACGAGCATCAAGAGATTGAGCGCGAGATATCCGTGGCACCATGTCCATCGCCAGCAGGTTTACTTTTGCGGCTTTAAATTTCTCAAGTAACTCTGGATTTTGGGCTGGCCAAGCAAAGCTCGCTAAGGTTGCGCCTTCCTTTAATAGGGCAATTTCATCGGTGCTGTTATCACTGCCATCAAGCGGAGCGTTCACCTTAAACACCAAGTCAGCTTGAAAAGCTTGCTCTGTGCTTACAATTTCTGCGCCTGCTTCTATATAGGCCTCGTCATTAAAGCTGGCTGCTGTTCCAGCGCCGCTTTCCACTGCCACAGAAAAGCCAAGTTTTAATAGCTGTTCCACGGTTTTTGGGGTGGCGGCTACCCGGCTCTCCTGGTCGAAGATCTCCTTAGGTATTCCGATTTGCATAGTGTGTTCCTGCTAATGGTTGTTTTGTAGAGTTGCGATTTAACAACATCTTTTTACTTATTGAATAAATGTTAGCGATTGCCAAATGGTGAATTTTATCCATTTGGTCTGATATGAAAGAAAACTACGGGCCAACAGTCAAGTAACTTCGCACAAAACTTGAAGTTAGTGCCAATGGTAGACGCTCTTTTGTAACAAACAAGGTCTTGAGTGTTATCTGGAGGTTGCATTAGGTTGCGAAAATGTAATGCGAGCAGCGTACTGGCATGAAAATAGCACTAATCAGTAGCGTCAACTATTCTTAAGTATAGGTATTAGCCTCTTGGTGATGAGTCGTTGGTTAAGCATTGCATAAGAATAGTCAGTTGTTGAATGTTTAATTCACGGGGGAGAGCTGGTTATGGGTATTATATTATCGATATTAATAGCGGCATTATTGTGGGCGAGTAACTTACAGGCTCAATCTAAAGTTGGGTTTGATTTTAGTCTCGAAAATCAATTGAAACAGCCGCCATCTACTGGTGATTTATTTAGCAATATTAACTGGTTACAAGAGCAACAAAGGGTCGCATTTCGAACTAATAAAGTCTTGGAACCGAGTCAGGATTATCAACAAAAAGCCTTATTACAGTACCAACAAGTGCCGCAATGGCGCTCTAGTTGGCGTGGAGGCGTGCGCTGGCAAGCTCAGCAAAATTTGCTCTTTAAAGTGAAAGGGAACCGTATATCGGGTCACTTAAGCTTGCCAACTCGAATGCTATGTGCAATTTGCAAAACGCATTTAGAGACGACAGTTTGGAAAGATGGTTATGTCCAACTACAGTTGAAATCTTATTTCGAATAAGCTTTCTACCGCATTCCCAAGTCGATATAATAGCAACAAAAAATAAGGGGGATCCTGTGGGCTATTTGCTGTTGGCCTTATTGCTAGTTGTTGTACTTCCTTTGGTGAGTTTTTTACTGGGTTATATCGAAATATATATCAATTATGGTGCCTCCGTGTCAGCGGTTATTTTGGCGCTATGGTTACTGATGGATATTACTCGTATGAAAAAGCGTTAGCCCTTTTGGTTAGGGGCTTACAGCAGAACTTTGTTAAAGTCTGATTTGTTAGTAACGATTTTTGTGAATATCTATTCACACCTTATCTGCTTATTGTATTCTCACAGTAAGTGATTGATTCAATTGTTCTTATTTTTATCATCATGATTTAATTTCCGCAGTGTTTGCTGTTGTTGTGCTTGGCACTGCCGGAGTGGGCGTTTCTGGTCGATTTACACTTCACTTAGCATTTGTAAGGTTTTGTTTTTATTGGGTATTTTTTTATTGCTGGTTTTGGGCAAATTGAAGCCTATTAAATTAGCACTTCACATTTTGGAAAAAAACCTATAGATTAGTCCCCGCAAGACTGAGCTAGATCAAGAAATCATAAGCAAAGGAAGCGCTTTTCATTTTATTTCTTGTGTAATTTTTATTCACTAGCTAGCCTTACTTTCGCAAGTGGCAATAACGAAGAATGAACCGAAAATTTGTCTTTTTACACTTGTAATAACTTTAGGAGGTATATCCATCATGGAACAAGAACAGCAACCAACGATGCGTTGTTTTGCCACGGGCAAGGGCTTTTTTGTCCGCCTGCCCATCACTGAAGAAATGGAAGCAAAAGAATGCGACTCAGATGTTGAAGCGGCCGAGTAAACTACTTTGGTAGTTGCCTTTTAACTCGTGACTTAATATAACGCTATTCACATCAAAAACCGCTAGGCTAATCCCTAGCGGTTTTTTTTATCTCTTGTTTGCAAGCGAACGCCTCTCTGGATCATTGGCATAAACCGTACCGATTACTCTCTCTTGGTTACCCTGTCTCTGCGCAACTTGCGGCATATCAAATCTGACTATTTTGCAAGATCTATGGCCTATCTAAAATTAGCGTAATGGACTAGATTTAAACTATGGATCGGTTCTGTTAATCGTGTGACTAAGGAGGTTGACATGAAACTCGTTCCTAGAGACCGCTGGTTTGATTCTGACCATTTTTGGAATGAGCTTGTCGGGTCTGATTTTTTTAATAGTCGAGATGGGTTTTTTGAACCGCGTGTCGATATCATCGACAAAGATGATAGTTATTTGTTTGTGGCTGAGTTACCCGGCGTCGCGAAAGACGACATTGATGTTGACTTAGAGGGTGGTGTGTTGACTATCCAAGCGAAGATAGCTGAACAGCATCAATCTGATGTCGATAACGTATTGCGTAAGGAACGTCGCTCCGGTTTTTTTAGTCGCAGTATCAATGTCGGGAAGTCTATTCAGGCAGATCAAATAAGCGCCGAGTTAGTCAATGGTTTATTGATGCTCAGAGCACCCAAAGTCCAATTAGAGGAGGCAGAAAAACATAAAATCAAGATCCGTTAGTCTAGCCTTGGCGTTTAATCGCTAACCAATAGGTGTTTACCCAACGCCCAAATTAAACCAAGTCTCGTGCTTGGTTTAATTATATAGGCCTAGGCTTATTACACGGAGGCTTTTGTTGGCAGTACTTTTTAGTCTCGCTCAAATATACGTCAGCTTGAATGACTTCTTCGCCTTAAGTATTTGCCATAAAGTGAGATCGTTGCTTTGATAGCCGTGACCTATCACTGTAAAAGTAAGATACAATTTTTATTTATGTTTGAGCCGTTATAGTATGATCGCATCTTATTCTCATGGAGTTTAACAATGTTTGCTGTAATTTTTGGTCGTCCAGGTTGCCCTTTTTGTGTTCGAGCTAAACAGATTGCTGAACAACTTAGTGAAAAACATGAAGATTATAAATTTCGTTATATCGATATTCATGCCGAAGGGATTTCTAAAGCAGACTTAGAAAAAACGGTTGGTAAACCTGTAGAAACCGTGCCGCAGATCTTTGTTGATGAAAAGCATGTTGGTGGTTGTAATGAATATGAGGCTTTCATGCGCGAACAGTTTGAGTTTTAAAGCTAAGTTGATAATAGATGAAGCCAGAGGCCACTCTGGCTGTTAGCCATAAGCCTCTTATGGACACACGGTGCAGATCATTTTGAACGGTATTAAATAACAGTCGGCTTCGTTAATCATGGCTTAAGGGCCTGTTTGCCCCTTCTTATTCGCTTGTTCTCGCTCAAATTCTATAATTTTTTACTTGTTCAGCATCAATTGTTTTATTTTTGGCTAAGCTCAAACAGAGAGGTACATTGCGAAAAAGGAGCCGATGATGGACGCCAGTTATTTGCTTAACTTAGATGCGAGTATTTTGTTGGGCATCGTGAATGAAAAATTACGTTTGGAATGTCATAGTTTAGAAGACCTTACCTTAACCTTGGGTTGTGAGGAGCGCTCTTTGTCGCGCCGCTTAGAAAGTATTGGTTATCACTATGATGCGATCAGTAATCAATTTAAGGCGATTTAATTCGTCCCATTGAGTGGTTTGGACCATAGCCTATTGAGTCGTTTACCGTGACGACTCGAAGGCCCTGCTGCGCTGAATCGTTGTTTTCTCTTCTTGGAACTAAAGTTCGATAGCGAGTGATGTGGAGATTGAAACTGCAGAGAATCAAATCTGATTTTCTGCTTTAATTTTATAGCCGCAGTGTTTGTTATTCGCTTCAAAATTAGGCATTCACGATGGTTTTCCGTTGACTGGCGTTATCCACCTAGTCATTTTTAAACCTGGGTTTCCAGTAAAGTTTATTATTATCAATGGCTTACATCTATCCATGAATGGTTCCTATGTCATAAATCTTTAATTTTTCAGTCACCTGCCTGTCATCCGTCAACCCTAATATTTGCTCAACTTTTAGTTGATGTAGTTCACATTTTTTAGGGAATAAAATGAAAAAGCTAACTCTTATTGCACTTGCGGTTGCTGCCGCTGCTGGTTCTGCTAACGCTGCTAAAGTATACGAAGATGATACGCATGCGGTCGATATTTATGGTCGTGTATATGCGGGTTACATCTCGGGTAGCGAAAATTCAGATATCGGCCAAGATGGTGAAAATGATTCCTATGTTCGCTTCGGGGCGAAATTAAAATCGGCCATGACCAGCAATTTGAATGCCATTGCTCGTTACGAATTACAGCATGACATTACCGATGGCGATGCCACCGATGATAAAAATGGCAATATTAAAACACGCCTAGCTTACGTGGGCTTGGGGGGTGACTTTGGTAAAGTCACATACGGTCGTCAAAAAGATGCTTTAGACCCTATCTCTGGTGATATCACCGATGTTTCTTTTACGAACCAATATGGTTACGTAAACAATGGTGGTAAGCGTTTAAGTAATGTCCTGAAGTACCAAGGTAACTTCGCAAATATTAATATTACTGCTGATTACCAGCTTAAAAATAATGACTCTCAATCTGATGCCAACGGCATCAAGGCTGATTCATCTTATGGCGCATCATTAGTTTACAACTCTGATTTTGGCCTAAATGTTGGCGCTGGTTATCGTGCGCAAAACAACAGTGCTGATGGTGTGAAAGATGGTTCTTTATGGATTATTGGTGCCGATTATTCAATTGCTAATGCTTATATGATGGCGGCCTACAGCGAACGTGAAGCTTATCGTGGTAAAGATGATAAATTTAAAGCAACAGAAGCCGCATTGGGTTACAAATTTACCAAGGCATTACGCGCCCAAGTGGTTTATCAAAACGATAAGAATGATACCAAGAATAAAGATGCAAAAGATCGGGTGATGCTTGAAGGTCGTTACGACTTAACCAAGCAAGCACGTGTTGTTGCTGCTTACGCGCTTGATCAAATCGACGGTGCAGATGATGAGTTTACTTTAGCGGTACGTTACGACTTCTAAAGGTTTGTTCTTGCTCGATTAGCAATATAATAAACGACCTTTTCCTGTTTACTTCTCAAGGCTCCTCTTAAGGAGCCTTTTTTTGTTTTTTAGCGATAGCACACAAGTAAAATAATGTTGAATTAGTGAAGGGATCGGGTAAGGTAAATTTGTCATTAATTAGTATATTGGGAAATGGGATTGCTTAGTTCAGTCGGTTTATGGATAAAGGCTTGGCTGTTGCTTGACGATAGTGAGCAAGTCCATCCAGTGATTGAAAATTGGAAAATTAGCGCACTTCGGATCATTTTGCTCGCTTGTCTGATTCTTACTGCTGCGATTGTCGTTGATAGTTCTCGTGTGGCTTATGCCCTTGGTTACTATCATATTTTTGTCATTACTCTATTTTTCTATACCTTGCTTATCCTGCAGTTAATATGTAGTTGGCGTTATTATCATCAAGTTTCGTGGCTGTTATTACTGACTATTGGCCTTTCTGGAATATGTATTCATCTATTTATTTCTGATCCCCATTTGGTGTTATTCGGTTCTATCGTGGTTTATTCGTTACCGATGGTGGCCTTGGTTTTATTGGGGATGCGAGCAGCGATAGCTTGTATGCTATTTAATCTATTTCCCTTATATATTTCTGCCGAAGGGATTACGTTTTACCAATGGCTTCCTTTTGATATTGTTTTAGAAAATACCAATTGGTATTTAAATAGCTTGATTTTTTTGGTGTTTAACATCTGTTTACCTTTAGCGGCTGCCCGAACCATTGCCGCCGCAGCTAAGCTTGGCAAGCAACAGAGATTTAAAAATGAAGCTTTATCGATGCATCATGATCTATACCGCTCCTTGTTTGCCGATGCCGCAAATGCGCATATTATGTTGGATCGACATTGTTGCTTGGTCGACTTCAACCAGGTGGCCAGTCGTTTATTTAAGCTGAACAGCGAGCAGATAAAGAAAAGTGAAACCATTAGCCGCTTGTTACCCCAGCTCAATATGGCAAATAAACGAGGCATTATTCATCTTAGTCAAGCAGGGTTTGATATCACGTTACGTTATAGCGTGAAAAGTATGTCGCGTAAGTATTATAGTTTGGTGAGTTTTGAAGATGTATCGAGCCAAATTGCCCTCACTAAACAGTTAGAGTCGGAACAAAAAAATAGCGAGCAGATGAAGTCTTTGGATGCCTATTCTGGCTTACCCAATAGTATGTGGTTTCGGCAGCATATCGAGCGATTAATTGAACGTTACACCACCGGCTTGTCGATCGTGGTGGTTGAGTTGGCCAATAGCCAATATATTAAGCAAAAATGTGGCTCAACAGGTGTATCTTTAGCCTTGCAGACCTTAGCTAAAACTATACGTCAATTACCTATTGCCCCCATGGCTGTGGCGCGGGTGGGCGAATTTAGTTTGGGTTTTATTTGCATTGGCGATAGTCAGCAGCAAATTGTAAACAAGATGAATCTACATCACCAAAGTTTGTGTGCCAGTTTTATGTTCGAGGACAAGCCAATTAAGTTTGAGGTGAAGTGTGGTATTGCTCTGATGCCACAACATGGGCAAACACCGAACGAGCTGATTAGCGCGGCCATTTACGCTTCATCCAACGCGTTTCCTAAACATGCTTGTGTGTTTAACCCTCAGGAAATGAATTTGTTTTTTGCGCGTCAGGAAATCGCTGATGTATTGGCGGATATGCTACAGAGTGAGCAACAGCAGCTGTACTTAGTCTATCAAGCGAAAGTTAATCAACGCGGCGAGCTGATTGGTTTGGAAGCCTTGTTACGTTGGACTTCACCGCAATTAGGCCCGGTATCGCCAGCGGTGTTTATTCCGATTGCTGAAGAGCGCGGTTTGGTGGTCGCTGTTACTCGTTGGGTCATCGAACGAAGCTGCAAACAGATCCGGGAATGGCTGGATAAGGGCTTAACGCCAGTATCGGTGGCAATCAATCTTTCGGCGGTAGATTTAGAACAAGCTGATTTTGTAACTTTTTTATTGAACCGTTTGACTAAGTATAAGATCCATCCGCGCTTTATTGAACTCGAATTAACGGAGTCAGCCTTAGGTATGAGTACCAAGCGAGCCAGCGAAGTGGTTGAGGTGCTATATAACTGGGGATTCACCATTACTATTGATGATTTTGGTAGCGGCTATTCTAATCTGTCACGCTTGGTTCTTTTTCCTGTGACTCGCTTGAAAATTGACCGACAGTTTGTCGTTAATATTCATCAAAATAGCAAACACGCACAAATGGTCAAAACTATTATTGCCATGTGTGACAGCCTCGATATTGAGGTATTAGCGGAAGGGATTGAGCTAAGAGCGCAACTCGACCAATTGCTGCATTTAGGTTGTCAGCAGTTTCAAGGTTTTGGCTTTGCTAAGCCTTGTTTGCCAGAGCATGTTGAAAAATGGTTAGCCTCGCCAGCCACGGAGTTGAAGTTTAATCCGGTCGAGCTGCTTGTGCAGCAGCCAATAATAGGCGAGAAAGTCTAACCTTAGGATTTGTTGTGCTTCTGTGGTTCATTTATGGCTGCAGTTCGAGTATTCATTCATCGCGGTGAAAGAGCAGGCGTTTGATGTTCTAAGTCAATACCGCTCAATTTTCCTTGAGCGGTATTTACCCGGTGTGTGATTAAGCGGTAATGTCCATCAATAAAATCTTAGAACGGCGTTGCAAATTATAGATAGCCTGTTTTTCTGCGGGTAGGTCGCTGAAATCGGCAGGCGAAAATCCACGCTCTCTAAACCAGTGAATACTTTTGGTGGTGAGTACAAACAATTGATTTAAGCCTTTGCTTCTCGCCCGCTTAATAATAGCTTGGAGCAAGCGGTCGCCGCGGCTAGATTGACGATATTGTGGATGGCTCACCAGACAAGCAAGCTCTCCCATACTCTCGCCAGCAAACAAATATAGCGCGGCACAGCCGATAATCATGCCATCGCGTTCAACAATGGTGAAACGCTCTATTTCCATTTCTAATAATTCTCTAGAGCGCCTTACCAATATACCTTGTTCTTCTAAGGGGCGGATCAGTTCGATAATACCATTAATGTCATCCAGCTTTGCTTCGCGAACTCGCTCGTAACTGTATTGGACCAATTGAGTTCCACTGCCATCTCGAGTGTACAATTCGTTTAATAGCGAGCCATCTTGTTGATAGCTGACCAGGTGACAACGTTGGATCCCTCGGTCACTGCAGCGAATGGCTGCCGCTAAATAACGAAGTGTGTCTTTATCTGTTGCTTTGAGAAACGCCTCAGAACACATCAGTTGATTGGCGGCATCGGGAAGTAGCTCACTCACCAGTTGGCCGTCTTCGTCATGGATCCCTTGTTCTGGACAGAAATAGATGACTTTATCGGCGTTTAAGGCGACTGCGATTTCAGTGGTGATATCTTCAGAGCAAATATTAAACAACTCGCCAGTTACCGAGACTCCCAGCGGTGACACCATGAGAATTTCACCATGATCGAGCTGGCGCCTAATGCTTTGATGGTTAATTCGTCTAACCTTACCAGTATGTAGGAAGTCGATGCCGTCTTCTATGCCGATCGGTTGTGCGACCACAAAGTTACCACGAACCACATTAATGTGTGCTTGATGTAAAGGTGAGTTAACCAAGCCCATCGATAATTGCGCTTCGATGTCCATTTGGATCTGACCGACCGCCTGTTTAATGATGTCAAGGCTGCGCTCATCGGTGATACGCTGCTCGCCTGCAAACTCACAACTGTGGTGATGTGCTTGGATTAATGCGTCGATTTGCGGACGTGCGCCACACACCAGAACGATTTTCACGCCAAGAGTTTTGAGCAGAGCAATGTCTTGAATAATATTGCTAAAGTTGGCACTGCTGCTGGCTTCACCACTGAGCATGATGACAAAGGTTTTACCGCGATGGGCATTGATATATGGGGCTGATTGGCGAAACCAGCTAACTAAATCTTCGGCCGAGTGGTCCAATGTATTCTCCGCGAATAGCTATTTATAAAATTCGATTAAAAAATCAAATATATAGTTATTGTTGCATATATGCGTACATTGTCGAGAATAAAGTTTGTCAATTTTACTAAACTTATCTCGCAATGAGTTAAATCACAGTTGTTTCGTAAGGCGAGGTGGAGTATAAGCTGCTGTAAATATTTTAAGGAATATTTTATTTAATCTTAATTTTAATTTTGTCAGTCGTTGAGCTGTTTTTATAGAAGAAAGAGGTAATTATGGAAAACTATGTCGTTCCTGAGCATTTGGCGATGCGTAAGCAGCCACGCCAAGAGCGTACTAGACGACTAGTCGAGCACATTTTAGATAGCACATTAACGCTAATTAGAGAGCAAGGCATGGCTGCGGTGAATACTAATTTAATTGCTCAGCATGCAGAGATTGACATTGCCTCTTTATATCGTTTTTTTCTGAATAAAGAGTCGATCTTTTTTGCTTTAGCTCATCGATGGTTTGATAAGGTGCTGGTGGTGCTTGATGAAACTAATTTTCATTTGGCTTCCGGCGGTATTAAAGATTACTCAGATAGTGGTCAGCGTCGCGTGAATGAGTTGCCAGAGACGGCTGTGATGTTAGTCAGCTTTCATGAATTATTTACCCACGATAATGACTTCAAGGCGCTAGAGGATTGGTATCGGGGAATTATGATTACTCAGGCAAAACAATCTTTTGTCGAAAAAGGGTCCGCTTGGGATGATGAAGCGCTGACTAGCGTGTGTATCTATTTCTATAACTTTACGCGAAACTTCATGGCAGGCACCATTGGCATGAGTCGGCAAGAACACTTACAACAATTTAACTGGTTTCAGGTGATGTTAGATAAAATTCGTTTGATGGTATTGCAGGATCCTGTTCCGGCGAGCTTCTTACGTTAAGGTGTTATTAATCATTTGGTTTTGCGGAACGCTGGGATATTCTTGGGAATCGACCAGTTGTTCAGCGCCTAAACAATCTAGCCAATGGCTGTAGTCTAAAGTTCTGTTTTCTATAATTAAATTTGTAAGTCGTTGATCTGACAAATGTTGTGACGCGAGCTTATCCTTGGCCCAAGCTTTCCTGTCATTTTGTGCAATAATCACTATGTTTTCCATATTTATCAGGTCAAACTAGCTGTTGATATAATGTTCAGTTTGGGTCAATTTAACAATTTGAACCTTCGCTAGCTTACAGATTGTGAATTAGGGCTTAATATTTGAGTCATCGGGGTGTGAAAGCAGGGCGCGCTTCACACTTATTTTTGGGAGAGCCATACATGGAACTGGAAGCCTTTTTCCAGCAAGTAAAGAAACTGCCAGTGATGCCGCAAATCATGCAGGAATTGCTGATGAGCATTAACGATGAAAATGTCGACTTGCATCATTTGGGAAGGAAGCTTGCGACCGATCAATCCCTCGGGGCGAATGTATTAAAGATGGCTAACTCGGTCGCCTTCCGCGGGATCAAGCAAATTGATTCAATTGAGGCTGCTGCCATTCGCTTGGGCTTGAAAAGGGTTCGCTCGTTAGTGGTTGCGGCGGGACTGAACGGCATGATGCCGCATAAAAACTTCGATCAAAAACAGTTTTGGACACAGGCGATGTACGTAGCGATGCTGGCTCAAGCCCTCGCTAAATGTACCGATGTTGATCCAGATACAGCCTTCACCTGTGGCATGCTACATAATTTTGGTGAGCTGATGATTGCCATTGCGACTCCAGAAGAAGCGGGCCTGATTGAGCTGAGTTTAGAATCGGGAGAAACTCGGGTATCGGCGCAGCGCCAAACTCTCGGTTTAGATTATGCCCAGATCGGTGGTGAATTGGCGCAGCGTTGGAACTTCTCTCCGGTGATTACCGATGCCATCGAACAGCAGTTGAATCCGGTGGATTTTGATCCAGTATCAAAACCAGCGGTGTTGATCCGTTTAGCTATTTTTGCTCATCATGCCCTTGATGCCGGTTTAAGTGCTGAGTTGGTCGCGAATAATTTGCCAGCACCGCTTTGTGAGTTAATCGCACTGAATAAGAGTAAGGCACCTAGCTTGCTTGAAGAGGCCACCGAGCAAGCTCATCATGCGGTGACCATGAGTAACATCTAAGAACACAATTGTCGCGAGCCCGGTTTGCTTGATTGCTCAACTTTGTGTGCGTGGGCTGGTACGCCGTAGATTAATTCTTTGGTTTTTCGAAACCAGCCAGCCACCACCTTTTGGCCTTCGTTCCTGCCTGACGAGCATCTTCGAGTAACAAATAATTTACTGGTACGATCAATAGAGTCACGATGGTGGCAAAAATAATCCCAAAACCAAGTGAGACAGCCATTGGAATTAAAAACTGTGCTTGAGTACTCTTCTCGAAAATCAGAGGCATTAAACCAGCAAAGGTGGTTAACGAGGTGAGGATTACAGCTCTAAAGCGAGCAACCCCAGCCTTAGTGACCGCACTGAACAAGTCGATTCCCTTGGCTCGTTGCTGGTTAATGTAGTCGACCAGCACAAGGCTGTCGTTGACTACAACGCCGGTTAAAGCCAGCATGCCCATCATGCTCATAACCGTTAGCGACATACCCATGATCATGTGGCCGAGTACCGCGCCGACTAAACCAAAGGGGATGATCGACATCACCACCAGTGGTTGCAAATATGATCGGAAAGGAATGGCAAGTAGTCCATAAATTACAAATAGCACAAATGCTAAGCCAATCGCCAGACTGGTAAAGGATTCGCGCTGTTCTTTGGCTTCACCTTCTAAACTGAAGTTAACCTCTGGATAGCTGGCAAGTGTTTGAGTGAGCCATTGTTGGAGCTCGCTCTTAATCACTTCGATGTTGGCTTGCTGTTTGTTGACGTCGGCGCGAATATTTTGGGTACGCAAGCGATCGATCCGGGTAATCGTGGCCGGGCTTTGTGAAGGACGCAATGTGGCAACTTCATCGAAGGGCAGTTCAGCGCCGCTGGCTGTTCTAATTAGCATTTTATTGAGATTATATTGCGAGTGACGCTCATCCGCTGGATAACGGACATAAACTTTGACATCTTCACGTCCTCGCTGGATCCGCTGTACCTGATAGCCAAAAAAGGCACTCCTCACTTGTTGGGCGAGCTCGTTTAAGCTTAAACCTAAGGCTTGTGCTTGTGGCTTTATGTTTAGTTGTAGTTCTTGTTTGCCGTTGGCTAGACTATCTTCAATATCAAATACCGCAGGATATTCGGCTAATTTTTTTCTAGTCAGTTCGGCAACTTGTGACATGGCCGAAAAGTCATTGCTACTCAACTGAATGTCTAAAGGTGAGCCGCCTCGGCCGATTTCAGCTCGGAAGGTAAGGCTCTCTGCTCCGGGAAGTGGGCCGATGAGTTGCCGCCACTGACGCACTAAATCGGCGCTGGTGACTGGGTTGGTTCTGCTCTCGGGGGGTTCAATTTCAAACATTACACGGCCAGTATTACTTTGGCCGCTACCAGAGCCGCCGCTAGAGCCACTAGTGGCTAAAATGTTGAGAATGATGCTCTCGCCACTTTCTGAGTCTCGGTATTGATCTTGTAACTGACGGGCGGCCTCAAAGATCCGTTGAATATAATTATCGGTGATATTAAAGCTTGTGCCTGCTGGTAGTACTAAGCTGGCCCGTGCCGTTTCGCTTGGCACTCTTGGAAAGAAAACAAAGCGTACCCAGCCAGAGGTTGCTAAGGATAGCACGACTAAGAAGATGCTGATGGCGAGACTGAGGGTTAATAAACGGCGGGATAGTGCACGTTTCAAGAGTGGCTGATAGAAGCGTAAAATTGCATTTTCAAAGCCATCGGCGATGGCATGTTGCCAGCGATTAAAGCGGCTAGAATGATTCTTATTGAGTGGTTTGAGGTGCTTCAGGTGGGCTGGTAAAATTAGTTTTGATTCGATCAAAGAGAACAACAAGACCGGGATCACAATCATCGGGATTTGCGCAAATATCTTGCCTCGAACCCCATCAATCATCAGGAGTGGCAGGAAGGCGGCAACTGTAGTTAAGACGCCAAAGGTCACTGGAACTGCGACTTCTTGGGTCCCCTTAATCGCTGCATATAGTGGTTCTTCGCCAGCTTTAAGGTGAGTATAAATATTCTCCCCAGTGACGATGGCATCGTCGACCAAAATTCCCAGTACCATGATGAAGGCAAATAACGAGATGATGTTGATGGTGACATCGAGGGTAGGCATCACCAGTAAACCGCCCATAAAGCTTAGCGGAATGCCAACACAGACCCATACTGCAATGGCCGGACGTAAGAAAATAGCAAGCAGTAAGGCGACCAATAAACAGCCTTGCAGGGCGCTGTTCTTGAGCGTATTGAGACGGGCTTTTACCACGCTGGAGCGGTCGCGCCAATAATTGACCGATACTCCTGCGGGCAATTGACTCTGTTTTTCAAGGATGTAGTTTTTCACAGCGTCAGCCACGACAATGGCGCTTTGATCGCCGACTCGATAGACTTCAATCATCACTGCGGGTTGTTTATTAAATCGATTCACTATCGGTGTTTCTTCGAAACCATCCACCACTGTGGCGATATCAGCGAGTTTAATACGAGTACCATCGGCTTGACTGATGATTAATAAATTCGCGAACTCTTCGCCAATATAAGCTTGGCCTTTAGTGCGCAGTAAAATTTCCCCTCCCTGTGTTTTTACCGAGCCTGCAGAAAGATCTAAGGAGGCGAGTCGAATGGATTCGGCGACCTTACTTAGGCTTAAGCCATATTCACGCAGCTTTCTTTCGGAGACTTCGATAGAAATTTCGTAGGGGGCGACCGCATCCAGTTCCACCTGACTTAGTTCCGGGAGTTGCAATAGTTCGTCACGGATCTGTTCCGCCAGTAGCCGCAGTTCTTTGGTTTGAAGGGCACCAGAAACAGCTACCGAGATGGTTTCACGTTTGCGCTGACTGAGGCTGACGACAGGGCGCTCGGCATCACTCGGGAAGGTATTAATTGCGTCGATCCGAGATTTAATGTCGTCCATCACATCACGAGTGACGTAGTGAGGATTTACTTCGGCACTGACGCGCGCGGCACCTTCCTGAGATATCGAGGATATTTGGTCAATGCCTTCGATATCGCTGATCGCTTCTTCAATGCGGATCGCTAAACTTTGTTCACTTTCTTCGGGACTTGACCCGGGCAAGGCGATACTCACGTTCACCATATCCAGCTCAAATTCAGGAAATACCTCCAAAGGTAAACGGTAGCGGGCGGAGTATAAACCCAAGCCGACAATCAGCACCATCAACAGATTGGCGGCTACGTGGTTACGGGCGAACCAAGCAATTAGACCATGCATCGCTTAGTCTCCTATGACTCTAGCTGGGGTGCCACTGATCACCCTGCCTAGCGGGGTGGTGACTAATGTTTGACCAGGATTTAAGCCGCCATCGATGATATAACTTTGTGGATCTTGCCAGATCAGTGAGACTTTTTTACGCTGTAATAAACCATTTTCCAGGATGACTACCTGCTGGTCTGGATATAAGGCGCTACGAGGGATCACATAGACTTGTTTTAAGGTTTTCCCTTGAATATTGGCGCTGACAAATTGACCGATTTTTAGAGGCGGTTTATTTTCATTGTTGGGTCCGTAGGGGTCGTCGATTTTTGCCACTAAGTAAAGTTGGCGGCTGGTGCTATTGAGTGCTGCCTCGCTACGTTCGATTTGAGCTCGCCATTGGTATTGTTGCGTTCCTAATTGAGTATAAAGCTTGACCAAGGGCTTGCTGATGCTGCTGTGACTTTGGCGAAAGTTCTCGGGAATGTTCAGTACCGCTTGATCGCTTAAGCTAAGCGGTAAACGCAGTTCTAGGTAGTCGATGGCATAGCTGCTTGCCAGTTGTTTGCCGCTGCTCACGTATTCACCAAGCTCGACATTCTTGTCGATCACCCGTCCCGCGTAAGGGGCTCGGATCACGGTCCGTTCTAGTTCCAATTTGGCTTTACTTAACTTGGCTTGAGCCGAGGCTAAAGCGGCTTGTTTGGCGGCGAGTTGTGGTTTGCGTAAAACCAAATCGTTGGCTGGTTTACCTTTCCCTAAACGCTGCCAATCGCGTAATGCTTGGACGACTTTGGCTTGCTCTTCGGCGAGTTGCAGTTGCGTGGTTTGTAGTTCGGCAGCGGCAATGGTGATCGCATTTTGGTAATCTCGCTGATCTATTTTGAGTAATTGTTCGCCTTTTTTAAAAAACTCCCCTTCCCGAAAATTATCGGAAACATTAGTGATGGTACCCGCCACCTGAGCGATCAACTTGGTTTCAGTATGGGCTTGAATACTACCATAGGAGGCAATCCATACCTGATAATCCTGCGGTTGCAAGCGGCTGACTTCTACTGCTAATTTGGTTTGTTGTTGGACAGTTTTTTTCTGAGCTTGTGGTTTGTTTTGTTTAATATACTGGCTAAGCAAAATACCCAAGATGATGATCAGTACTGGCAAGCTAAGTCGTAGTAATTTGGCCATATTGGCAGTACTCCTGGTTAACGTAAGTCGTCTGAGGAAAAGATTTGGCGGCGGGTTTGTGAATGATTGAGGTCGCCGCCTAAGGCGAGGTAGAGTTCAATACGATTTTGTAACTGCGAATTGAGTGCACTAATTGCGCTGCTACGGGCGTCGAAGGCACGCCGCTGCGATTCCAGTACCGTCACGTATTCGTTGAGGCCTGCCAGGTAACCTTCGAAGGCTAACGTCTCGGCTTGCATCGAATCCTCCGCTGCGGCAGCCAGCAATTGAGCACTTTGATAGAGACTTGGTTCCAAGCTGAGGCTGTTTTCCACTTCGGCAAAACTATTCAATATTTTCTCTAAGTAAGACTGATTCAAAGCTTGCGCCTTGGCATATTGTTGCAGTTGTATATTTTTCCGTTGGCCAGCATCAAACATGGGGGCTGTCAGGCCTGCAAACAGCGACCAAATAAGTGACTCGCCATTCACTAATTGCTGCAATTGTGGGCTTTGACTCCCGCCGCTGGCGGTGAGTTTTAGGCTGGGGAAGCGATCTCGATAAGCCGCATAAACGCGCAGATCGGCGGCAGCCAATTGATACTGCGCAGCTTTCAAATCATGACGACGTAGTAACAGTTCGGAGGGTAAACCTGCAGGCATCGCTGGTAGTGCTTCGGCCAGTTCGCCTTGCACTTTGATGCTGCCACTTGGGTAGCGACCGAGTAGTAATTCCAGTTGGCGCTGGGCTTTGAGTAATTGTTGTTGGCGGTTATTTTGCTGTACTTGAGCTGCACTTAAGTCGGCACGGGCGAGGTAGACGTCGAGCGCACTGTTGAGGCCGCTTTGGTAGTTTTCTTGAATGATTTGCAGGTTAGCACCAAGGTTTTCGTAACGTTGATTCACCAAGGCGAGTTGCATTTGTGCTTCAATAAGGCTGAACCACTGCTTTGCGGTGGTCGCTGCCAAACTAATTTGTGCCTGTTGCCATTGCTCAAAGCTGACCTTAGCATCCAGAATAGCGGCTTGTTGGCGCGCATCGAGCTTTGCTAACCAATCGATTTCCCAATTGAAGTTAAGTCCCAGTTTAAATTGAGCATTGCTGGCTGCATCAGTACCACTGCGTTGTCCTGAAATAAAAGCTTCAATATTGGGCCATTGCTGAGCTTGTTGAATTTGGATCTGGTAGAGCTGTTGATCGAGGGCATAGCCGCTTTGCTGTAAATTGGGATTATTCTGAAAGGCTTCTTTGAGCAAGTTTTGTAGCGGTGCCGGGAGCGCTTGTTCAAAATGATGATCGGCAAAGGTTCCTTGCCGATAATGGCTACTCCAGTGACTGTTGGCCACCAGAGGAGCCTGCTGAGGTGGCGATGCCTTAAGGCTACAGCCGAATAACACTGTGCTTGCCAAGATTGGCCAGATCCATAAAAGCCGCAGCATCTTATTCCTTGTGACTTAACTATCCATTTATTAAGTGCTATTTAACGTGGCTAGCTGGCTGATGTCGAGTGTTGTCGCATAAATTTTACGACTATTTGCGCTAGCACTTAGCATGGCGATACATTTGTAATATCCAATTAAACACTAAATCGGCATCAAGCGCTTGCTGTAGGCTCTGTTTGGCGCAGCGAAAGGCTTCGGGAGACAATAACTGCTGTCGTTTGTCGATCAGCGCCTCAGCGTAGCCATATTCAAATTCTGGATGACCTTGAATTGCCAATATATGCTGCCCAATCTGAAACATAAAGTTAGGGCAAAAATCACTGCTGGCTAAGCGTTCGGCATGTTCGGGAAGTTGCAGCACTTGGTCTTGATGGCTGACTAAGATATGTAGTCGTTCTGGAGCCGTTTGTTGTTCAGCCCAAGACGGAGCCTTGATGAGTTGATTATTCGCAACGCCTAAGCCCCAGCCTTTGTCTGACTTAGCGACTTCGCCACCCAAAGCGCGCGCGATCAGTTGGTGACCGAAACAGATACCAGCTAAGGGCGCCTGTACTTGCTCACACTCTTGCACCCAGCGAATTAACGCGTTGATCCAAAGGTCTTGGTCATAGGCATTATGACGGCTCCCGGTAATCAGATAGCCGTCGAAATCAGTCAAAGAGGGCAGCTGTTGCTCTAAGGCATTGAATACTTCAAAAGTTAAACTGGCGTCTTGGGCACCGAGGTGGGCAATAAACATATCAGAATATTCACCGTAGTGCTTGGCTAAATTGGAGTCAACTTTGTCGCAATTAATAATGGCTATATGCATGTTACCAGTCCAATGGTTAATTTAAATTTAAAAGTTCGCTGTTAAATAAATCGTATCAAGTCTGGAATAATATGCAATATTTGTGTAGTTTTGTTAATTATTAAACAACGAATGATGATTTAGCCCGGAGGGAACATGGCTCAGTATGATTTGCAGTATTGGCAAAAACAGGCACTCGAATTAGATTTTCCAACACAAGCATTTATCAATGGAAAGTTTGTCGACGCGCAATCAGGAAAAACGTTTACGAGCATTAATCCGGCCAATGGTCAGCCCTTAGCTGAGGTGGCCGAATGTGATGCCGCCGATGTGGAACTGGCGGTGAGCGCCGCTCGAAAGGCTTTTAGCAGTGGTTCTTGGTCGGGTAAGGCCCCATCCGAGCGCAAGCAAGTGATGCAAACCTTTGCTCAATTAATTGAACAACATCAGCAGCAGTTAGCATTGTTAGAAAGCTTAGATATGGGGAAGCCAATTGGCGATGCTTTATCTTACGATGCCACGGCAACCGCCCGCTGTATCGCTTGGAATGCTGAGGCTATTGATAAGATTTATGATGAAGTGGCCCCCGTCACCTCAGACGCTTTGGCCTTGGTCACCCGTGAAGCTTTGGGGGTGGTTGCCGCGATTGTGCCGTGGAACTTCCCTTTGGTGATGGCCTCATGGAAGCTTGGACCGGCATTGGCTACGGGCAATTCGGTGATCCTGAAGCCTTCTGAAAAATCACCATTGAGTGCATTATTTTTGGCAAAATTAGCTCAGCAAGCTGGGATCCCCGATGGCGTCTTTAATGTATTGCCCGGTTATGGTCATACTGCAGGACAAGCGCTGGCCTTGCATATGGATGTGGATTGCATCACCTTTACTGGCTCTACCGGCGTGGGTAAAAAACTGGTGGAGTTCTCAGGACAATCGAATTTGAAGCGGGCCTTCATGGAATGTGGTGGCAAAAGCCCTAATTTGGTGTGTGCCGATGCGGCAGACTTGGACAAGGTAGCCGAAACTGCGGTGGGATCGATATTCTATAACCAAGGTGAAGTCTGTACCGCTGCTTCGCGCTTGCTGGTACATCGCAGCATTCACCAACAGTTGATTGAGAAAATGCTGCCTTTAATTGAGCAATGGCAACCGGGTCATCCGCTGGATCCAAACACCAGTATGGGCGCAATGGTTGATCAAACCCAGATGCAACGGGTATTAGCGTTTATTGAAGGCGCGAAAGCTCAAGGTGCTAAATTGTTATGTGGTGGCGAGCAGGCGTTGCAAGAAACTGGTGGTTATTATGTGCAGCCCACTATTTTTGATGATGTAGCGGCCGACTTAGATATTGTGAAGCAGGAAATATTTGGCCCAGTGCTGGTGGTGCAAGTATTTGATGATTTGGAGCAGGGCATTGCACTGGCCAACGATACCGATTTTGGCTTGGCTGCCGCAGTATGGACCGCCGATCTGAATACTGCAGTGCGTACCTCACGTGCTTTACGAGCCGGAACGGTATTTGTGAATAACTGGGACGGCGGGGATATGACCATGCCCTTTGGTGGTTTTAAACAATCCGGCAATGGACGTGACAAGTCATTGCACGCACTTGAAAAATATACCGAACTTAAATCTACTTGGATTGATCTGACTTAAGTTCTAATGAGCCTGAGTTGCCCGACTCGAGGGAGTCGGGCGTTTCAATAAAATGATCTAAAATGAACTGCTGGTCGAGCGGATTCAAGTCGAAACGAAAAGCCACCTCGTTTAGCGAACGATAATCATGGCAATGGTGTTCTCCGATGTACTTCACCGCACGGATCAGATCTGTTCCTTTGGGCAATAAGCAGCAATCACTCATGTTAGGCACCTCTCTAACAACCGCTTTAAGTATAGTTTGTTACTTCTATTTATGTTTTGTGGTTAAATTTTGTTTAATGTTGATGTGTTTTGTTTGCGGCGAAAATCGTGGGTTATTGTGGCAATCTCTCTGAACAAGGTGGCAAGCTTTTTTGGGAGGGAAGCTTTCGGGTCGTATTTAGTGGTTTTCGAGCGAGTGTCGCTACATAGATCATAGGCCTAGCGGTGAAATCACGTTAATGTTCTCCCGGTCTGGATGACTGGGTAGTTAAATGGTTTTATTTGTTACTTTTTCTCGCCTTATTTGATATTAAATAAATGTATATTTATCACATAAAATCAATGCAATACGATTTATAATTTGCTTCGCTTGAATATTCTGAAGCTGAGCCATGCTTGCGTGGTAAAGAACTAGATTGTGGGGGAAGCTGAAGTAAACGCGGTGAAATCGACGCTTGCTTTATGCTTGTGTCTCATCTGATTATCTCCTTTCATATAGGCTCGTTGGGCATTCTATCGTGTCTAAAGCATATCCGAATGTTTTTACAAGTATTGCTGGAGGTCTAATTTTATTATTTCTCATTCAGTAAGGTGTTGATCAATCGATAGTTGCGATTGGAGGACGATGAGTATTTACCAGTAACACCTTTACCAGCCAAGCATGGTGCGCGGCTTATGCAGGAATAAAACAGTGAAATATTTAGTTGTATTGTTAATGTATTTAAGTCTTTGGACTTGTGCTGCAACCAGCAAAACGGAGGATTTAACTCAAATAGCTGCTGAGAATCATCAGCTTGCTGACTTAGTGGCGGGGATACAGGATAAACATCCTAGTCGTTACCTAGAATTAGCCGGAATACTCTTTCAACAAGGCTATAAGCGGCAAGCGGTGAAGTGGTTCTATGTGGGGCAAATTCGCTATCGTGCCTATTTAAAGGCCAGACCTGATCTGGATCCATCTGCAGATGCCGCACTATTTGCTTCGTTAATGGATACGCTTGGTCGACCATTAAATGAGTATATTGCTGGTGATGTGGATGAATGGGTTGAAGTGATCAACCAGGCCATCGATTGGCATCATTCACATGCCGATGGATTTTTAGGTAAGGCGTCAAATCAAGCGGTTTATGCGGCAGTGTTAAACGGTTTAGTGGGAATGCGCGATCATATTGCGGTAAACAAAGATGCAATTCGGCGTCAACGAGTAGAGAACGGCTTACAGAATCGCGAGTAAAGTCGCTCAGGTTCATTAGCAGTGCTCCTACTCAACGGATTAACTTTCTATAGATTGAATCTCAATGAAATGAATATATTACAATAATATCTATGCTTTCATATGGATATTGTTAATAATATGACGATCGATGTTGTTTCAATAAATTCAACGCATTATCGCATTATTATTAAGGAAGTTTTTAATGAAAAATAAAGGTGGCTGGATAGCGGCTTTTTTTATCACCTTTTTGAGCGGATGTTCAACCCAAAGCCCTCAAATTGAATCAGTTGAAAGTGCCCACTCTCAGGAAGCACAACGGGAAGCGCAGACCTTGCAACAGCAAGCCCCAGCCAAGCCAACTTTGAAACGAAAGGTCGCTCTAGGCAGGATCTCTAATGAAACGATTTACGGTAAAAGCTTATTAAGAGATTCAAAAGGGGACGTGTTGGGAAAACAAGTCACCGATATGCTTTCTAAAGCGTTGACTGAGTCGGGACAATATCTTGTATTTGAACGCCCTGACATCGCCAGGTTGCAAGACGAAGCTCAACTAACCGGTGGAAAAACCGATTTTGTTGGTGTTGATACACTGATTATCGGTTCTTTAACCGAATTTGGTCGAAAAACCGTCGGCGAAAGTGGCTTTTTATCGTCCACCAAGAAGCAGATTGCTTATGCAAAAATGGATTTAAGGCTTGTTGATAGTAAAACTGGCTTGGTATATCACTCGTTATCTGGTGCGGGCGAAGCAAGCACTGAGTCAGCTTCGGTTGCTGGTTTTGGTTCTAAGGCATCCTATGATGGCACGCTTAACGACCTTGCAATCTCTAATGCCATATCTGATGCAATCAGTAAGTTAACCCAAGAGATCCAATCGCGGCCATGGAAGACCGACATTTTAGCTTTAGAAGATGGGTTAATTTATTTAAGCGGTGGTAAAAGTCAGGGAATAACGGAAGGCATGGCTTTTTCAATTGAAACTCAAGGTAAAGAAGTTAAATCAAAGCAAACTGGATTTATGATTACTTTACCTGGTAAGTCAGTAGCAGAAATTAAAGTTATTCAATTATTTGGTGATAATGAAACCAATGAAGGCTCGGTTGCTACATTAACGGGTGGTTCGATAGTTGACATGGATCTAACTAAATTAAATGTAGTGGAGATGAAATGATGATAAGTAAAATATTAGTTTCAGCTCTAATTCTTGGGGCGCTTAGTGGTTGTGTTCAAATGCCCACATCAACCAGTAGTACGCTTGATAATCGTCCTCAATTAATCTTTTCTTCGGCAGGAAGCACTAAAGATTTGGCTACTTATACTTTGCAGGTCGATGGCTTAGAGATGGGAAGTATTGTGGATTATCATGACGGAAATAAGGCTCTTAAGTTATTGTCTGGCACACATGTGGTAGAGGTATTCGATGGTGATAAGTCGGTATTAAAGCAAAAAATATACCTTGGAGATGGTGTGACTAAAACGGTAATTATAAAATGAAGACGCTTAAATTAATTTTTTTTATGACATCAATGGCCTTTCTATCGGGATGTCAAACGACCAAAACGATGTATGACTGGGGCGGCTACGATGAAAGTTTATATGAGTATTATCATGATCCTGTCGCAGCTGAGGAGTTTCCATTAGCCTTAGAAGAACATCTTCTACAAGTTGAACAGAATGGCCAGAAAGCTGCACCCGGCTTATATGCCGAAGTTGGAACTTTTAATTTGAAGTCTGGAGATGTCCCTAAGGCAATTAATTATTACACCAAAGAATCGGAAACCTGGCCGGAGAGTAAACCCTTGATGGACGCAATAATCCAAAACTTAGAAAAGCAGCTTCCTAAAGAGTAGTTATTATGTATAAATTAGTTATCATTTTATTCGGCAGCTTATTGCTTGCAGCTTGTCAAAGCGTACCGACTGAGCCTCGACAAACAGGGTTTGAGGACATTAAGCCTCGTTCAATATTAATTTTACCAGTGATTAACCATAGTGTAGATGTTGATGCGCCACTTGCTGTATATAGTTCTTTACCAGTGATGCTCGCTGAAAAAGGCTACTATGTTTACCCCTCCAATACGGTTAAAACAGTCTTAGAGTATGAAGGATTGTATGAACCAAGCGAAATTCATAATTTACCTACCAGTAGTTTGGCTGAAATGTTCGGCGCCGATACCATTCTCTATGTCACAATAGAAAAATGGGATACGACCTTTGTTCTACTCTCTAGTACCACTGTTGTTGATTTTTCTTATCAATTTAAAAATCCAACTGGAGATATTATTTGGGAGGCTCATAAGCACATAGAGTATACACCTCAAAGTTCTTCTACAGGGAATTTGCTGGGCGATTTAATTGGGGCTGTTGTGACCGCGGCTATTAATAGAGCTGCGCCAGATTATATGCCTTTGACTCGAGTCGCTAATTATCAGGTGTTTTATACAGACCCTTCAACTTTCTTGCCGAATGGTCCGTATGCGCCACTTGCAGTTAAATAACTCTTTACTGGTGCTTGTGGGATAAGCGTAGAATGACATTCAAGGCGCAGATTTGCGCCTTGAATGTGTTTGGGTAAATCTTTAGCGGGGTCTCACTGCCCATAGATGCAATAGCTCTAGGCCGATAGTGGCTGCAGCAAGTGCGGTTACATCACTTTGATCGTAGGCGGGCGCAACTTCCACCACATCCATTCCAACCAGATTGATGCCTTGCAAGCCCCTTAGTATTTGCAAGATCCGATTACTGCTTAAACCGCCGCAGACTGGGGTACCAGTGCCGGGGGCGTAAGCCGGGTCAAGACAGTCGATGTCGAAACTGATGTAGACGGGGTGGTCGGCCACTCGTTGGCGAATTTGTTGAATCATTAGCTCAAGACTTAAGTTATTAGCTTGATCGGCATCAATCACCATGAAGGGATGGTTATCCCGTTCGTAATCGGTACGAATACCTAATTGTAAGGAATGCTCTGGGTCAATGAGCCCTTCCTTCGGTGCATGATAGAACATAGTGCCATGGTCGTAGTGACTGCCCTGGCTATAGGTATCGGTGTGTGCGTCAAAATGCAGTAAGGCGAGTTTACCGTGGTGTTTGGCGTGGGCTCGTAATAGCGGTAGGGTCACAAAGTGATCGCCGCCCAGACTTAACATGGTTTTTCCTGCTTCGAGTAGCTGCTTGGCATAACTTTCTAAGCGCTGGGTAAACTGTTGCTGTTCACCGCAATCAAATACGAGGTCACCAGCATCGATCATTGTTAATTGTTCGAATAATTTAAAATGCCACGGCCAACGGGTTTCTTCCCAAGCCAAGTTGACCGAGGCGCGACGCACTGCATCGGGACCAAGCCTGGCGCCGGGGCGACCCGTGGTGGCTAAATCGAAGGGCAGACCAGTGACCACCACATCGGCATTACTCTGAGCTGGTTTATGATCCAAAGCTTGGCGCAGAAACGTGCTGGCATTGGAATATAAGGAATAGTCGGGGTGGTCTGCGAGGGTACTCATGGCTTTCCTTAAAGGAATATATTATTCGCTGGTAATTTTCTATGAGCGCTAGGTGAACTACAAGTGTTTATATTGGATTGTTCCAAGGCGGGGTGCCCTTTGGCTATGTTACTTACAGCTTTGTTATGATTTATCACTTATTATAGCGAGCGATTACTCGGTAGAGGAGCGGTTTGCCGCTAGAATCAACAAACCGACTCTAGACAGTGAACCACAGTCTTTCTACACTGAGTAATGTATTTATCACTTTAGTCACACGGAACGTTACTATGCTTAGGTCGTTATTTTCATTAAATTTTTCAATTCTACCTTGGCTAGCCTTGTTGGCTGTGACAAGTGCCGTGACCTTGCCTGCATATGCGCAGGGTAGTGAATCCCTCCCCCAAGATGAACAACATGTCGCACCGGTGAAGTCGTTTCCCCCGCAGCGAGTTGAGCATTATGCGATTGAGCGGCGCTTTGTGGGGCAGGTGATCGCCAAGCAGCGTGCAGACCTCGGGTTTGAGCTCGCGGGTAAAATTTCGAAAATCTTTGTCGATGAAGGGGATCGGGTTGAGCAAGGTGCTATCTTGATGCAGCTCGATACTGAATTATTAGAGATTGAGTTCATCGATTTACAGGCTCAATTACAACAAGTCGCCGCCGATGCCGCCTTAGTCAAAGCCAATTTAAAACGAGTGAAGTCGCTCAAAAGTGATGGTTACGCCTCCGCTCAGAGTGTTGATGAATTGGTTGCACAACAAAAATCGCTCAAAGCCAATAAGGCAAGAATTGATGCTTCAATTAAAGCCAACCGAACTCGCATTGAAAAATCTACTTTAATCGCCCCCTATACTGGCATCGTTGATAGTCGAACCGTGTCCGAGGGCGCGGTGGTGGGCGCTTCTCAGCCAGTTTTAACGGTGTTACAGCTGGGCGGCAATGAAGTGATCGTTGGTGTACCGGTGCGCTTATTAGCGCAAGTAGATTTGGCTAAACCTAGTTCTGTCACTGTGGCTAAACATGATTATTCAGTGGAGTTAGTGGCTTCTGGTGGACAAGTTGATCCAGTTTCCCGCACCGTTCAATTGCGTTTTGCGCTCCCTGAAGATGATCGCTTGGTGAGTGGGCAATTAGCTTATTTGCATGTGGTTGAAAGCGTTGAACAGCCGGGCTATTGGGTGCCGGTCAGTGCGATTGTTGATGGTATCCGTGGCTTATGGAATGTGTATGCGATTGTTGAGCAAAGTAATGGTGAATTTGTATTAGAGCGGCGCGATGTAAGCGTTCACTATGCGACCCAAGAGCAAGCTTTTGTGACTGGCGCCTTACAACCCGGAGAGTCGATTGTAGCGACCGGGATGCATCGCTATGTCCCGGGGCAACGAGTTCTACCCAGCTCATTTGTTGATGAGGCTAAATAATCATGATTGCCGCCATTTATAACAACGGACGTTTAATTGCGCTGCTGATTGCGTTGATTGTGGTTTCGGGGATTGGTGCGATTAGCACTTTACCGCGCAGCGAAGATCCTAAAATTACTAGTCGTTTTGCTAGTATTATTACCCAGTACCCGGGGGCTTCGGCAGAGCGAGTGGAAGCCTTAGTGACCGAACTCATCGAAAATAAAATTAGAAAATTGCCAGAAATAAAACTAGTGCAATCTTCTTCTCGACCTGGTTTCTCGGTGCTACAGGTGGAATTGAAAGACCAAGTGATGGAAGTTGTACCTGTATGGGCGCGGGTTCGTGATTTGGTTAGTGAATTGGCACCACAGTTACCGCTTGGTAGTTCGACTCCGCTGGTGGATGAAGACCGAGGCTATGCTTTTACCACTTTAATTGCACTGCGCTGGCAGGGGAAAAGTGAATCTGATTTAGCAATATTGGGGCGTTATGCGAAAGAATTACAGAACCGTTTGCGTAATATTGCGGGGACCGATTTTGTCGATGTGCAGGGGAATGGTGAAGAAGAAATTCTGGTCGAAATAGACCCCTATCAAGCTAGCGCTATCGGACTGAGTACCGAGCAAGTGTCGCAAATGATTGCTGCCGCTGATGCGAAAGTGTCGGCTGGTGAATTGACCAATAACAATACCCTGATGCAACTTGAGCTGGAAGGTGAGCTCGATTCTTTAGAGCGGATCCGCAGCATCCCTGTCGGCGCGAGCGCGAATGGCTTTGTTTATCACTTAGGCGATTTGGCGGAGGTGAGTCGACAGCTGAAATCCCCGCCGGAGCAAATTGCTGTGGTGGAACGCCAAGATGCGGTGGTGATCGGTGTTCGGATGTTGTCTGAATATCGGGTGGATCGGTGGAGCTCTCGAGTCAATCTGGCCTTGGAGGAATTTCAGCAGATACTACCAAGCAATGTAAGCGCCGAGGTTATTTTTGAGCAAGATGGCTATACCTCGACTCGTTTAGGGGAGTTGGTGATTAATGTATTGATCGGTTTTGCTATTATTGTGGTGGTTCTTTTACTTACCCTCGGTTGGCGTTCGGCCCTTATTGTTGGTTTATCTTTACCGCTCACGGTGATGTTTACCCTTGCGTGCATGAAATTCTACGGCTTGCCAATTCATCAAATGTCAGTAACCGGTTTGGTGGTTGCTCTGGGGATCATGGTTGATAATGCCATTGTTATGGCCGATACCGTTGCGCAAAAGCGCCAGCAAGGTAAATCGGGTTTACAGGCGGTAAAAGAATCGCTTAACCATCTTTGGCTGCCTTTACTTGGTTCCACCTTAACCACCATTTTGGCCTTTTTGCCCATCGTATTAATGCCGGGACCCGCCGGAGAATTTGTGAGTGGCATTGCCTTAAGCGTGATCTTCTCACTAATTGGCTCTTATTTTATTTCTCACACTTTAGTGGCCAGCTTTTCCGGACATTTTCTACCTTCTCATCAAAGTGCTGACCATTGGTATAATAAAGGGGTTCAGTTTGCTTGGTTAAGTAGAGCCTTTCAGGCCCTTTTACATGGCTGTTTGCGTTTTCCTAAATTGACTTTATTACTGGTTTCAGCCTTGCCTATTTATGGCTTTTACAGCGCTGGCGGTTTGACTGAGCAATTCTTCCCACCGTCTGATCGCGATATGTTTCAGATAGAGGTGTACATGGCACCACAGTCCAGCATTTATGCCACCGAGCATTTAACCGAGCAGTTAACTGAACATATGTATGCCAAGGACGGGATCAAATCTGTGAGTTGGTTTGTGGGGAATAATGCACCGTCGTTTTACTACAACTTAATGCCGCGTCAATTAGGGGCAAAAAACTATGCCCAAGCAATGATTAAAACCGATGATTTTCGTGCGGCCAATCGTTTGATCCCGCTCTTACAGGAAGAGTTTGATGCACAGTACCCACAAGCGCAAATTTTGGTACGCAAGTTAGAACAGGGGCCTCCTTTTAATGCTCCGATTGAATTGCGTGTATTTGGTCCCAATTTAGACCAACTTAAAGAATTGGGTGATCACTATCGGCGGATCCTCTCCGAGGTGCCAAACGTGACTCATACGCGTGCAACGTTGCTGGCCGGAACACCTAAGGTATGGCTTAAAGTCGATGAAGAAGCCTCGCGTTTAAGTGGCATGACCTTAACCCAAATAGCCAGTCAGCTACAAGCTAGCTTGCAAGGACTAATTAATGGCAGTGTTTTGGAGGGCAGTGAGTCCTTACCGGTAAGAATTCGTTTAGCCGATGAGCAGCGTAAAGAATTAGAAAATCTAGGCGATATTACTTTAACTAGTGAGATGGCTGGCAATATCCCTTTAGCTTCCCTAGCTGAGCTGGAAATTCGCCCAACTCGGGGTGAAGTGCCTCGACGCGACGGACGGCGGGTGAATGTGGTAGAAGGTTATTTACGCACCGATGTACTGCCCGAGGAAGTATTAGAAGCATTTAAGGCGAGGTTAGCGCAGGAGCAGGTCTTATTGCCCGTTGGTTATAGCTTAGAGTTTGGTGGGGAAGGTGCTGAGCGTAACGAAGCGGTTAATAACTTGCTCGCAAGTGTAGGTATTATCGCGGTGTTGTTGGTGACGGTGGTGGTTTTGTCATTTAACTCTTTCAGGTTGAGTTTTTTGATTATGGTGACAGCGATTCAAGCCGCAGGTTTGGGGCTGTTAAGTGTGTTCTTGGGCGGTTATCCTTTTGGCTTTACGGTTATTATTGGTTTATTAGGACTGATCGGTTTGGCGATTAATGCTGCTATTGTGATTGTGGCGGAACTGAAATCGGATGCTAAGGCCTGTGATGGCGATGCTGAAGCAATTTGTTTCGGGGTTCTCAGTTGTACTCGACATATTAGCTCGACCACCATTACAACGGTTGGTGGCTTTCTTCCTTTGATTTTAGAAGGGGGAGGCTTTTGGCCACCCTTCGCGGTTGCGATTGCTGGCGGCACGGTACTGACTACCATGTTGTCATTCTTTTTTGTACCCGTGGTATTTTCTATGATCGCCAAGGGAAAACGTAAGATCCCTTCCGTGGGTGAACCAACTATTGCCCATTAGTCTTGATTTGGATTAGGCTGTGATTGCTTCGATTTAGCCCGCATGAGAAGGGCTTTTCACAAATAACAAAGCCGCTATATAGCGGCTTTGTTATGAGAGGGCTTCGGGTTAAAAAGTGGGTGGGGTGGCGGCACTAATCAGTTCACACACCTCTTTGCTTTTATTGCGAAAACGATGTGGTTTGCGGGTTTCAAAATAGTAGGAGTCACCAGCTTTGAGAACCTTAGATTTGCTACCCACGGTGATTTCGATTTCACCACGGATAATAATGCCACCTTCTTCCCCTTCGTGTTGAATAAACTCGGTGCCAGTATCTGCACCTGCTGGATAGATCTCGCGTAAAATCGCTAGTTGTCGGCCAGTGTGTTTGCTCCCGACCAGTAGCATTTTAACTTTCCCATCCCCCAGATCCGTGAGTTCTTCAGCACTATAAAAAATCTTATCTTCGCTTTCCATTTCTAAGGTAAAGAATTCACCCATTGAAATCGGAATAGCGTCGAGGATTTTTTTTAGCGAACCCACTGAAGGATTCACTTGGTTTTGCTCAATTTGTGAAATCATGCTGTTGGTGACACCGCTTAATTTGGCTAATTCCCGCTGGGAAATCCCACGCATTAAGCGGATGCTTTTCAATCGTTTTCCAACATCCATTATAGCTTGTTCCTTGGTTGGTACCGATTAAGCACTGTTGCTCGCTCTCAAGTCGAGCAAACGACGTTTCTCGGCTCTGGCCATAATCCACCAGGCAATAAGAGTAGCGACAGATACTACACCAATAATCAGGGTAGCAAGTGCATTAATTTTGGGACTTACCCCTAATCTTACACTAGAAAACACCACCATCGGTAAGGTGGTTGCACTCGGGCCCGACACAAAGCTGGCAATAACTAAGTCGTCGAGCGACAAGGTGAAGGCGAGTAACCAACCAGCCACAATCGCTGGAAAAATCGTTGGCAGAGTAATCAAAAAGAATACTTTCAACGGCGTTGCGCCTAAATCCATGGCAGCTTCTTCGATGCTTTGATCGAGCTCCCGTAGCCGAGAGCTTACCACCACCGACACATAGGCAGTACAGAAGGTGACGTGAGCAATCCAAATGGTGAGCATGCCACGGTGACTAAATAGGTCGAATACCTGACTCAAAGCAATGAACAGCAATAACAAACTTAAACCAGTAATCACCTCGGGCATTACTAAGGGGGCGGTAATCATAAATGCGAAGCTGGTTTCACCTTTAAAGTTACCGAAACGGGTCATCGCAAAAGCGGCCATGGTACCAAGCACCACTGCTGCGCTCGCGGATAACACGCCAATGGTTAAACTTAGACTGATGCCATGCATTAGCAAGTCATCTTGGAAGAGTGCGCCGTACCACTTGGTGGAAAAGCCACTCCAGACCGTAACCAAGCGATTGGCGTTAAATGAGTAAATGATTAGGCTAAGAATTGGCAGGTAGAGAAAGGCTAAACCAACACTTAAAATGGCCCATTTCCACTTGCTTTTGTAAACCGGAATCGCGTTCATTAGCCGGCCTCCATTTCACGTTTCTGATAACGATAAAAGAATAATATTGGCACCATTAGCAACAGTAGCATCACCGATGCAACTGCCGAAGCGACTGGCCAATCTCGATTGTTAAAGAACTCTTGCCATAAAATTTTGCCGATCAAGATCGAATCTGGCCCACCGAGTAATTCTGGGATCACAAATTCACCAACTGCAGGGATGAACACTAACATTGAGCCGGCAACAATGCCCGACTTGGTCAATGGTAATAGGACTTTAAATAATACCGTGGCGGTCGAGGCACCTAAGTCTCTGGCGGCTTCGATGAGCGAGTAGTCGACTCGCATTAATGCGGTATAAAGTGGCAAAATCATAAACGGAAGATAGGTATAGACAATACCGATGTAGACCGCGGTATCGGTGTGCAATATGCGTAAGGGTTCATCGATTATACCGGTGTACAGCAGAATATTATTCAGGAAACCATTGTTTTTTAAAATCCCGATCCAAGCATAAACTCGGATCAGAAAGCTGGTCCATGAAGGTAAAATAATCAACATTAACAAGATATTGCGATTCGCTGGATTGGAGTGAACAATCGCCCACGCCATCGGAAAACCAATGATCAAACACAGCAGGGTGGAAATGCCTGCAATTTTTACAGATTGCAGATAGGAGCTTAAATAAAGGCCATCATTGACTAAATAGAAATAGTTACCGACATTGAGCAATATTTGGACCTGCTCATCGACCATCGTCACCAGTTGGCTATAAGGTGGGATCGCGATCATCGCCTCGGAAAAACTAATTTTAAAGACGATGAAAAATGGCAGTAAGAAAAATAGGAATAACCAAAAATAAGGCACGGCCAAGACCATGCAGCGACCTTTGGGAATCAATCGAGCGATACGTTGTCTGGTTTTGGAGGTGGCTAAAGTACTCATATTTTCAGTACCACGCAGCTGTCTGCCTGCCAACATAGATACACTGGGTCATTCCAAGTGGGCATATTGTTACGATGGCGACTGCTATTTGGCATCGCGGCGGTCACTCGTTTACCGCTAGCAAGACGCACATAATATATGGATTGGTTGCCGAGATAGGCGATGTCTTCGACCTTACCCTGACAAAGATTGTTGCTGCGCCCTTTGAGAGTCTTAAAAATACTTATTTTCTCGGGACGAACGGCAATCATGAAAGGCACGCCGGGCGCTGCCGATACCCCATGGTTGAGATGAATTGGGAAACCTAAGTCGGGACAATCGATCACCGCACTATCATTTTCGTTATTGCTGACCACGCCTTCAAAGATGTTTACCGAACCAATAAATTCGGCGCTGAAACGAGAATTTGGATACTCGTAAATTTCTTCCGGTTCACCGACCTGAATAAATTGTCCGCGGTTCATAATGGCGACGCGACTGGCCATGGTCATGGCTTCTTCTTGGTCGTGAGTCACCATCACACAGGTTGCGCCTACTTTTTCAAGAATATCAACTACTTCAAGTTGCATTTGGCCACGTAGTTTTTTATCTAGCGCACCCATCGGTTCGTCGAGTAATAACAGCTTGGGGCGTTTCGCCAGACTGCGGGCGAGCGCCACCCGTTGTCGCTGACCGCCGGAAAGTTGATGGGGTTTACGTTTGGCGTAAGCCGTCATATGCACCAGTTCTAGCATGTTGACGACAGTGTCTCTGATTTCAGTTTTCGAGAGCTTGTCTTGTTTGAGACCAAAGGCAATATTCTGTTCTACGCTCATGTGCGGAAATAAGGCATAGGACTGAAACATCATGTTGACAGGGCGTTGATGCGGCGGCACGTTAATTAATTCCTGGCCATCAAGAATAATCTTGCCTGCATTCGGCTGTTCAAAGCCGGCTAACATCCGAAGTAGCGTTGATTTACCACAGCCTGAAGCACCGAGTAGCGCGAAAATTTCACCTTTATTAATGGTTAGACTTACGTTATCGACGGCAATCGCGCCATCATAGTTTCTACTGATGTTTTCAATATGTAATAAGGGTTGTGGCGCCGGTGCATCTTTCACCGGCTCTACAGAAATATCTGGTACCGCCGCCATTGCGGATCCTCCATTAAGATATAAAAGCGCGCTTGCCACCCAACAGTGGCAAGCGTATTACTTAGTTTTGTAGAAATTTAGTCCAAGAGCGGGTCAGAGTTCGAGACACTTTCGCTGGCATAACTTTCGAGCCATAGAGCTTAGCTAAAGTCTCATCGCTTGGATAGATTCCTGGATGTGAAGTTATTTCTGGATCAACAAATTCTTTCGATGCAGGGGTTGGATTAGCGTACCAAACAAAGTTAGAGACCTCTGCAATCACCTTAGGCCGTAATAGATAGTTAATGAAGGCGTAGGCGTTCTCTTTGTGCGGTGCATCGGCTGGAATCGCCATTAGGTCAAACCAAGCCAAGGTACCTTCTTTGGGGATCTCATATTTTACATTGATGCCGTTGTCCGCTTCTGCTGCGCGATCCGAGGCTTGCAAGATATCACCCGACCAACCGATGGCCACACAAATATCACCATTGGCTAAATCGTTGATGAATTGCGAAGAGTGGAAATAAGTCACATAAGGACGTATTGATTTCAGTAGCTTATAGGCTTCCGAATTCTCTTTGTACTCTTTAATGTCGGTCGAATTTGGATCTTTACCGAGATAATGCAAGGCTGCACCATAAATTTCGGTGGGCGCATTGAGGAAAGCCACGCCACATTGTGACAGCTTCTCCATATACTCTGGTTTAAAGACTAAGTCCCAGCTGTTCACTGGGGCGTCATCACCTAATACCTGTTTTACTTTATCGACGTTATAACCAATACCAGTGGTTCCCCAAAGGTAAGGGACGGCATAGAGGTTTCCTGGGTCAGAAGTGTCACTCAACATGCTCATAATCTTCGGATCGAGGTTGCTGTAGTTACTGAGCTTGCTTTTATCCAATTTCATAAACGCACCAGCCTGTGCTTGGCGGGCGAGAAAGTCTGAAGAGGGAACCACAATATCAAAGCCGGTTGAACCAGATAGTATTTTTGCCTCTAATACTTCGTTTGAGTCAAATACATCGTAGACTACTTTAATGCCAGTTTCGGCCTCAAAATTAGCGATGGTATCTTCGGCAATATAGTCAGACCAGTTGTACACATTCAGGACTTTATCTTCTGCGGCCTGCACGTTTATGGCGGTGGCAGCTAAAATCGAAGCAAGCGTTAGCTTCACTGTTGCTTTGTTCATCATTGTTCTCCAATTCCTTGAGGTGATTCTCGTACTGCTTCCCGGATTAACTCAATGCTCGTAGAGTGTCATCCAAACTTTGTTTCGCCAGTGTGATTAACTGATCTATTTGTGATTTTGTTATTATGAGTGGCGGCGAAATGATCATCGTTTCGCCGCAAGCACGCATGATTAAACCATTGTTTATACAAAAGTCTCTACATACTGTGCCTGCATTTAAGTGTTTAGCAAAGCGTTGCTTGGTGGTTTTGTCGGCGACTAATTCTAAGGCGCCTACTAGGCCCTTACTGCGGGCTTCTCCAACAATTGGGTGCTCAGCTAATTCCTGCCAACGTTTGGCTAGATAGGGCGCGGTTTCTTCACGTACCGTCTGAATAATGTTCTCCTGTTGCAGGATGCGAATATTTTCCAGTGCGACCGCACAGGCGGCGGGATGGCCGGAGTAGGTGAAACCATGGGCAAACTCTTGGTCAGCTTCGGTTAGTATCTGGGAAACGTCATCAGACACCATCACCGCACCTAGCGGTAGATAGCCGGAGGTAATCCCTTTCGCCATACACATCAAATCCGGTTTAATATTAAAGGTTTGACTGGCAAACCATTCACCGGTGCGACCAAAGCCACATATCACTTCGTCAACGATCAATAAGATATCGTATTGATCGCAGATCCGTTGAATCTCGGGCCAATAGCTGTCGGGAGGAATAATCACCCCCCCCGCACCTTGGATTGGTTCGGCAATAAAGGCGGCGACTTTGTCTTCACCTAGTTCGAGAATCTTTTGCTCTAACTGACGCGCTCGCTCTAGGCCAAACTGCTCTGGGTCTTGGCCTTGGCCTTCGGTAAACCAATAAGGTTGGTCGATGTGGCAAATATTCGGTAGCGGCAGACCGCCTTGCGCATGCATAAAGTTCATCCCACCAAGGCTGGCACCAGCCATGGTACTACCGTGGTAAGCATTATTACGGCTAATAATTTCTAGCTTTTCGGGTTGACCTTTACTCGCCCAGTAATGACGAACCATTCGCACTACCGTGTCGTTACACTCAGAGCCAGAGCCTGTGAAAAAAGCGTGATTTAGCCCTTCCGGGGTGAGTTCGGCCAATACCGTTGCTAATTCGACCGCTGGTTTATGAGTGGTTTGAAAAAATAGATTGTAATAAGGAAGTTGCTGCATTTGTTTGGCGGCGGCATCGACCAGTTCTTGGCGACCGTAGCCCAAATTCACACACCACAAGCCAGCCATCGCATCGAGCAGTTTATTCCCTTCACTGTCGTATACATAAATTCCGTCACCACGCTCAATCACCTTTGCGCCTTTGGCATTTAGCTCTTTAAAATTAGTAAAAGGGTGCAAGCAATGCGCGCTGTCTTGTTGCTGGATTGTCAAAGTTGCTGTGTTCATTTGGCCTCCTGTGGCTGATTGAATGAATGGCTTAGACGTTGAGTAATAAAAACTCTCGTTCCCAAGAACTAATAACTTTGAAAAATGTTTGATATTCTTTGCGTTTTACCGCGACATAACAGCCAATAAAACGCTCACCCAAAATTTCTTTCAGTTCATCACATTGTTCCAGTTCGACCAAGGCAGCTTCTAAATTCCCTGGCAGAGTGTAGCGATCTTCACTGACGTCACCGACTTCTTGCGCCGAAGGTTTGAGTTTTTTCTTCATGCCGATATAACCACAAGCCAAAGTTAAGGCCATGGCTAAATAAGGGTTGGCATCGGCCCCTGCAAAGCGGTTTTCGACTCGGCGATTACGCGCTCCGGAGAGTGGCACTCGCAAGCCCACGGTGCGGTTGTCAATTCCCCACTGCAGGTTGATCGGTGCTGAATCGCCAAACATGAGTCGGCGATAACTGTTTACGTTGGGCGCATAGAAGGCAATGCTGGCAGGGGTGAACTGTTGTAAACCTGCGATATAACTTAAAAATAAATCGCTGTTGCTACCATCGCTGTTGGCAAATAAGTTATTGCCATCCATATCTTCCAAACTTTGGTGGATATGCATCGCACTGCCAGGTTCTTCTTCCATTGGCTTCGCCATGAAGGTGGCATAGGTATCGTGTTGCAATGCGGCTTCGCGCATGGTGCGTTTAAATAAAAATACTTGGTCACAGGCCAAAACGGGTTCGCCGTGATCGAAATTGATTTCCATTTGTGCGGCACCAGACTCGTGTACCAAGGTGTCCACTTCGATCCCTTGTGCTTCGCAATAGTCATACATATCTTCGAATAAGGGGTCAAATTCGTTTACGGCATCGATGCTAAAGGATTGGCGAGCTGTTTCAGGACGGCCATTACGACCGATTGGTGGTTCGAGAGGATAATCCCAATCGAGATTCTTTTTGACTAAGAAAAATTCTAGTTCGGGCGCTACAATTGGCTTCCAACCTTCTTTTTCATAGAGGGCTAGCACTTTTTTGAGAACCGAACGAGGTGCCATATCAACTAATTCGCCGTTGCTTTTGTAGCAATCATGAATTAACTGAGCGGTTGGCTCTTTAGCCCAAGGAACAAAACGCAGGCTATCGCAGTCCGGCTCTAAGCTCATGTCTTTTTCGGTCCAATCAAACAATTCTACATCGTCGTCAGGCCAGTCCCCGGTAACCGTTTGGTAAAAGATCGACTCTGGTAGTCGCATCCCTCCTTCTTTCAGGTATTTATTTGCGGGGATAATTTTCCCTCTCGCATTCCCCGTAATATCGGGAATTAGACACTCAACCTCGGTTATCCGGTTTTCTGCAAACCACTTCCTGACCTTATCCATAATCACCTGTCATCGTCTGTTTAGTAAAACGTGGCAAAAACACTTGCTGTTGGATTTTTGCTCCGTGCTAATAAGATTTGTCATGAAATGGGATGAATGTCAACCTAGTGTTAAATAAAAACTAAATTTATCGGTTTTTATTGCCGATCCAGCAAAAAAGTTTGCATTATAATTAACACTATGGTGTAAATTTAAAAGGTATAAGGGATGCTTTTATCAGGGGACTGTTAATTATGTTGAAACACCAACCGCAAACGCAGCGAATTACGCGGGTTGAACAAGTACAAAAATTTCTTGACGCTCACCCTCGTTTAGAAAGTATCGATTTGATGCTTTCAGATATGAATGGGGTGATCCGTGGTAAGCGTATTGAACCCGCTTCATTGCTGAAGATTGCCAACGAAGGTATGTGTTTACCCGCTTCGGTTTTTGCCTTGGATATTTGTGGGGAAACGGTTGAAGAAACTGGTTTGGGGTTTATGCAGGGAGATGGTGATCGAATATGCCAGTTGCTGCCGCATAGTTTAAGTTTGGTCCCCTGGAAGGAAAACTCAGCACAGGCCTTATTGACGATGTATGAGGTGGATGGTCGCCCATTTTTTGCAGATCCTCGTCAGCTATTAAGTAAAACCTTAGCAGGATTACATCAGCAACAATGCTATCCCTGTGTTGCTATCGAATGGGAATTCTATCTACTCGACGCGCAAGCCGATACCGAACAGCCGCTACCCCCTCTGTTACCGTTGTCTCAACAACGGATGGAGCAAACTCAAGTATACTCATTGGATGAATTAGACGAATTCGCTGCGTTTATCAAAGATATTCAAGCCTACTGTCATACCCAAAATATCCCGAGTGATAACGTCATCGCCGAATATGCTCCCGGTCAATTTGAAGTCACTTTACAGCATCAGACTGATCCTTTGCTGGCTTGTGATCAAGCGATCCTCTTAAAGCGTGCCATTAAGGCGGTGGCCAAAGAGCATGGTTATGTGGCAACCTTCATGGCAAAACCCTACGCTGAGCATTCGGGCAATGGTTGCCATGTGCATATCAGTATGTTGGACGACGCAGGGAATAACCGCTTTGCAGAAGACCAAGTTTTGCTGGAGCAGGCTTTGGCCGGGCTATTAGAAACCATGCCACAGGCGATTGCCTTGCTGGCCCCTAATGCAAACTCTTATCGTCGCTTTCAACCCGACATGTTTGTTCCATTAAAGGCGACTTGGGGCTGGGATAACCGAACCGTGGCGCTACGCATCCCCTCGGGAACCAAAGCCAATACTCGGATTGAACATCGGGTTTCTGGCGCAGATTGTAATCCGTACATTGTGGTGGCCGCATTATTTGCGGGTATTCAGCACGGCATTGAACAGCAATTGGTTTGTCCTGCGGCAGTTACCGGTGATGCGACCTATGTAGACGCCTGCGAATTACCCACGTCTTGGGAGCAGGCCTTACAAGTATTTTATCAGTCGACTCTCTGGGACTTGCTGGGAGAAGATTTTAGCCACGTTTACCACGCCAATAAACTCAATGAATGGCAACGTTTTGAGGCACAGGTGACGCCGTTGGAGCAGCAATGGTATCAGCAAATGGTATAAATTCCAGATTCAAGCTGAGGCAAGGATAGCAACGCTTTCGTAATGACATCAAAGGTGAGTAAATGAAACAGCAACATGCTAATTCGTATTATGCGGCGAGTGCAAATTTGCAACTCGATTATCCGCAATTAGCGGGTGATCATCAGGCCGATATTTGCGTTGTCGGTGCCGGTATCACCGGCGCGACTACGGCCCTAGAGTTAGCCGAGAAAGGTTATAAGGTGATCTTACTTGAGGGCGAGCGCGTCGCTTGGGGCGCCTCTGGACGCAGTGGAGGGCAGGCGATTTTTGGATGGGCCGCCGAGCAATCCACCTTGGAAAAAATGATGGGTAAAGACGATGCCAAGAATATGTGGGATCTGTCGGTCGAATCGCTTGCCGTGACTAAACAAAACATTGCCAAGTATAACATTGATTGTGACTGGCAAGATGGGCAAAGCCATGTCGCGATTAAGCCTCGCCATGTGAAAGAGCTGAAAGCTTGGCAGGCCCAGCTCAGTGATGATTATGGTTACCAGGGCTTGCAATATTGGGAGCAGGATCAGCTTAAAGAGCAACTGGCGAGTCCGCGCTACTTGGGGGCTTTATTCGATCCTAATAGTGGTCACTTACATCCGCTCAATTATACTCTTGGTTTGGTCAAAGCTGCCGAATTAGCGGGTGTATCAGTTTACGAGGCAAGTAAAGTCACTAAGATTGAACACGGGACTAAAGTGACTTTAAGTACTGCTCAGGGGAAAGTGACTTGTTCTCATGTGGTGCTTGCCTGCAACGCTTACATGGAAGGTCTGAATAGCAAGCTGGAAAGCAGAGTGATGCCAGTGGGTACTTATATTTGTGCCACTAAACCGCTTGGCGAGGAACGCATTCGTAGCTTGATTAAAAATAATATGGCGGTGTGTGATATTAATTTCGTGCTCGACTATTATCGCTGTTCGGCTGACCACCGGATGTTATTTGGTGGCCGAGTGAGTTATTCCGGAGTGCAGCCACGAGATTTAGCGAAAACCATGAAACAACGCATGGACTGGGTATTTCCGCAGTTGGCTAATGAGCCAGTGGAATTTGCCTGGGGCGGTAATGTCGGCATTACCATCAACCGTGCACCGCACTTTGGCAAGCTTGCGCCAAATGTGTATTTTGCTCAGGGTTTCTCTGGACATGGTATTGCGGCCACTGGCTTGGCTGGCAAACTGATGGCGGAGTCGATTATGGCAACTTCGGAACGTTTTGATATCTTCGATAAGATCCCGCATATGCCTTTCCCTGGTGGTCGTTTACTGCGCACTCCTGCACTAGTCATGGCGATGACCTATTATCGCTTACGCGATTTATTATAGTGAGCGCTTGAGCGCTGCAGCTTAGCCGCTTGCAGCGCTGACTTTCTCGGCACTCGCCGCGAATTCATGGCTGACACAAAAATCAAATCTTAGTCTTCAAATACAACAACTATCGCTATAATGAGGCCAATTATTACCCATTAGGATTTGGTTATGGCAGCATTAGCAATTCATCAATTCTTCCCTCAGGCGAGTCAATTAGTTTACGGTTGTATGGGGCTTGGCGGCAGCTGGGATGCTACGCCTTATGGCCCTGAACATCTGGCGCAGGCGCATGCGGCCGTTGATGCCGCCTTAGAAATAGGCATTAACTATTTCGATCATGCCGACATTTACACGCTGGGTAAGGCCGAGCAAGTATTTGGTCAGGTTCTGGCTGAGCGTTCGCAGTTGCGCCAGCAGATTATTTTGCAAACCAAATGTGCGATCCGTTTTGCCGATGAGCAATGGTGTGGGCGTTACGATTGGTCAGCGGATTATATTCGACAGAGCGTCGAAGCATCGCTCAAGCGCCTACAAACTGAATATATCGACGTGTTGATGCTACACCGCCCCGACCCTCTGGCGGAAATGGATGAAGTGGCCGCGACTCTGCAGCAGCTTAAAGAGAGCGGTAAGGTGCGGCAGTTTGCGGTATCGAATATGAGCGGTGCACAAATCGCTTACCTGCAAGCTGCGCTAGGCTTTCCTCTGGTGGCAAATCAGCTGGAGCTCAGTTTAACGAAGTTAGATTGGCTGAATCATAGTGTGGCAGTGAATGATGAGCAGGTCAGAGGCCATAGCTTTACTGCTGGCACCATAGAATATTGCGCTATCAACAAGCTGCAAGTGCAGGCCTGGGGCAGTTTATGTCGCGGTTTATTTAGTGGCGCCGATCTTTCGCAAGCCAGTCAGGCGCAGCGCGATACGGCAGCTTTAGTGCGCCAGTATGCCGAACAATATGGTTGCTCGCCCGAGGCCATGGTTCTTGCTTGGTTAATGCGCCATCCGGCAGCGATTCAGCCTGTGATTGGCAGTACCCATGTGGGTCGGATCCGCGCTTGTGCCGATGCGACTAAGGTTCAGCTGAGTCGTGAACAATGGTATCAACTGTTTGTCACTTCGCGAGGCCAAGCTTTGCCTTAGCCGATTTGCTTGGCTGATATTATTGAAGCAAGGCTGATGAGGCTGCTTGCTTGAGCCGGGCTAATAATTGGTATAAGCCATAAGCGATCGGTAGGCTTAATAGCGCCGTGGAAAGCGGCATGATTAACCAAATCCCCGTTACCCCAAAGTTTGTGGGAAGCAATAGCATGAAGGGGAGTTGGATCACCATGTTGGCTAATGAGATCAGGTTGGCGCGATTTGCTTTATTGATGGCTTGATAAACCATGGCGGAGGTGAAAATTAGGCCGTCGAGAGGCATGGCCCACAAATGTAGGCGGATCCCAGCCACGGTGGCTTGGCGTAGCGCGGGGTCATCCTGGTTGAAAATCCCGACACTCAATTCGCTAAATAGATTCATCAACAACACCGCGAGTAAACCAGAACCAATGATAATGCTAAAGCCGAGCTGCATGATTTTGAGCATGTTGTGATAGCGTTGTGCACCATAGTTGTAGGAGAGCAGCGGCTGCATGCCATTGGCAAAACCTTCAGCGATAAAGTAATAGATGACACTGAGGTAAAGCACAATGGCATAGGCACCAGTCTCGGTGACTGTGCCATAACGTAGAAATAGCCAATTATGAACTACGGTAATAAAGGCAGTATATAGCGCGGTTAAGAAACTACTGAAGCCAAGGTTGGTAATACGTACCAGTTCACGAGGCTGTAATACAAATCCGCGCCATTGGAAGTGCAGTTCACTAAGATCCGACAGAAAATAGGCGAGAGCCAATGTGATTACCAACGCCTGTGCGCCAAGCGTGGCATAGGCGGCTCCCGCGAGCCCCCAATCAAAGCAAACAATCAACAGATAATCCAACAGGATGTTCGTTAAGGCGCCAAGTATCATCAGTAAGGTAGCCAAATTTGGCGAATGATCGTTGCGTATCAAAATGGGTAAGGCTGTACTGCCTAGTACAATTAACGAGCCTTGGCCCATAATGCTAAGGTAGTGCTCGCCCATCCGTGTAATTTCTGCCTCCGCCCCTTGCAGGGTAATAGGGCTGATCCCCAGCACCGCTAATACGCTGCATATGACAGCGGCAAGCAATAGCAGCATCAGCAGGGCATGGCTGAGTAACTGTTGAGCGCGTCGTTGTTCGCCTTGACCGCAGGCGATCGATATTAAACTCCCTGCTCCTACGCCCACCATTAAGCCAAATCCACTAACCACAAAAATGAGCGGCCAAACGAGATTAATAGCGGCTAAACCAGAGGCCCCCAGTACCTGACCAATAAACATGCCGTCTACGATTAGATAAATCCCGTTGACGACCATGGCGACGACCGAGGGGATGGAGTAGCGCCAGAACTGCTGGTGGATATTGGACTGAAGCATCAGTTGTTATACCGTGTAATCGTGACCGCCGGTGTGGACTTGGTGGTGTCCTCTTGGATGTTTATGCGACGTTCAAAGGTTTTAAAAGCGAACTCATCATCGGTGTTCAATTTGCGCAGGTATATGCTATTGTTTTTTAAGCTGATTTAGCTTGATTCTGCAACTAATTGTTGCTCCAGTTGCTGCGAATAAGCGTTGGCTTTTAAACCGTAAATAATTTGTAGGTTATTTTGATCGAGGATTACCACGCCGATGGCGCCTTGCATCTTTAATTTGTTTGAGTCTACTAAGCTCATATCTTTGATGCATAGGCGCAAGCGGGTGGTGCAAGCCATGGTCGAGATGATGTTGTTTAAGCCTCCAACGGCTTGAACAATTAATGCAAGTTCTTCATCCAGATTGGGATTGATACTGGTGAGGGTGGAAAGTAATGAACGTATTTTTTGCAACCGTGTTTTCATTCGCTAATCACTCGCTCCGAATTGATGCCTACCCATACAGCAGTTGGTGTGAAAGAAAGTGATCGTATCTTAGCTTATTTGATCATCAGGTCATATGTCTCGAGCTATAAAATCAAAGCTTATTCTCTGTCGTTTAGTGAGTATTTCTGCGGTGGTTTCTGGTACGCATAGCCAGGTTTTTTAAAGGATTGGCTAAAAACTCTTCGATTGGCAGTTTTTTTATAAAATGTCTGGACAGAGGGCAGCGAACACCCTAACATACGCCTCCGCCAGCATTGAGCACCCGTAGCTCAGCTGGATAGAGCGTCGCCCTCCGGAGGCGAAGGTCACAGGTTCGACTCCTGTCGGGTGCGCCATTTCGAAGGAAGATGCTCTGGTACTCAGTGGTGGGTATAGCTCAGTTGGTAGAGCCCCGGATTGTGATTCCGGTTGTCGTGGGTTCAAACCCCATTACTCACCCCATTATTTAGGTGTAGCGAATTTCGTTGCGACCGAAACAGGCAAAGTTAAGCCTTGGGATAATTTTCTGAAATTAGCTAAAATAAATGATAGAAAAAGCGCAGCTTGGTAGCGCATCATCGCGAAGCTCATTAAGAGTGGGACCAGAGCTTTGGTTTCTGGTTAAATATCAAGCACAAAATTATCGGTGATTAGCGCAGCTTGGTAGCGCATCTGGTTTGGGACCAGAGGGTCGGGAGTTCGAATCTCTCATCACCGACCACCTTCATAAAAGCCCCGTCAGCAATGACGGGGCTTTTTTGCTAATTACGACAATGTATTCGCATACGGAGGCGAAATCCCTGAACTGTTAACTGAAAGCATGCGAGCTCGATGCTCATCTTATACCAAGCTAACTCATTATCTGGTCATTCTTGCTCGCCTAAATCACCGCTAACTGATTGATGTATATTGTAATTAGATCCACTGGTTACTGCACTTTGCACTTCTTGCCTGATTATCGGCAGATTTATTCTGCGCAATAAGCTGCACATATAATTAATCAGATTGGTATTGCTCATTAGAATAGAGAATTATGTAGTTTGTTCCATTATCTATAAATATTTATGGCATCATTAGGTGACAAAAAAGTTATTAAGGTGCTTTGATAAGGCGATATGGCTCACAAAATGATGGCTAAATGATTGATGTTTTTAGAACTATGCTAGCTTTGTTGGTCAAATCCACTATCGTGTCATGATTAGGCGCCTCGGCTCTATTTGCTTCTACAAATAGCGCATCGTAAGTTTCGGGCTGCGTTCACGATTCATTTATTTTAAAAATCATTGAGGAGTTGTATATGTCTTCTAGTCAGAATTCTTTGGGGAAAACGTTTACCCTTAAGAATGCTCAAGGCAGTGTGGCTATCATACTGACATGGGGGGCAACCCTTGCCAGTTTAAAAATCAGGCTCAGTAGCGGTGAGTTAAGGGAGGTGGTGTTAGGTTGTGACAGCCTACAAAATTATCAGCAGCAAGGCGCTTATTTAGGCGCAACTGTGGGGCGCTATGCAAATCGAATTAAGCTGGCAAAAATCAATCATCAGGGGCAATCATATGCGTTAACGGCGAATCAAGGGCCGCATCAGTTACATGGGGCCAACGATTTGAGTCATCGTGATTGGCAGGGTGAGCAGTTGGCTGACAATAAGGCTCGTTTTAGTATTTTCTCGGCCGATGGAGAACAAGGCTACCCGGGTAACATGACCGCACAAGTGACCTACACCCTTGACGAAGAAAATCAGTTGCAACTAGATTACAGCGCTGAAGTCGACCAAGCCTGCCCTGTAAACCTTACTGATCATAGCTATTTTAATCTTAACGCTGAGCAAAGTAATATTTTGCAACATCATTTATTTATTGCCGCTGATTACTATCTTCCAGTGGATGCCGAAGGTATTCCTGTCGATGGCTTAAAAGAGGTGGCTGGTAGTGGTTTTGATTTTCGGCAAGCAAAGTCGATTGCCGCCGACTTGAATAAAGATCCAGATCAGCTGCTGGTTGGCGGCTATGACCATAGCTATTTATTGCAGTCTTCGGTGCTAAAAGAGGGAGGGGCTGTGGCTCGTTTAATTGCTGATGATGGCTCTTTGGCTTTGGAAGTCTATACTAATAAACCAGCAATCCAGTTATATACAGGAAATTTTTTAAGCGGTAACCCGGCACGTGATGGCAAGAGTTATGTTGCACATAGCGGGGTAGCTTTGGAAACTCAGTTTCTTCCTGATTCGCCTAACCGTTCCGATTGGCCGCATCAAAGCTGTTGGTTAAATGCAGGCGAAAAATATGCTTACCAAACTTGTTATCGACTATATCAACCCAGCTGAATAGCTGTGTGTTGAATAAAAATAAACAGGATGTCGATATACTAGAACATGGTGTATGCTGCTGATTGGTTCATTAGCTTAAAGGTGTTTCAACATGAAGAAGTGGTGGGTAATGTGTATCGGTATATTCGCGCTGAGTTTTCCAGCGATGGCGGATGATTACCAAGCAACTATTCAGGATTTTAAAAAATCCGATAGAACAACTTCATTTTTTAACAATGCCTATGGCTATGCGGTATTTCCAACCATTGGCAAGGGAGGCATTGGCATTGGTGGTGCTTATGGTGAAGGAAAAGTCTATCGCGGTGGTCAAACAACAGGCACCGTAAAAATGGGCCAAGTTACCATTGGATTTCAGCTCGGTGGTCAAGCGTTTAGCCAAATTGTGTTTTTGCAAGACAAGCGGGCGTACGACGAATTTACCAGCGGTAGTTTTGAGTTTGGCGCGCAAGCCAGTGCCGTCGCGCTAACCCTTGGCGCATCGGCGCAAGCAGGTACTTCTGGTACTGGCGCAGCAGCAGGTAGTGAACAAGCCAAGGCCAATTATGTGAGTGGCTATGCGGTGTTTACCTTGGCAAAAGGTGGCTTAATGTATGAAGCGGCTATCGGCGGACAGAAGTTTAGTTTTACGGCAAACTAAGCGCAGCTTATTTATTTGAACTAGCGGGCCCAAGGGCCCGTTTTTTATGGGTGTTGTCGGACGTTTTTGCTCAAATTTGAGTGACTTTTCGGCTTTCAGTGCTCAGAGCACGAAACCAAAACGATTATTCTCATGATGCTGTCTACGCAAATACAAACTTAAGCAGGTAGAAAGCCAAGCCAAACATCATTAGGCCGATCAGGCAATTAATCAGCTGCTGGGCACGCGGTTTTGCAAGTATTGGTGCCAGCTTTGCCCCGAGTAAGGCGAGGCTGAAGAACCAAGCGAAAGAGGCACTGACCCCGCCAGCAACAAACATCGGGCGTTGCTCTGCGCTGATATTAGCGGCAAATCCACCCAAGATCACAATAGTATCGATGTAGACGTGGGGGTTTAAAAAGGTGAAGGCGCAGCAGGCGAGAATGATTGCCTTTAACTCATGTTTTGCTTCGCCCTGATTTAAGCTATCTTCGGCTTGGTAGGCGCTGCGTAAACACTGGTAGCCGTAGACTAGCATGAATACCGCGCCCAAAATGCTAATGCTATAAAGCAGCCAAGGGTAAGCGTTAAAGAGTTGAGCACCGCCCCAAACCCCAAGGCTCATAAAAAAAATGTCGGCAAACGAGCACATAGTGGCCACCAAGATATGATGGCGTCGGCGGATCCCTTGATTTAATACGAAGGCATTTTGCATGCCGATAGGCATGATCAGGCTGGCCATGAGGGTGAGTCCGGTAAAGTAAGTGCTGAACATGTATTGCCTTGCGTTATTAAAATATTACAGGACTATAACCAGCGCATCTGCTTTAATATAGCTAATAATTTTAATGGATAATTAAAATATCTAATGAGAGTAAATGGCTTCTACTGATTTTGATTACAAGCTGCTAAAAGCTTTGGATGCGGTCGTCCTGGAGCAGAGTTTTGAGCGGGCTGCGCAGCGTCTACACCTCACTCAGTCGGCGGTTTCGCAGCGGATTAAGTTATTGGAAAGTCAGCTGGGGCAACCGTTGTTGATCCGTGCTCAACCCTTACAACCCACGGCTTTAGGTCAACAACTATTAGGCCACTATCAACGAGTATTACAGCTTGAAACCGAATTAAGCCAACAGCTCAAGGTGGACGAGCAGGTTTTTCAGGCTATGCCTTTAGCGGTGAATGCCGATAGCCTGGCCAGTTGGTTAATTCCCGCCTTAAGACCTTTGTTGCAACGTACCCAAATCGAGCTAAATTTATATGTAGAAGATGAATCGCGCACTTGGCAAAGGATGCGTAGTGGCGAAGCGCTCGCCTGTATTACCAGCAAGGCGCAAGCAATCGCTGGAAGTGAAAGCCACTTTTTAGGGTATATGGAATATCTATGTGTGGCGACCCCCGATTTTATTCAACGTTATTTTTCCGATGGGGTTGATCAGCGTAGTCTTAGTCAGGCTCCAGCCATGTCTTTTGATCAACATGACGATATGCATATCCAGTTTTTGTTAGAGCACTTTGCTTTGCATCCAGGACAATATCCTTGCCATACGGTGCGTTCGTCGGAAGCGTTTATCGAGCTAGCACTGGCTGGTGGTGCCTATAGTTTGAATCCGCGCTTGCAGATGGAGCAACACCTTGCGGCGGGGCGTTTAGTCAACATTTTGCCCGACTTTCAGCTTAGGGTGCCGCTATACTGGCATCATTGGCAATTAGCGGGTAAGTTAATGAGACAGCTAAGTGAACAGATCCGTGCCTACACTCAGACTTGTTTACCACAATAGGGTTAGAGACTGGGTTTGAGCATTAATTTGTAACTGAACAAGGAAAGCCGATGAAGATAGTAATTGCGCCTGATTCGTTTAAAGAAAGCCTGAGTGCCATGGAAGCGGCAGAGCTGATTGAGCAAGGTTTTAAAGAGATTTTCCCTAATGCCGACTATCTGAAAGTGCCGCTTGCCGATGGTGGCGAAGGCACCGTGCAGGCGATGGTTGATGCCACAGGCGGACAAATCATGCCTGTTTTGGTGTCGGGTCCGCGTGGCAATCCGGTTGAGGCTTTCTTTGGCGTATTGGGTGATAAGCAGACCGCGGTGATTGAGATGGCTGCAGCCTCGGGTCTGCATCTGGTGGATCATGCGCTGCGTGACCCACGTAAGACTTCCAGCTATGGTACTGGAGAGCTGATTAGCGCCGCCCTCGATGCTGGTGCTACCAAGTTGATTATTGGTTTGGGTGGTAGTGCCACAAACGACGCTGGGGTGGGCATGCTACAAGCTTTGGGCGCTAATTTTCGCGACCGTTTTAACAAACCCTTAAAGCGTGGTGGTGGTGAGCTGATTGATCTCGCCAGCATCGACATTTCTGGTCTCGATCCCCGTTTGGCTAAGGTTGAAATAGAGGTGGCCTGTGATGTCGATAATCCACTCTGTGGTGAACATGGCGCCAGTGCTATTTTTGGCCCGCAGAAAGGTGCAACGCCAGAGGTTGTCAAGCAGCTTGATGCCGCCTTAGGTCGTTTTGCGGCAGTGGTGTTTAGTGAGTTTGGCATCGATATTATGCACACCGCTGGTAGTGGCGCTGCAGGCGGTATGGGGGCGGGATTGTTGGCCTTTATGCAAGCTCAGCTGCGTCCAGGGGTACAAATCGTGACCGAAGCTGTGGACTTAGCCAGTGCCATGGAAGGTGCTGATTTATTGATTACCGGTGAGGGGCGGATCGACAGTCAAACCATCGCGGGTAAAACCCCCTATGGTGCGGCGCAAATTGCGATGCAGTACCAGGTGCCGGTGATCGCCTTGGCTGGCGCGATGCTGCCCGGCTACGAAGTGGTGCATGAACATGGTATTAATGCGGTATTTTCCATCGTTCCGGGTACTTGTAGTTTGCCGCAAGCACTTGCCGAGGCGGAATCCAACCTCTATGTATCTGCTCGTAACGTGGCTGCGACGCTGAGGCTGAGTCAACAAATGTTTGGCTAAGTGGCTGGTATTGGCTACAATAACTGTATAAACAAACAGGTGTTGTAGCCCTTGCGTCTCTATATTGCAGAAAAACCCAGCCTCGCCCGCGCGATTGCTGCGGTATTACCCAAGCCTCAGCAAAAGCTAAATGGTTATATTCAGCTCGCCAACGGCGATTGTGTGACTTGGTGTATTGGCCATTTGTTGGAACAGGCAGAACCGGAGCACTACGATGCTCGTTTTAAGCAATGGCGTTTGGAGCATTTACCAATCTTTCCCGAGCAGTGGCACTGGCAAGCGAAATCGAAAACGGCGGCGCAACTGCGAGTGATTAAGGGCTTGATTAAACAGGCTGGTGAGTTGGTGCATGCTGGTGACCCCGATCGCGAAGGTCAGTTGTTGGTGGATTTAGTCATCGAGCACTGTAAGGCGAAGGTGGCTCTGAAGAAGTCCTGCCAACGTTTACTGTTAAGCGACTTAAACCCTGCTGCGGTGAGTCGTGCCTTGAAACAACTAAAATTAAATCAAGAATTTGCCGCGCTCTCGACCTCGGCCTTAGCCCGTTCACGCGCCGATTGGTTGTATGGCATTAACTTAACTCGTGCCTATACCTTAAAAGGGCAACAGCAGGGCTACGGCGGGGTGCTGTCGGTGGGTCGAGTGCAAACTCCAATTTTAGGTTTGGTGGTGAGGCGTGATCAGGAAATTGCAAATTTTGTGAGTCGTCCTTTTTATCAAGTGGAGGCGAAGCTGCGCACCGAAAGCGGTGAGTTATTCAGCGCCTTTTGGCAGCCCAGCGAAGCCTGTAAACCCTATCAAGACGAAGAAGGACGTGTGCTTAGTCGTCCCCTTGCCGAGCACGTGGCGAAGCGGATCAGCGCTCAGGCTGCCTTCTTGCAAAGTTTAAAGCAGCAAGATAAACAACAAGCGCCGCCCTTGCCTTACAATCTTTCAAGCTTACAGATCGATGCCGCGAAGCGTTACGGCTATAGCGCTAAACAAGTTCTCGATATCTGTCAAAACTTATATGAACGGCATACGCTGATTACCTATCCTCGCTCCGATAGCCGCTATTTACCCAAGCAACATCATGGCGACGCACCCAAGGTACTGGCGGCGATTAAAAATAATAGCAGTGACTTGGCCGATGCGGTTGACGATGCGGTGCCTCGTCGTCAAAGTAAAGCCTGGAATGACGCCAAGGTGGATGCGCATCACGCCATCATTCCCACCGAAAAGCGCTATCTGGCGCAAAATCTTGGCGAGGCAGAGCGACGGGTATATCAATTGATTGCGCGTCAATATATTGCTCAGTTTTACCCTCACTATCGTTATGCCCATAGCGAAGCGCTGATTCAGATTGCTGATGGGATGTTTAAAGCCAGCGCCAATCAGCTGCTAGAGCTTGGTTGGAAGAGTCTCTTTCCCAAGAAAAAAAATACTGAAGATGAGCTGTTATTACCGCCCTTAACTCAGGGGCAAGCGTTGCACTGTATCGAGGGTGTGGTGCTCGATAAACAAACGCAGCCGCCTAAGGCTTACACTGATGCTAGCCTACTGGCGGCGATGACCGGAATTGCGCGGTATGTGCAAGACCCGGCCTTAAAAGCAGTGCTCAAAGAAACCGATGGTTTAGGTACTGAAGCGACTCGGGCGGGAATTATTGAACTGTTATTTAAGCGCGGTTTTTTACAGCGTCAGGCTAAACAAATTCATGCCAGCGACAGTGGCAAGGCTCTGGTTATGGCTTTGCCTGAGTTATGTACCTGGCCGGATATGACTGCTCATTGGGAAATGCAGCTCAATGGTATTAGCCAACGTAGTCAAAGTTATCAGGGCTTTATGCAAGGTATGCAAGCGCAGTTAAGTGATTTGGTTAAGCACAGTGCCAACATTAATGCGCAAGCCTTTGTCGGCTTAGTCAAACCCGCAGCTAAAGGAGCGGCTAGAAGGGGAAAGCGAAGCCATTACCGGAAGAAGGTGGCGGCAAAATGAGTTTACAATTGAGCTCTTGTTACACTGATGGTGATGTGAAAACTAGCTCTTTCGTGGAGGACGTTAGCTTGTGGGAGCTTTGTTTGGCAAATAAAATGGCCAATACTGATGGTTGGCCATTTTATTCTCTTACACCATAAATTAAGACTTGAGTTTAAATTGCTGAATTAGATTATTCAGTTCTCGAGATTCGCTAGAGAGTTCGTTGGATGCATTGGCACAACTCTCCGAATTATTGCTATTTTGATGGGTTACCTCGTCGATTTGATTAATCCCCAGACTGACTTGCTCGGCGCCTGAGGCCTGCTCGTTGGCCGCTTGGGCAATTTCATTCACCAATACCGCCACTTCGCCAGCATCTTTTACAATTGCATCTAAGGCGCTGCCAGTTTGATGAGACAGTTCAATCCCGCGCTGGGTGTGTTTGGCTGAAGTATCGATTAATATCGCGGTTTGCTGTACCGCTTCGGCACTACGTGCGGCCAGCTTACGCACTTCGTCTGCGACCACCGCAAATCCTCGTCCCTGCTCGCCCGCTCGCGCAGCTTCAATGGCCGCATTTAAGGCCAGCAAATTGGTTTGTTCTGCAATTGACTCGATGGTGTCGATGATGTTGTTGATCTCATTGCCTGAGTTTTCGATGTCTTTCATGGCACCTTGTAGCTCGGTCATCAGTTGGTTGCCAGAGCTGGCTGAGTTAACCGATTGCACTGACAGTTGATTGGCTCGGTCCGCGTTGCCTGAACTTTGACGGATTTGAGCAGCAATTTCGGTGATTGTGGCGCTAATTTCGGTGACCGCAGAGGCGGATTGTGTAGCGCCACTGGCTAAATCATGACTCAGATCTGAAACTTTACCGGCATTGTCGCCAATGACTTCAGAACGTTGTCGGATCTGACCTACCAGTTGGTTCAGGTCACCGACCATTTGCACTAAAGCCTTACCTAATTGGTCTTGCTCAGAAGCGAGTGTGACCTCGAGATCTAAGTCACCTTTGGCAATTCGCTCAGCGATTACCACCTGGTGTTGCAAACTATCGGCCATGTTATCGAGGGCCATCGACAGCTGGCCAGTTTCATCGGCACTGTTAAAATTTAAGCGCTGCTTAAAGTTACCTTTGGCAATCGACTGAGCCATTTCAACGGCTTTTAAGATCGGTTGAGTCAATTTTTTCGCCATAGCAATCAGGACGAAGATGGCAAGTAGTGAAATGATTAAACCCGCGCCGACTTGCCAATTTATATCGCTGAGGTTGTTATCGGAAAGCGTTTTGGATAGCGCATGAACCTCGGCCAACACCAAGTCTTTGTCGATGGTGATTACGATAGCCCATTGAACGCCAGTTTGGCCTAAGGTAATCGGCGCATAGACTTGTAAGCTATTATCCGCTTCGATTGTATTAATGGTTAACTTACCGGATTGGATGGTTGAGATAACTTGTTGGCTATTCAGGCCTGAAACATTGGAGATCGATTGACCAACGTACTTTGGCTGACGACTGTTGGCAATAAATAAGCCCTGTGCGGAAATAATCGAAACCTTGGAATTTCCTTGATAAATCTGTTTGGAGACTTGTTCGCTAAGCTGTTGCACAAAGCTCAAGTCGTAGTCTGCGCCAACTACGCCAAGAAATTGGCCATTAGCGCTGATTGGTACCGACAGCGTCGCGAGCCAGATATTTTTGCCCTGTACGATGTAAGGTAATGGTGCGGTGACCGTTTCATGGCGTTGATTTTTGGGCACCTGATACCAAGCGCCTTTGACGACGCCATTAGGATGTTGGGCTAGCGAATCGTATTCAACCAAGGATTGAATCTCAGTTTTGCCAGAATGATCACGGGTCCAATAAGGGGTGAAGCGTCCAGTTTGAGCGTTGTTACCGTCTTTCCCATTTTTAAATAACTGATCGTTTCCATCAAATGCATTGGGCTCCCAGCAACTATAAGTACCATTTAAGTCGGGGTTACTTTTTAAGACTTCCAATAATATGTCGTTAAATACGGGGCGATCTATGGTGGTGGTGTGATGAGACATATCATCGGATTTAGCGGCAGAGGCGGCGTTCGCTAAAGCCCTAGCTGCGCTTAATCCTTCTTCTAAGCGGCGGCTGACTGATTCCGCATAGTTTGATGCCGTTGCGCCGAGCTGCTTTAGGGCGGCATCTTCCACTAAGGCTGAGACTTTTTTTGATACCAATTGCTGAGATGAAGATGCTGAATAGACACTCAGTGCGACTAAGATCCCTGCCGAGATTAATAAGCAGGAACCAGCAACGAGTGCAATTTTTGATTGAATCGATTGTAATTTCATAAAAAAATAGCCTATATCCATGATCAATAATAAACCGAATATGCGTGCGGTTTAATCCATTTAATTAAAGCTGTGGGCTTTAAGCCTATTGGTCTTTCGTGATCCATTTTTGTTCGAGATAAGAGCGATTTCATCACTCAGATGAGTATGCCTAGAGTTCAGTCAGTATTGCTCAAGCCTTTCTTTATAAGAAAGGTGTAACGCAACTTCTTGTCGAACTTTAGCTAGTGTTTATCGTTACTTTAGAAGGCTTTACAGAGCTTACTGGATGGCCTAACTATGCCTTTAACAACGCAACAATTTACAAAGATAAATAGACCTAGTCATAAGCTTCGTTTGGTGTACTTTGCTTAGCCGAATGAGTAAATTAACGTCAGGTTTACTTCAGGTAGCCGAACTCCTGTTCGCTTATTTATTGAGCCCAGAATATCTATGATTGATAGGCCCTCCTTATTTTTGATTAATGTCCATATTTATTTAAGTAAATATACTTTTAGTCGGCGGCTACAAAATAAATTAAATTTTTTATATCTTTTTGTGGATGAATTTATTGTATTTATCTCGCCTTGTAATCAAATCACCTAATATTTCGAATATTCCCTATGAACGATGATAATAATTTTTGGCTTATATATTTGGGTGAATCGGTTCATCATTTGGTAATGAACGTTTTATAGCTTGATAAATGTAGAAGCTAAGTATCTTAACAAAAACCAAAATATTAATGATTTTAACTATATCTATATTTTTTTAACTCGCCAACCCCCCTCTTCGTTTCTAAGTACGCCTATCTTTGCTTTTCATCAGCGGCCTTAACTTATTTGTATAGAAAACACATAATTAATGACGATTTTGTTTTTATAATGAAGTGGATAATAGGCATCAAGCAAGTTAAATCAGGCTTGATTTATAATTATTGAGTCAAGTTAATTTTAATGTAATTCATTGTTTTTGTTTGATTTTTTATTTATTTGTAATTGATTTTTTTAATCGTTACATTAATTTATTCGCGTGGAAGTATTCTTTCACTTGTATGCTGCACTTAGTTTATATAAATATATAATGTAAACTTATCGATACAGGTGAGTTGCTAGTTAATTGTTTTTACTAGTTCTTGTGAGTGCTCGAATGATTTTTTATTTGCTGTTTGTTTTATTTTTAGTTCGGTTTATAGGTTTTTAATTTCTTACTGGTTGGTATTTAATTGTTGGATCTAATTTCGCTATTGAATCTAAATTGACTGCGTTGTTTCCTAAAATAATTTATCACTATCAGATGCATCTAAATGACGCTGAATCCTCACTCTCATTGGCCACTTCAGTGGCGTTGTTGGTCAACTCCCAGCTTAAGGCGCAGCCATCCTAGGCTGTTCCGCTATTTAGCCAGTTACCTGACGAACAGGCATATCTAGACTCGTCATTCTGTTTACCGCCCCTACACTTGCCATCATTTCTCCCACTTGCGTATTGTAATGACACAAGCTCTGTTTTCCACTTAGCAGCCGTGTGTAACGGTGCATCGCCGTCTCGGATAATGAGCGCTCATAGTAGCCCGATTGGTTTTTCCACTCTTCAGCATTTCATTCTTTAGCGCTTTAAGCTCTTGACTACAAGGGGGGGCTTTCTTCCCTGCAACTGGCGTTTTTGCTTGCGGGATGGCAGGAATAACGCCTTTGCGTTTCAATCGCGTATAACAGTGCTTGGTCGCATCGACACCATCTGCTGAGACTTGGATTATTTTACGACGAAGCGGATTTGAGAGTGTCGATAAACGTTGCCATCATGCTCTGAATTGAGCGAAGCCACCATGCTCACCACTTCATGTGTATCTGCATCGACAGCAAGATGAACTTTACGCCATATTCGGCGCTTTTCCTTTCCATGCTTGCGAACCCTCGATTCGCCTTCAGCAAACACTTTTAGGTCCGTTGAATCAATCACGAGGAGGTTAATTGGGCCTCTATTGCGTCAGCGATAGCTCACATTCACCGTTTTTGTTGGTTTACGAATACAGCTGTAGTCAGGTGATTGAAGGTCGACATTCATCAGTAGGAATATAGAGTTGATAAGGCCTACCAAGGTGCCAAGCGGAAGCTTAAACATAGTTTCTATCATCAGTGCAGTGCAGTGCATGCCGGGCCGATGGCGGTATTACTATCGGTGTCGCCGCGATCTCGACGACCAGTTGCGTGTTGACTCATTCAGCCAACAGTAATTGAACCTCACTAGGTTAAGGCCATGTTGTATTGCTTCCAGTTAATGATGTTGCTTTTTACTTTGTCTATGGCACGACCTAAATGTAGCGGCTTAACGATTAGATCGCGGAAAGCCCGAAAGGTTCATTCTAATTTAGGCAACAACGCCGTTTGTCATCTCTGGCTAGGATTTGACTGGTCGTTCGATATTAGGCTGGTTGATTTTGAAGAATTATCAGTTGAGACTGTCTTTGATGTAGGGAGCATAAACCGACACAGGCGTGATATGAAACCTGCTGAACGGCAGTGTATGCGTCGTCTGGTTTTGGCCTCCTTTTACGTTATCCATCAGTTAAAAGTGATGGGCATTTCTCTTCGGCTACCGATAAAAATACCCGGTAAACCGGGTATTGATGAGTCGTGGACGACAGCTTGGTTCACTAATCCATGGTTGGCATTACAAACGTGCTGCTATGTTGCTCTAAACGGACGCTAGTTGGCCAACGACTGGTAACTGTTTTCATACGGGTATAAAAGCGCACTCCGTCGTTGCCGTGGACATTGAGCGGCCCAAAAATAGAGCGCTTCCAGCCCCCGAAACTGTGGAAGGCCATCGGTACTGGAATGGGCACATTCACGCCGATCATCCCGACTTGAACATCTTCACTAAACTGACGGGCGGTCTCACCATCACGGGTAAAGATAGCGGTGCCATTGCCGTACTCATGACGATTGATTAGGGCCAGAGCAGTGTCGTAATCGCTGACACGCACAATTGCCAGTACCGGACCAAAAATTTCTTCTTGATAGAGGGTCATCTCCGGGGTGACCTGATCGATCAGAGTTGGGCCCACAAAATAACCAGCCTCGTGACCAGCTACGCTGAAGTTTCGACCGTCTACCACAATGCTTGCCCCTTGGCTTTCCCCTGAGCTGATATATTGATAGATCTTCTGCTTATGTGGTTCGGAAATCACCGGCCCCATGTCGTTTTCTGGTCCATCGACAATGCCCGGTCCAACTCGCATCTGGGCGATTTTATGTTGCAGGTTTTCAAGCAAGGCATCACCAATTTCATCGCCAACTACAACCGCCACTGACAGGGCCATGCAGCGCTCACCTGCGGCGCCAAAAGCGGCTCCCATGATGGCACTCGCTGCCATTTCCAGATCGGCATCGGGCATCAAGATACAGTGATTTTTGGCGCCGCCTAAGGCCTGACAACGTTTACCATGGGCAGATGCGGTAGCGTAAATATATTCGGCTATCGGGGTGGAACCAACAAAGCTGACCGCTTGCACGCGAGGGTCGCTTAATAGCACATCGACAGCTTGTTTGTCGCCGTTGACTACATTAAACACGCCATCGGGGAGTCCCGCCTCTTTGAGCAGTTCTGCCATGATCAGGCTGAGTGAGGGATCTTTTTCCGAAGGCTTTAGTACAAAGCTATTACCGGTTGCCAGTGCGATCGGGAACATCCACATCGGCACCATTGCGGGGAAGTTGAATGGTGTAATCCCGACGCAAACTCCCAGCGGCTGCATTAAGGAATGACTATCCACACCCGTTCCGACATTGGCAGAGTGTTCGCCTTTTTGTAAATGTGGAATACCACAAGCAAATTCAACCACCTCTAAACCCCGAGTGACTTCGCCGACGGCATCGGAGTATATTTTACCGTGTTCATTGGAGATCACGCGAGCTAGGCGATCGATGTTTTGTTCCAGTAAGCCTTTAAATTTGAACATCACTCGAGAGCGTTTTAAAGGCGAAGTTTTGGCCCACGCAGGAAAGGCATTTTTGGCAGCGGCAATCGCTTCTCTAGTTTCTTCCGCACTGCTTAAGGCGACTTGTTTAGTCTGCTCGCCAGTCGCGGGATTGTAGATAGCAGCCAAGCGCTGACTGCGAGTTTCACGGATTTGACCGTGGATAAAATTCTGAACGGTTTCCATTATTAATCCTTAGTTGGCCCTAGTGATTGAATAAGCCAGCATCAGCGGCCATTTGATTGAGATTTTTGTAACCCAACTTGGCGTAGGTGAGGGGATGCGCAATGGCAGGATCTTGTTCTGCTTCGACCACCAGCCAGCCTTGATATTGATGTGCAGCCAAGACTTGCAGAATCGGCGGATAGTCCACACCACCGTCTCCAGGAACGGTAAAAACACCATCTAGGACCGCGTCAAGAAAGCTGGTTTTACGGTTTTTAACATCAGCGAGGATATCCAGACGAATGTCTTTGGTATGGACATGATTGATCCGATGGGCCCATTTTTTAGCGACTTTCAGCGGGTCGTCACCAGCAAACACAAGATGACCAGTATCCAGCAATAAGCCGACTTCATCCCCGGTGTGTTGCATTAGTTGGTCGATATCTGCGGCTGATTCAATCACCGTTCCCATATGATGGTGATAGGCAACCTGAACCCCCTGGCTTCGGGTGTAGCGTGCAAATTCGGTGAGCTTCTTACCATAGTCCTGCCATTGCTCGGCTGGGAATTGCGGACGAAGGTGGACTGGGGTGTCTTGTTTACCGTGGATACAGTGGGTGACCTCGGCAAATACCATCACCTTGGCTCCGAGTTCGCGAAGTAAGGTGAGATGGTCTTGAACTGCCTCAATTTCTTGCTCCACGCTACGGCTTAGCAGCTCTCCCGAATACCACCCCGAGACTAATTGAAGCTGGTGTTGGGCAAGAATGGGGCCTAATACACTGGCTTCACGAGGGAATTTATTTCCCAACTCAAATCCACTGAAACCAGCTAATACACCTTCTGAGAGGCAAGTTTCTAAGGGGGTTTCGGCACCTAAAGACGGTAGATCATCATTGGTCCAGGTGAGTGGGTTAATTCCAATTTGTACGGTCATTATTGCTGCCCTCCTATTAAATTATTTGACGTTGTTTTGCTGCTTCATAGCGTTGACGTGCGGCGCGAACGGGTTCGCGAACCGAGACTTCCGGTATCGCCACTTCCCACCAGGAACCGCCCGATTCCGTGGTGCTAAGTGGATCGGTGTCCAAGCTAATCACATAGCTAATGGGAGAAGCCTTCGCGCGCTGTAAAGCTTGTTCAAGCGCTGAAATGTTGGTCACTTGCTCAGCCTGTGCACCTAACGAACGGGCATGCGCCGCAAAATCGGTTTTTGGGGCACCCTGTTCGACGCTATTACAATCTTGCAGTAGATTATTAAACCCGGCGCCGCCACAAGCTTGTTGTAAACGGTTGATACAGCCATAACCGCGATTATCAAGAACCACAATAATCAGCTTCTGCCCCAGCATCACCGAAGTGGCAATTTCAGAATTAAGCATTAGGTAAGAGCCGTCGCCGACCATCACAAAGATTTCCGATTCTGGTTTTGCCATTTTAACCCCAAGACCCCCGGCAATTTCGTAGCCCATACAAGAGAAGCCATATTCGAGGTGATAACCTTTGTCGTAGCGGGTACGCCATAGCTTATGCAGTTCACCGGGTAAGCCACCGGCGGCACATACCACGATATCTTGCTCGTCAGCGCTGCGGTTCACCGCCCCAATCACTTCTGCATCGGTAGGCAGAGAGCTGTGGCGATCGGTCATGGCAATCGATACGGTTTGATTCCATTGCTGACGGTACTGTTCGGCTTGGTCGCGCCAGTCGGCAGTGCTGCTCCAACCGTCTAATGCCGTTTGTAGCAGCGGTAGAACCCGTTTAGCATCTGCAACCAAGGCTTGGCTGTAATGTTTGCTGGCGTCGAAGCCGTTGATATTAATGGATATGATGCGAGCATCGGCCTTGAACAAGGCCCGCGAACTAGAGGTGAAGTCTTGCAAACGGGTGCCAACAGCAATCACCACGTCGGCTTCTTTGGCCAGGTGGTTGACGGCTTCGGAACCAGTGACGCCAATCGACCCCAGGTTGCAGACGTGATCCCAAGGTAAAGCACCCTTACCTGCCTGGGTTTCACCAACTGGCAGCTGATAAGCTTCGACAAAGGCTTTAAATTCGGCGGTGGCTTCGGAGTAGTGAATCCCTCCTCCTGCGATCACCAGTGGTTGCTTGGCCTGTTGTAGCAACGCCACTGCTTGGGCTAGTTCAAATTCGTCGGCTCCCATGCGGCGAACATGATGAATTTTCTCGGCAAAGAAATGCTCGGGGTAGTCAAAGGCCATGGTTTGCACATCTTGTGGTAGCGCCAAGGTGACTGGTCCACATTCGACCGGATCGGTGAGTACTCGCATCGCTTGCGGTAAGCTGTTGAGCAATTGTTCTGGCCGGGTGATGCGATCGAAAAAACGACTGACCGGTTTGAAGCAATCGTTGGGCGTGATGGTGGCATCGCTCCAGTTTTCGATTTGCTGTAATACCGGATCGGGTTCGCGAGTGGCAAAGGTATCACCCGGTAACAGTAAAATCGGCAGCCGATTTACATGGGCGAGAGCGGCTGCGGTGACCATATTCAGAGCCCCTGGACCGACCGAACTGGTTGCGGCCATCATGCGTCGGCGATTATTTGCTTTAGCAAAAGCGATGGCACTGTGAGCCATCGCCTGTTCATTATGGGCTCGATAAGTTGGTAAGCTGTCGTTGACGTGATACAGGGCTTCGCCTAGTCCGGCGACATTACCGTGGCCAAAAATGGCAAATACCCCGTGGAAAATCGCTTGAATTTCACCGTCAATCTCAACTTTCTGTGCCTGCATAAACTTCACCAAGGCTTGAGCCATGGTTAAACGCACGGTTTTTGCTGTTGTCATCTGAATTTCCTCTTAGCCGCGTTCACGCCACATGCGTATTAGGCTATGGTAATTGCGTTTGATCTGTTGGTTCAGTTGTTGGGCGCCAATTTCCCCCGCCAGCCAAGCTTGTGCAGGCTTGCCAAAAATGGTGCGCCCCACCGCAAAGCCTTTAACTAGTTTGCTGGGTGCGGCTTGATTAAAGCCTGCTCGTAATTCTTCTTCGGGAGCATCTAGACCAAGTAGGACCACCCCGTGACAGTGGGGATCGCGTTCTGCGATGAGCGTTTCAATTTGTCGCCAGCTATCGCTTTGCATGGGTGGAAGTTTCCACCAATCTGGTTTCACTCCCAAGTTATAGAAGCGCTGCATGGCGCGCAGGTACAGCGAGTCGTTACGAGCCATATCGGCGGGTAGAATGACTTCTAACAGCATTTCATGGCCCGATTGACAACAGGCGGCGTACACCTCTTGGATCTGCTTCTCCTGTGCGAGGCGCAGTGGGTGGGCATCTTCTGGATGAAAGAACACTAAACATTTTACGATGTGCTCCAGCGGCCATTCGATGAGTTGTGAACCAATATTGCCGTGTTCCATCGCCAGTGGTCGTGAACCTGGAAGCTCTACCGGTCTGGCAATCCACCAGTCGCTTCCGGTGACTTCATTTAATACCCTTTGACCAAAGCGGCTATCACATAGAATGCCTGCTTTTCCTTGTAGCTCTGCTTCTGCGGTAACTTCTTGGCAAGCTTTAAAAATCAATTGCTTTAGGGGAGCAATAAGGCTGAGGTCGGCACCTGCTTCACGCGCCATTTCGACAAACTGGATCCGGTGATCAAAGGCCAATATGCATAACTCTCCCCAGCTTCTATCGCGGGTAGTGACGCGGTGGAGATGGTTTAAGTGTGGATCTAAATCTGGACGTGGCACTACTGCGGCACGCGACAGATAATCATCGAGCTCTTCTTTACTAGGCATCGCTGGCGCGCAACCGTGGCGTGACACCACTAAGGCACCGCAGGCATTGGCGTAAGCGCCCGCTTGTTGCCAGCTTTCATCATTTAGGTAACCGCGTAATAAGCCGGACATAAAGGCATCGCCAGCGCCAAGTACGTTTAATACATCCACTTGTACGCCTAAGGCGTTAATACCTGCATCTAGATTGTTGGGGATAGCTTCGGTAAATATTGAGCACCCCAAGGTTCCGCGTTTGCAAACAAGCGTTGCATTGGATACTTCACGGACGCTTGTTAACGCGTTAAGGGTGTCGGTTGACCCTCCGGCAATATGGATCTCTTCCTCTGTCCCGACAATCAGGTCGAATAAACCTAATACCTCTTGTAATTGGCGGGTAACTTCCGTTGATTGGATAAAGCGTGTCTCTCCATCACCCAGTGATGTAAGGCCCCAAAGCACCGGTCGATAATCAATATCCAGTGCGGTTTTTACGCCGTGTTTACGCGCATATTTGAGAGCGGTTATTACGGCTTCGCGTGTGTTTGGGTGAGACAGGTGAGTCCCGGTAATTGCTAAGCATCGGGCGGAGGCAATATAGCCTTCGTCGACATCATCTGCACGAATCGCCATATCGGCGCAGTTGTCACGATAGAAAATGAGCGGGAAGGTGTCTTCATCTTTAATACCCAAAATAACTAGTGCTGTGAGGCGTTCTTTATCGGTGATAAGGTGACTGGTATCAACGCCCACACGCTGTAGTTCTTCACGTAAGAAACGTCCCATGTGTTCATCACCAACCCGTGCGAACATTGAAGACTTCAGTCCTTGGCGGGCGGTCCCATAGGCGACATTCCCGGAAGATCCGCCTAAGTATTTGGAAAAAGAGCCCATATCTTCCAAACGTGCGCCTATTTGTTGACCATAGAAGTCAACCGCCACTCGCCCCATACAAATCAGATCAAGCTTCTTATCAAGAGCCTTCATTGTTTCGTCACTCCTTAAAAACGTGTTGGTTTCTCACCTAGGATACTTAGCTAGCATCCGCTTTATCTTACACCTTATGTGAAATATACGTTTCGAATCAAAATTAAATCGAAATATTTAATCTGAAGTGTGATCGGTGATCTGTTTTTCGTTCATTACCATAAAATCGAAGGGCAAATGATTTCATTTCTGACTCGCAATTATCGCCTAAAACGAGACTTCAATAAGTGGAATGAAAATTCCACAAAGATTTATCGGTAACAATAATAAATCCTCGCAATTACCATTTACAACTTTAAATGAATGTAAAACAATTAGTTATCTATTATTTTTAAAATGGAATATAAATTTCAATGAGACCAGCTTAACACTTTTAACAATTAAGAAACATTGGGGCTGGTTATATTTACAACATCATTTTATAGTTCAATACCAAGGGAAAATAATTACTATTCAAGACTTTCGGCAAGGCTTTTACTAGGTTATACGCCATAAGAATTGAAATTTTTGTATGAAATACAGGACGTTCTATCGTTCAATATGAAATGAAAATTTCATTTTGAGTCCTGATGGTTGATCAATAACAAAGGAGATATTCATGCCATCATTTAAACAATACCTCACCCGGGGGCTTAGTCCCGTGAGACAACTCATGACAATGAGCTTCTCTATGCTTAAAGGTGTTTTGGTTGTCGCAGGCTTTTTGCTGCTGACGGCTTGTGGTCAAGAAGAGGCGAAAAGTGATGTCACCCGGATCGGTGTGGCGATCCCTAATTTTGACGATACCTTCATGGTGTATATGAAAGATGCCATGGACAAATATGCAAAGCAGCAAAATGGAAAAGTTGAACTGTTGTTTGTTGATGCGAAGGAAGACACCGCCAAACAATTGGGTCAGGTTGAAAACTTTATTGTTCAGAAAATGGATGCGATTGTCTTAGTGCCAGTGAACACCGAAGCAACGCAGCCGATGACTGATAGCATCGTGAAGGCGGGTATTAAACTGGTTTATTTGAATCGTCGTCCTTCTTACCTCCCGCAAGGAGTGTCTTATGTGGGATCCGAAGAGTTGAAGTTTGGTGAAACTCAAGCAGCCTATGCCGCGAAAGCTAAAGAAGGTGGCAATGTTGGGATCTTAATGGGGATGTTGACTCAAGAAGCGGCGATTATGCGAACCAAGGGTGTCGAAGATTATTTCGCCGATAAACCTAAGTTTAAGGTGGTACGTAAACAAACCGGTTTATGGCAGCGTACCCAAGGGATGTCGGTCATGGAAAACTGGCTGAATTCTGGCGATAAGCTCGACATCATTTTAGCCAACAATGATGACATGGCTTTGGGTGCCATTCAGGCCTTGCAAGCCGCCGGTAAACTTGATGACACACTAGTGGTTGGTGTTGATGCAACACCCGATGGTTTGACGGCGGTTAAAAGTGGTGCGTTGAATGCCACGGTATTCCAAGACGGTTCGGGTCAAGCCCGTGCGGCGATTGATACTGCGGTTGATGCTGTAAAAGGGAAACCGCATGAGCAGATTACTTGGATCCCAGCAGAACTCGTCACCAAAGATAATTTGGCTGCCTTTGAAGCCAAACATAAAAGCTAAATTGTGCGTCGCAAACGCTCACGTGATACCAATCTAGACAAGCCAATGTTTAAAGCGCGCAGCGGCTTGTTTAGCTTGGTCACACGCTAGTCATTTATGTTGTGGCTCTATCCCATGTTTCTATAGTTGCTGTGGTGGAGCCCTTTGGGGAGTATTCAATATGAGTCAAGTTTTACTCGAAATGCGTGGTATCACCAAGAGTTTTCCGGGTGTCAAAGCATTAGACAATGTTCGGTTAACCTTAAGAGAAGGTCGCGTTATGGCCTTGATGGGAGAAAATGGCGCTGGTAAATCCACACTGATGAAGGTGATGTTTGGTATTTATCAACGCGATAGTGGCAACATTTTTTATCGAGGAAAAGCGGTTGAATTTTCTGGGGCTAAAGATGCCTTAGAAGCTGGGGTTTCGATGATTCATCAGGAGTTATCGCCGATCCTCCACCGTAGTATTGCTGAAAACATATGGTTAGGACGGGAGCCGTTAAAAGGCCCGTTAAAACTGATTGACCATCCAAAAATGTATCGTGATACAGAAGCCTTGTTGGAAAAACTCGATCTTCATTTAGATCCAAGAACGCCGATGGTCGATCTGACGGTGGCCACCATACAAATGGTGGAGATTGCCAAGGCCATTTCCTACAACTCAGAGATTATCATTATGGATGAACCGACTTCGGCGCTGACCGATAAAGAAGTCGCTCACCTATTTAAGATCATCGATATGCTGAAGTCTCGAGGTTGTGCGGTGGTTTATATTAGCCACAAAATGGATGAGATTTTTCGTATTTGCGATGATATCACGGTGTTTCGTGACGGGTGCTTTATCGGTGAACGCGAGGCCAAAGACACGAATAATGACGAATTGGTGCAAATGATGGTGGGGCGAGATCTGGGGGATGTTTTTCCACCACCAACCGCTAAACCGGGCAAAACTCGCTTAGAAGTGCGTGATCTGACGGTTAAAGGTTCATTTGAGAATGTTAGCTTTGATCTTCGTGAGGGAGAGATCCTCGGGATCGCAGGATTAGTTGGCGCGGGACGAACCGAGCTAATTGAAACCTTGTTTGGGGTGCGTCAAAAAGATGCGGGCTTGATTCGTATCAATGGCAACGAGGTGGATATTAAAACACCGCAAGATGCGATTCGCCATAAAATGGCATTTTTGACCGAAGATCGACGCCAATCGGGCTTGTACCTGATGCTGGATATCTTTGCCAATACCTCGATTGCCCACCTCGATGCCTACCGTAACAAAGTAGTGAATGTCTTAGATGTTCGGAAAATGCGTACCGATAGTGCCGAGCACTGTAAGAAGCTCAAGGTTAAAACCCCTGATATGCATGAAACCATCGATAACCTCAGTGGTGGAAATCAACAAAAAGTATTGCTGGCGCGTTGGATGCTGACCAAGCCGGACATTTTGTTTCTTGATGAACCGACTCGCGGTATCGATGTTGGTGCGAAATCAGAAATTTACAAATTAATGCGCTTACTAACGGGAATGGGGAAGAGTCTGGTGATGATCTCATCCGAACTGCCAGAAGTGATGGGGATGAGTGATCATATTCTGGTGATGCATGAAGGTCAGCTTAAAGGTGCCGTCGCAGGATCTGATGCCTCCCAACAAAAAATTATGACGATGGCGCTGAGCTAGCTTTCAGAGTGTGAAAAGAAAGCTAAGTAGCTAGAAAAACTATTTAAGGAATAGAGTGATGATTGCGAAACTGCTTAAGGCGAGCCCCAGTGTTGAGGCGTCGAACAACAATATGAAACGTTTTGTTTCTAAGTACGCGATTTATGTCGTCTTTGTCGCCATGTGTATCGTGATGTCGATTTTATCACCGGTGTTTCTTTCGGTTGCTAATTTATTGAACGTTGCGACTCAGATGGCCAGTGTTGGTCTGTTGGCCTTGGGTGTGACAATTATTATTATCACCCGCGGCATCGACCTTTCTTCGGGATCTGTTTTGGCGGTGGCTGCGGTGGTGTCTGCCAGTATGGCGCAAACTATCGATTGGGGGATGCGGATGTATCCTAATATGCCGGAACTGCCGGTTATTGTTCCAATTCTAGCGGCATTAGCGGTCGGCGCAGTGTGTGGTTACATTAATGGTGCCTTGATTGCCTATACCAGGCTCCCGCCCTTTATTGCGACTTTGGGGATGATGATCGTTGCTCGTGGCGCTGCGCTGTTGTATTCCGATGGCCGCCCGATTAGCAGCCTGACAAGTTCCTACCAATGGATTGGCCAGGGGAATATTCTAGGGATCCCGGTACCGATCCTGATTTTCATTGCACTTGCAGTGTTATCCTACATTTTGTTGAACTATACCCGATTTGGTAAGTACGCTTACGCGATTGGTGGCAACGAGACTGCCGCTTATGTATCGGGTATTAATGTCACAAAGTACAAGATTTTGGTGTATACCTATGCCGGCACGCTGGCAGGGATTGCGGCTTTGATCCTCTCTGCTCGCATTAACTCGGGTCAACCGGGTTTAGGGGTGATGTACGAGCTAGACGCGATTGCGGCTGCGACGGTTGGTGGTGTTTCTCATGCCGGTGGTATTGGTACTATTCAGGGAACTATTATCGGAACCATGATAATGGGGGTTTTACAAAACGGTCTCGACTTGCTGAATATCTCCGCATATTGGCAGCAAATTGTTAAAGGCTTGGTGATCATTGGTGCCGTTATGTTTGATATGAAACGTCACCGTAAGGGACACTAAGTTCTGTCGGTATCTAAGTGAGATGATGTAGGATCAGTTTGATGGCAATGATCCTACATTCGTTCCGATAATCGATAATTGAGCTGCTATTCTATTCCGTCTCATCGCTCTCTTTGTTGTTTCAATCCATTCCTTATATCAAACACATTTCGAAACAAAAATTTCATTTACTTTTGGTATACGGTATATTTACGGAAAATGTATTTCAATTTTTAGTTCAGGAGAGTCTAATGAAAGCTGCCGATTCGCTGAGTGAACTGCAGGAACATATTCGTCATAATTACGCGGATCTGAGTAAACGTCTCCAGCAAGTTGCTAAGTATATCCTTGATAATTCGAATAGTGTTGCCTTTGATACGGTGGCTGTCATTGCGCAGCAAGCGGAAGTGCCGCCATCTACACTGATTCGGTTTGCCAATGCCTTTGGTTTTAGTGGTTTTAACGATATGAAACAGTTGTTTCGTCGTAATTTAGTTGAAGAGACAACCAGTTATACCGATCGGGCGCGTTTATATAAACAGCTGGAAAGTGACCCGTTACCACCGGAAACGCCGAAGGGGATTTTGGAAGAATTCGCCCGGGCAAACTGTCAGGCGATGAATCACTTAGTGTCGCAAATTTCCGAAGAAAACCTGCAGCAGGCGGTTGATATCTTACAGCGTGCGGAAAATATCTATCTGATTGGTCTACGTCGTTCGTTTAACGTGGCTTCTTATTTGACTTATGCTTTCCGGCATCTCAATAAACGGGCATTTTTAATCGATGGCTTGGGGGGGATGTTTAAAGAACAATTGAGTATGATTGGCCCAAAAGACGCCGTGGTGGCGATTAGTTTTAGTCCTTACGCTCAAGAAACGGTGATGCTGAGTGAAGTTGCATCTAAAGCGGGGGCACAGCAAATTGTGATTACCGATAGTCAGATCAGCCCTTTGGCCTCATTTAGTGATGTCTGTTTTGTGGTGAAAGAAGCTAAAGTTGACGCGTTTCGTTCTCAATCTGCATCGCTTTGTTTGGCGCAAACGCTGGCGGTTTCAATGGCCTTTGAAGAGCGAGAGTAAAGTGATTGAGAGAACAAGCAAAGCCGTGTACGCGGCTTTGCTTGTTTTTATCGACAGAAAAAATTGTTTGAATCTCAAGCCTTGTCTGGTAGGAGGCGCTTATAGGGCCACAGTCATACCTGACTTGAGCGATAGTAAAGCGGCATCTGCCATTTTTAGTGCCAATTCCCCATCATCGCCTGAACATTCTGGGCTTGCGCCATTCAGCACATCCACAAAGTGTTGCCACTCTGCAATGTAAGCGTCCTTATAGCGTTCAAGAAAGAAAAGCATCGGTTTTGCTGCATGTTGCCCGGTATGTGTCCACTGGCTCACCAGACTTTCTCGTTGGTTTTCGGCTTGAAGCATCCCGAGTTCGCCATGTAACTCGAGTCGCTGATCGTAGCCATAGCCTGAGCGACGGCTATTTTGGATGACCGCCATGGCTCCCGAGGGGAAGTTGAGGATCAGTACCGCAGTATCGATATCACCCGCTTCACCAATCGCAGGATCGACTTTACAACTGCCATGCGCTGAAATTGACAGCGGGTCTTCCCCGAGAATAAAACGGGCCATATCCAAATCATGAATCGTCATGTCTCGGAAGATGCCGCCAGACACTTGACTATATTCGGCTGGTGGTGGCTCAGGATCCCGCGAGGTAATCGTGAGGGTGGCTGGTGCGCCAATCGCGCCTTGGTCCAACTGCTGTTTTAATGCCCGAAATTGAGGATCGTAGCGGCGGTTAAAGCCTACTAGGATCGGTACTTGATGGGTTTTCACTACGGCCAGGCAATCGCGGACACGGCTGATATCTAAGTCAATCGGTTTCTCACAGAAGATCGCTTTCCCTGCTTTGGCGGCAAGTTCTATTAAATCGGCGTGGGTGTCTGTTGCTGAACAAATACATACGCCATGGATCTGCTCATCTTGCATGGCTAGTTCAAGAGTCTGACGTTGCGCGCCATACTGCTGGCAGAGTTGCTCGGCATTCACATCATAGGGGTCGATCACCGAATACAAGCGTGTTTGTGGATGATTGGCAATATTGACAGCATGGACTTGTCCAATCCGTCCTGCACCGAACAGTGCGATATTAAACATGTTGTGCTCCTTACGGGTGTGACAGAAGAAAACCCACCGTTGAACATAATTGAGCGGGTTTACGTTTGGGTAATGGGGGCCTTACATAAATTAATTGAAGCTTCATTGTTGCCTCGAGTTATGCGCTGACATAGCTTGCAGAGTTAATCCAAGCGTGATCTTTTTCCCATGCAAATAACCATTTTCGAGTGGGTCCTGCCATTACATTTAAGTAGTAACTGTTATAGCCAGCAATTGTCGCTACCGGATGATAACCCTTGGGCACCATCACCACGTCTTTGTCATAGACTGCCATAGATTCATCGAGCTCACGATCATCGGTGTAAACTCGTTGCATGCAAAAGCCTTGCGGTGGATTGAGGCGGTGATAGTAGGTTTCTTCCAAATAGGTTTCGTTAGGCTCGGCATCTTGATCGTGCTTATGGCTGGGATACGAACTGGTACAACCTTCTTCGGTGTAAACTTCTACCACTAGCAGGCTATCGGCTTCTTTGCTATCGGGGAGAATATTGTGAACATAACGTTGATTTCTGCCTTGGCCTCGATGCTCTGCATCAATATGCGCTGGTGTGATCAGTCGTGTTGGATAATTTCCTTTTCCGGGTGCTTCGCAGACAGCCAACTCAAGCTTGCTATTCGCAACAATGGTCACCGCTTCGTTGATAGCGACATAGACAGCATAGGGTTTTTTCTTTTCAAAGGGACTCATACGGTCGCCAATATTAGCGAAGGTTTGTTGTGGGGTTTTGATGGTTGCCCGCCCAGAGACCAACACCAAACATTTTTCATTGTCGCTTGCGTCTAGGGTAAACGATTCACCCCGTTGCCGTTCATAGACTTTAAAACCAACATATTGCCAACCTGCCGATTGGGGGGTGATCTCTTGGACTAATCCTTGATTGTTGTGGGGTTGATATTTAGATAACAAGCGAGGCATAAGTGAATACTCCATCGATTAAGATAAAATGTATTTTTCATTACTCTAGCTATATGGAATTAAAATTTCATTGTTAATTTTGTATTTGATGATTTTTTGTGGGCTATTTAACAAGTTTTAAACAAAGCCACCACATTTGTTAGCGCCGATTTGATTGGCGATTGCTTGAAGCGCATCTATCGATGGTTGGTGTAAACAACGAAGGATGGGCTAGCGGCATAGTGCTGTTTAAGGTGCGGTATAAATTGGCGGATTTGACCATCGATTAAATTCAGGGGATTGACAGGAGAATATTAAACCATGGACAGGAAGTTACATTGAGGCTGAGCAAGCCACCTTGTATAACAGCTGGCTTGTTGCGTATTCGTTTCGTTGTTTAGCGCTTTAATTTAAATTGGCGAAGCAGATTATTTAGCTCTTGAGATTCCTTTGAAAGCTCAGTGGCTTTAAACAGCTTGCAGTTGATGTCTCGGGCGAAGAGCTGAGTTGCTTCAATCTTTATAGCTACATCGGTGAAGTGATAGGACTACAAGGAAAAATCCGTTGTAGCCCTATCCTAGGAAAGGAGCCTCATTTAAGATTATGTTTCCGCTGAAGGCGCTGCCTTAATGCCTTAGTCGGGATATAGATTTCGTATCGACACAAATTCATCAATGTTCTCTAGAAAAAGATCAATCAAGTTTGGGTCAAATTGTGCACCTTTACTTTGTTCGAAATACTCGATGACTTGTTCGAGAGGCCAGGCATCTTTATAGCAACGTTGGCTTTTTAATGCGTCGAATACATCAGCAATCGCCGTAATTCTGGAGTAAATATGGATCTTTTCTCCTGACTTTTTATGTGGATAACCGTTGCCATTCCAATGTTCGTGATGTTCTAGCGCGACAATGGCCGCCAACGCAATGATATCGCCATCGTCATTATGTAGCAGTTGGTAGCCAATTTGGGTATGGGTCTCCATTAATGATCTTTCTTCAGCGCTGAGCCGCCCAGGTTTATTTAAAATCGCTTCTGGAATACCAATTTTTCCTACATCGTGCATCGGGCTAATAATTTCTAATACTTCGCAATCTCTGGCCGAAAGCCCTATCAGTTTACCGAGGTGAGCCGAAAGTTTGGCCACTCGCTTCACATGGTTGCCTGTTTCCCCCGAGCGGGTTTCAATCGAGTTACCTAGCACATGAATTAATTTTTTTTGGATCTGCAGTGTTTGGCTTTGTAGGTTAACGATCTGCTTATCTTTTTTACTCATTTCTTGGCGACGTTTAAGCAGATAACTGAGTAGCACAATCACTAAAACGAGAGCAAAGATAATGCTACCCGCGATAAAAAACAGCAGGTGATTGCGTTCCCAAAATGAAATCGGTCGACCGATTACCTTTGAGTTTGTTGGCAATAATGATTCGTCGATTTGGTATTTTTTTAAGGCGTGGTATTGAAATACTGGCGCTTGATCGGAGTTTACTTCGATGGGGGTCTTAACTGGTTTTGGCAATTGTCGCCCCAAAATATCCAGCATTTGCACGCCTTGCTTGTAGGAGCCGTTGACGTAGCCTCCTAATACATCTCCTTTGAGGTAAAAGTTCCAAAGTACAAATATAGGGGCTTTGCTAGCTGCGGATAGTTCTAGTGCGGTCTTGGTATAGCCATGATAAATGTTGTTGCTCACTTCGGTATTAAAGTGAGTTAATAACACTGCATCATCAGGGGATATCTGAGCGAGAATATTGCTGGTTTGTTGCAGCGTTTTATCCCTTATTTCGACTAATTTTAAGTTGGGTAAGCCTTTTAAGGCAGTCATAATGCGCGTTCTTAATAGCTCAGAGGAAACCCCGGAATCAGCCAGATAATAAAGTTGTTTCAACTTAGGCCTGAGTCTAATAATGAGTGCTAAATTTTCTTGAATATTGTCGAGTTCAAAAAGGACGGTACCTTTGTTTGTGGTCGGGCTGAGAGTGGCTTCGAAATCACCAATGCCTGCCGCAACGGTGGGTAGATTTTTCAGATTGGGAATATCTAAACGCTTGAAAAAGCGAAGGGCGTTATCGTCGGTAAGCAGTACTCCGTCAAAATGATAATTTTGGTACTTTATTGCCAGATATTCTTTTAGTTTCTGATAGTAGGCTTGGGAGTATAAACGTTTACTATCGATATACTCGACGGATAGCTTAAGTGGGTGGGTTGCAGCATCGGCTGCGTCTCTAATGCCTCGTTGAAATTCTCGGGTCCATTCATAATCTGAGTCATAAGAATGTAATACCAGAATGTGCTGCTTTCCTTCTGCGGCGTAGCTGGTTGGGCAGGCAAGACAGAGAGTCAGTAGCAAACAATAGCGCAGAAGCTCCTTCACTTAAGTTGTCTCCTTATAACTTAGTGTGGTCAATGAAAGGCACATAGGTGCTGATTCAGCAGTGCATATGACTAATGCCTCACTCAGCGAATCAATATCCCTGAAAATGGGAGCTTTGTCTCTAGTTAACGGTTTACTGATTAAAATCGACGGTTTTCATGCGTGAACAAGACTGACGATTTGTATTATCAATTTAATATCTCAGTATAAATCGACTTGAGCAAGCTATTTTTAACTGAAGAATAAAAGCTATATCAAAGTCTTACAATTTTTGCAGTCATTTGTTATTTATGACTCAAAATTAGTTCTCTTCTCAGCGTGAAGGTTACAATTTTATTCAAATGGATGATACATTCGGGGTAATCGTTTTCCTTTTTGTTGGCTTTATGCCGGATTGAAACGTCTATTTAGACTTATTACTTTTGTTTTTCAAAAAACTATCACGCCAAATAAATTGAAAACCGACGATCACTGATTTACTCACGCACCGCCCTTCGAACCGTTCAAGCAGCAGTGATACTGCCGTTTCTCCCATATCGTGGGGGTAGAGTCGTAAGGTGGATAAACTGGGATGTAGATGTTCTGCACTTGGGATGTCATTAATGCTAATCACTTGAATATCTTCAGGAATCCTTATTCCATGTTGATGAATCGCCTTAATCGCGCCCATTGCGACAATGTCGGTTGCAGCAAATAGTATATCGGGCGCCGTACAATTTCTTAACATTTTGTTCATGCCATCAAAACCAGAGTCGATACAAAAGCGTTCACTGACGATGCAGCGTGCGGCATCGTAGAGCCCTTGTTGTTGGGTTAAAGCTCTAAAAACTTGGAGTCGCTCATCTTGATTACCAATAAAGGCTGGCCGTTGCGTGCCATTTTTCAGCATGGTGTTGACCACGAATTCAGCAGCTTTGGTTCGATCACATAAGACCGTATCGACATTTAATGCGTTGGGGGAATAATCAACGCAGACCAACTGGGCATTAAGCGACAATATATAGTCGATCTCTGCATCGGTAAAGTTACCGACACAAATCACGCCATTTGACTGGCTCAGTTCCCGTTCATGCTTCGATAAGTCTTTTTTAAATACTCGTTTAAGCGTGATGTCATGCATTTGGCATTTGTGTTCTAGACCAAGGCGAATATAGGTGAAATAGGGGTCATCTAACTCTTGCTCAGCGGAATGATGATAAACCACGCACAGTTGAATTGGGCTTTGGTGGCCGCGTTGGTAATTGGCCCGAGCAATAATACGTTGCTGCTCGGGTTGGTTTTGTCTACGCTGCCTAGGTGAAAGGTAAGCTAGGTTGGCGGCTACCTCTAATATTTTTTCACGTTTGTCATGACTAATCGATAAGGTTGGATCTTGATTAATGACGCGCGACACCGTTGACGGTGAAACTCCGGTCATTTTCGAGATATCGCTGAGTTTTGCCATATTTTAATCTCTTCGAATCCTTCAGATATCTAGCGGATTGCTCTAGAGGTAGCAGTATACGATTAAACTAGTGGTGGGTTCCAAGTTGATTCCCCCTCGGCAAATAAATTATCTTATTTCGAGTGATAGAACAGCATGTTTGTTGGTTATTTGTTGGCATTTTGTTGTATTTCTCAGTTGAAGGTAAAATTTAGTAAATTTTTACCTGTGAATTGCCGTCCTTGTTTTATATTTCGCATAAAAACTACAAAAGATGTGATGCCACGCGCTTTTAGGCCGAAATGAAATTTGCTAGATGTTGTAAGCACTCATCGTAAGCTTAATAATGTAAACGTTACCACTATTGTCATTCAGCATTCAGTATGGAGATTGGAGAGATGAATCGTTTGCAACTATTAAGTATTGCAGCTTTAGCTAGCTGTAGTGTTCAAGCCACTGAAATTACGGCATGGGCTTGGGATCCTAATTTTAACGTTGCAGCATTGAAGGAAGCGGCAAGCGTTTATCAAAAAGATCATCCTGATTTTACCTTAAATGTGATTGCTTCAGGTAAAGAAGATGTGGAGCAAAAATTACACACCATGCTAGCCTCGGGCGTGACGTCTGCCCTACCTGATATTGTATTGATCGAAGATTACAACGCTCAAAAATATTTGAATGCCTACCCCGGTTCGTTTCAAGCTATGCAGTCGGTGGTTGACTATCGTCAATTTGCACCTTACAAAGTCGAAGTGATGACTGTTGGTCAAGACGTGTATGGCTTGCCTTTTGATTCAGGGGTAGCGGGGTTGTTTTATCGCCGTGACTTGTTGAAGCAGGCGGGAATCAGTGCCGATGATTTGCAAAGTATCAGTTGGGATGAGTACATCGATATCGGTAAGAAAGTGAAGCAAACCACAGGCAAATATATGATGGGGTTTGATATTCAAGACACCGTGTTTATCCATATTTTGATGCAGTCGGGTGGCGAGTGGTTCTTTAATCATGATGGTAGTTTGAACATTTTGCATAACAAGGCTTTAAAAGAAGCATTGAAAACAGTGAAAGCGATCCATGATGCAAAAATTGTTCGTCCGGTATCGGGCTGGTCTGATTTTGTGGGTAGCTTCAACAGCGGCAAGGTTGCTTCGGTGACTTCTGGCGTGTGGATGATTGGCTCAGTGAAAAGTGAAGCCAGCCAATCTGGTCAATGGGGTGTCGCACCGATCCCTAAATTGAATCTGGCCAATTCCGTTCATGCTTCTAACCAAGGTGGTTCTAGCTGGTACGTATTGAGTGCGGGTAAACAGCCTCAATTGGCCATCGACTTTTTGGATAAAACCTTTGGTGGCGATGTTGATATGTACCAGAAATTGTTAGTTGAGCGGGGGGCTTTAAGTACTTATTTGCCAGCTAAAACGGGTAAAGCCTACCAAGTCGATGATGCCTTCTTTGGCGGACAAAAAGTCTATGGCGACTTTTCCAAGTGGGTCGCTCAGATCCCGAAAGTACCTTACGGTATGTATACCCAAGAAGTGGACAATGCTTTGTCGGCTCTGATCCCATCATTACTTTCTGGTACGCCAGTAGATGAGATATTGGAAAGCTTAAATAATAATCTTAAGTACCAAATTCAATAAGTAAGGCGGTTAAAAGGTCACTTTCGTGGCCTTCGCATTCAACTTTTAAGTCGCTTTTTTCTGGAAGGTGTTTCGATGTCTAGAACACAAGCCAAGCTCCATCGTATGTACGATATTAATGGCTGGCTATTTGTAAGTATTGCCGTGGGTTTAGTGGCATTGATGACTTTGTACCCCATCGTAAGCTCGTTATGGTTATCTCTCCATTCGGGTAAGGGGGTGGTGACTAAGTTTGTCGGGTTCGGTAATGTTATTCGATTATTTTATGACCCCGTATTTAAGCAAGCTTTATGTAACACCTTAATCTTCTTAGTGGTGCAGGTGCCGATCATGATCCTGTTATCGCTAGCTTTATCATCTTGTTTAAACGCTCCTCAATTGAAATTTCGTAGTTGGTTTCGACTCGCGATATTTTTACCCTGTGTGACATCATTAGTAGCCTATTCGATTTTGTTTAAGAGCATGTTTGGTTTTGATGGTGTACTGAATGTCGCTCTGTTATGGACTGGGATTATTGCCGACCCAATTCCGTGGTTATCGGATCCGTTTTGGGCAAAAGTGACCATTATTATCGCGATTACTTGGCGCTGGACGGGTTACAACATGATCTTCTATTTGGCGGCGATGCAAAATATCGATAAGTCCATTTATGAAGCGGCAAGAATTGACGGGGTTAACCCTATTAAACAGTTTTTCTTTATTACTATCCCCTTATTAAAACCTGTGATTTTGTTTACCAGTATTACCTCGACCATAGGGACTCTGCAACTCTTTGATGAGGTGGTTAACATCACCAGTGGCGGGCCTGCAAATTCGACGATGACCTTGTCGATGTACATCTATAACTTATCGTTTAAGTTTGTACCTAACTTTGGTTATGCAGCAACCGTATCTTACGTGATTGTTACTTTTGCTGCTGTGCTTGCATTGATCCAATTTAAAGTCGCTAAGGATAAATAATTTGATTAAATTTCGATTTGGTCGTATCGCAATGTATGGCTTTTTAATTGTGATGACCTTTGTTTCTTTGTTTCCTTTCTATTGGATGCTGGTGTCTAGTACTAACAGTAGCTCACAGATCAATAGTGGTAAATTGAGCTTTGGCGACCAGCTGATGGTCAATTTCAACAACTTAACGGATCAGATTGATGTTGCTCGGGTTTTTTGGAACACCAGCAAAATCGCCATTCTTAGCACTATCTTTACTTTACTGATTTGTTCGTTGGCGGGTTATGCCTTCGAAGTTTTTAAAAGTAAGGCTCGAGATCGCGTTTATGTCGCGTTGTTGGCAACCATGATGATCCCTTTTGCCGCATTAATGATCCCCTTGTTCACTATGTTTGCTAAGGCTGGGTTATTGAATACCCATTTTGCGGTAATTTTACCAACGGTATCCGGTGCTTTTATCATCTTCTACTTTCGTCAGTGCACTAAAGTTTTCCCCCGAGAATTGATTGATGCGGCTAGGGTCGATGGTGTGAAGGAATGGAAGATCTTTACCTTTGTGTATATGCCAATCATGAAGTCTAGTTATGCCGCAGCCTTCATTATTGTGTTTATGGCTTCGTGGAATGCCTTTTTGTGGCCGCTGATTGTGTTGCAATCGAGCGAGTTGAAAACAATTAATTTGGTGTTGTCTGGTTTTATTTCTGCTTATACCCCAGATTTCGGTTTGATCATGATAGCAACGGTTATCTCTACCTTACCGAGTTTATTTATTTTCTTTGCCATGCAGAAACAGTTTGTGGCGAGTATGACTGGGGCTGTTAAGTAGGCTGTGTACTCCAAGCATTTAGGATTAAAAGATAGGATTTATTATGGCTGATATACAGTTAAAAAAAGTCATCAAACGTTTTGGTAAGCTTGAAACTATTCATGGCATAGATTTACAGGTTGAGGATGGTGAGTTTGTGGTCTTTGTTGGACCATCGGGCTGTGGTAAATCGACGCTGCTGCGATTGATTGCCGGCTTGGAATCGATCAGCGATGGAGATATCTATATTGGTCAGGACTTGGTCAACCAAAAGGATCCCTCTGAGCGCGGTGTGGCAATGGTGTTTCAGTCTTACGCTCTTTACCCTCATCTCAGCGTTGAGCAAAACATGGGATTTGGCCTACGGATGAATGGGCATCCTAAAGATAAGGTCAATAAATTGGTTGCTGAGGCTGCTGAAGTTTTGCAAATCAGTCATTTACTGGAACGTAAGCCGAAAGAATTATCTGGAGGGCAGCGTCAGCGAGTCGCGATTGGCCGGGCTATAGTGCGCGACCCTAAGGTATTTTTATTTGATGAGCCGCTTTCTAACCTTGATGCAGAATTACGAGTGGATATGCGGATCGAAATATCCAAGCTACATAAAAAACTAAAAACCACCATGATCTACGTGACTCATGATCAGGTGGAAGCGATGACATTGGCCGACAAAATTGTGGTTTTAAAAGATGGCAATATCGAACAAGTTGGAACACCAATGGATTTATACCATCGTCCGTCGAATCAATTTGTTGCAGGGTTTATCGGTTCACCTAAGATGAATTTTATTCCGGCTCGTGTTGAACAAGTGAATGGTCATCATGTCACTTTAAGTACTTTGGATAAGCAGCAATTACTTATCGACACAAATGTTGCGAATGTTCATCCGGGTCAAGGTGTTAAATTAGGGATCCGTCCAGAGCATTTAGAAGTCGAAGGAGAAGGGGATGTTCGTTTTCGTTTTCAGTGTGATTTAGTTGAGAGGTTGGGTAATAGTACTTATATGTTTGGTCAAGCTTGTGGTGTTGAACATTTTAAAGTGCACTTACCTCGTGACCGAGAATTATCTGAAGAGAATGATAATTTCAATTTGACATTTAGTAGTAATGAATGTCATTTGTTTGATAAAGATGGTGTTCGAATATAAATAGCCCCTTTACTAATATGCCTTAAGTCTCGTATTTTATATTCTATTGGCTTAATTCTTTTTGTCTTTGGCCCTTCACTTATAATGTAGGGTCTTTTTTTATTTCAAGTTCATGGAGCGTCTAATCCTCTAATATTCAAAAAGACGTTTCGAAAGTCATCTGATTGATTTTAAATGCTAATATGTAAAGCGTACGCTTCGTTCCTTCTACAGTTTCTTGCTTTTTCTTGAAACAGTGTTTCTTAAAATATGAATTTTAAAGTAGAGCGCTACTTAATAATATCGGTAAATTTTTACCATCTATTTTATATAACTTTGCTAGAGCTTATGTTTTGAGTTTTTATATTTTTAATGGTGTTATGTTTTGTTTTTATTGAGGTAATATTTAATCGATTCTTTAATTGGGTGTACATGACTAATAGTGTCTAATTTTATTCATTAGATGCGATTTTATTTAGATGGTGTACGTGTATTTAAATTTAAATGGACAGCTATAGTTATCTGAATCTTAGATGTTGGATTCAACCGAGACTGTATGCTGATGCTTGGGATGAAGTATGCAAATAGGAAAACAGTTTTATTGGCTTGTCGTAGTGCTAGCCAGCTTATTTTTGGTTGCTTGTGGGTCGAGTTCGACTGAGGAGGCCGCAAGGTGTGAGGTGGACTTTGGGGAACTCTCTATTCCGGTGCCTAGTCTGCACTCCGGATTTATCAAAGGGGCTGATGTTTCTTATGTTCCTTCGGTGGAAGCGCATGGAGGCAAATACTTTGACAATTGTGTGCAAACCGATCCTTTAGCGATTATGCAACAACATGGATTAAACGCGATTCGAATGCGTGTTTGGGTCGATCCTTTCAATCAAGATGGAGAAGCATACGGTGGCGGTACCAGCACTTTGGCCCAGGCTATCGACATGGGAAAAAGAGCCCATGCTTTAGGGATGCAATATCTGTTGGATATTCACTACAGCGACTTTTGGGCGGATCCTGGTCATCAGACGATGCCAAAAGCTTGGAAAGATCTCGATTATTCTCAACTGGTTGCCAAAGTGGGTTCTTATACGACGGAAGTGATGGCTGCTCACCGTGCTGCTGGCGTGATGCCGGATATGGTGCAGGTCGGTAACGAAACCAATAGCGGTATGTTATGGCCTTATGGTTATATTTGGAAAGCTGGCTGGGATCAAACCTTATCATTATTTGATGCCGGCGCTAACGCTGTGCGGGCCGCTTATCAGCAAGACGAAACTGTGAAGATCATCTTGCATATTGCCAATCCTCAAAATCAGATCGATTGGTGGTTTAAAGAGGCTGTCGCTTATGGCATCGACTTTGACATTATGGGGGTGTCTTATTATCCCTATTGGCATGGTTCGCTCAGTAACTTAAAGTCAGTTTTAGAAGCGGGGATTTCGGAAACGGGTAAGCCAGTGATGGTGGTTGAAACGGCTTACGCATTTACTTTAGATAATGGTGATGACTTAGAGAATACCTTTACTGCAAGTAATTTGGTAGACGGTTATGAGGCTTCCATTGAAGGCCAAGCTAAGTTTTTAGCCGATCTAATGAATATGCTTGACACTTTGGACAAGCAACAAGGTTTGGGTATGTTCTATTGGGAACCTGCGGTGTTGCCAGTGAAGGGCGTAACTTGGGCTACTGCTGCCGGCATGGAATATAATAATGATGTTTGGTATGAAGGAAATAACTGGGACAACCAAAATATGTTCGACTTTGAAGGTAACGTATTGCCTTCCATAGACGTATTTAGTGGTCAATAAAATCTAGTTACGCGAGTTACATGCCTCTGAATATAAAAGGCGGCCCAATGCATAGGGTCGCCTTTGTTATATCTAAAGTTTGAGAGCTACAGGCCGTAGCTGTAGCTTGCTTGTAAGCCCAGTGGTAAACCCAGTCCCCAGTAGATGAGTAAAAATGCTGTCCATACCACCAGCATCACCAGACTGTAAGGCAGCATCAGTGACATCAGCGTGCCGATGCCGGTGCCTTTCACATAACGCTGGCAGTACACGACCACTAGTGGGAAGTAAGGCATTAAGGGAGTAATGATATTGGATGACGAGTCTCCGACCCGGTAAGCCGCCTGGGCTAAGTCGGGCGAGATATTCAGTTGCATTAACATCGGAACCAGAATTGGCCCAATCAGCGCCCATTTCGCCGAAGAAGAACCCACAAACAAGTTCACAAAAGCGACTAAGAGGATCATTCCCACCACGGTCACAGCGCTAGGCAAGGCCAGCTGTTTGAGCGTATCGGCACCCTTCAGAGCCATCAGAGCACCAATGTTAGATTGACTGAAGGCGGCGATAAAGAGCGCGCAGAAGAAGGCCATCACAATGTAGTAAGACATGCCATTCATCGATTTACTCATGGCCTGGATCACGTCTCGTGAGTCTTTAAAGCTCCCCACGATAAAACCGAATACGGTGCCCGGAATAATGAACAGTAAGAAAATCAGCGGTACGATTGACTGCATTAATGGCGCCGAGAATTCGGCCAGCGAGCCGCTGGCTGAGCGTAGAGGGGAGCTTTCAGGAGCCGAGACTGCCCATAAGCCTGCTAGGCCTGCGAACATCACCGCCGAAGAAACTTTAAAGGCAAAGCGTTCTTTTTGGGTGATTTCATCGAAACGAGGAATATCTTCCGGGTTGCCATCCACGGGGGTATCTTTGAGGCGTGGCTCGATAACTTTATCGGTCAAATACCAGCCAATTAAAATGATCAGCAGACTGGAGGCCGAGGAGAAAAACCAGTTGTTGAGCGGGTTGATTTGAATCGCTGGATCCAAAACCTGCGCCGCACTTTGAGTAAAGCTTTGCAGTAACGGGTCGATCGCCGATGGAATAAAGTTTGCGGAGAAGCCACCACTCACGCCTGCAAATGCGGCGGCGATGCCGGCCAGCGGATGCCGTCCAGCGGCATAGAAGATCACCCCGGCCAGCGGGATCACCAGTACATAACCGGCATCGGTTGCGGTATGGCTGATGATTGCGACTAATACGATGGAAGGCGTCAGCAGTTGTTTCGGCGTGACCTTGAGCATCATTTTTAAACCGGCACTAATATAGCCAGAATGCTCGGCAACCCCCACGCCTAACATGGCAACGAGTACCACCCCCAGTGGAGCAAAACTGGTAAAGGTGGTTACCATGCCAGACAAGAAGCCGGCAAGCGCCTCTCCGGTTAATAAGTTATTGACAAAAATGGCTTCGCCAGTGCGTGGATCAATTTCAGCAAATTGGACATTGGCGAGCAGTGCAGACACCACCCACACCAAAAATAGGGCGCCTAAAAATAATACCGCGGGATCCGGTAGTTTATTGCCAACGCGTTCTACAGTGTCAAGCATGCGGGCGACGCCACCCTTGGCAGTGGGTGTGGCAGTTGTTGAACTCATATTTACCTCTAGGTTATATTCTAAACTCTTTGGTTCAGTTGATTTTGTTGTGATTGAACCCTATTGACTGGGCATAAAGAAAACTATCGCCGGTAAATTAGTTTAATTCACTGTATTCTTCTTTGATTTGAGTTAATAAAACCACGCGTGGTTTGGTTGGTGGTTTAATATGTTTTGTTTGGTTGTTTTTATAATATGCTAAGGCGGTAATACCAATGCAACATTGGATGTTTGCTCTTTCGACCACCGGTCCGATTATTTTAATGCTGTGTTTGGGGTGGTTTTTGCGCCGTCGTGAAGTGTTGAATGAGAATTTCATCAAACAAGGCAATAGTCTGGTGTTTAACATCAGCTTGCCGAGTTTGCTATTTTTGAGCACCGCCTCTAATCCCCTGAGCCACTCTTTAGATTTCTCTCTGGTGATATTGGGGGTGCTATTTACCCTGACTAGTGTGCTGCTGCTGTTTGTTGTCAGTCGACCCTGGCTGCGCGGTGGACGCCAAGGTGTGTTTATTCAGGGGGCTTTTCGCGGCAATATGGGGATTATTGGCATTGCCATGGTGCTCAATGCCTATGGCATGGATGTATTACCCAAAGCAGCGTTATTCCTGGCTTTCATGACGATGACCTTTAATGTGGTGTCGGTTGCACTATTGGGTGCCAAGCGTAGCCGTATCATCAGTAGCTTGCTTAAGAATCCACTGATCATTGCTATTTTGGCGGGTCTGCTATGCTCGGCGTTGGGGCTGCAACTGCCAGATGTTGTAGCAAAAACGTGTCAGTATCTTGCCAACATGACCTTACCTTTGGCTTTGATCTGCATCGGTGCCAGTCTGCAATGGCAGAGTTTTAAAAGTAATTTGTCGCCAGTGCTCTGGGCCAGTGCCTGTAAGCTGATTATTATTCCATTGTTGGCGGTGACCCTTGCACTGTATATGCAGTTTAGTGGCAGTGATATTGGCCTGCTGTTCTTAATGATGGGCACCCCTACTGCGGCGGCTAGTTATGTTATGGCCAGCAAGATGACTGAACATGGCCAAATGGCCGGCGAAATTGTGGCCTTTACCACGATGTTTAGTGCACTCAGTGTGAGCGTAGGTTTGGTGACTCTGGCCTCTTTACAGTTGATTTAAGCGTTCTCTCGGGTGGGCGGGTTCCACTCACCCGAGACCATGGCATGCGGTTTCTCATGTTGCTGTTTTGCACAGCCAAGGTGCCGCTGCCGGGCTTCAGATCTGGCGCTGTGTTATTGCTCAGTCGCAGCAATAAATTGTTGAATGCTGCCGAGCATTTGCTGGAAATAAGGGTTGTAACTCAGCCGTTGCAATTTGGGGTTATGGCTTAAGTTCTGTTCGCTTATTTCGCCCTTCACCACGTCATTGTCTTGCTTGCACTGCGCGTAGCGCTTTAGGTTTTTGAGGTAGTGGCTACAGTTTCGATAGTCGCCGTTTTCCCCATAATGGGCATTGCTCGGCGCATTAATGGTTGCGGTATGGGCAATCCCTTGAATTGCTTCGCAAGAGGCGGTGGCACAACGCGGCGTGCTGATGCTTAAGTCCTTGGCCAGAGTGGCTGGAATGCTTGCCGGATCGCCATAATAAATCAGCATGTCCTGAGCGGTGGCACTGCGTTTGGCGGGCTGATGCCATTGCTCTAGAATGGCCAGGGTCGCGCGGGTATCGATGGTTTGATCCTGCTCGCTGGCAACCACTAAAAGCGGCACATTGGGTAAGTGTTTACTGTTACGAAACTGCTTGTTTAGATGGTTCATCAAGTCGTTCACCTGCGCCCCGGCGTTATAGGCAAAGGATTCGTATTTGGCGAAGTCTACATCGCCTTCTTTATCCAGCCAGCGACTAAACCAACTCACATATTTTGCCAGCCAGGCAAGGCCGCTGTGTGCTTTGGATGCAGGAGACCATAACATGACCCCCTGAACCTGTGCCGCGTGTTGTGGGTTGGCCAATAGGTGGCTAAGAATTAAGGCTCCACCGGTAGAGAAACCGCCGAGGTAGACCTGGGAGTAGTCTTTGAGACTGCGCTCGATGGCGTAGTCTGCCGCTTGTTGCCACTGTTGATAAGTGACCTTTAGCAAATCGGACGGAGCGGTCGCGTGACCGGGCAATAGCAGCGTTCTTACATCAAAACCCTGCTGGTAAAACTGCCAGGCTAAGTCATGAAAATGAAAGGGCGAGTCGGTTAAGCCGTGGATCAATAACACCAGCTTTTGCTTATTGGGGTGAGTCAGCTGAAATGGTGCCAATAACTGCTGTACGTTGGCTTTACCTTGCCACTGTTGTTGTTTGGCCAACCAACGATAGGTCGTGGTGCTAAGGGGGCATTGCATGTTGGCGCGTGGATTTCTCTCGGCGATAACCTGACGCGCATAATCCAGGTATTGTGGATAGCTTTGTTGCAGCTGGTAGCTAAAGTGAGCGCTGCCACCTTCTCGTGCCTGACGATAGGGTGCCTGCTCAATGTATTGCTCAATCAGCGCTTGCCGTTGATTAATATTAACGCAGTTTTCTGGCTCACTTTGAGCCAGACTAAGGCCTGAGAGCAACAGTGTGCTACTTAAAAAAAGTTTGCCGAGCCAAATTTGAACATGCTTCATGCTGATCCTTCGCGAATGGGAGCGCTGATAGATAGTTAATAGCGCTCTATTGTAATGATAAAAAATTCAGTAGCCTAGTCGCAGTTGATTTTTTTGTAATCGCTGAGTTTGCAACTAAAGTCATTGAATCGCTAAGAGTTATGAAGCGCCCATCCCCCTTAGCTTTTGTCGTCGCAACTTATTGGTGGTGGCAGGACAGGGAGTCGATGACTTGTTGGCTGCTTGCCGCTGGCAGTCCGGCGACCCGGTCTCTAATCAGCGCCATTGTGGAAACAATTTCACTTTGATCCGGCGTACATTGCGCAACCAGCGCGACGATTTTTCGTTCAAGCCGCTGCTGTTCTAATGAATTCAGCTGATATCTTGATTCATTGTGGTTAGCCAGATCAAGCGAGAACCAGAGATTAAGAAAGCTGGCCAGTGCTGCATTATTACTATCAAGGGTATTGTCAGCAGAGCTTAATATTTCTAATTCACTGATAATTTGCTCTGATGTTCGAAGCTCAGATACGCCCTGAACTAAATTGCTCAGCAATGTCTCTGGTAAATCAGTACGGTAAAGTTCGGCCGAAGTGCTCGCCAGATTGCTGACTAAATCCTTATAAACCATTTGCTGAGTATCATTCTTGAGAGAGGAGCTTGCTTTATTAACTTCTATAACAATATAGGTGTTGTCAGTATAAAAACATTCAGCAGGCGATTCTTTGCTTGGGTCATTACAATCGATGCTGATGATTTTATTGTCGGCGTCTTTTTTCTCTATGGTTTTATAGACGATTCGGCCATTTTTGGGGTTGATGCTTAGCTCTGCCCAATTTGTAATATTGTGCCGATCATCTTCTCTTATGAAGGCATAATTTCCGGTTAACAAGATACCGGTTTCTAAGTTTGGATCTCCGCCGACTGGTTTCAGCTCGTAAGTGTAATGAAAAACGCGATCTTCTTGTTGGTCGGTCACCAAACTTCCAGCTAACTGAGATAGTGCTCCAGATAAGGGGGATGCTGGTGGATAGAAAGTCGAACCTAACTCACTTAAGTTTTTAATGAGTTGCTTTAATTGTTCGCCAGGCTTATCAAATTCGACGATGTAAAGATCAATGACAAAATTATTACCGTTATATTTCAGTGGCCCGTAGATGGTGCTTAGGTTTGAAAAGTTAAGCGTTTGCCCCTCTCTTACATCATCGGAAAAGAAAACGACTCGCGCATTCTCCAATCCCTTGGAGCCAAAGTTTAAGCTTTCAGTGCCTTGTTCAAAGGCATTCACTACGATCGCTATCTCGCCATTCGTAGGTTCTCCACGGAGCACACTGAGTGGCGAACGCCATTCGGTAAACTCTTGAATATACATTTGTTTGATTGAAACAACTAAGCCATCCCCGATGGCGAGCTGCGAGTTCTTGACATCTTTGGGTTTGATGTATTTTCCGGCAGTATTGTCGGTGGGGTTATAATACCGGTAGTCGGTGGCACCTTCATTAGAGATTGCACAACCAGACATTAGTGCCGCAAGCAAACATAGTTTGATTAGCTTCAGAATACTCATTATTTTCCGTCCTTGTGTATGACTTATTGAGCTCAGCTCAAAACCGTTGGCTAGATGTGTTTCACATCGCTTTGTCAGCTTCGATTGACAAACTTGGCGGCCAAGTTTGTGGTGAAGCTCGACAGCTCTTAAGCGAGCATGCCTTCCTTCCATCCATGGAATTGCTTGCGGATAGCACTCATGGGCTTGACCGCTCAATTGATGAGCCTAGCCAGCATATATAAATAAACCTATCAAATAAAATGAAGGCTTGGCTAGCCATTGTTATATGCTTTGTGAAGCGGCGCTTGCTTGTGTTGCCTGATTCCCCCTTTGGTTAATATGCCAGCTAAAACTGTTGCTGAGAAAGGGCATTTTGGCAGGCATCGCGCGAGCGTCGGTGAGGCCGATTCGACCGGATCTTTGGTTCGGGACCAAATCGCAGCCATGAGGGCACTCGACACAAGCATCGTTGTTGTGGAGCGATTATTTATGACTTCCTCTCCAGTTGATCAAATATCGAGATTTCCCAAGGGCGCATCGCCAGTAGCAGTCCGGTATGGCGTCGTTTATCTAAAGGCAGGCTGGCATCCTGTTGATTGAGCGCCGCCGCTTCCTTGGTGAGTTGATTGAGTTTACGGCGAATGATTTCTATTGAGCTTGGTGAATAGTGACCGCGCAGGTAGAAACGAAAGCTATCATCATCTTCAAACCGAGAATTCATAAATTCGTTCAGCACTTGCTGTTCCATGAAACGCTCCAACGGACCGTTACTGATCCATTTAAAGTCCTGAGCGATTAGCAGTTTATAGGCATTGTTCGGCAGCAGTTGGATCATCTTTAACTTGTCGAGTCGGGCCATCAGGCGAATACATTGGTGTTGGTCGATCTGATAGCGGCTGATGATTTCGTCAAAGCTCCAACCATCGCGGACACACACCGCCACCAGCAATAATTTGTGGTCATCCATCAACTCTTGTTCTTGCTCTCTGGTGAGCTGACTTAGCTTATCTTTTTCTTGATCGGCCAATAGAAACAAATCGATCAGGTTGAGATCAACGATATGACACATTGCTTCCAGGCGCTCCAGAGAAAAACTATTGGTAGAAAACATGCGTTTAATATTGGCTTCGCTCATATGCAAACGCTGGGCGACATCTTTATAGGTGAACCCTTGCTGCTTAAATACTTGCTTGAGGGTATCGCGGATCTGCTGTAATTGGCTCATGGTATATAAATACTATACTAAATGGTCACTCATACTAAACATATTACGCCGAGGTTTACAGTAAATAGACTAATCCCTATTGTTAATTCGAACTTAACCAAGAGGGAAACATCATGAAATTATGGAAATCACTGCTCATCACCGGTATCGCTTTAAGTAGTTTCAATCTTGCCGCTGCCGACTCAGGACAGCACTTCACTCAATCGGCGAAACACTCCGCCCTTGCCGCTTCAAATGGTTTACAGGGCAGCGGGCAAGTGGTTGCCAGCGTAGTGGCAACCCCGATTGTAGTGGTGGGGGCTTCAACAGTGGTGGCTGGTAGCGCGGTACTGGCATCCGGTATGGCTTTAGCCGAGTCGGCGGATAGCTCGGTGCCTTTGGAGATTGGTGACGCCATCGTCGTGGGTTGTAACTAGTCTGCCGCTCTCAATAACAAGGATGCTCAAAATGAAAGTATTAAAACAGTTCGTCATCGTCTCAATGTTGTTCTTTACCGGTTATTGTTTGGCCGGCAGTGCGCCGGCCGATGAAGCGAAGTTTGAACCGGCAGCTATTGCTCAATTCTCCAAGCAGGTCGAGAAATACGCTGCCGCCCATCATGCCAATGTGTTCATCATTGGTCGGGTTGGGCGGCCGCAAAAAGATTTGCCCAAGGGGATCCAGTTTACTCATACCGCTTTGGCCGTTTATTCACAGTTGAAGCTCACTTCGGGAGAAACCACCAAGGGTTATGCTATCTATAATCTCTACCAGAATCAGGGAGACTTGGGTCATAGCAGTTTAGTGACCGACTATCCGGTGGATTTTTTCTGGGGAGTGGATAGTTTAAAAGCTGGCATTGTGATCCCAAAGCCTGAAGTACAAGCGGGCTTGCTGGCCTTAATTGCCAATAATCGCTATCAAACTTTGCATAATCCCAACTACTCGGTACTGGCTAACCCTTATAATGCTCAGTTTCAAAATTGTACTGAATATACTTTGGATATGCTCAACGCGGCAATTTTTGATACCACCAACCGCCAGCAACTGAAAGCACACGCTCAAGCCGAATTTAAACCGCAGGTGCTTAAAATCAATCGCTTTAAGTTGTTGATGGGCGGTTTGTTTCTCGATGAGGTCACGACTAAAGATCATACTGGTAAGTTAAAGACCGCAACCTTTACTTCGATCGCTCGCTACTTACAGCAGAAAGATTTAATTCAGGATGCGGTGGTGCTCTACCCGCACGATGCTTATCAGCCTTTACTTTAGATATATTGATTAAATCTACAATTCGTATAATTTAGGGGACGTTATGACTCAATTCATCAACAGTGAACCGCAAATTCATCAGCCAGAGAGCAACCATGTTCCGGGCCCATTTAATTTCAGGAAGAAAAGCGACATGAAACATCATCACTTGCCAAAACCCAGCGCTGCTTTTATTGCAGCCTCTTGGGCCGCCTTATTACTTGGTGCTGCGGCTTACCTACTTGGCCTATGGAATGCCGAGATGCAGCTCAACGAAAAGGGTTATTACTTTACCCTCTTGTTATTCGGATTATTTTCTTCGGTATCTTTGCAAAAGTCGGTGCGTGATAAGTTAGAGGGTATCAAGGTCACTGCAATTTATTTCTCGCTCAGCTGGTTTTCCTTGGCTGCGGCTATCGCTCTATTGGCCATAGGCTTGTTTAATGCGTCTTTAGCGCTGAGTGAGAAAGGTTTTTATGGCATGGCCTTTTGTTTGAGTTTATTTGCTGCGGTATCGGTGCAAAAAAACACCCGCGACTTAGCTTATTTTAATCAAGAGGATGAGGGCAGCAGCTCAGAGTCGCAGCCTGATGAAGTTGCGTAGTGTGGAGAATTAAACTAGCCAAAGCGGGTGATGTCTGGTTAGCTTAGCAGCTAAGCTCAGATCCGAAGGGGAAGTTTCGGCTTGCCCCTTTGCTTTAAATGAAGGAATGAACATGGCAGTGCAAGTGATCATGGCAGATTTGGCGCAGCTTGAAGCGGTTGCCGAATTGTTTGACCAGTATCGAGTTTTCTATAAACAAAACAGTGATTTAAACTTGGCTCGCGATTTTATCGCCGAACGGATGCGGCTGCAGCAATCTGTGATTTTTGTAGCTTTATCCGCTGAGGGGCGAGCCTTGGGGTTTACTCAGCTCTATCCTAGCTTTTCGTCGACTAACGCGGCGCGGATCTGGATCCTCAATGATTTGTTCGTCACGCCGGCGGCGCGTGGTCAGGGGATTGCGCCACAATTGATGAATGCGGCAAAACAGCATGCTTTAGCCACCCAGGCGGTGGCACTTGAATTAGCCACTGCCACCGATAACCATCGAGCACAGGCGCTGTATCAATCTTTAGCTTATCAGGTCGATCGTGAGTTTATTCACTACCACTTACCTCTGGAGCCAGTTCAGTGAAGGGCGAATTGTGATGCAGCAGGCCTTTGTTTTAATGGCGAACTACAATCGGCAGCTGAATCGGCAGTGTTATGCTTGCGCTGCTCAATTGAGCCAACACGACGTAAAGCAAGAGCGGGGTGCCTACTTTGGTTCGATCTTTGCCACGCTCAATCATATTTTGGTCGGGGACATCCTGTGGTTGCAGCGCTTTGCCCGACATCCTAGTGCTTTTCGTGCCTTGCAGCCAGTGTTGAGTCTGCCTGTGCCGACCGGTTTGCAGCAAATTCTGTATTCGAATTTGGGGGAATTGCAGCAGGCCCGAGAGTTGATGGATGAGCTGATTATTGATTTTATCGGGCAAATTCGCCAGTCGGATTTGCAGCATCATCTGCTTTATCACAATAGCAAAGGACTGCCTTACAAAAAGAATTTTGCCAGTTTGCTCCTGCATTTTTTTAATCATCAAACCCATCATCGTGGTCAAATTAGCACCCTCTTGTCGCAATTTGGTATTGATGTGGGAGTGACCGATCTGCTGAGCTTGATTGTCGATGAAGACTAATGTTGGGAGCGCTGCAGCTCGCTTTCATCGAGTCTTAATATATCTTGCTGCCATTGTTCGGCAACAAAATCGATAAATTGTCGAACCAGTGGAGATTGATAGCTGCGCGACAAATACACCGCCCATAAGGCGTGCTGTGGCAGGTGGTACTCATTGAGTATCGGCTGCAACTTTCCAGCCCTGATCAAGGGATTCGCCTGATCGCAGGGCAGTAAAATTATCCCTCGACCTTTTAGCGCTGCATTCAGGAGCAGGCCCATTTCGTTGGCTTGCAGGGTACCGGAAACCTCCACTTTATAGCTTTGCTGGTGGCGAATAAACTCCCATTGCTTATGTCCGAGGTGGAGCAAACAATTATGCTGTTTCAAGGCATTTAAGTCGCTGGGGCGACCAAACTGTTTCAGATAGGCGGGGGCGGCACAAATGACCGAGTCCACTCGCATCAGGCGGCGCGCGATCAACTGTTCATCGGGGGCTTGGGTATAACGAAAAGCTATGTCTACCCGCTCATCCACCAGTTGGGTGAAGCGATCCGAAGCGACGATGTCGATATTGACTTCAGGGTGGCGCTGGCAGAACTGGGTGACTACATCCAGCAATATATTTTGTGAGAAGGCGACTGGGGCGGTGAGCCGAATGCTGCCCATCAAGCGGCCAATTTGTTGCTGAGCTTGTAGTTGCATCGCCACCGTTTGAGCGATGATCTGCTCACAGTGGCGCAGCGCTGTTTCACCAGCCGAGCTCAGGCTGACCTTGCGGGTGGTGCGGTGTAATAGCCGTTGTTTTAACCAGGCCTCTATCTCCTGCACGTGTCGTGAGACTTGTAAGCGGCTTAAGTTAAGCTGCTCTGCGGCCTTAGTGAAGCTTTGGGTATTGGCCACTTCAATGAAGCTGCGCATGGCATCGAGTTTGTCCATTAGCTTATTAGTGCTCTATTTGGATACAATATGCATCATTATTGGCTATTTATCACGAAAAACCTAGATATTAAACTGCAGCAGTTGTTAATCATTTAGAACAAAACAGAATAGGACTGATTGATATGAAAGTAGCAGTATTAGGTGCAAGTGGTTGGATCGGGAGTCATATTGCAGCAGAAGCCAAGCAGCGTGGTCATCAAGTGCTCGCCTTAGTGCGTGAGCCAGGTAAAATTACTGACCCGGCTTATGAAGTGCGTCAGTTTGACATTCAGCAGTCAGCAGATCAATTGAGCGAGCAGCTTGAAGGGGTGGATGTATTGCTGGCCTCAATTAGTGGCCGAGCCGCTGGCAACCATGAAATTGTTGCCGCTACCGCAGAGCAATTGTTGGCACAGTTACCAAACAGCAGCGTTGAGCGCTTGTTGTGGGTTGGCGGTGCTGGCAGTTTAGAAGTGGCTCCCGGCGTCACTCTCGCTTCGGTCCCTGAGTTTCCCGCCGAATATAAAGCAGAATCCACTGCGCAGGCCGAAGCGCTGCAAGTATTTAAACAAACCACCAGCTCCGTTAACTGGACCTACATCAGCCCTGCGGCTGAAATTTTTCCTGGCGATAAACAAGCGGACTATCGTATCGGTGGCGAGCAGCTGCTTAGTGATGAACAGGGCAATAGCCGGATTTCGGTGAGTGATTATGCGGTTGCAGTGATCGACGAGTTAGAAAGTGGCCGTCATCCCAAACAACGGATTGGTGTGGCTTACTAGACTAGAACTAAGTCTGAGCGCCAGCCAATGCTGGGCGCTCAGGATTGGCTTCAAGAATTAGTCAATGGCCAGTTGGTAAACCGTGGTGGTGCCGGAAACTTCGTTCCCTACCGCGATATAGTGCTGGCCGATCCGTGAGAAGTAAGTGATAGACTCCGGCCCTAAATCTCCCGCCTTCGGATTATAAGTGGCGTTGGCACAATCACCATCCTGATCAACTTGGCTACAAACTGGCTGGTTAAAGTCGCGATTATTCACAAAATCCAACAGCACTGGTGCCGCAGGTTTGGAAATGTCGTAAGCGGCGACGCCCCCTTGACGCTCTAGACCGATAAAGGCAATGGTTGCGCCGTTGATCTTGGCAACGGTGATGGCTTCGGGCTCGACGCCCTTGTCATCCGAGCGGTCATCGTTGCTTTGATTGTCGTTGCTGGCGTTCCAGTGCTGTGGACTGTTGGCTAAGTCTGATAATTGGTTGCCACTATCGAAGATCCGGTTTGCGGCTAAGTCAAAAATCGAAAAAGAGCGGGCACCAAAGGTATAGATCAAGTCGTTCGGTCCGATGTTTTTATTGTCGGCGACCACCTTGATTCGACCAATGGATTTTTTGTTGGCGATGGTGCCTTTTTTGCCATATCTTGCCTGATCCATTAGCGGGTGCTTGGGATCGACGTTCAGTTTGTAGCCACGAGTTTCGTCGCTATAGGAAATACAATCATCGATATGATGCTGGTATTGCTCGGCATTCTGATGTTTGCCACCCTCTTTATAGTCATCGCCATCCCATTGGTGTCCCGCTTGTTCACATTGTTGCTGGGTGGTGGGGTAAATATACTCTCGGCCATCGCCTTCGTTGGCGGTAATCAGGTAATCCTGACCATCGATGTTAAAGCTGGCAATGGAGTCTGGCATATAATAGCCCACCAACTGCGGGTAGCTGGCTTGGCTAAATTGTTGGTCTTTGTTGCTGAGATCGAGTTTTGCGCCATCGCCCCCCGCTGCAACACTGGCCCAGCTTTTTACCCCTAGCCCCTTAATCGACTCGATCTGCGCACTGGCGATATCGATGATGGCAATGGCATTGTTCTCCTGCAAGGCCACAAGCGCTTTCCCATGTTCTGTTAAAGCAATGTATTCCGGCTCAAGATCTTGCGCGACACTGGCACCAAAGGGACTCGGCAAGCGGACATCTTTGAGTTCGCCATGCCGTGCCTGACCTTGGTTAAATGCGCTAAAGCGTACTTGATGGATTTGCGCTTGTTGGTCGCCAAACCCGTTCGCTAGATCAACGATGGTTACCGAACCTTCAGGATCTTGAGAATAATCTCCATTGGGCTCGCCTTCGTTGGCGCTAAGCAGATAACGGCTATCGACTGTCATGGTGACCATGTCTGGCAGAGCGCCAGCGGGGTAAGTATTTATCAGGCTTAAATCATCGGAGCGATAGAGCGCGATAATGCCGTTTTGCTGCTTGTTTTGGTTTTGAATGGCGACCGCCACAATGCCGTTTTTTGCCACCACGCTATTGGCATCGCCGATGGCGATCCCGGCTTTTTGGGCGGCGGCTTGTAAGTTAATTTTACCGTCTTTACTGGGCGCACTTTGTTCCGCAGATAAGCGCAATACATCAATACTCTGATCTTTGGCATTCACTACATAGAGCTTATCGCGACAGCTGTCATAGGAGACGATTTCTGCCGACGAGCTGGCAAACTCACTGCCGGAAAAGTGACTGCCGACGCGCTTCATTTTTAAGCTGTTTAGACCTTGTTTTTGGATCAAAGCTGCTTCTGTGAGGCAGTTTATGTCTAGGTCTTGGATGCTTTGAATGGCACTTGCCTGAGCGGTTTGAATAGAAAAACTTGCACCGACCAGCAAGGCTAAGCTGCTGTAAATCCGTATCGTGTGGTTTGCTTCCATGTTGATCTCGAGTATTTATGAAAACCCTTAGCATAGGACAGCAATGTGGCAGTTTTGTGTCTCTGGCTCAGTGATGATACGGATACCGCTTTAAGCGGAACTCTGGGATCATCAATTTGACAGGCGTCGGGCGGGCTGGCCAGCCAAGGCAGACTCGTTGGCGATGAACTTAGCCACCGAGCGTCCCAGAGTTTGCGGATAGTAAGGCGATGGCATGGGCGTTAACTGGCCTTGAAGGTCGCTGCTATACCCGCGTTAACTTACTGAGATGGTGTTGTGATGCATCCTTCCTTGCTTGAATTACTTGACGCGGGTAATGCTGATTGAATGCTGTTGACAAAACACTTGCAGTATCGCGCCCGGCCTTAGTTGTTCGATTTGAGATTGATGCACAGCATCAAAACCGCGCTGTTGCCAGCTACGTTGCTTCAGTTCGGCTTCGCCCAGTGGATAAATATCTTGCTGGCTGAGGCTATCATGTCGCGAAATGATCCAGACACGTTGTTGCTCCACCATGACACTGGTGAAGGCTTGTTTGAGTTTCCAGCCAAGGCGTTTGAGCATTTGAGGCTCCTTAAAAATAAACGTCAGTTATACCATAGCCGGATCTTGAAAAACCAATGCCTTCTTTGAGTGCGGGTGTGAGCTCTTAGATCGAACACTCACTCGAGGATTGCCTCCACACCTCCGACCAGATACAATTGTTTTTAACAAAATATTAACAAGGCGTGTGGTATGCATATTGATAGACTCTTGGCCGAAATTGCCGAGCGAGTCCCGCAGGGCAAGACACTTACGATATCGAGTTGCTGGACTCAAGGGCGAACCGTATTTGGTGGGCTTTCCGCCGCACTATTGTCTGATGCGATGCAAACTCTCGTGAGTGATTCGCAACGACTATTACGCTCTCTCAGCACCAGTTTTGTTGGCCCCTTATTGGCTGATATGCCTTTTTCGATAGAACTTGAATTACTTCGTACAGGAAACAACGCTAGCCACATCAATGCCAGAATCGTTCAAGCAGGGCAGGTGGCGGTGACTCAACAAGCTAGTTTCGCTCTGCCTCGCAACTCTCGACTGGTGGTAAACTCTCAAATGGGTCACCAGTTGTCGTTGCCTGAGCGTTTAGCGATTTTACCAGATGTAGAGGGGCTGATCCCTCGTTATATGCAGCATATTGATTTGGCGCTTGCCGCGGGTGGCTTACCTTATAGCGCCAGTCAGGATTCCCATTTACATGGTTGGATGCGCTTTAAACAGCCGCCTCGAGCCTTCAGTGACGCCCATCTGATTTGTTTAGTGGATGCCTGGCCACCAGCCGTGATTCAGATGATGAAACAACGCGCTCCCGCCAGTTCCATGACTTGGAATCTGGAGTTTGTTCATCCACAGCGCACGGTTGCCGCAAGTGATTGGTTAGCTTATCAGGCCCAGACTCGCCAAGCTGCCGATGGGTATGCGCATTGTGAAGCCAATATTTGGGATCGAGATGGCGAACTGCTCGCCATTAGCCGCCAAATGGTGACGGTATTTGATTAGTCGACAGGGGCTGCAGGCTACCTCCGGCTACCCAACTATATTTATGCATGAAGGGCGTAAATGGCATGATCAACGATTCGCCCATTTAGATTTTCTGCATTAGAAATAACCCCTTCTAGTTTCAGACCTAAACGTTCACAGACGGCTCTACTCGCCAAATTCTCTGTAGCGGCGGATATTTCAACTTTATGCATTTGTAATTCATCAAATGCAATGTCTATCAGTTTTTTACAAACACGAGTCATAATTCCATTGCCTTGAGCGGATTCTATAAGCCAATAACCAATGTCGACTTTTTTTAATTCGTGATTAATCGTGTTGAAGGAGACATTACCAACGAGTATTTCATTGTAAAATACGCCACAGACCATTGATTTCCCATCGGCGTAATCATGAAGAGATTTTTGGATAAACGAAGCAAAGTCCTGCTCCGTTTTACAGTGTGGAGGCCACACTAACCACTGCTCAAGATAGGGTAAATTTTCTTGGGCCAATTGAGCGTATATTGGAGCAAAAGACTTTTGAACCAATGACAACTTAATATCATTATCTACTTTTAAACTGAACAAGAGTCACTCCTTAAATATCAGAGACGGCCTTTTTGATGCGCTAGTGTATGTCCCGCAGCGGCATGAATGCAGTGAAAAACCTTTGCAGGAGGCTCACCGTGTAATGATTAAACGCGAAGGACTCGCGAATGGCAAGGGCATTACCGTGAGGGAATGCCAGAAGAAAGCCAAAGGTTTTTTTATCTAAAGAGAGGGCGTTCAGAATCCTGTGTCAGCTAATTTTTCCTAGATACCTCCGGCTACCCGATTATGTATGCTTAAAAACTATCATCGAGCCAAAAAATTACGGGACTTGTATTGTAGATAGAGGTGAATAATCAATAGCTTTCAGAACTCGACCTGTTGCCTGAAGAACTGGTTCTCCTATATCAAGATCCATCTTTTTCTTAATATCTATCCACTCTTGATCTGCTAGAAATGCTTTCCATTGACGTTCCATAGTTTCAGTATTCGACCAATCAAGAATATAGACGAACTCCATCTCGGATTCAGCACCTACTTCCCACATGCCAACAATATTAAATTTATATTTTTTCATAATACGCATAGCATGATTCTTAAATCTATCGTGAAACGCCTCACGCTTTTCAGGATTAACTTTGTAAATTCTTAGTTGATACATGTTGAACTCCTTCGAAAACATAATGCTTCAAGAAGGGCGCCGCTTTTCGGCGTCCCACTTGCTTGATTTGTGTACGCCCCGCATGGGCATAAACTAATGAGGTGAAAGTCCTCTGCAGGAAGGTTAGCGTGTTAATAACACTTTGATTATTAAACGCTAAGAACTCGCGAATGGCAAGGGCATTACCGTGAGGGAATGCCTGAAGAAAGCCAAAGGTTTTTTATCTAAAGAGAGGGCGAGCTAATGAAAAACATCTTATGCGGCATAGGCAGGAGGCGAGTTGGCACAAGACAACGAAGCCAAGCTATCTAACGGTCACCGTAAATGATGCAGCAGTGTGCGAGAAAAGAGAAAGTGCATGTTCTACTTCTTATAAACAAAGAGTGGGGAGGTCTGCTTAACCAGCGAACGTTTAACTCACTCGTTTTATATCCGACCGGACTTAGGAACGGTGGCGCCAAAACAGAAGCCATCACTGGGGTACAAAGGGGCTAATCGACCGTTGTATCTTAAACACTTTCAGGAAACGCCCTGTGCGGGGCCGCATACGGGGGCTTGAGGTTACCGGCTACCCGATGAGTCCTTTTTAAAACATTGACCATGCATCTAGGCCAAGACTCTCGATACAGGGAACAAGTACATCAGCTAAGAACTCTTTCTCTTCAGTATCTAAGTCATCCCAAGGTAAATCATCTACCAGATCGTTTACATCCGAAAACCTTTGCTCTGCATCTTCAACTAAAATGCCAACTGATTTCAACTTATCAAGGAAACAGATAGTAGTTTCATTTAATAGCTTAACGACTTCAGGAACTGAAATGTTTAACCCTCGTGATTCCCATGCTTCAAGGGAATAATTGTCAGTCGCTTTAGCTTTAGTAATAATTTGTTCAAAATTGCTCATTAAACATTCCCTTTAGAGCGCCTATACTTGTTAGCACTAAACTCTTTTCAGAGGCAAGTGCGGTGGTTCTGGGAGTTCAACAGTAATTTGGTCTTCAAGTTTGACTATCCCACCTTTTATCACCGTAGCCATAATGCCGGCTTTCCTTATCAAGTTTCCCTCAGCATCTTTATCCAAAACTGCTTTAGTTAATCCTTTTTGATAGTTATCGAGTTGTGCACAAGGGTTTCTTAAACCAGTGACTCGAAGAACAACATTTTCACCTAGCTTGAGTACTGTGTTCGTTGGGAGAGAAAGGAGTTCTAGGCCTTCGGTTAGAACATTTTCACCAATGGTACCAGCTTCAATTTCAAAACCTTTATCTCTTAGTTCTACAAAAAGTTCAGAATGGAGCAAGTGAACTTGACGAAGGTTTGGTTGTGATGGGTCAGCTTTGACACGCGACCTATGTTTAACAGTCTTGCCGCAATGAGCATCCCCTTCTATTCCCATCCCTTTAAGAAAGCATAATGATTCATATGTTTTCTTGGAGAAATTATGTCCTTCATCTTTTGATAGTGATACTACTTTCATAACATCATCCTTTTGCTGGCTCGTATTGTTAGAATTTTGATTACACAAATTTGCACATTCCCAAACCAAGTCGGTTACCATTCTTTACTGAATAACCATATTTTGCATAGGACTCTTCTTTACCTTTTGCTGACAGCAAACCTATTGTTGCCCCGACTCACATGCTAAATTCAAGTATTTTTCTATGAGGCTCATTATTTCAGATCCAAGGCCTTGTCTCCGGTATTCTGGTTGTACGGTAACATCCTGAATATAAAGTACATTTCTCCATCATCAACAACACGACCTGTAGTTATGAGTTCACCTGAACTATAAATGATTGCCCAAAATAATGAGTTATTAATACTATTGAAAATGACTTTTTCTGAAGGAGTCGCCCACCCAATTTATTCCCGTATTTTCAGAAATTCTTGAGCTGTAGGCGCACTTTCTTTCTTCATATAAATTCCAATATACCACCAAAATAGTTCTGTGAATTTCAATATATTATTAGTTTTTGAGATTTTTTATTGATAAGCTTTATTTTTTCTAGTTTAATAGATTTTATTTTTAATAAGGTGGAATTCGTGAGCGTAGACTCTCTAATCTCAACCAAACTCAAAAGGTTACGTAAGAGACAAAACTTAACGCTAGACTCCTTAGCGGAGCGAAGTGGCATTAGTCGATCAATGATTTCGTTGATTGAACGTGGTCAATCAAGTCCAACCGCAACGGTACTAAACAAATTGGCTGATGCCTTGGGGATCTCTCTTCCAGAACTGTTTTCTGATGACTCAGAAAAGGCCAGCAATGACTCTCTATCGGTGTCTAATTTGGAGACGCAAAAAACCTGGCGAGATCCAGAGTCTGGTTACATTCGCCGTCAACTTACGCCGAAAAATTCCTCTTCACCAGTTGAATTAACCGAAATTATTTTTCCTCCAAAGCAAAGCGTTACTTTCGAAAACATGCTCAGACATATCGAAATACATCAGCAGGTATGGGTGATCTCGGGCGAGATTGAAATATATGATGATGATTCAACATGGCATCTCAAAGAAGGCGATTGTTTAGCATTTCAACAAAAGGAACACACCACATACTTCAACCCTAATAACACAGAAGCCAGGTATTTAATTACACTTACCAGCCTCCCGCTTTCAAGGAGAACAAATGATGGAATATAAGGTTATAACCTGTACATATGAAAAGCATGCACGAAGCATCCTAGATATATTTAATGATGCTATTGAAACATCTACAGCTTTGTACGAGTACGAAAAACTCTCAATGGAAAGTATGATTGGATGGTTTGAAACCAAAATAAACGGTGCATATCCAGTCTTTGGATTGGAATCTCTAAATGGTGAATTGATGGCATTTGCTAGCTACGGTTCTTTTAGAATGCGGCCTGCTTATAAATACTCGATTGAACATTCTATTTATGTTCATAAGGATTTCCGCGGTAATGGCCTAGGCCGAATTCTACTTGAATTGCTCATCAAATCAGCAAAAGAAAATAATTATCACGCCATCATTGGCGGTATAGATGCTGATAACCTCGGCAGTATCGCTTTACATAAAAAACATGGGTTTCAGCATGTAGGAACTCTACCTGAAGTCGGATTCAAGTTTGGCCGTTGGCTGAATTTAGTTTTTTATCAACTCGTATTAGATACCCCAACATCACCAACTGAAAAATAGAGAGTAACTATTACATAGGAGATGCTCCATGCAATCTTATACCACTTTATTTATCTTGATCGCAGCAGGTATCTCTTTGGTGATTCAAAATATCATTATGGTTAGAATTACTGATAAGGTATCTACAGTAACCATTACGTTATTACTGAATTCAATCAGTGGTCTATTTATATTGCTGATTATTCTGTGTATAAAAAATGGAATGGCAGGTATTTATGAAGCAGTACGGCATATCAGCCCAATGTCTTTACTTCCTGGGGTTTTAGGCTCATTTTTCGTATTTTCAAGCATCTTTGGCTACAAACATGTCGGTGTGGCAACAACAATAGCAGTATTAGTTGGCAGTCAATTAATATTCGGCATCATCGCCGATAGCTTCTATACTTCTTTGCCATCAAAGCACAATATAAGCACTATTGTTGGTGCGCTGTTACTTATAGCTGGCGTAGTTTTGATTGTTCAATCCAAAAAATAATCCGCATATAAATTTAGATATATGCGCAATGAATAAAGCCAGCCACCGTAAAACGTTACTAACGGTTAGGCGGCTATTTTGATGCGCTGTGTACGCCCAGCATGGGCGTCAACGAGCTGAAAGTTACCTATAGGAAGTTTAGCGTTTTGTTATTAAACGCTAAGGGCTCGCGAATGACAGGCGCATTATCGAATGCTTACCTAGCATCTCAATGTGCTTCGAGATGGATGGATTAAGTTTTGCTACTCGAAGTGAGACGCCTAGTGCGGAACCGTATGCAGGGTATCGTGGGGCTAGAGGCTCGTGAACTCTCGCTGCCCGATTATGCCTCTTCTGACGTGTCGATTAAATCTTTTAGTTCTGCACCCAAAGCTTTACAGCGTTCATTTGACCATCCCCTCGATAAATGACTTACTGGGTAAACTATTGATTGTACGCCGTGTATGATCACTTTATTCGGACGATTTTGCTCTAGAGTACTTTGCGTTAGATTTTCAAAATAAGTCTTCACTTCCTTTCCGTGAACTAGCAGATACTTAGGCTTAATTGTTGAAAGTAGAAAACTAAACGTAGATGGATCCATTGACTCTTTTTTCAACTCATTAGCTCGAGTCGTCGCTGTGATATATAAGTTTGTTTCTAAAGTCTGTTCAGGAAGTAGCGCACCCGTTATAAGCTCAATACAGCTCCTAGTCCGACTAACCTTCAGACGCCTAGTCTTACCTTCCTTCAAAGGTTTTTCTGCACGTTCCTTAACGTAAGTATCGAACCTGGCCTTTTTATCAAACCCATAATCCTTACTCCAAAAATTCCAGAACTGGGCCTTCATCTCTGTGGCTGCATTAAACCCTACTATAAACACCTTACACTCCAGTGGATTGCCAGTGCATACAAACGGACGCGGATTCTGTATTTCAGCTAAACGGACCTTAAGCTGACTATCAAAATCCAGAAGTTTCATCATTTCTCCTTGCTCCTGAGGCATAACGCCCAATTAAGGTGTGACCACGCTATAACATCAAACTAAACCATTGTACTGTAGAAAATTCAAATTGGAGTGAAATCGCCACGCGTTGCGAGTCACTCTCAAATCTTTACAAATATGAATGGCTTCGACATGTGCTGGCTTGTCAGCGAGCACATATTGCGGCGTTTATTAGCCTGAAAGGCAAGCCTTCGAGCTTGCTTGTCTTTATAATGCTGAGCTTGATACATAGATAAGGCCGATTTGCTTGATGCGAGATAACAAGAAAGCTCATCCAAGGGTGAAAAGCCAGCTTCATCCGCGCAATCAACACCGCCAGCGTTATGATTTTGTCGCATTAATTAAAACTTGCCCAGAGCTCAAGGCCTTTGTTGCGCGAAATGCCTACCAAGATCTGTCCATCGATTTCTTTAATCCTCAAGCGGTACGCTGTTTAAACAAGGCCTTGTTAAAGCATTTCTACCATATTGAGGGCTGGCAAATTCCCAAGCACAACCTTTGTCCGCCAATTCCCGGACGCGTTGATTATATCCATTATCTTGCTGATCTGCTCGGGCAGAGTCAGGGGGGAGATATTCCGCGAGGTGCCGGTGTGCGCTGTTTAGATGTTGGCGTGGGGGCGAATTGTGTTTACCCCTTGGTAGGTAGTGCGGAATATGGCTGGTCGTTTGTGGGGAGTGATATCGAAGCCGCCTCATTGCAATCGGCGCGGTTGATTGTGGATGCAAACCCGCATTTAGTGTCGCAAATAGAATTACGTTTGCAGCGCCAACCTGCTGCTATTTTTAAGGGGATGATTCAAGCCGATGAGCGTTTTGCTTTGACCTTATGTAACCCGCCTTTTCATCGTTCGGCGGCAGAGGCTCGCAGTGGTAGCCAGCGTAAGCAAAGCAACCTGAAGGCGCGTGGTAAATATCAACAAAGTTTGAATTTTGGTGGTCAAAGTAACGAGCTTTGGTGTGATGGCGGGGAGCTGAAATTTATTCAAAACATGCTGGTAGAGAGCCAACTTTTTGCAGAGCAATGCTTGTGGTTTACCAGCCTAGTCTCTAAAGAGTCCAACCTAAAAGGCATTTATCAAACGTTAGAACGATTAAAGCCGGCGCAAGTGAAGACCATCAAGATGGGTCAAGGTAATAAAATTAGTCGTTTTGTGGCTTGGAGCTTTATTTCACCCGCACAACACCGCCACTGGTTGAGCAACCCGCGCTGAGTCGATTATTTACTAGCGTAAAACGGTATGGATATTCCATCCTTCGACGAACTAAGGTATAAGGGCGCTATGAAAATACCCAAACGAATACAGCCTTTAGTTGATGATGGTCTGGTCGACGAAGTGCAAAGTCAGTTAATGAGCGGCAAAGAGGCCTCTGTGTACGTAGTACGCTGTGGGAATGAGATCCGCTGTGCCAAAGTTTATAAAGAAGCCAGCCAACGCAGCTTTAAGCAAGCGGTCGCTTATCGTGAAGGACGTAAGGTGCGCAATAGTCGACGTGCCCGGGCGATGGAAAAAGGCTCAGGATTTGGTCGTGAGCAGCAAGAAAAAGTCTGGCAAAGCGCCGAAGTGGATGCGCTTTACAAGCTTGCTGCGGCGGACGTTCGGGTGCCTGAACCCTATGGCTGCTTTGACGGGGTATTGCTGATGGAGTTGGTGACCGATGACGAGGGCTATGTTGCGCCGCGTTTGAATGATGTGATGATGTCGGCGGAGCAAGCCGTAGAAGATCACGAAATGATGATGCGCTATGTGGTGCGCATGTTATGTGTGGGTTTGATCCATGGTGATTTGTCGGAGTTTAATGTGCTGGTGGATCAGTATGGTCCGGTGATTATCGATCTCCCTCAAGCGGTGGATGCCGCCGCCAATAATAATGCAGAGTGGATGCTGGCGCGGGATATCAACAATATGCGTGATTATTATGGTCAATATGCGCCAGAGCTATTAAAGACCGAGTACGCGAAAGAAATCTGGGCACTTTTTGAAAAAGGTGAATTAGCTGCTGAAACCGAGTTGACTGGCCAGTTTACCCAAGAGGATACGGTGGCCGACCTTGCCGCAATTATGCAAGAAATTGACTCGGCTCGAGAAGAAGAGCTGCGTCGCCGCGAACGGATTAACGAAGCCAAGAATGGTGTAGACGAGAGTAAATATAACTGGGCCGACGACGATTAAAGAAGTGGTAATTCATCATCTTTTTAAATTGCTTAGATACTTTCGTGTTAGCTGGATGAAGTTCAGAAATCATCCGGTCACATTATGGGTAAAGCAAAAAGCAACATAGCTAACTGGAAATCATACAACAAAGCATTCACCCAGAGAGGTGCATTCTTATTTAGGCAATAACGCTTCGTCACTCAGCAGTTCGAAAAATAATATAATGAGAAACTGTTAAGTGTCTCGAAACTAGGGGCTTACCAGAGACTTCGGTTTCTTTTGTTAATGAGGTTCAAATGAAAAAATTAATCTTGGTTCTAGCGATGCTCGTCAATGTTGGCGGATGCCAAGCAGAGCAATCTGACTGAATTTGCAAGCAAACATGGTGTTCAAGTGGAGTTCTTGGAAGTTGAAACAAACATGGAGCAATTTAGAGAACTAGGTCTTCGAGCTACACCTTCAATCTTCATTGGAAACGAACTCATCGATTTAGGCAAGTTCAGTTCTTATGAAGAGTTGAACCACTACATTGTGGAAAATGTGAAATAAAAAAGCTTTAGAATAACTATGACATGACACTCAGGGCAATCCCGCTAATAGAAGGGGCTCGGACAGTTTTTTATTTGAATGCTTAAACCAGAAAGGCTTCCTCTTCCACAAATAAGACGAAATTCCTCCGATACTAAGGGACTGGCCGGCAGGGCTCGTGACAGACTCTGGTAAAGGATAATCCTTTTAAAACATACCCCTATAGTAAGAGCGCGATGAAAGATCCCTAACCGTCACTCTTTACTGCAAGCGACTGCCAGCGCTGGATTTCACGCGCTACAAAATCCGCAAAGCAAGTTGGTTTTCGCCCGGTCAGCGTCTCGACATTATCTGTTACTTTATCTTCCGAACCTCGTGCAATAGCCGCATCCATACTCGCCATTATTTGGGCGTAGTTTTGATCCATGCCTTGTTGTTGAAAGCGCTCTACCAGTTGAGCGCTCGTCAAATTAATATGGGACACGGGATAATCAAGCGCCTCATTCAAGGTATTCGCGACATCACCATAGGTCATGGCGTCGGGCCCTGTTAGAATAAAATCGTTGTTCCATGCGGTTTCCGCAACCAATGCCGCTACGGCCACTTCGGCAATGTCTTGTGCATCGATAAAGCCCACTCGTCCCATGCCCGTGGCCGAATAAATCGCCTGTTCATCACAAATGGTTGGCAAATGCTGTTGCTCAGAAAAATTCTGCATAAACCAAGTTGGTCGCAACACTGCCCATTCTGGCGCATGCTTAATCAACCAGGCATGAACCTCGCCCATCATTGGTCCTCCAGCTTGTAAAGACGACGCACTCAGTAATACAAACCGTTGCACGCCCTGCACAATGGCTTGCTCCAGAATAGGCAGCATCAAGGTGCCATGCTCACTGGAGTTGGTTGGCGCAACAATGTAAAGCGCTCGAGTGTCTTTGAAGGCGGCCGTTGCCAACTCAGCTTGCATCCAGTCAAATGCCACCTCATTCGGCTGTTGAGGAGAACGAGTCGCGATGCGATGCGATACACCAAGATTAGTCAGTTTTTCGACGACATAACGGCCTGTTTTTCCTTTACCGCCTAATACCAATACATTAGTTGCCATGGCCACCTCCGCTTAGCATTTTATTTATTTGTGCAGCGCCCCCAAAAGCATTCATCACAACCAGCGGGTTCCAATAATCTCGGTATCGACTAATGAGACCATCTTTAAGGTCAATCACCGACACATAATCTTGGTCATAACGAGCATTTTCATTATCAGCATGTCCTTTACAAGAGAATTCCAATACGGCATTTTGACCATCGGTCGACAGAATAGAACGATGCAGCGACATGGATTCAACAGTTAATAGCCCCGCTACTTTTTGTAGATAAGCCGTAAATGCCGTCTTTCCTTCAACACTGTGGATACCGTCAGGCAGAGCGTAAGGAAACTCAAATAAAATATCTTCGCTCAGCATATCAAGCAGTGTTTCGGCGTTTGGCGCTAACGCCTCCCCCAAGCCTTCTCTTAAAAGAGCTGACAAACTCGAAAAACCGTCGCTACTATTCGCCATATTACTTTACCTTTTTTGGTTGAAACGCTATCGTATCAACCAAAATTATGAGCGATTTAAGAATGGAACGCAAGCGTATCGACGAAAAAAGTGATACCCATAAAAACAATAAACGAAAGCCTTCTGGCGCTGCCGTAATGCGAACAGACTTAACCGAAGCTTTGTTTGTTTCCTTATTTGAAGAATGGGCTCTGAATGGCTACACCGGCACTAGTCTTGAAAAAGTAGCAAAGCGTATCGGTGCAGGTAAAGCGGCGATTTATAGGCGCTGGCCATCGAAGTTTGCCTTCGCTTCTGAGGCCATTAAAACCGCTACCGTTGCGCTGACCGATGTAAAAGATCACGGCTCTTTGGAAGCTGATGTACACGCCTATTTGCTGATGTTCCGTCGCAGTTTACGTCATCGCTTAGTACGAAGAATCTTGCCAGATCTATACGCCGAGCGGCTGCGCTCTGGTGAGCTAGCCCCATTGATTGAAGGGTTATCCGACTTTCGTCGGCAATTGGGTCATCAGTTATTAGACAGGGCCATTACCCGTGGTGAAATCACCGAAAGCATCGACAGGGAAATGGTATTAGACATGCTGCCAGCTGCGCTGTATTGGCGCATGATTATCAGCGGAAAAAACATGACTCGCAAAGACATAGATCGCCAAACTATCGCGTTAATGGCCAGTATAAAAGCGCTGAGCCAGCTCTAACGGTCATTCACTTAAAGAAGGGGCCGGAAACTTAGAACAGTGGCGCTTGGGCTTTCGGTATCGAAGCTAAGCAAGACTATGAGCCGCAAATTTCGATGGGGACAGTCCCGTGTGCTTGCTAAAAGCGGAACTAAAAGCACTGGCAGATTTGTAGCCTATTCGTTCCGCAATATCTGCCATCGTGTGAGAATGACTCCGCAACAGACCTTTGGCAATAGCCATTCGCCATGCAATAACGTATTCCATTGGTGTAAATCCTACCGCATTGTGAAACCGTTTGAAAAAAACCGAACGAGACAATGCGGCTTCTTTTGCTAGCTGAGCAACGGTCCATGATTGGCTCACATCTTGGTGTATTTTTCGGATCGCGACGGCTAGTCGCTCATCGGCCAATCCAACTAATAAACCGGGAACATTCGGCGTATCCATCTTGGTTCGAAATGTTTCAATTAAAAGGACTTCTAATAAACGAGCCAACACATATTCTCTGCCTGGGCGCTGTGCTCGAGATTCCTCTATAACTAGCTCAACCAGTGCCGTTAGTCTTGCTGCTTTACGAATATGGACAAGTTTTGGCAGAAGTGCGAGTAGAATTGTTGAGTCGCGCGTAGCAAACTTACAATGCCCCACTAATACATGTGCATTTAATGAACTGTCTTGTTCTCCAACCCAATACACGTTGGGAGAAATTTCGACTGGTACCGAGTGTTTTTCATTGTGCGGGGGAGAATCGAGACTGCTAAAAGTAAAACTATTCGATTCTGGAATGAGAACAAAATCTCCAGCGACTAAGTTAATCGGTGCTTCGCCATCAGGTGAGAACTCACAGCTTCCATCTAGGACCACACAGTAAAACGGGTCGCTAACATCTTCACGCCTAATTCGCCATAACCCTGCCGCCTGCACCACTTTAGAAAAGCTCGCCCGGGGTTGCAAAAGTGACACGATATTGGAGAGAGGGTCCATCATAAATACCATAGATAATGAATTGTGTACTTTACGTTATGTATCATGCCATCGCCAGCCTATAAAGTTAACAGATTCATCACCTGAGGAATCTTTATGAAAACGATCTTAATCACAGGGGCATCATCTGGCTTTGGCCTTGAAACTGCAAAATACTTTCTTGCAAAAGGTTGGAAAGTTATCGCTACCATGCGTAACCCTGCAGACAACAGTTTGCCAGAGTCTGGGCAACTAAGCATATTGCCGCTGGACGTTACTAACATGGAGAGCATCAAAAGTTTAGTGTATTCGGTAGATTATATTGATGTACTTGTTAACAATGCGGGTGTCGGTATGCTTGCAGCGTTGGAAGGCACCTCAGATGAAGTGATTCAAACTCTGTTTACAACCAATACACTTGGCTATATCAATATGGTTAAGGCCTTCTTGCCTCAGTTTCGGCAACAGAAATCGGGTGTGATTATTAATGTTTCTTCCGCTGTCACGCTAAAAGCGTTGCCTTTACTTTCGGTTTATACAGCGAGTAAAGCGGCGATAAATGCTTTTACTGAGTCCTTAGCTATTGAATTAGAGCCCTTTAATATTCGAATGAACTTGGTGATACCAGGCCAGGCTCCCGCTACACGGTTTGGCGCGAATGCAAAAGCTCGCATGGAAAATGCTTTCCCAGAACCCTACCTGGATTTAGCCAATAAAATGTTTTTGAATAGGCCAAAACAAGCAAAAGTGACCCGTTCACAAGATGTCGCTGAAGCAATCTGGCAAGCTGCCACCGATGACAAAAGTCCGATGTGGATTGTTGCTGGAGAGGATGCGAAAGCAATGGTATTAAGCGACTAATACGTATTTTCCACATGGTTTTGCAACGCATTTAGCTTAGTCAACCTGAACTCGGGATAAAAAGAAGGGAACTAAAAGCTGGTTCTGCGATCAGATCTTTCGACCAAGAGAGAACCATCGCAAAGGAACCAGCTATGCATAAATTAGTGGACTTATTTTGTCATGTCGATGACTTTTGTAAGGCTTTTCTACCTCAGTGGCAAAAACTTCAGCTTGAAAGCGGCGAACGTAAGCGCAACCGCAAAGGTCGAATGTCCGAAAGCGAAATCATGACAATAATTATCGCTTTCCATATGTCTCATCAGCGTGATTTCAAAAACTTTTACCTTGGAATCGTACGCCGTCACTACAAGAGTGATTTTCCCACACGACTCAGTTACACACGGTTTCTTGAAGTAATGTCTTCTGTGCTCGTGCCATTGAGCTCCTTTTTTACTCATGTTAAAGGAGAGCCGACAGGCATTGAGTTTATTGACTCTACGAGTATTAAGGTCTGCCACAATTTACGCATTCCAAGGCATAAGGTTTTCAAAGGAACTGCGGCAAGAGGTAAAGGTACAATGGGCTGGTTCTATGGATTTAAGCTTCACATCATTACCAACCATCTCGGCGATATCGTTGCAGCCAAACTTACACCTGCAAATACCGATGATAGAAAGCCTGTTCGGGAACTATCCAAAGGCCTTTTCGACAAGCTGTATGCTGACAAAGGCTATATCAGTAAAGCACTTACCGAAGATTTAAAAGAGGACGGAATCACCCTGATTACGACCCACCGTAAGAACATGAAACCGAAAGTACTTGCCGCTTGGGATAGAGCGATGCTGTCAAAAAGGTTCATTATCGAAACCATTAATGACCAACTGAAAAACATCTCTCAGATAGAGCATTCCCGCCATCGGAGCCTGCATGGATTTATGTTGAACTTACTTGGAGGACTAATCGCATACAGTCTGAAACCAGAAAAACCATCGCTAAACATCACGAGCACTGAAAAAACAGGGTTGATGGCGATGGTTTAAACCGATCTGAGGTTAGTCACGTTATTTCTTCTAAATACGAATGGCTGAAGTGAGCATCGGCGCGGCTACTCGGGTGGGTGCTTATATCTTTGATGCTATTGGCGTTTGGCTGGCGGTCTAGTTATCTTAAACGTATTAGCTCATTTATCGATTAGGCGACTTAAGCCAGCTAAAAAGCAGACTTAAGTTTTGTCATCGCGACGTAGCAATGTGAACACTGCGTCTTATTTATATAGCCCCAACTTTGATTATGAATTGGGGATATTTTTTCATCTATAAACTATCGGGTTTATTAATCATAACTTAAACATAAATTTATAAGACTGGTAATTTTTGATGCGTAGTTGATTCTTCAAACGCAGCCGCCATACCTAAAAGTTTCCCATCCTTGAAACGCTTACCAAGGAAGCTTAAGCCAACAGGGAAATTATTTGAAAATCCGGCTGGTACACTTATCACGGGTCTTCCGGTAAAGTTCGCCCAACCACAATGAGTACCTAGCTGATTAGGGTCAATCAAAGTTTCTGGATCTTCAACTTCAGCAGGTGGTAAAGAGACGGTAGGGTAAATAAGCGCATCTAGACCATATTCTTTGTAAATTTTATCAACACCTTTCGAAAACTTCACTCGACTCTCGACAGCTTCATTAAAGGTTTTAGGATCAAGCGGTTTGTTATCACTGTAGCTTAACCAGTCTTTAGTAATCGCATTCATTTTCGGGCTTTTCGCAATAAGGTCACCGTAGTTCAATACGTCAAAAGGTTCTGTTTGCTCTTTAAGTCCTTTTGGTATTTTAGCTTCGGTTCTTACGAAATAATCTTCTTTGCCGGTGGCATCCCAGTAAGAACCGGAACCGTATTCTGTCCACCAATCAGATGAAATATGAATAGCTTGTATAATAGCGCCTTGAGCGCGAAGTTCATCAAGTGCTTTCTGCATTGTCGCAGAGATCTCGGGTGTGATAGCTATCTCTGCTGTCCATCCACCGAAAGGAGCAACAACATAGCCGAGTACTTTCCCTTTCAAAGATTTATTATCGTTTAGACTATGTACCAAAGTCTCTGTCAACGCATGACCGTGAGTTAGGGCATCTTTTTGATCTTCACCAGCCATAACATCAACAACAGTTGCAGCATCAATTACGTTTTTTGCTAGCGGGCCTATGGTATCGCCAAGAGTGTTATAGTCCATTCCTGTGGTAGGAACTATACCGGGAGATGGGCGATATCCAACGAGCGAGGTGAATGATGCTACATCTGTAATCGACCCACACGACTCAGTACCAAGAGCCACTGGTGCATAACCGGCAACAACAGAAGCAGCAGAACCACCGCTTGAACCATTAATATTTTTTGTACGATCTTGAGGATTATATGTTCTTCCGCCCGCACTCGATAAGGTATCCCAAAACATAGCAAATTCAGCCATATTTGTTTTACCCATTATCAATGCACCTGCTTTGATAAGCCTATCAACCGCCACAGCGTTATGGGCAGGCTGATACTCTTTTAATGCTTCATTACCATGACTGGTTGGCATGTTAGATGTATTAATATTGTCTTTAACAAAAATTGGGACTCCAGCAAGTGAAAGACTCGATTTATCGTTGAGTTTATCTAGCGCCTTTGCTTCTTCAATCACATCGGGGTTTTGTGTGAGAATAGCATTAAAGCCTTTCTTGGAGCTTTCAATTTTGTCGATTCGAGCCATGTATGCTTGTACTAATTCAACAGCAGTAACTTTTTTATGTTTGATGTCATTAATGATTTCTGTCACGGTGTAGTTTTCTACATTTTCGACGGCATAAACATTTCCTCCAAATAGAATTGCAGCTATCGCTATGCCAAGTGCTTGCTTCCTCATGTTCATTACTCCTTAAAATGAAATTGACAAGCTTTAAAGGCATCTTCTGTGCCATACAAGACATTAGGATCAAAACAGAATAAATAGCATCCTAAATGATTATGTTTTATGCAATTATTTGATCTTATTGGTGCGTGCGGCCCTTTTTTAGTGCACTGAAATATTTAACCGATCGATTTATCATTATTTTCAAGGGCGTGGATAATTGGTGTTATTAAATAATTGGATTGCTGGAATACTATTAAAAATAGAGTAAATAAAATATACGTCAACCTGATAAAGGCCATGTATACATATTCGATTAATTAAGTATAAGAGTGACTTTGGGAATGATTAAAAGTGAATATTATAAATTACTTCGAGGCATGTCCATATTAGCTCAGCGACGCGAATACGCCATTGCCTAATGCAATACAGATAAACCCTACAAATTTAATGGGCCCAAATAAAAGATCATATTTTAATATGCTTACTATCAGAATATTGCAGAAATAGATTCTTCATTACTGATGTGTCGAATCGCTTCAGCGAGCATTGGCTGCGTCACTCAGGTGGGTGCTTAATAATAACGGCAAAAAATATTTGGACGAGTAAATCGATTTGGGCGGAAAAGGATTTAGCTCAAATCTAAGCTGCCAAAACACCCTAGAAATTGGGAAACTGTCAGCTCAGCTCAGCTCAGCTCTGAGCTACTACACCCTATTCTTGCCCCGAATATAGGGCTATTTTAGTGAGCCAATGGCTTGAATTACAGCCCCAATCCCATGGTGATTAATCCCCTCATTTACCACTCGATCGAGTGCTTCAAGGTGGTTAAATGAAAAGTTGGGTAATTCTTTTATTAACGTTTCTTTTGAAATCATCATTGAAGCTACTGGAGGACCACCCGTTTTATATGCTAGCTGCTCAGGTCTATAACCCTCTAGTAAAAAAACACCAGAAGGTTTAATTGCTAATTCAATTTTCCTATATAAATTTTGCCTGAGTGTTGGTGGTAGGTGACAGTATATAGAGACAATACCGTCCCATTTACTTTCTCCAAGATCAAATGTTGCTAAATCGGCACAAATAGTTTCAATCACTACGTTATTTTCTTTAGCCAGCCTTTCCAATTTTTTAATGGCTACACTAGATATGTCTACCGCTGTTACCGAATATCCTAATTTGGCAAGAAAAACTGCATTTCTTCCTTCACCTTCAGCAAGTAATAACACTTTTCCTTTGGGGATTGCATCGTAATGACTTTTAAGAAAGTCATTCGGCAATTTCCCATAAACATATTCTTCTGTATCGTATATTTGATCCCACATATTAAATTCTCTATTTATGAAGCAAGTTTCGTTTACTTATATGCTAACAACTTCTCATAAGGAAAATTAACCTTGTTAGAACAAGATAATCTCACCCCTTTCTCCCATTGATTGTTTAACACCATATCACTCCTTTTTAGCAATTTCAGCACGATAGAACACAACTTGATAATCGAGTCATAAACGAAGGATGCGATGGCTGGTGGCAACAAGGAATGCCATGAACACAGTTTGCAATGACCGCTTTTTATGCCTTAAGCGATGGAAAAACTAGGGGATGAGTCCTGTTATTCGGCGCACTTTTGGATTTGTTTGATTAACCATTGCAGGCTGTCTTGGCTGTCATACAGTTGGTGAGTGAAGATGCTCAGCGATAAATTGGGTAGGTCGGCGGGCAGTTGCACGATTCGAACTGGCAGCATTGTGGCAAGCTCCTGGGCGATTTGCAACGGCACACACATTAGGTAATGGGTGTTGGCAATCACCTTGGCGCCGGCGGCGTAACTTTGGATGGTGGTGGCAATCTGACGAGCCTGATGTTGTTTGAGTAACCAACGGTCGATGGGATCGGCACCGGAATTGATTAAGGGCAGGTGAACCTGAGGTGTTTGCACAAAAGTCTTTAGATTGAACTGTTCGGGGAAGCGACTCTGCTGCGCCACCAAGCCAACATAGGGGTCGCTCAGCCAGGGATAACGGCGATAATAACGCGGCATATCTTGCAGCTCGTCGACGCCTAAGATGAGATCGATACGGCCCTGCTCAATGCGTTCCATCTGGGTGTTTTCCGAAAGAATATCAATCGCGATCCGGATGTTCGGTGCATTGCTCTCCAGCATTTGAGTGAGTCGTGGTAGCGCAAAAAATTCGAAGTAATCAATGGCGCTGATATAAAAAGTTTTGGCATCCCGTTGCGGATCAAATGGCTTCATTTGATCGAAGGCCGTATCAATCGCCCTCAAGCCTTTTTGGATATTGGGCATCAGTGATAAGGCGAGTGGGGTGGGCTCCATGCCGCTTTGGGTTTTAATAAACAGTGGGTTGTTAAAGCGCTTGCGTAATTTTGCCAGCACGTGACTGGCGGCCGATTGGCTCATATACAGTTTCTGGGCGGCTTTGGATAAGTTGCGTTCTCGGTGTAGTACCACCAATAGGCGAAGTTGATTAATGTCGATATCCATCGTTATCGAACTCTCTCATATAGAAATGAAAAAAATGCATTTTTATTATAACCAAATCAAGTAGACAATGTGTCTCTGTTTTAAGCACTGAGGTTGGATAGTTGATGAGAAAGGTAAGCGTCGCCGCAACACAAATGTCTTGTTCCTGGCAAGTGAACGATAATATGGATAAAGCCGAGCGTTTAGTTCGCCAGGCCGCCGCGCAGGGCGCACAAATTATCTTGTTACAAGAGCTGTTTGAAACCCCTTATTTTTGTATCGAGATCCAAGAATCACATTTGGGTCTGGCCTCCGAGCTTGAAGATAATCTGGCCTTTCAGCGTTTAACCGCGCTCGCTAAAGAGTTACAGGTGGTATTGCCTTTTAGTTGGTTTGAAAGCGCCGGCAACGTGCGTTTTAACTCGGTGGCCATGATCGATGCCGACGGCAGTTTGCTTGGTATTTATCGCAAAACCCATATTCCAGACAGTGATGGATATTTGGAAAAGTACTATTTTAGCCCGGGAGATACAGGCTTTAAGGTCTGGCACACTCGCTACGCAAAAATCGGGGTGGGGATTTGCTGGGATCAGTGGTTTCCAGAAACCGCGAGAAGTTTAGCGCTGCAAGGGGCTGAACTGCTCTTATTTCCTACCGCAATTGGCAGTGAACCCAGCCAACCAGAGATGGATTCGCAAAGCCATTGGCAACGGGTGATGCAGGGCCACGCTGCGGCCAACCAAGTTCCGGTGATTGCATCGAATCGAATTGGTCGCGAGCAAGCGACATCACGCGATTTAGCACTGACTTTCTATGGCTCTTCGTTTATTGCCGACGAGACTGGCGAAATTGTCGTTAAGGCCGATCGTGAAACTGAAACGGTGTTGGTGCATCAGTTTGATCTGGATGCTATTGCATTTCAGCGCAGCGCCTGGGGCTTGTTTAGAGATCGTCGTCCCGAGCAGTATCCACATCTACTTACCCTTGATGGTCGCTTAAACAAATAATTTTAAATGGTGATGCTCCCTTGATTGGCTGTTGGTCAATCTGTGGGGAGATGGCAAGCCAAGCAATGAGGGAGCTATATATGAGTCAACAGCGAAAAACGCTGCCAGCGGAAGATGGTTTTAGCATGCCCGGTGAACACCAGCCACATAGTGAGGTGTGGATGTCATGGCCGATGCGACCAGACAATTGGCGGATGGGCGCAAAGTATGCGCAGCAAGCTTTTGTTGCGGTGGCCAGCGCTATCGCCCGGCGAACGCCAGTGGTGATGTTGGTGAATCACGCCCAATATGCCAATGCGAGAATGCAACTACCAGCGCAGATTAAAGTGGTTGAAATGTCTTATAACGATTGCTGGATGCGTGACATGGGGGCAACCTATTTACTCAATCAAGCGCAGCAGCGTCGCGGAGTGAGTTGGCAATTTAATGCTTGGGGCGGCTTAGTCGATGGGCTGTACTTCCCTTGGGATCTCGACAATGCTGTGGCTGAGAAAATGTTGAACCTCACTGAGGATGATATCTATTGCGCACCTTTTATTTTGGAAGGTGGTTCGATCCACAGTGATGGCGAGGGCACCTTATATACGACCGAAGAGTGCCTACTTCATCCCAGCCGTAATCCGGGATTGTCTAAGCGACAAATCGAAACTCACTTACAGAATTATCTTGGGATTGACAAGGTGATTTGGCTGCCACAAGGTTTATATGACGATGAGACGAATGGCCATGTGGATAACATTATGCATGTGGTTAAGCCGGGAGAAGTGGTGCTTACCTGCTGTGATGACCCCAGTGACCCGCAATATGCCATCAGCAAGAAGGCCTATCAGGTTTTAAGCAGCCAAAGCGATGCCAAGGGACGAGCGATTAAGGTACATCAGCTGCCGATGCCCGGTCCCCTTTATATGAGTGAGCAAGAAGCTGAAGGGATCGAGCCAAGTGCCGGGATGAAACGTCAGGCGGGAGAGCGCTTGGGGGCGTCTTATGCAAACTTTCTGATTAGTAATGGTCAGGTGATCTTTCCGCTGTTGGATGAACGCACCGATCAGCAGGCTCGGGATGTATTGCAACAGGCCTTCCCTGAACATCAGCTGATTGGCGTCGAGGCCCGCGAAATAGTGTTGGGCGGCGGTAATATTCACTGCATTACTCAACAAATTCCGCGCTCAAAGTCGCTTGCAGGGTGAGCGCTTTGCCAGGCCACTGTGCTAAGGCAGTGGCTCACGACTCTAACCTCTAGTTTTGCGCTAAAAAGAATTGATAGGCGGCATTGTCGGTTTCATCTTTGTAGTCAAAACCGAGTTGTGCCAGATGCTGGGTAAAGGCTGCGGTATCGCGGTCTTGTAATTCGAAGCCGGCCAATACCCGTCCGTAAGCGGAGCCGTGATTACGGTAGTGGAACAGGGTAATGTTCCAATGGTTGCCCAGCGTTTGTAAAAACTTGAGCAAGGCACCGGGTTGTTCGGGAAACTCAAAGCTAAATAGCCGCTCGTTTAATACCTTGCCGGGTTTGCCTCCCACCATATAACGCACATGCTGTTTAGCAAGTTCATCGTCGCTGAGATTGGTCACCGCATAGCCGCTGGCACTCAGGCTATCGAGCAGTGCCGGCAATTCCTGTTCGCTATTACTAACCCGAATACCAACAAAAATGCTGGCTTGTTGCTCATTGGCATAGCGGTAGTTAAATTCGGTAATGGCTCGGCCCCCGAGGTGTTCCACAAACTCGAGGTAAGCGCCCTGGCGTTCGGGAATATTCACCGCCATTACCGCTTCTTTTTTCTCACCCAGCTCGGTGCGCTCCGAGACATAACGCAGGTTATGAAAATTAACGTTTGCCCCAGATAAAATCGCCGCCAAGCGCTGGCCTTGTAAATTGTGTTGCTGGGCATAGGCTTTTAAACCCGCCAGCGCCAGTGCGCCGGAAGGTTCTGAAATGGCCCGGGTATCTTCAAAGATGTCTTTGACTGCCGCACAAATTTCATCGGAATTGACGGTGATCACTTCATCCAGATAGCGCTGGCAGAGCCGGAAGGTTTCTGTGCCAATCAGCTTGACCGCGACCCCATCGGCAAATAGTCCCACGCGTTCCAGCGGGGTCGGTTTGCCTGCGGCCAGTGCGGCGCTTAAACAGGCCGAGTCTTGCGCTTCTACCCCAATAATCTTGATCTGTGGCATCAGCTGTTTGATATATACCGCCACCCCTGCGGCGATGCCGCCGCCGCCTACCGGCACAAATATCGCGTTGAGGTGCATGTCTTGTTCCAGTAGCTCTTTGCCAATGGTGCCTTGTCCGGCGATTACATCCACATCATCGAAGGGCGGGATCAGGGTATAGCCGCGTTCCGCGGCGAGCTGTTTACTGTAGAGGCTGGCTTCGTCGAAACTGTCCCCGATCAAACGTACATCGGCACCCATGGCGCGCACCGAGTCTATTTTGATTTCTGGGGTGGTGGTGGGCATCACGATGATCGCATTAATATTGAGCCGTTGCGCCGACATTGCTACGCCCTGAGCATGGTTACCGGCCGAGGCGGCAATCACCCCGCGCTGGCGCTGAGCCTCGCTTAATTGGGCGATTTTATTGTAGGCGCCGCGTAACTTAAAAGAGTGCACCGATTGGCGGTCTTCGCGTTTCAACAGAATTTGGTTGCCCAGTCGCTTGGATAATTTGGGGAGTTCTTGTAAGGGCGTTACCTGAGCGATTTCATAAACTGGGGAGAGTAAGATCCGGCGAAGGTAATCGTTGGCACTGGGTAAGGTTTGAGACATGGTGTAACCTACAACTTGCATTAAATTAGCCCGGCGAACCGGGCTGAATATGATATCGAGAAAGGGCTTAGCCGAGTTTGCTCTTATCGCGTACAGCACCCTTGTCGGCGCTGGTGGCGAAGTGAGCGTACATCTTCAGTGAAGTGCTCACTTCACGCTCCCGTCCCACTGGGCGCCAGGCGTCACTGCCTTTGGCTTGCATTGCGGCGCGGCGTGTGGCCAATTGCTCTTCGCTCACTTCCAGTACAATGCTGCGCTCAGGAATGTTGATATCGATGATATCACCCTGTTCAACTAAACCAACCACGCCACCACTGGCGGCTTCTGGCGAAATGTGGCCAATTGACAGACCCGAGGTACCACCAGAGAAGCGACCGTCGGTTAGCAGGGCACATTTTTTACCTAAGCCCATGGATTTAAGGTAAGAGGTTGGGTAAAGCATTTCTTGCATGCCGGGGCCACCTTTTGGGCCTTCGTAGCGAATTAACACCACGTCACCCGCTTTGACCGTACCATCCAAGATCCCGGCAACTGCATCATCCTGGCTTTCAAAAATACAAGCCGGGCCGCGGAATACCAAGTTGTCGTCATCGACGCCAGCAGTTTTCACAATACAGCCGTCCAGAGCAACGTTTCCTTTTAAGACTGCCAGGCCTCCTTCCAGGCTGAAGGCATTCTCCAAGCTACGAATACAGCCTTCGGCACGGTCGGTATCGAGTTCATCCCAGCGGCAATCCTGGCTAAAGGCTTGGGTGGTGCGAATACCTGCAGGACCCGCGCGATAAAAATCTTTCACGGCCTGATCCTGAGTTTGCATTACATCCCATTTAGCCAGCGTTTCAGCGAGGGTTTCGCCCATGATGTTGGGCACCTCACGGTGAATGAGACCGGCGCGATCCAGTTCACCGAGGATGCCCATAATGCCACCGGCGCGGTGTACATCTTCCATATGGTATTTATTGGTTGAGGGGGCAACTTTACACAGTTGAGGCACTTTACGGGACAATTCGTCCATATGCTGCATGGTGTAATCCACGCCAGCTTCCTGAGCAATCGCGAGCAGGTGCAACACGGTATTGGTGGAGCCACCCATGGCTACGTCAAGGGTCATGGCATTTTCGAAGGACTCGAAGGTTGCAATAGAACGGGGTAATACGCTGGCATCATCTTGTTGGTAGTAGCGAGTGCACAAATCGACGATGCGTTTACCGGCATTTAAGAACAGTTGCTTGCGATCGGCGTGGGTGGCAAGCATTGAGCCGTTGCCCGGCTGGGCTAAACCGAGTGCTTCCGCCAGGCAGTTCATCGAGTTTGCGGTGAACATGCCAGAACAAGAACCACAGGTAGGGCAGGCGCTGCGTTCCACTGCTTCGCTGTCACTATCGGAAACATTTTTGTCGGCGCCCATCACCATGGCGTCCACCAAATCGAGTTTAATGATTTGGTCGCTCAGTTTGGTTTTACCGGCTTCCATTGGTCCGCCCGAGACAAAAATCACCGGAATGTTGATCCGCATTGCGGCCATTAACATCCCCGGTGTGATTTTGTCACAGTTAGAAATACAGACCATGGCATCGGCGCAATGCGCATTCACCATGTATTCAACCGAGTCAGCAATCAGATCGCGAGAGGGTAAGCTGTATAACATGCCGCCGTGGCCCATGGCGATGCCGTCATCCACCGCGATGGTATTAAACTCTTTGGCAACGCCGCCTGCTTCTTCAATTGCGCCAGCCACCATTTGACCAAGATCTTTTAGGTGAACGTGACCCGGGACAAACTGGGTGAATGAATTCACCACTGCGATAATCGGCTTACCGAAATCTTCTTCTTTGGTTCCCGTTGCACGCCATAGGGCACGGGCTCCGGCCATGTTACGGCCTTCGGTTGTGGTGGCACTTCGCAGTTTAGGCATTGCTGTTTACTCCGTTAATCTGGTTTGCGTTTGCATATTTGGGTTTAGGCCATGACCACTTTGGCAGCGGGCATCACCTGTAATTGTTGTATGGTGACTTGCTCAACGTCGAATAATTTAATCAATTGATTATACAGCTGAGCGACCGGACGCTCACTGCTTACTGTGAGTTCAATTGAGTAAATTTTCGCGTTGAGTTCAATATTCATCGATTGTACTAAAAAACCGCGGTGACGTGTCACCCGTAATACACGTTCCAGTACATCGGCTTGGTTACGGGTTTCGATTGTGAGTGCATGTTCCATTAGCATTCCTCCATCATTTTGTCGTTGGCGACCCCAGGTGGTACTAGCGGCCATACATTCTCTTCGGCATCGATTAAAACGTGCAGTAGGTAGGGCCCTTGACTGTTGAGCATTCTATCTAAGGCAGCTGGGATCTCTATTTTATTGCAAATGGTTTCACCGGGAATATCGAAGGCGGAAGCCAATTTTACAAAATCAGGGTTGTCATCGAGGATGGTTTCACTGAAGCGACCATTAAAAAACAAGTTTTGCCACTGGCGTACCATACCCAAACGATTGTTGTCGATAAGCAGCATCTTGACCGGTAACTGAGCACGTTTAATGGTGGTCAGCTCTTGTACGTTCATCATGAACGAACCATCACCGGAGACATTAATTACGGTATCGTTGGGGCGGGCAAACTGAGCGCCAATGGCTGCTGGCAGGCCAAAGCCCATGGTCCCCAAACCGGCGCTAGACAGGTGGTTTTCGGGGCCGTTAAATTGCATGTGCTGGGCGACCCACATCTGGTGCTGACCCACATCGCAGGCAACCACGGTGTCTTGGTCGATCATTTGGCTGAGTTGATGCAGCATGCTGGGCGCGAAGATATGCTCGCCCGGATGGTCATAGCGCCAGGCAAAATCATGTTTACGTTGGGTGACCAGCTCGCGCCATGGCTGAATATCACACAAGCAGTGCAGTGCCGGCAATGTGAGTTTTAAGTCGCTGCTTAAGGCTACATCGGGTTCTCGGCGTTTACCAAACTCACTAGCATCAATATCGAGGTGGATCACTTTGGCGTGAGGGGCAAATTCATCGAGTTTACCAGTGACCCGATCGTCGAAGCGAGCCCCAATGACTAATAAGACATCGCATTCCTGAACGCTGAGGTTGGCGGCTTTGGTGCCGTGCATGCCTAACATGCCGAGGTAACAAGCTTGCTGCTCGGTGATGGCTCCAATGCCTTTGAGGGTGCTGACACTCGGGATCTGAGTGTAATCTAAAAACGCGCGTAATTCGCTAACCGCGTTCGCCATGCCGACGCCGCCGCCGACATAGACGATGGGCTGCTTGGCTTGACTGAGTAGGCGTTTCGCCTGCTTGAGTGCATCCGTTTCTGGAGGATTGGTCTGCAGGGCTGGGGCGAGGTAGGGCAGGCTCTCTTCAATTTCGGCTAACTGAATGTCTTTAGGCACATCGATTAACACCGGACCCGGGCGACCACTGGTGGCGATGACAAAAGCTTGTTCAATGGTGCGTTTGAGCTCGCTGATGTCGGTAACCATGAAGCTATGTTTGGTCACGGCCAGGGACATGCCTAAAACGTCGACCTCTTGAAAGGCGTCGGTGCCGATCACTGGCTGGGCAACCTGTCCAGTAATGGCCACCAGCGGAATTGAATCGAGCTGAGCTTCGGCAAGGCCGGTGACCAGGTTGGTTGCGCCGGGGCCAGAGGTGGCTATACATACCCCGACTTTGATGCCGCGGTTAGCGCCCGCTCTGGCGTAGCCCACCGCCGCCATTGCTGCGCCCTGCTCATGGCGGGTCAGCATATGTTTAATGCCTCCGTCGTAGAGCGCATCGTAGAGCGGCATAATTGCGCCCCCCGGATAACCAAAGACTTGTTCTACGCCCTGTTCTTTTAGAGCCGCTACAATTTGTTGAGCACCATTCATTCCCATTTCCTTTCCGCCGTTAACAAAAAACCCCCGAGCTTTGCAGCGCGGGGGTTTGGTGTTGTTTGCTTATTTCAGTTACAACAGCGCATCCCCGCGCGGTGATAAAATAATCACCACAAGGACGACGCTAATGACTAGAGCAACTGAAAAAGACATATTTAATAATTTTCCTCGAACAATAGGCTACAAGTATCACAGGATAAAATATGATTCAAGCTTGCTTTTCTTCCGCAAAGTTCCGCTGGCTGTTGGATAAATAAACGAATTGTAGTTTGATTTGCTAATTAAGTGTGATCCATCAGTTCTATATTCCAATTTGTTGTTTTTTACTGGTTATTTATATTGCATTTACAGCATAAAATTAAGTCGATTTTTCTTGGTATTAATTCATTTTTTAGTGGGAGGGGTGGCTGCTGGGGCAATCAGTGAGGGTTTTGGGCATCGCTGATAAACATGCTAATGTGAGACATATCTGTATTGTATTTAAGGATATGCCATGACCGAAAAAGAAAAGATGTTAGCTGGTAAGCTGTATTTGGCCTTTGATGGCGAATTGGTTGAGGAGCGACACGAGGCGAAGTCTTTATGTTACGAGTTAAATCTACTGCATCCAGAAGAAGACCTGCGGTCGGAAGTGCTGGCAGAACTGCTGCCAAACAGCCTTGACCCATGGATTGAGCCCACATTTTTTTGTGATTATGGTTATAACATTACTACCGGAAAGAATTTCTACGCGAATCATGGTTGTGTGATCCTCGATGGCGCTCCGGTAACCATCGGTGATGACGTGATGTTTGCCCCAGCAGTACATATCTCTACGGCGACACATCCTTTAAATAGCCAACAACGCTTAGCGGGATTAGAGCGTGCTTTGCCAGTCATCATTGGAGACCGGGTATGGGTAGGCATGGGAGCGAATATTTTACCGGGGGTGAACATTGGCGACGATGCCGTGATCGCCGCCGGGGCGCTGGTAAATAAAGATGTTGCAGCCAGAACGGTGGTGGCTGGCGTACCTGCCCGGTACGTACGAGACGTTCCCGAGCAAGCAGAAGATTAGCTCGGTGTAAGTAGAGCCTTAGGACTCGCTTTGTTTCACCACATTAAAGTTGTTCCAGGCCTGCGAGCAAGGCATCACTTCTAAGCTGTTAATGTTGATATGGGCGGGTTGGCTGACGATCCAATAAATGATGTTGGCGATATCTTGCGGCTGTAAGGCATTGCTGTTGCCATACAGCTGGTCATATTTTTGCTGGTCGCCAGCAAATCGTACCAAGCTGAATTCACTTTCCGACAGACCCGGCTCGAGGCTGGTGACTCGCACGCCGGTGCCCACTAAATCGCAGCGTAAATTCCGCGAAAACTGCGCCACAAAAGCCTTCGACGCGCCGTAAACATGGCTGCCGGGATAGGGCCAGTTAGCAGCAATCGAGGCCAAGTTAATCACTGAGGCGACTGGTTGCTGGCTTAAGCTTGGCAGTAAGGCGTGAGTCACATTCACCAGCCCGGTGACATTGGTATCGATCATGGTGTGCCAGTCGCTCAATTTGGCCTGTTGGCTTGGGTCGGTGCCCAGAGCTAAACCTGCATTGTTGATCAGCACACTTACTTGCTTGAAGTTTTCTGGTAAGTCGGCGACTAAATCGGCCACTTGCTGGCTGTCGCGTACATCCAGGCTGGCGTAGTGAACCGGGCATTGCGAGCCCAAGTCATCGGCTAGCTGGGCTAAGCGCTCCAGGCGTCGTCCGGTGAGGATCAGCGGCCAGCCATGCTGAGCAAATAACTTGGCGCAGGCCAGACCAAAGCCCGAAGTTGCACCGGTAATGAAGACGCAGTTGTTCATAGTTAATTCCTTGTTTTCATGCTGAGCTGCAGAGGGTCGCCCTCGTCTCGCTAAAGGGCTTATTTGATGAAACTCAGCTTAACGAAGTTAGTTCTGCTCGTTATAGAGCCAAAAGGTTGAACCGAAGGGACCAAGGCACTGACCGCATCGTGAGTGAGAAAAAGCTTGAAGATGTCGTACTTTCGCACTGCCAAGGGCGCTTCGCGTTACACATTTACATCCCAGGATTCGGTGGGGCAATGGTGCGACGTTAAGCCCAGGGCTATGGCGTTTTGAATCCAGATTGGCAGAGGGGGCGATTCCCTTAGGTTAAACATTACCGAAGTAGACTATTTGGCTGCAGGGGCTCGCGTGCATTTTTACTTTATGCTTCGGATATCTTGGGCTTATCAAAATGCTGCAACACAAAATCTACGAGTAGTCTCACCCGGAGTGGTAAGTTATTTCGGTCACGATATAACATTGATAGGGTACGGGCTTGGCTGCGCCATTCTGGGAGCACTTGCTTTATTTCTCCTCGTTCAATCATCGGCAAAGCAAAATAATCTGGAATATAACCAATACCTAATCCAGCTTTCACGGCATTTGTCATTAGCAATATTTCATTCACCTCTAGGCGCACTGATTGAATCGGATGGTGATTAAACTCTTCTCCACTGGCCTTGTGAACGAGTTGCCAAGGAATCATAGGACGGCAGATCACCGTTGAATGGGCGCATAGTTGCTGGGGCTGGGTGATGTTGTAGCTTGGGTGCTCTGGATGACAGCATAAGATAAAGTGTATCTGTTTTAGGGGGCGGATGATCCAATGTTCAAGGGCCGGATTACCGACCCGAAAAGCCACGTCTACCGCTGCCGCTTCAATATCCGTTAAGGCATTTGAAAAACTTAAATCTAATTTGATATCAGGGTATTGCAATAAGAAATCATAGAAGATTGTTTGTAAAAACTGTGCGCCAGCATTGACGGGTGCGGTGATTCTAATTTTGCCTTTAGGTTGATGCTTTTCTTGATGTAGATCTTCATCGATATCATTCAGTTCCTCAAATAAAGAACTTGAACGCTGAAAATACTGCTCGCCAGTATGAGTTAAGGAGACACGATGTGCATCCCTATTCAATAGTCTTAATTGGAGATTTTGTTCCAATTGGCTAATTCTTCGGCTTAAGGTTGATAGGGGCATCCCTAAGTGGTTTGCGGCTTGTTTGAAGCTGCCAAGTTGAGCTACGGCACAAAAACAACGTAAATCGTCAAGAGAATAAGTAGGTTTCATAAATGGAATTTACCGTCTTAGTTTTGCTTCTTTATCCAGATAATAAAATCAATACACTATGCTTCATGTTTTGACAAGTCGCTAGGAGTGACCATGACTTTTTCTTCCACTACCAAAGCAGTTGTGTTGCTTGTTTTCTGTACCTTTTTTTGGGGGAGTTGCTTTCCTATTGGTAAACATGCATTAAATGAAGTGCATGCTTTAACCTTGGTTTTTTGGCGATTTGTAATTGCAGCAGGGTGTTTACTTATTTATTTGCTGTGGGCTGACATGCAGAAACTGAGTCTATCTTTAAACCAGTGGCTATGGGTGGTTACGGTCAGTGTAATCGGTGTGGGTGGGCTTAACTTAGGTTTATTTACTGGACTAACTTATACCAATGCAGCCAATGGCTCACTGATTATGGCTTTAAGCCCATTAATGACCTCGCTGATTGCTTGTATTGTGTTACGTAAATTACCATCTTTTGCGCAATGCCTTAGCTTGTTGGTTAGCTTATCGGGAGTCTTGTTGGTGGTCACCAATGGGCATCTTGAAACGCTCGTATCAATGAAAATTAACCATGGCGATAAACTGATATTTTTGGGGATGCTGGCTTGGAGCCTGTATACCTACTGTAGCCAAGGGATCAGCCGTTGGATGCCGGTTATTCCATATACCTTGCTTGGGATGCTGAGTGGTGCTTCTGTGATTGGTCTGATGTGCTTGCTTACTCCCAATGTTCATCCGCTCACTGAAGTGCTTGAAGGCTCTTTGCTGAGTGTTCTGGATCTAGTATATATTGGTGTTTTTGGCACTGTTGCCGGGTACTTGCTGTGGCTGAATGGGGTTCGTCATCTCGGTGCATCGAATGCCTCGCTGTTTTTCAACCTGGTTCCGATATTTGCTGTTTTCACTTCGTTCCTGATGGGGCAGGCGGTCACTCAGCTTCAATTACTAGGTATTTTAATTGTGATTGCGGGACTGTTGCTCCCACGCCTGATGTTGTTAAAACGAGCACCTGTCCAGCTATAATGCCGAATCACAAAAGGTGCTTTAAAGATAGTTGGAGGGTGCTCAGCAAAGAGACGTGAATTTTGGATAATCTTTGTAAGCACCCTTGCTTGGCTAGGCGTGCTTGGCGAGCTTGCTGTGCTGTAATTGCTTGAGCACATTGCCGAGTTGCGCCAGGCCAGTTTCAATTTTGCTGTTTTCAATTGCTGAAAATCCTAAACGAATATAATTTTTGGGCGCATGCTCTTCGGCAAATAGGCTATCGCCAGATTCCACTAAAATCCCCTGTTTTGCTGCTTCGATGACCAGTTCTGTACTTGCGACATTGCTTGGTAATGCCAACCAAAAGCAGAAACTTCCTGGGGTGGCGTGCAGTTCGCATTGACCCAGGTGCTGTTGTAAGCCCTGATACATAAATTGCCATTTCTGTTCATAAACATGGCGCATCCGGCGCACATGACTATCGTAATAACCTTGACCAATAAATAGCGCGGCGGTGCGCTGGTTATTGGCGGGCGGGTGGCGGTACATCAGCCGGCGCAGTGCACGCAATTCTGCGACCAGTTGTTTATTGGCAACAAGGTAGCCAAGCCGTAAGCCCGGAGAGAGTGATTTAGATAGGCTACCGATGTAGATGACACGACCATGTTGGTCGATACTTTTGAGCGCTGGTAGAGGTTGTGCCTTAAAGTTTACTTCACTCTCATAATCATCTTCAATTAGTACAAAATCGTCCGCATTGGCCTGTGCTAAAAGCGCCTTGCGTCGTTCAATGGGCATGGTGACTGTTGTTGGGTATTGATGGCTGGGCGTAATACAGACATAGTCACACTGACTTAGTTGTGGACCTAATTGCAGGCCTTGTTCATCGAGAGTTAATGGGATGGGGCGCGAACCACACTGATTAAAAATATGTCGTTGATCGGCATACCCTGGGTTCTCGACCCCTACCTTAACGTCCTCTGTGACTAATAATGAGGCGAGCAGGTACAGTGAGTTTTGAGTGCCAAGGGTGATCAGAACTTCTTCGTTGCTGGCGGTAATGCCACGCTTGGATAAAATCTGTTGGCGTATTTGGGTGACTAATTCTTTATCGTCGACGTCGATGTAATCTTCGACCCAGTCTTGTACGCAATTACGGTTTTGCGCGATCCGCGAACATTCACGCCATTGATAGATTGGAAAGTGGCTTGGTTCTATTTGTCCATAAATGAAGGGATAGGGGTAGCGTAGCCAATTTTTATCTTTATTTAAGGTGCTAAAAGATGCAGGGGTGCTGCGTAGCCTTTGTTGCCAATTTACCTGAGTCTGGTCCAATGCTGGGCGAGATTGCACCAATTTGAGAGCGGGTTGTTGCGCTAATTCGGGGTTGACATAAAAGCCGCTCCGCTCATGTGCGATTAAGTAACCTTCATCCACCATGCTCTCGTACACCAAGACTACGGTGTTGCGCGATACCTTGAGTAGCTGAGCGAGCTTACGGCTTGAAGGAAGCGCCTTGGCGCCAAAGTAGTCATGTTGAATTAGCTCGACTAATCGCTCTCTGATTTGCTGTTGTAAACTTCTACCTGGGCGAAGTTCAATGTTCATCATCAAGTCATTCATGCCATACATCCTATGAAACTCGCTAGAGATATTATCGTTCTCTGCGCTTTACAGGTGATTGTCTGCAATTTATTGGCCAAATTGACGGATTATCGTTTGTGATTTCTTGGACCTGCAATTGAAAAAAATTGGCCCTATAGCTGGTTTTTTACAGGCAGTAACTTAAAACAACACGCATCGTGTCAGGTTCAACAAGGAGTTAACAATGAAACAGCTAAAGATAAAAACGGCGATAGCGGCTTTGGCCACTTTGATGCTGGCATCGACGGCAAGCGCTAAAGACGTCACCATTGGTTATCAGGGGATGTTTAATCCATGGAAACACGCGATTAACGAAAAATTGGTGGAAAAAGAGACTGGCTATACCATCAAATGGCGTCGCTTTGACTCGGGCGCGAAAGCAATGACGGCAATGGCTTCGGGTGCTTTGGATATTGCATCCGCGGGCTCCAGCCCCATCGCCAGTGCCGTGAGCCGAGGCGTTGATATAGAACTGATTTGGATTTTAGAAAATATCGCAGATGCGGAAGCCTTAGTGGTTCGCGATGGATCGGGAATTAATGCACCTTCAGATCTAAAAGGTAAACGGATTGCAGTGCCATTTGTATCTACGACTCACTTCCATGCCTTGTTTGCTCTAGAGCAATTTGGCTTAAGCGAAAAAGATGTTCGGCTGATTAATATGCAACCCAACTCGATTGCCGCAGCTTGGCAGCGAGGTGATATTGATGGTGCCTTTATTTGGGATCCAGCTCTGGGAAAAATTAAACAAAGCGGTAAGGTGTTGATTACTTCTGCAACTTTAAGCGCTTGGGGAAAACCGACCTTCGACGGCCTCGTGGCAAATAAAGAGTTCGCCGCGGAAAACCCTGATTTTGTCAGCAAAATGATTAAGGTTGTTGCAGATTTAGATGCCGATTATCGAGAGCATAAAACCAGCTTTGATGCCTCCAACCCAATCGCACAATCGATCGCTAAAATCAGTGGTGGCGATGTGAACACGGTGGCCGAAGTATTAGACCTATACGAGTTTCCAGACATGAAAACCCAGCTTTCTTGCAGTTGGTTAGGTTGTGGTGCCGAGGGTGGTGCCAGTAAGTCGCTCAAATCAACTTCTGAGTTTTTGAAAGAGCAAAAGAAAATTAATGACCTCATGCCAGACTATAGCAAGTTTGTGAATCCCTCATTTGCCGCTGCTGCCGCAAAAATGTAAGCCGAACAGGTGAGTGATACAGGAGACTTAAAATGAATACGCTGGAAATTCACGATGTATCGGTAGTCTATCCTGCAGCCCAAGGCGGTGATCCGGTTACCGCCTTATCTGAGGTGAACTTAAACATTGAGCAAGGTGATTTTGTGGTTGCGCTGGGTGCATCGGGGTGCGGCAAAACCACCTTACTCAATTTGATCGCTGGTTTTATTTCGCCGACAAAGGGCTACTTAACGCTGGGAGACAGTGTGATAGAGGGCTATCCCAGGGTGGCCTGTGGTTTGGATATTGGGGATGAAATTGTCGGGCCTGGGGCTGACCGCGGTGTGGTTTTTCAAAAACACGCACTGTTGCCGTGGTTGAATGTGATTGAAAACACCGAGTTTGGCTTAAAACTGCAAGGTGTAGACAAACAACAGCGCCGCGAGCGCGCTGCCAGCTATTTAAAATTGGTGGGCCTGGAAGATTTTCATCAGCACAAGGTTTATCAGCTTTCCGGCGGGATGCAGCAACGGGTGGGGATCGCCCGAGCGCTGACCAATAACCCAGAAATGCTGTTACTCGATGAGCCCTTAGGTGCCTTGGACGCCTTAACGCGAGAGTCTTTGCAAGAACTGTTGTTAGACGTATGGCGCGAAACCAACAAAATGATGTTTTTTATTACCCATAGCGTAGATGAGGCCTTGCTGTTGGCGACGCGTTTAATTGTGATGTCGCCTCGTCCCGGGCGAATTACCCATGAGTTTAAAATCGATTTCAATCAACAATTTTTAGCTTGTCGGGATGCCCGCAAGGTGAAATCGAGCGCCGCCTTTATTGCCATGCGAGAACAGGTACTAGCGATTATTCATGGCGATGAAGCAGCCGTTGCCTAAGGAGCAGATTATGACCACAAATACCATTGACGCCAGCCATCTGAACCAAGCTGAGTCGGAACGCCCGTCGGCGGACTATATTGCGGTGCCTGCTCACCAGAAGCAGCTTACCCCGCTGGCCCAAAAAGTACTACATACCACACAGCAAATCGGAGCCAGCAAAGCGGTCCCGAGTGGTGAGTACTTTGGCACCCCTGGTGCTGGAGACAGTAAGCTCATCGCGCTGTGTTCTACTTTATTCTGTCTTAGCTTGTGGGCCTTGGTCACCGAAGCAGGCATGATCAAACCGATGTTTTTACCTTCCCCTTTCGACGTATTAGCGCGCTTATGGGATGTGTTAATTGACGGCTTTGCAGGGGCTACGCTGGCAGAGCATTTAGGGGCGAGCTTAAGTCGGATCTTCGGCGCGTTTTTGTTAGCCAGTTTGATTGGGATCCCACTTGGGGTGGCCATTGGCTGTAGTCGAGTGATTCGTGGCATGTTTGATCCCTTGATTGAGTTTTATCGACCGCTGCCTCCTTTAGCTTACTTACCACTGGTGATCATTTGGTTGGGGATTGATGAAGCGAGTAAAGTCACGCTGATCTTTCTGGCGATGTTGGCACCAATCGTTCTGAGTGCTCGTTCAGGGGTGAGTTCGGTGCGAATCGAACAAATTCAAGTGGCTTATTCAATGGGGGCAAGTCGCTGGCAGGTGGTGACGCAAGTGATCGCCAAAGGCGCTCTGCCAGATATTATGACCGGTATGCGGATCGCGATTGGTTTTGGATGGACGACGCTGGTGGCTGCAGAAATGGTTGCCGCCGAGCGAGGTATCGGCTTTATGGTGCTGAACGCATCTGAGTTTTTAGTGACCGACGTGGTGATTGCTGGCATCGTGGTGATTGGGATCATTGCCTATTGTTTTGATCTGATGATGCGCTTCCTCGAAAGCAAATTGATCCCATGGAAGGGTTATAACTAAATACTGATGTAGCGTAAAGATTTAGCTTTGACATGTTGTTTGCCCGGTTCGCCGGGCTTTTTTATATATGGGACCAATATAAGGGCAAATATTATCAGCCCCAACCAGAGGCTTTTTAGGCGTGATATATCGATTGAGCTGTGAGCGAAAGGCGGTTGCTTGATTAAATGTTCTTGAGTGGGTATTTGAAGTTTGACCATGGGCGTTGGGCGTTGCATCGTAATAAAGTTATATCCGGTTTGTGCTGCGGTGTTTATTCTGAACTCAAGTTAATTTTACAGTTTCATATTAACGACACATTTGTGAGTTAGTACTTTGTTTTTCAAAGAAAAGGTGCATACTGGGCAGCTTGAAAATAAATTGAAGAGGTTAAAAATCGTCATGTCTATCGACTCGACAATTCTAGGCTATTTCGCTGCATTTTGTACTACCTGTGCTTTCATTCCACAGGTGATCCATACTTGGAAGACCAGAGATACCAGTTCGATATCGCTCGGTATGTATGCGCTGTTCGTATTAGGCGTTTTCTTATGGTTGGTTTATGGCATTTTACTCGAAGATTTACCGATTATTATTGCTAATATCATCACTTTCACCCTCGCATCGGCAATTTTGTTGTTGAAAGTGAAAGATTCTTTCGGCAAATAAATCGCAAGTATTGCAGGAAGAGCTTGGTTGTCGATTATTTCCAGTTAAATTCACCATTAAGTGTATTGCATTCCAGCAACGAGTTCTCGGCATCGTCGATATATATTTGTTGCTCAGAGGAAACTGGGTAGCTTAAATAGGCCGAGCATTCGGCACTTTGGCCGTTACCGACCACCACTTTTGTCTGCGGCTTTAAAGTGCAGCGAACCAATTTGTCGAGCGGGGACCATTGGTAACAGATCTCATAGTCGGCGCGGTATTTTGCGATTTCCCCAGAGGGTTGCTGAAACGCCCACCATTGGCCAAATTAACTATTGGGGTTGGTGCTGTTCCATGCTCGATAAACGGTGACTTGAGTGGCAAGCTTACTTCGATAAACTTGTCCCTGACACAGTTTCCCTTGGTTTGGCTTGCCTAAAGCTTGATTTAACAGTTGCTGATCATCAATCACTTCGAATTGGTCTTGCATATCTGCGGGTAGCGCTACACTACCGAGGCATTTGGGCTCTGCTTTGGCGAGGCTTGGTGATTTAATGGTTGTGCTGCTGCAGGCCATTAGCAAGCTGATTAGCAGACTGAAGAATAGGTTTTTCATAGGCGCTTCTGATAGAAAACATAACTTACAATGATTGTAGACCTTTAGTGAATATATTCTAAATATCTAAGTTGAATGCTTGAGACAGGCCACACAAGCTTTGCTTTGTCCGCGCACTAAGCGAAATATAGAGGCGAAGGCTTAGATTTTTGAGGGCGGATTAACCGCCATTTTAAGTTATATATTTCAATTAATTACTAAACCAATCAAAAACGGCTGGAAAAATGAAGTGAGAAGGTTTTAACTGGCGATAATGATCCTAGACAATAAACTAGAAGGAAGCACGATGGCAGAGCAGTATACCCCTCCAACAGTTTGGACGATGGACAATGAAAATGGTGGTAAGTGGGCGAGTGTGAATCGACCGGATTCGGGAGCCCGGCATCAACAGGACCTACCGGTAGGGGAGCATCCCTTGCAGTTGTATTCGATGGGAACGCCAAATGGGCAAAAAGTGACCATTATGCTCGAAGAACTATTGGCGCTGGGCGTGACGGAAGCTGAGTATGACGCTTACTTGATTAACATTGGTGAGGGCGATCAGTTCTCATCAGGTTTTGTCGAGGTGAATCCTAATTCGAAGATCCCGGCCTTGGTGGATCGCTCCGGTGAGACCCCCATTTCAGTATTTGAATCGGGCGCCATCTTACTTTATTTAGCCGAAAAATTTGGCTGCTTGCTGCCCAAACAGCCAGCGGCTAAAGCGGAAGTTTTAAACTGGTTATTCTGGCTGCAAGGTAGCGCACCGTATCTAGGTGGTGGATTTGGACACTTTTATGCATATGCGCCAGAGAAGTTTGAATACCCGATCAATCGCTTCTCGATGGAAGCGAAACGTCAGTTAGATGTGCTGGATAAGCGTTTGGCTCACAATAAATTTATAGCGGGTGAAGAATACACTATCGCAGATATCGCGATTTGGACTTGGTACGGCAACTTGGCACTGGGCAAACTTTATGATGCTGCTGAATTTTTAGATGTAGGCTCTTATCCCCATGTTGTTGCTTGGGCGCAAACCATCGCCGCTCGTGAAGCCGTTCAACGTGGACGTATTGTGAATCGTTCGTCTGGTGAAGCTGGTGAATTCCTTGCCGAGCGCCATAGTGCGGCAGACATCGATCAAGCCTTAAGCAAGCGCTAAATAGACGTTGCTGCTCCCTATTGAGGGGGCAGCCGTTGCCGTTTGTTTCGCGACACTTAAGCGACGGCGCGTTCCGGCCTTAATATATCTTCTCTACTGAAGCACCCATGCCGAGTAAGGCGACTAGCACCATCACCGGTAGGGCGATATGTTTAAAGCTGCGTGGCGGCCAACGATTAAACGCCGTTTGGCCGATCTTTACGGCCAGCATGGTCGGTAATAGCAATATGCCTATGTGGCTAAGTACCTGCCAATTAAACACTCCGCTCACGATTAAGCCCAGCACCGATAACAGCTCGCTCACGATAAAAAACAAAATCATGGTGGCGCGTTGTGTTTGTGGTTTGAGTGGACTCGACAGCATATAACACACCACCATTGGTCCCCCGACCGAAGCGCTGGCGGTGCCTGCACCGGATAGAAAACCAAATAGGACTGCAGTTAAGGGTTTATCCATGTGGGGGAAGCGAATGTTGCAGGCAAGGAATAACGAAAATAGCAAAATGAATACACAAATTGACAGTTTGAGCAATTCTGCTGGCAGTAAAATCAGTAGACCTAAGCCCAGCGGGATCCCCAGTAAAGAGCCGAACATTAGTTTTTTTAAACTCGAATAATCCGCCTGTCGTCGCGCCTGAGACCACAGGCTCAAACTGCACAATAAATCCAGCGACAAAATCACAGGTACACTCTGCTGAGGGGTAAAAAACAGATTCATACCAATGATGGCGATCGCAGCAAAACCAAACCCAGTGAAGCCTCGAACGAAGGCTGCCAGCATGACCACCGGTACCATTAAGCCAATACTGTCCATGCTCACTCCCTAGAGCAAAAGCTTGAGTTTGCCTGCTTTGAAGTTCTTACTATAGGGCCAATGAAACTAAGTGTTAGGCCAGTGTGCTCCCAATAATTTGTTCTTTTTGTCTGGCTCCATGGATTCGAATTGCTGGTCCTAAGCATTGCTGTGTTGCCGAGTTAAGGTCTGTTCATGTTTTATGTCAGTCATTCGTCTCAGGGAGTAGCGATATGTCATTAGTTAATGCCGCGGCCATCGAGCAAGATCGTCAACATGTTTGGCATCACCTTAGCCAGCACAGCGTGTTAGCAACTCAAGATCCAATGGTCATGGTGAAGGGGCAAGGTTCGCGCGTATGGGACGCCAAAGGGAATAGCTACTTAGATGCTTCTGCGGGGGGCGTATGGTGCGTGAACGTAGGTTATGGACGTAGTTCCATCGCTGAGGCGATTAGTCAACAGCTCACCCAACTTAATTTTTTTGCCAGCACCGCAGGCACGATCCCAGCAGCTGAATTTGCCGAAAAACTGTTAGCTAAAATGCCCGGTATGAGCCGCGTTTATTACGCCAGTTCAGGTTCTGAGGCTAACGAAAAAGCCTTTAAGATCGTGCGCCAGATAGCCCATCGAAAATATGGCGGTAAGAAGCATAAGATCCTTTATCGTGAACGCGATTACCATGGGTCAACCATTGCAACCTTAAGTGCCACCGGTCAGGAAGAGCGGCGCATGCAATATGGCCCCTTTGTACCTGGTTTTGTCGAATTTCCGCATTGCTGTGAATATCGGAGTCAGTTTGGCGAGGTGAAAGACTACGGGGTGTTGGCCGCCAAAGAGCTTGAAAAAGTTATACTGCGGGAGGGACCGGATACCGTGGGCGCGGTGATTTTAGAGCCGATTACTGCTGGTGGTGGGGTGATTACTCCGCCTGAAGGTTATTGGCCAAGCATCATGGAAATTTGTAAAAAATATGATGTATTACTGCACATTGATGAAGTGGTTTGCGGTTTAGGTCGTACTGGCGAGTGGTTTGGTTATCAGCATTATGGCATCAAACCTGACATCGTTACTCTGGCGAAGGGGGTTGCCTCGAGTTATGCCGCAATTTCCTGCACCGTGACTACCGAACAAGTTTTCAATGAGTTTATTGCCGACAGCAGCGATCGTGATGCTTATTTTCGCGATATTAGTACCTTTGCCGGTTGTACCGCAGGCCCTGCCGCGGCATTAGAAAATATGCGCATTCTTGAGCAAGAAGAATTGGTGCATAACAGTAAGGTGATGGGCGACTATTTGCTGGCTCAACTCAAGCACTTGCAGAGCAAACATGGGATCATTGGCGATGTGCGGGGTAAGGGTTTATTACTGGGTATTGAACTGGTCAGTGATCGCGATTCGAAAACTCCGGTCGACGAGAGCGTGGCGGTAAAAATTGCGGCGATGTGCATGGCAAAAGGTCTGATCATTGGTCGCACCAACCGTAGCTTCACAAGTTTTAATAATACCCTGTGTTTGTGTCCGGTGCTCACTTTGAGCCAACAAGAAGCAGACTTCATCGTGTCGACTCTCGATCAAGTGTTCGCTGAAATTGCCCGATAATTGGGTCGCAAGAACATTTTTGGCCAGAAACCTGTGACTTGATGGAGCCAAAGCACGCTGCTGTTTTATCAGCAGGGTGCTAGTTTGCTTTGTTTATCGCAGTGTGACTGCTCTTTACGCGAAAAACTTGTTTCGATCGCGGCTCTCATATCCTTGAACGACAAACGTTTAATTGCCTCGCACCTATCAATCTAATAGGTATTAGCCATTTCACAGCCTCCTCCCTGCCAACTATAGTTAGAACTAATCGGTCATTTAAATGGCCAAACAAGGAGGTCTTATGCAAAACCTAACTATTAAAAATTATATGAAAACTCAATTCTTGAGTTTAAAGCTGAAACAAAACATTAGTGACGTGAGTGAAAAACTGATTGTGTCACAACAAATCGGTGCCCCAGTGGTAGATGAACAAAATCATTTATTGGGTTGGGTTTCCGAGCAGGATTGTGTGGCGCAAATGCTGCAAGCAGGCTACTACTGTGAGCAGAGTGCGTTGGTCGAAGACATCATGAATCGAGATGTGTTGAGCGTGAGCCCTGCTGAAAGTGTTTTAGATCTGGCCAAGCAAATGCTGGAGAACAAACCCAAAAATTATCCGGTGGTGGAAGCTGGCAAGTTAATTGGTTTAATCGATCGCAAAGCAGTGTTAGTGGCGCTGCAGCATCACCAACAGCAATGTTTTGTTGATCGGAAATAGTAGACGTGAATGTTATGTGGACATTGGTAAACTCGTTTTTAGCGCTGATTTGAATTGTCTAAACGAATGATTGAATGGCGATGATTGTTATCTATCTGCATGATAAATAGGTATAAAAATCATATAACAGCGAACTGAATAATCACCTTTATGTGGTATTTAGAGGATTGAATTTTACGGTTTGAACAGTGATTTTTGTGAACTTTTTCCGAAATAAAATTTGGATACACGGAGGTTTGAGTTCACTGAAAATTTTAGTTTCAGTGAATAAACAAGTTCAATAAATTGCACTCAAATACAAATGATAATTGATCTCATTTGTATTTGGGTGCAGAATACGGCCACTATTTATGGTTTGCCGTGATTTTGTTGTATGAAATGGATGTCTGTATTTTTGCTTTTGCTCGGTGTCGTAGTGGAGCACTCTAGTTATGCTGCTGATGATTTTTCCTGGTTAAAAGCTGAACCTCATAATGAAGCTTCGGTTAGAGCCTACCTTGAACAACAAAATCGCTCCGCTCAACTAACGCTAAACCCCTTAAAACCTTTGCAGCAATCCTTGATCGCGCAGTGGCAGAATGCTGCATCAGCTAAAGCTGAAAGTCCTTGGTTAATTCGAGGTGATGACGAACTCAATCAAATTTGGTTGAATGGTGAGCGGGTGATTGCTCGGCGTAAGCGAAACAGCCAGTCTCAAAGCATATTATTGAATATCGAACAGCGGGCTGCAAAACATGATTATTATCGCTTAGCCAATTGGTCACTCAGCCCCGATGGAAAACACCTTGCCTTGGCTGAAGACGTCGTGGGCGATGAAAACTACCGTATCGTTGTGATTAATCTAGCTCAATCGACGGCTCTGCAAGTGGCAACCAAGAGTGAAACCGCTTTGTTATGGGGACGCGATAGTCGTCGCTTATATACGATTGAACACCTGAGTACAGAGCCTGCTGGAGTGGCTCTCTACGAGCACTTTCTTGATACTGGACGGTCTCAACTAAAGTTGATGGAGTCCGATCCTCAGTGGATCTTGTCAGCCTATGTGGCAAGTGATCCGGAATATGCGGTCATCCAGCTAAATAATGAGGTGATGTCGGAGCAGCGACTACTCAACCTCGTTACAGGAGCGCTGTTAGAGCCTATTCGGCCACGCCAAAATGGTATTGAGTATTACGCTAATGTGGTGCATGGCAAGCTCTATATTAACAGCAACCATACCGGCAATTTTGGTTTATACCAAAGTGCCTTAGGTGCATCACAATGGCAAGTCGTATATATCCCCAAATCGTCAGCAGAACTGAAGCATTTCTATCTCTTTGCCGCAGGCATCCTGATCCACGAACACGAGCAGGGGCGGGATCAGTTAGTCATTATTGGCTATGACAAAGCGGAGCCTCTGCACTTAGCGATGGCTCCGGAGGGGGCCGTTGGTTGGATTAGTCGCATCGGTGATTTTAACAGCAATATTGTCCATATTCGAAGTATGTCAATGATTCAGCCCGCGAAGTGGGAGCGTCTTCATATTGGTAATGCTCAACGTTCGTTGATTAGTGAAGATGCCTATCCGGGGTTTCAGCAATCAGCCTACCGAACGGAGCAAATTAGTATTCAGTCGGGCTCGGTGCGCGTCCCAGTTACGCTGGCTTACAAAAGCAGCATGCTACATCGGCAATCACCGGTTTTGTTATATGGCTATGGTGCTTATGGTTTTACGATGCGGCCGTATTTTATGTCGCAAATCATCTCGTTATTGGATAAAGGCTTTATTTACGCGATTGCTCACGTACGGGGCGGTGGCTATTACGGAGAGGCATGGCATTCCGCAGGTAAAGGGGTCAATAAACCTGCTGGTATCGCCGACTTTGTTGCGGCGGCTAAGACTTTGCAGAGTTTTAAACAAGGACAACGGAAAATAGCAGCAATGGGATCCAGTGCCGGCGGAACGCTGATCGCGGCGGCAGTTAATCAACATCCTGAGTACTTTTCAGCGGTAAGCCTCAATGTGCCTTTTGTGGATGTGGTGGCGAGTATGTCTGACGCTTCACAGCCTTTGACGGCACAGCAATATCATGAATGGGGTAATCCCAGGCAGGCTAATGAACTGGCGGTTATGGCTGATTATGATCCGGTGAATAACGTTGGGGCGTTGGATTATCCTGCCACGATGGTGCGAGTGGGCTGGCATGACAGCCGAGTACCGTATTGGGAGGGGGCTAAATACCTTTCTTTGTTAGCTGCGCGCAGCCAAGGCCGCGGCCCCTATTTATTATTAACCGACTTTCAAAGCGGACATGCTATGGACCGGCGCCAGGCGTTGGCCCAGCAGGCCATGGACTACGCATTTTTGATCCACTACTTACTACCATCTGAGCAAACGGAGTTGTAAATGAAACCGTCTCGACTAAGCATGATTGTGTTAAGCGCAATTGTTGCTGGCTTTGTGCACGCCGAATCTGACATCGCCCCCTTAGAAACCATCGTTGTGGTTGCCAACAAGTACGAAGAAGATCTTTCAAAAACGGCTGGCAGCGTGGCGGTGATTAACAATGATGATATGCGTAAGGCGGGGGCGACAGAATTATATGATGTGCTAAATCAGGAGCCGGGGATTAGCGTCACGGGAGGCGCTGGTCGGCCCCAGAACATTGCTATCCGAGGCATGGTGGGGAATCGAGTTGCGATTGTGAAAGATGGTATTGCTACATCAGATGGATTTGGGGCAGATGACTTAAATGACAGCGCTGGACGAAATTCTTTCGATGTCGCCACGCTAAAACAAATTCAAGTGGTAAAAGGGGCGAGCTCAACCAGCTATGGTTCCGGTGCAATCGGAGGGGTGGTTATTCTTAAATCTTACAGTCCGGAAGACTATTTAGGAGATGAGGACTTTTATACTGATATAGCAACAACTTATAGCGGGATTAGTCATAAATATCGAGTGGCTTCTAATTTGGCTTTTCGGGTCGGTGATACCAGTAGTCTGATTTCGGGCGCTTATTGGACCGGTGAAGAAACACGAAACTATCAACAAGACTTATATCAGCGAGATCTTGAAGGCGTTAGTTTTGAATATAGCGTGCATCATGATGTAAGCGACCAGTTGTTGTTGAAAGCGAAAGCTGAGATTTACCGTGAGCAAATGAATACCCGCGAGGGCACTGCATCGGTGCAGGCCGATGGGGCTTGGGACATTGTTGATTATACCGAGCAAGATACTACGACCACTTATCTCGCATGGCTAGGTGCTGAGTACCAAGCCTCCAAGGCGTGGATGGATGACCTAGAGACCAAGCTATATTATCGGGTCAGCGAATTTGATGAAGATACAAATCGCCTGATGGACCGCAACAATAACGGGATTAGAGAACTACGTCGTGAGTTGGATCAACGTGAGTTTAACGACCAATTGTTGGGATGGTCCATTGATCTGAATAAAGAACTGTACAGCGGTAGTCTCAGCCATGTGCTTGTCTACGGTGCCGTCGCAGAAACGGCGTATCATGATCGTCCTACTCATGATGCCCGTTCTGATTGGAATGGTTCGACTTCCACTGCATCGACTCCTTTTGCTCCTGCTCGTAGTTATTCTCTTGGTATGTACCTACAAGACTCTATCTCCTTGAATGCATGGACCAGCATGATTGGACTGCGTTTTGATGCGCATCAGTTGACGGCTGACGATAGTTCAGCGATCCAATTTGATGGCCTTCGAGATAATCGCAGTAGTGAGCTGTCGCCGAGTTTTTCGCTCGCCTATCAATTTACCCCTGAGTTAAATAGTTATATCAGTTATAAGCACGGTTATCGGGCGCCAGAATACGACAAAACCTACGGCTATATCAGTCATGAGTTCGTGCCGATTACACCTTTTGTTGTATTGCCTAACTTTGAGTTGAAAGCGGAAACCAGCGATAGCTTTGAACTTGGAAGTAAGTTCGACAATGGCGTATTACGCGTGTACGCGGCAGTGTTCTATAACCAATTCGAAAATTTCATCAGTGTTGTCGACGCAGGCTTTAATGCGTCTAGCGGATTGTTTGAGAAACGCTATGAAAACCTCAGTGGCGTGAATACATATGGTGCCGAGCTCTCTACTTTATATGCCTTGAATCAAGCTTGGAGCTTGTCAGGCGCAGTTGGATGGGTCAACGGGAAAAACGACGAGGGTGAATATGTTCGTGCCATTACCCCCCTGGAAGGAAATTTATCGCTGAGTTTTGAGCAGGGCATATTTGACGCTTACAGCCGGATTAACTGGGCTGACGCGATGGATCGGACTCCGAGCTGTTCCAATGCGTTCGGCCTCGTAAGCCAGTGTGCAGAAACAACGGCTTGGTATTCTTTGGATCTCGGGCTTGGGATCGCATTGAGTCAAGATCTTTCGCTGAATCTAAATGTGATTAATTTACTCGATCGAGAATATACCCGTTATCAGGATGTTGCTGGTGTAGGCGTTTCGCAGACCAAATATTCCACTCAGCCTGGGCGCTATTTTACCGTCAATGCGCGCTATGTATTTTAAGGAGAGAGCATGAAACGGTTAATATTTCTGGTGTTATTTGGAACGCCTCTTGGTGTTTTGGGCGGCCAGTGGGATTATCCAGCAAGCAATAACGTGGTGCTTGATCAGCAAGAAGCGAAACGTTATGTAGAGTCCCATTATCCAACGATTGGTAAGCTTAGCCTCCGTTATCAGAGCGAAAGTCGCTTGGGCCATCAGTATAATTTTAACATCACGCTGGATGGGGAATATAAACCCCAGCGAACTATCGTGGTGCATAGTGATCATTCAGGCTTAGTCCAGAGAGTTTTTAAAAGTTTAGATGATACGATTTTGCGTGATGGCGTTGCCTCAGTGGCGGGCGAACTGGAGCACGCTCGGCGTTTGAAAGCCGATGCGCCACCGGCTCTGGATTCTGGCGTTATTGTTGAGGCTAATATTGAGGTTGTCGATCCGGATCTACGAACCATGGATCGCTTGCCTGCCCCAGAGCAGGTTTGGCAGCAGGCCTCTGATTACCCTCTGGCACCACATTTGGTCACTCGACAAGTTGAGCTATTAAATAGTGGTGGCAAATATTACTTGTCTAATAGTCGAGTCTCAGAGGTTGATGCCGAGTACTTAGAAGCGCAGGATCCACAAACTTTAGAGTGGTCTCAAAGCGATAGCGCTTCGTTTTTCGCAAAAGAAGAGATCAGCCAATTTTCACAACTCGCTGATATACAGACGCTGCAGTTTGCTAGCCCTCAATTCACCCAGTTGATGGCTTTTTATCAACTTGATCAATCCATACAGTATCTCGAATCCTTGGGTTATCACCTTTTCTCTGGGCCCATTCGTTTTGATGCCAGAGGCTTAGGCGATAACAACTCTAGTTATTTTATGGGGCCCAAAGCGGTGATGTTTGGACTGGGGGGTGGCTCACCAGATGCACTCGATGCTGATGTTGTGGTGCATGAATTGGGTCATGCAATCCATTATCACATTGTTCCAGATTGGGGTTATGGGCACAGTGGTGCGATGGCGGAAGGCTTTGCGGACTATTGGGCGGGTTCTAATAGTTATCGCAAGCTTTACCAGCAAGGAAGTGATTTTGAAATAGATACACTGTTTAACTGGGATGGCTACTTTGGAAATAAAATTTCAACCCGTAGTTTGTGGAATCAACGCGCGCGTTATTTTGAGCAAAGCGAGTACCGTGCTCACGAAAGTGTAGCTGGCGAATTGGGGGATGAACTTTGGTCAAGCCCTTTGTTTCAAACCTTAAAACAAGGGGTGGAACTTTATGGTGAGGTGGCCTTTGAAGAAGTCGACCGTTTAGTTCTGGAATCCATGTATGGCATGGGCCGTGGCATGAAGATGCATGATCTTGTGGAAAGCATGTTGTATGTGGCCAAGCAACTTTATCCAGAACGTGTTTACCACACGCTGCTACAAGATAACTTTGTAGCGCATGGTTTAGTCAAAGAGCCATTTCGCATAGAAATGGATAGTCGCTACGTCACGCCTACTGCTCCTTTGGCGATACGTCTTTTTAGTCAGGGAAGAGAAGCAAGTGTCGCGGGTAGAATTGAAACGTCTACTGGGGTTTCTCAGCGGCTTCAATCAGATAAATTTACCCAACTTTCAACCGAGCTAAGTCTTACTGACTCCGCTACTTGTGGCGAGTCATTCAAACTTAACACTCAATTATCTTATCAGTATGACACGACGCTAAAATCACTTGATTGGTCTCACTCATCTGCTCTGGTTTTTGGGCTCCCCGAACTCAATCAGCCAACGAGGCTGCAACAATCATTGATTCCTGATGCAACGCTTTCTGACTCGGGTGCCTTGAATTACGGTTTTAAGAGTTTCAATTTCATCATTACCGATGACGACGCCTTGGCGGCTGATGAGCTGGGTATTTACCTTAAGTTGCAACACAGTCAGTTCTCTGACTTAGAAATTACACTGGTTGCACCTTCGGGGAAACGTCAAATTCTTATGCAGCCGACTCGTTACTCATCACCATCGCGAACTTTTTATTGGGTTGCGAAACACGATCCGATTATTCAGGCTTTTTCTGCAGAGCGCATGGCTGGCACTTGGCGCTTAGAGTTAACGGACTATGTGCCAGAAAATACAGGGTACTTGCTTGAGTGGGCCGTTGGACGTGTCAAACAATATAACTGTACCACCGAGACCGATTCAACAGGGGCTGGCGATAACGCGACGAATACTTCAAGTGCTGGGGGGGCCGTTTCATGGAGTTCTCTAGTGATTGGATTGGTTTTGCTGTGGCGTCGTCATTTTTTTCAATCTAAATCAAATAAAAGAACTTAAGTCTATGCAAACAAAATTATCTATAGCTGCTGCTGTTCTGCTCATAAGCGGATGTGGTGGCTCGGACGGAGGCTCCGATATCAGTGCTCCCACTTATCAGGTCTCAGGAACGATCACTGCGCTGGCTGCGCAGGGGGACGAAAAGGTCTGTGCCGATCTGAATGGCGATTTTCTTTGTGCCGCGAATGAACCCAGCGCAATCAGCAGTAATGGTAGCTTTTCCATTAGCAGTACTAATAAGGCCATTCTAGACGCGCCTTTGGTTGTTGAACTGGATACAGGGGTGACAGCAACATCACATTCGCTCAAGGTCAATGCACAAAGTGGTGGGGCAAATGCACTGCTGGTCGCGCCTGGACAAAGAAAAGCGAGTGGTAATCAGATTAATGCAATCACCACTCTCGTTGCTGCAAAGGTAGCGAGCGGAGCAGTCTTGTCTGATGCGATCGAGCATGTCAAGCAACAGCTTCATGCGATGGGACTCTCAGCAACGGATGAGTTGCTTAATGAAGGAAGTGATAGCGAGTATGCACAATTAGAGCAAAACTTATTGCTGGTGATTTCTGCCATGGATAAGTCGCAACCTGACACGCAGCTTGGGGTATTGAGTTCCAATTTGTCGGATTATCAAGCCCTGCTATTGGCGGGTGCTCCGTCAGATAATGCGGTATCTCAATTACTTGCAGAGTTGAGTTACGGCACCCGTCAGCAAGATCTTAATGATACCGGGCTGCAGACCTATTTCAGCGATGGTGGTGATACCACAAATGCTCCAGTTGATTATCCCGGTCAAGATGCTGATTTTGGTCATGATAGTCTCAATGACGGATTTCATTTTACTAAGTTAGATGAGAATGGTGCGGCTTTACCATCGACTGCAGTACATTGGTCTTGTGTGAGAGACGAACGCAGCGGCTTGATATGGGAGAACAAAACGGATGAGCCATCCTCACCTCAATTTAAGGATCGACTATTTGTTTACCAAGTGAGAGGTACCTTTGAACCTTACAGTGAAGATTTAGCGGCCATTAGCTGTGAGGATGGTATTTGCTCAACTGAAGATTATGTTGAGTATTTAAATGAGCAGAAGGTTTGTGGCTTAGAGCATTGGCGTTTACCCAAATTTGCTGAATTTTATGACTTAATTGATTTTGGCGAATCAGAGCAGGATGAATTGGGTGATGTTTATGGGCTGACGCGTGCTTACTTTCCGCGACAAAGTATTGCCAGTGACCTCGCTGCGGGGGAAGTTTGGACTTCTGATGAATTCTTTACCGAGTATGAAGATATCAAAATTCCGGGCAGTCGCTATATTTTAGCCGCAATGACTCGCGGTATTTATCGAGGAACGACCTATCCAGTTGCTATTTACAGTGATCAGACCGAACCCGATCTTTGGACGTCTTATCAATTACCTATTCGATTAGTATCAAAAGTGGAGTCAAACTAATGAGATGCTTGCAACTTGGTGTATTACTGCTGTTGGTGCCTATGCTTGGAATGGCGGCTCAAGAATGTTCTTCAACGATGTCGAAAACAGCGCCCAATGTCCGCTATCAATTTAATGCGAATGGAACTGTGAGTGATCGAAGTACCGGTTTAACTTGGATGCGCTGCCCGCTGGGGAAAACCTGGAGCAGCACCGAACAGCGCTGTGAGGGAGAAGGGCAAGCAATGTTTTGGCAGGCTGCCTTGAATGATGTACAGGCGATTAATAACAGCCCAAATCATGCCCTGTATCATTTCGCTGATAAAGCGAATTGGCGCATGCCCAATATTAAAGAATTGGTTACTTTGGCTGAACGTTCATGCCGGAACCCTGCTTTAAATGGAAAAGCCTTCGCCAACGCTTTTCCTTATTCAACCAATCAGGAAAGCTATGGTGCTGGTGATATTAGAGCCTATGTTTGGAGTAACACTCATGTTCAGCTTTCGAGTGAAATTTTCACATTTGATGTCCGTAATGCCGAGATTATTTCATTCGGCCCGACTGTGATTCAAGGCAGTGTATTGTTGGTGAGCGATAACTGATTTGATCAAGTGCGATGAATCAATCCTCGGCTTTTGCTGGGGATTTTTTATGTGGGAAAGCATATGGTAGCGGCTTTTATCCGCGGCGTATCGCTCCTTCTACGCCTTGTGACAATATCTTTCGAGGCTTAATCATTCAAAGTGGCTATGCCTGTTTTGAGGGCGCACTTTTATCAGGCCGACAACGTACCAAGATCCCCTTCGTTTTTTTAATTATGAGATGCCTCAGGATAGTCTTATCAGGCCGACAACGTACCAAGCTCCCCTTCGTTTTTTAATTATGAGATGCTTCAAGGACAGTCACCGATAAATACGTCTACTATGTAACTAGTTAATAGTGTCGGGGTGTTCATGGGATTAGCGATTGTACGTACTTGTGCCTTATTGGGGATGGAGGCTCTAGATGTCACGGTAGAAGTGCATTTAGCCAACGGCTTACCGGCGTTTAATATTGTTGGTTTACCGGAAACTTCGGTCAAAGAAGCTAAAGATCGAGTGCGTAGTGCGATATTAAATAGCGGCTTTTCATTTCCTGCTAAGAGAATTACCGTTAACTTAGCGCCAGCCGATGTGCCGAAAAGTGGCGGTCGTTTCGACTTGCCGATTGCCATTGGTATTTTAGCCGCCGCGGCCGAAGTTCCTTTAGCTTGCCTCGACGAAATGGCCTTTTGTGGTGAGTTGGCGTTATCGGGGGCGATCCGCCCTGTGAGCGGAGCGATTGCCACCGCGCTATCGATGAGTGAGCAAGGGTTCACGTTGGTGACCGGAGAACAAGACGCGCAAGCGGCAGCGCGAGTGCCGGATTCCAAGGTACATGCCAGTGCCAGTTTGCAAGCCTTGAGTGCCACGCTGAATGGCCAACAGGCCTTTGTGCTGCAAGTGGCCAGTCCTGAAGAACCGAGTCAAGTCAATAATTTATTAGACATGAGCGAGGTACAGGGCCAGCATCTGGCCAAGCGCGCACTCGAATTGGCCGCCGCGGGAGCACACAATTTGTTGATGCTGGGTCCCCCAGGGACCGGAAAAACCATGTTAGCCAGTCGCTTGCCGGGTATTTTGCCTCGCTTAACTGAGCAGCAGGCGATTGAAGTGGCGGCGATTGCTTCGGTAAGCTCTCAGCAGCGCGAATTGGGGCAATGGTATGTTCCGCCGTTTCGCAGCCCTCATCATAGTGCCTCGATGGTCGCCTTGGTGGGTGGCGGTTCCAATCCTCGGCCCGGTGAGATCACCTTGGCGCACCAAGGCGTTTTATTTTTAGATGAACTACCGGAGTTTTCTCGGGCCACCCTCGATGCCCTGCGCCAGCCGCTGGAGTCCGGTGAAGTGCACATTTCGCGTGCTGCTTTGCAGGTGCGTTTTCCTGCTCAGTTTCAATTGATCGCAGCGATGAATCCCTCGCCCTGTGGTTATTATCAGGGACAGCAGTTGCGCAGTAACCCCGATCAGATCTTGAAATACCTTGGTAAGTTGTCGGGGCCATTTTTAGATCGTTTTGATTTGAGTGTGGAAGTCACGGCACTACCGCAGGGCACCCTTTCCAAACATGCAACAGGCGAGTCCAGTGAGCAGATCAAACAGCGGGTGAGTAGGGCAAGGCAGCTGCAAATGTGTCGAGCGGGTAAACTCAACAGCCAACTAAGCGGTAAAGAGCTGCATCGTGATGCTGAGTTAAATCCAGCCAATAGCGAGTTTTTGGAACAGAGCATTAGCCAACTAGGCTTGTCGGCACGGGCCTTCCATCGAGTATGGCGTTTAGCCAGAACCATTGCTGATCTGAAACAGCAAGCTGATATTCAGCGTCAAGATTTAGTAGAGGCCTTGAGTTATCGGGCCATGGATCGTTTGCTGCATCGTTTGTCTAACTAAGCGGATTTTGCTTTGAGCCAAGTGCGGCCTAGCTCTCATTTTTACTGACGGACCGATGATTTACTGTTGGTCGAGATAAAATAGCAATGATTTGGCTGGCAATTGTATTGTAATTCGCGTTCAATTTGTTGATGTTCAAGGAAATTAGCTGCATGTGTAATCGTAGCTGTGATTGTTTTTATGTGACGATTGCTTGAGCTTACTTGTTCATCGGTGCGGGTCAATAAGCGAATATCAAAATGCTGCTAATTAAGAATTTCTGCGGTTCAGTATGACCTCTAGTATTGATGGCGCTTTCAATGAGGAAGATGAGTAGATGATGAAATGGATGCTGATAGGCATTTCTCTATTATTTGGCAGTGCTAATGCAGAAGGCCTTCGGGTGTGGTTGCAAACCGGCAATGACTCTCAGTGGATGGAAATGAGTGATTTACAAGTTCAAAGCTCCGACGGCAGCCTCAAGCAGCGCATGCTGGCACTTGATGTTGACGGTAAACCCATCTACTTATCGTTGAGTGAACTGGCTTTTATTCAAGCTGCCAATCGCTACTACTATGTGTCAAATCAATATGTTGCCATTACGCATAGCGGCCTGAGCTTTAAGCTGCCAGCTCCTGAGCAAGCCAAGGGATTATTTGTCGCCAGAAATAGCTACGGTGGTTATACCAGCTTCGATTATTCGGCGCTGCGCAGAATTATTTTTTCCAAGTAGCTTTCTTTCAAGAGAGACCGAGCGGGTTTAGCTAACAATTGCCAAAGCCATTCTTCTCTCGTAGTATTTTTCTGGCACAATACAGGCTGCCTAGCTCAAGGGAGTCGCCTTCTTGTTATATCTATATCAAAGTAATCATTTAGACACACTGCAAATACTGCTAAGCAAAGTGATGGCCTTACAGGCTCCCGCTAACCCATTTACTCAGCAACAAATATTGGTGCAAAGCCCGGGCATGGCACAGTGGTTGAAATTGCAACTGGCTGAGCAGCAAGGCATTGTGGCAAACGTGGCTTTTCCGCTACCTGCGAGCTTTATTTGGCAAATGTTCCATTTGGTACTGCAAGATGTGCCCGAACAAAGCCCTTTTAACAAAGAAGCCATGAGTTGGCGCTTAATGCGTTTACTGCCACAACGACTTCGTGAAGCTGAATTTACGCCGCTGCGCCATTATTTACTCGGTGACGATGAAAGTGCCGCCATTGAAGGCCGTAAGTTATGGCAATTGGCGCAAAAGGTGGCCGATATTTATGACCAATACTTGGTCTATCGTAGCGAGTGGATCAGTGCTTGGGAAGATGGCGATGATTTAAGCGAGGTGAGCCAAAGTCAACCCTGGCAACCGATTTTATGGCGTGATTTGGTGGACGACACCGTAGGCTCGATGGACGCCCCCTATCACCGTGGCAATATGTATATCGATTTTGTTGAGCAGCTGCGTTTCAGTAGTGCAGCACCTGAAGGCCTGCCCGAGCAGGTGTTTATTTTTGGTATCTCGGCGCTGCCACCCGCCTATATCGAGGCCCTAGATGCTCTGGCGCGACACACCAATATCCACCTATTTTTAACTAACCCTTCGGAGCACTATTGGGGCGATGTGCGTGATGTGATGACGCTGCTGAAGCAACAAGCAGAGATTGAGCGAGTGGGGAATCCCTTACTGGCGTCAATGGGCAAACTGGGGCGTGACTACATCGAGTTGCTGCACCCACTCAATAAACAAGAAACCGACATTTTTGCCAGTAATGTCGCTGAGCAAGCAAGCCCTCGTTTATTGTCTTTGTTGCAAGACGATATCCTCAAGTTGCACGATCCGATTGATTATCAGCAAGTTGACAGCAGTCAACATAAACGGCTGATTCAGCCCGGTGATCATAGTATTCAGCTACATCTTTGTCATAGCCCACGTCGTGAGCTCGAAGTCTTACATGATCAGTTGCTGGCGATGTTTGAGCAAGATCCCGAGTTAAGCCCGCGAGATGTGATTGTGATGGTGCCAGATGTAAACCGTTATGGGCCGATGATTCAGGCGGTATTTGGCAGCGCCAGCGCCGAAACCCGTTTGCCTTTCGCCATTTCTGATCGCAGTGCCACCCAAGAAAATCCGGTGTTATTAAGCTTTTTAGAGCTGCTGGCCCTACCGCAAAAGCGTAAATCGGCCGCCGAGCTGTTAGCGCTATTAGAAGTGCCGGCGATTATGCGCCGTTTTGAGCTGACTCAGGATGAGTTAAAACCCTTGCGTCAATGGGTCAAAGAAGCCGGAGTGCGTTGGGGTTTAGATGGCAGTGATCGCAGTCGCTGGCAAGCCCCGGAAGATGAAACCCATTCTTGGTTATTTGGTCTAAAACGGATGTTACTCGGTTATGCCATGCCCAGCGAGGTGGGTTTGTATCAGGGCATATTGGCTTATGATGAGGTGCAGGGGCAGCGTGCCTTAGCCGTGGGCAAGTTGGCCGATTTTATTGATCAGCTGATGCAACTGGAACAGCAACTATTAGCCGCAGTTCCGGCCGAGCAGTGGCGAGTGCGCTTGCAAGTTTTGCTGCAACATATCTATCGTTTTGATAGTGATGATGAAGCTGAGCAGCTGCGTTTATTGAAGCTGTTTGAAACGCTGGCGGAGCAATGCACGGCAAGTGATTATAAAGACGATATCAGCCCAGAGCTGATCCTTGATTATTGCCGTAATCAACTCAATTCACAGCGAGGCAGTCAGCGTTTTCTGGCGGGTCAAATCAATTTTTGCACGCTGCTGCCAATGCGCGCCATTCCCTTTAAAGTCGTGTGTTTGCTGGGGATGAACGACAGCGAGTACCCACGCAGTGTACCGAGTTTGGGGTTTGACTTAATGGCGGATAATCCGCCAAAGCGTGGCGACCGGAGCCGCCGAGACGATGACCGTTATTTATTCCTGGAAGCGCTGTTAGCGGCGCAGCAGCGTTTATATATCTCTTATATCGCACATAGCGCCAAAGATAATAGCGAACAAACGCCCTCGGTACTGGTGGCAGAGCTGTGTGACTACCTTAGCCAAAGTTGTGCGCTGGTGGGAGATGAAAAGCTGAATGTGGATCAGTCAGGCGAGAAACTGTTGGCACAGCTGCGTTGCAAACATCCTTTGCAGCCTTTTTCAGCGGAGTATTATCAAGCTGCCTTCGCGAGCGGTTCGCCCGGTGAAGATTCACCTAAAATTTTTAGTTATGCGCAGCGCTGGCTACCGGCGGTGGCGGCACAGCAGCAGGTTAAAATATCCTCCGTGGAAGCCGCGCCGTTGATTTCGGAGGGGGGGGGAGCCGATCTGGAAATGGATGAGCTACTGGCTTTTAGTCGCTCGCCAATTGCTTATTTTTATCAGCGGCGTTTAAAAGTAAGTTTTCCACGAATATCGGAACAGTTAGAAGAAACCGAACCCTTTGTGGTGGAAGGCTTATCCGCTTACAGCATGAAGTTACACCTACTCGAGCAACAATTGGAGAATGCCGATAAACAGCAACAGTTTGACTATTTACATGCCGCAGGCGCGCTACCCCACGGCGGTTTTGCAGAGGTCTCATTTGAGCAACAATGGCAAGAGATGCAGCCCTTGGCCGACACGCTGTTTCCCTTATTAGCGGGCGGTGTCTTAGAGCCTCAGCAGCTGTTCATCGATATCGACTACGTCGCTGAAGATAGTATTTTGCAAACCCGCTTATCGGCCTGGCTGAAACATCGCTACGGGCAAGGCCTGGTGACTTATCGGCCCGGAAGTATTCGCGGAAAAGATTTAGTGGCAGCCTGGTTATGGCATCTGGTGTTTCATGCGGCGCAACCCGAGCAAGCCATCAGCAGCTATATCATGGGTCGCAAAAATGGCTGGCAATTTGCTCCGATAGAGGCCGGGCTGGCTGTGCAATGTTTGGGTGACTGGTTGACTTGTTTGCATGCTGGCTTGCAGCAACCGCTGTTATTACCGATAGAAAGCGCCTGGCAGTGGATCAGCCAATGCAAAGATAAAAAAACCGGCAGCATCGAATTCAGTGACGTCAATCTAGAGAAAGCCCGCCGCGCCGCGCGCACTCAGTTTACGGGAGGGGCTTTTGCTCAAGCCGAAGGCGATGATCCGTATATTCAGGCCCAGCTTAGTGACTTAGAAGATATCTGGCCACAGTTCGAAGCCAATACTCGGCGTTTACTCGAACCCTTAATGGCACATCTGGAGGCGTTTGCTAATGTCTGATTCAAATACCCAAGCTCACACTGAGTCACCTTTAGCTAGCCAGAATTTAGATGCCTTTAGCTTTCCGCTGAATGGTGCGCGGCTGATCGAGGCCAGTGCCGGCACCGGTAAAACTTATACCATTGGCGCTTTAGTGCTACGTTTGTTGCTAGGGCATGCACGAGATGTTGCACAGGGGTTTAGTCAGCACGGCCAGTTGACCCCACTGAATATAGAACAAATTTTGGTGGTGACCTTTACCGAAGCGGCCACTCAAGAATTACGTGGGCGAATTCGTGAAAAAATTCATGAGGCTCGCCTCGCTTTTTTACGAGGGGAAAGTAGCGACTTCTTTATCACGCAATTATTAGATGAGGTGAGCGATCACTCTCTTGCGGCGCAACGTCTGTTGTTGGCTGAGCAAAATATGGATCAGGCGGCGGTATTCACCATTCATGGTTTTTGCCAGCGAATGCTGAAACAACACGCCTTTGAGAGCGGCTTGCCCTTTGAAATGGAGTTTTTAACTAACGAAATTCATTTGCGTTTGCAGGCGGTGCAAGATTGCTGGCGGTTGCGATTTTACCCGCTACCGGTGCCACTGATTAGCCGAATTGTTCAATGTTGGGCCAGCCCACAGCAGCTGCATCAGGAAATTGGCAGCTTGCTCAATCAAAGTCACTTTGAGTTGCAAGGGGTGCCAGATGAACAAGACTTGACCGCCTTTTTTGCCCAGCAAATTGCCCGTATCGAGGCCTTTAAACAGTTGTGGAAACCAGCGGCTCAGGATATTGCCGAGTTGCTTGCCAGTGCGCCACTGAATGGGAATAAGTTTCGCAAAGCCTCGCTGGAAAAATGGTTAAACTTGATTAATCAATTTGTCGATGCGCCAACCGACAGCGACTTTCTTGGCAAGCCTCTGCGTGAGGCTTTGCAAAAATTCACACCCGAGAATTTAGCCAATGGAGTGAAAGCGAAGGGGCAGCCGCCGGAGCATCCGGCCTTTGTGGCTATCGAGCGTTTATTTAGCCAGGAGCAGAGCATCAAAAGCTTGTTGTTGGCCCAGTTATTACCGCAAATTCGCCAGCGCTTTAGCGAGCTAAAACAGCAGCAACAGCTGCTGAGTTTTGATGATTTGCTGGCAGGCTTAGCCACTGCACTGAATGCGCCGCAGGGCGAGGTGCTGGCCAGGCAGATTGCCGAGTTATATCCGGTGGCGATGATTGATGAGTTTCAGGATACCGATCCCCAGCAATATCAAATCTTCAGCAAGCTATACATGGACCGAGCCGACTGCGCCTTAATGCTAATTGGTGACCCCAAGCAGGCGATTTATGGTTTTCGTGGTGCCGATATTTTCACCTACATGCAGGCGCGCAACAATGTGGTCGCGCGTTACAACTTGCCCACCAATTGGCGCTCTACGGGGGCCATGGTGAATGCCTGTAATCAACTGTTTGAATGGCATCAGCGGCCTTTTATTTATGATGATGCGATCCAGTTTATGGCGGTTGATGCCGCCAAAAAGCAGTTGAGTGGCTTGCAGATCAACGGTGAAAGCCAGGCCGCGATGCAGTTCTTGTATCAGCAAAACCCGGCCTTTGTGCGTAGTGAAGATTATATTAATGGCCAAGCATTGGTCTGCGCTCAACAGATCCAAGCTTTGCTGGAAGCTGGCCAAACTGGCGCGGCCACCTTAGGTGATAGCGGCAAAACCGTTTCCGCGGGTGATATCGCCGTGTTGGTGAGAACTCGCCGCGAAGGTGACAAAGTGGCCGCCGCTTTAGCCAAACAAAATATTGCCAGCGTGAGTTTATCCAATCGCGATAGCGTGTTTGAAAGCCCCGAGGCCTACCAGTTTTATTTGCAGCTCTTAGCCTGTCAGGAGCCTCATAACGACCGTAAGTTGCGCGCCGCCTTAGCCTGTAAAATGCTCGGTTTGAGTTTGCAAGAACTGGATGATTTAAATACTGATGAGCGCTGTTGGCAGCGTTATTCCCAAGAGTTTTCAGATTATCAGCAGCTGTGGCAACAGCGTGGCGTACTGGCAATGTTTTATGCGTGGATGAGCCAGCGAGGCATTAGTGAACGTTGGGTAAGCCAGAATGACAATTATGGTGAGCGCTTACTCACTAATCTAATGCATTTAGCTGAATTACTGCAAAATCAAAGTGCTGAGCTCGATGGTGATGCTGCCTTAATGCGCTGGTTTGCCGAGCAAGTGCTTGAGCCCGATGGCAATGCCGATGAGCAACAGCTGCGCTTAGAGAGTGATGCCAACTTGGTACAGATTGTTACCATTCATAAGAGTAAGGGTTTGGAATATCCGATTGTGATGTTGCCATTTATTCTCGGCTTTCGCGAAGCCAGTGAAGCCTTGTATCACCAAGGGGAGCGCTTTATTTACGACTTAGATGCGAGTGAACCGGCCATGGAAGCGGCTTGTCAGGAGCGCTTAGCCGAAGACTTACGCTTGTTGTATGTGGCGGTTACGCGCGCCGTATATTGCTGTTATTTAGGTGTGGCCGATCTGAAAAAAGGCAATGCTCAGAAGGGCGATAGCGATGTACACCAAAGTGCCTTGGGTTATTTACTGCAAAAAAATCAGCCGCTGCCAGCGGGCGCCTTAGTCGCCATTTTGGATGAGCTCGGCCAGCATCCAGATATTGGCTGGCAAATGGTCAGTGAGCAAACACTCACGCCCTACCAAGGACTCAGCGATGCGCAGCCCAGTTATGCCGCACGAGCATTCACCAGCCAAATTAACCGTAATTGGTGGCTCACCAGTTATTCCGCCTTAAGCCGTCAGCAAGGGCATCATGCCGGTTTTGATGCCAGTAGCGATATGGCGTGGTTAGACGTTGGCGAAGAACTGAGTATGGTCGAGGTGGATAATCAGGCCGAGCAACAGCTCAGCATTTTTGACTTCCCGCGCGGCGCCGAGGCGGGTACTTTCTTGCACTTGCTGTTTGAAGAACTGGATTTTCAGGCCAACATCGTACAAATTCGCCAGCGTTTGCCGGCCTTACTGCAAGCCTCCAGCTACAACGAGTTAAACTCGCAAGGCGAACTGAAATGGTTAGCGCCCTTGGCGCAGATGTTTATACAGGTGTGCGCTACCCCTCTGGATGATGGCGGCAGGCTCAGCCCCTATCGGCTGAATCAACTTGCTTTGGAACAGCGTTTGGTGGAAATGGAGTTTTTGCTGCCGATTGCCAATCTTCAGGCCAGCCAAGTCAATCGTTTGATCCGCCATTTTGATCCTTTGAGCCGCGGAGCCAGTGGGTTGGATTTTGCTACGGTGCAGGGCATGTTAAAAGGTTTTATCGATTTGGTGTATCAGCACGATGGCCGCTACTACGTGCTGGATTATAAGTCGAATTATTTAGGCGACAAGGTGGAAGATTATAGTCAAACGGCAATGATGGAGGCGATGGTCGAGCACCGTTATGATTTTCAATATCAACTTTACAGCTTGGCTTTGCATCGCTGGTTGGGCCAGCGTTTACCTGACTACGACTATCAGCAACATTTTGGTGGGGTGTATTACTTGTTTTTACGTGGCATGAGTGGCGAGCAAGTCTCTGACCCTATGGCTGAGCCGTTACAGGCTGTAACTGCAAGCCGCAACGGGGTTTATTTTAGCCGACCGGAGGCGCGTTTTATTCATTATCTCGACCAGCTCTTTGCCGGGCAGACTCTGCCCACCGAGTTGCCCCTTTCAGAACCTGCCGAGGGCCTGGCTGATGAGTGATTTAGCGGCAATCCAATCATCGCCGGCAAGCGCATGGTTACAACAACTGAAACAAACGGGGGCCATCAGCGCCCTAGATTTTCACTTTGCTCAATCCTTTGCCCACAGCGAGCATCGAGAGCCCTTAATGATTGCGGCGGCCATTGTTAGCAACGAACTCAGTGCGGGCCACGTTTGTGTTGATATGGCGAGTTTGGCCAGGCGCTGTGAGTTGCTGGGGGCTTGTCCGATAGAGCACCATCAAGAGAGTCGTTTTTGGCTGGCCTTGTTGAGCCAGTCGGAGGCAGTGCAACAAGCCGACAGTGCCGCGAAAGCCAATGACCCTCAGCAGCAAGCTAAACCTCTGGTCTTACAGTATCAGCGTTTGTATTTGCATCGTTACTGGCATTACGAACAGCAGGTTGCCGAGTATTTTTCCGACATCGGGGCGGCTTGCGCCTTTTCCCCTGTGGACATTAGCACTCGGATCCAAGCCTTGTTTGGCAGTGACTGGGCGATGTTGCTTCAAGCAAAATCGAGTTATCCGGCCGAGCAAATGGCGGTGTACGCTGAGCAGTTTTTAGATGTGAATGACCCGGTTTTACTGAGTAATCGCGGCTGGCTTAATCGGCTGGCAGCTATCACTGAAGCGCAAGATTTACATGAGTTCGTCAATGGCATTGCTGCCAGCAGTCAAATCAACTGGCAGCAGCTGGCTGCGCTACAGGCCTGTTATCAGACTCGATTAGTGATCAGTGGAGGGCCGGGTACCGGCAAAACCACCACCGTGACACGGCTGCTGGCATTACTGCAAGACTTACAGCTGAGCGCTGGTAAGCCGCCCCTGAGTATTCAGCTGGTGGCGCCAACCGGTAAAGCGGCAGCACGCTTAAGTGAATCGATTATTGGCGCGAAGCATCAGTTGAATGCCAGTGAGCAAACCATTGCCACCATTCCGGAGCAAGCATCGACCATTCATCGTTTGTTAGGGGTGATCCCGGGCAGGGCCGAGTTTCGTCATCATGCCAATAATCCTTTGGCTTTAGACATGCTGGTGGTGGACGAAGCCTCGATGATCGATCTGCCATTGATGGTGAAGTTATTGGCGGCGATGCCAAAACAGGCGCGGCTGATCTTACTGGGTGATAAGGATCAGCTCGCCTCGGTAGAAGCCGGTGCAGTACTTGGCGATTTATGCGCCTTTATCAGCCACGGTTATAGCGCAAAGTTAGTGGCATTTTTGCAAGCCTGTAGTGGTTTTAATTTAGCGCAACAGCAAGCTTCTAGTCCGTTAGCGATTGCCGATAAGCTCTGTTTGTTGCGCAAAAGCTACCGCTTTGATGCCCGCTCGGGGATTGGCTTATTAGCTGGCGCAGTCAATCAGGGCCGTGCCGCTCAGGCGCTGGAACTGTTAATGTCACAGCGCCCCGATTTACCCTATCAAGCACTCAATCAAGCGACTTATCAGGATTTGCTGGGGCGAGTGGTGCAGGGTTATCAGCCGTATTTGAGCGCGCTGCAACAGGGCGAGGCGATGCAGCAGGTATTTACTCTGTTTCATCGCTTCCAGCTATTGGTGGCTTTACGCAAGGGTGAACTCGGAGTCAGCGGGCTGAATCAGCGGCTGGAAAGCTTGTTGCAGAGACAGGGTTTGATCGCGCTACCGGCAAGCTCCGACAGCGTCTGGTATGTGGGCCGTCCGGTGATGATTGAGCAAAACGATCACGAGCAGCAACTGTATAACGGGGATATCGGTATTTGTGCCGCCGATGATTCAGGCCAGCTGATGGTGGCATTTGAGTCGGCCAATGGTTTGCGTTGGTTATTACCTAGCCGCTTGCCTGCCCACCAGAGTGTTTACGCGATGACGGTGCACAAGAGCCAAGGCAGTGAATTTGACCAAGTGGTGATGTTACTGCCGCCTGCTAAACAAGCGCTGGTGAATAGAGAACTGTTGTATACCGCGATTACCCGCGCCAAAAGTGAATTCAGTTTGTATGCCGAACCCGACAGCATTCGCGCCGCTTGTCGCAATAAAACCCAACGCCGCTCTGGTTTAGTCGAGCGTCTGACGGCTGAGTCATCATGAGTTTTTGAAGCTTTGCTAGATAATGAATGAGCAGCGTTGCTCATTCGGGCTTCGCTTGAACCTTAAAAAAGTTCAGGCGCTTAATTTTGTCAGCGAAGCCTGACTCAGATTGCAATGATTGGTACTTATTCGGGCTTAGGATGAAATATAGGTAATTTAGTCGCTAATTCCTGTAGCACTTTCAATTATTTAGCGATGGTCCCTTACTCAAAACCTCAAAACCTCAATCTCTCAATCTCTTGATATTGATAGGGGCGTCGGTGAAGTGGACTGCTTTTTACTTTAACTGTTTTTGTTGAGATGTTTGTGAAGGTTGCGACCGCCCTAAGCCGTCAATGGCCTGCACTTAAAATGAGTTGACCGCTACTTACTCGCGAGGCCGGGCCATAGCGATAAAACCCAGTAGCAACGTGTCGTATATGTTTCAGGCTTTGAATTCGGTTAGCCTTCCGATAATCGCCTGGTGGCTGGGCGTGAGTTTACTCAGCGCTTTGCTGATGGACGCAGCAATGGTTGTTTACGATTTGTTTTTTGCCTATTTCTATAATTTGGCTTACGACAAGTTGTTTCCTCTGGCCAGTCAAAACAAGCGGAACAAAAAGGCTGCGCTTCCTTAAATTAATAAACCGCTGAGCTTGGCTCGCGTGTAGCAGGCAATGCTTTTGGCATCGTTAATGGTGCCATCGACGATGGCTTGTTCAAACTCGGCGCAGCTCATGCTAAAAATTTCGATAAATTCATCTTCATCACATTGGCCTGCCTGGGCACTCAGTTGTTTGGCCACAAACAGGTATTGGATTTCATCGCAGAAGCCGGGTACTGGGTAGAGCTTACCCAAAGCCTGCCATTCGGCGGCCTGTAAATTGGTTTCTTCCTGTAATTCGCGCTGAGCGCAGGCGAGGATCCCTTGTGGGCCTTGTTCATGTTTTTCCAGAGTGCCAGCGGGTAATTCAATTAACCACTGCTGAATTGCACTACGATACTGGCGTTCCATGATGATCTGTCCTTGCGAATCTAGCGCCAGAATAACCACCGCGCCGGGGTGATGTAAGGTGGTGATGTTACGTTCTCGTTGATCGGGCAGTCGCTGGGTTTGACTGGCCAATTCGAAACAATGCCATTGGGCTAAAATTTGCTTATCCATGTTTTCTTCCTTGTATTAGGTTTTTTTATTTAACGCTATTACGAAGCGTTTGTATTTAATAAGAGTGATACTTTTGTATATAAATTTAATTGTTAATTAGCGTTATTGCTGAGTCTGCCCCATAGTTTTATTGAGCTAAGGAGGACAAATTATGTCGCGTTTAACACTCTACCTAGCTATTAGTACCTTATGTGTCGCCGCAGTGATGAGCTTAAGTAGTCTTTTTTTGCTGAATCAACATAAGCAAACGGTGATGCAGCTGTCTAGTGATATCAGCAAACAGGCCAGTGTGATGGCCGCCACCCTTGAGTATTATGAAGCCGAAAATCGTCGAGAGCTTGAATATTTTGCGAGTTTGGATGTGGTGCAGCGAGCCTTGAATGATGCAGATTATTCGTTGTTGCAAGAATTGCTGATGAAGTTAATGAATTCTAAAGCCAGTATCGTTCAGGCCCGCTTGTTGGATCCTCAGGGTAAAGAAGTATTTAAAATTATTAATCGCGGTGGTCAGGCGGTACGCCTCAGTGAGTTGGAGTTACAGGATAAGTCGAAGCGTTATTATGTGCGCGAGTTGCTGCAATTACCGGTGAATCGAACCTATCTTTCGGCTGTGGATCTAAATGTCGATTACGGGGTGCTTGAACTTCCTTATCGTCCAGTATTGCGGATCGCCAAGCAGGTAAGTGCCGACTCTTACCCACTGCTTGGAGCACTGATGTTTAATTACGACATGAAAACTGTATATCAGCAGTTAAGCCGTATACTGCCTCGCGGGGTGTCTCTGTTTGTGGTCGCTCAAAACCATCAATTTCTTGTCCACCCATTAGCTAAAGCACTGTATTGTGCCGAGCTATCTTGTCAGCAGCTGTTTAATGATTCCGATTTGGTTCAATCGCAGCAAGGCTTGAGCTATTTTAGTGATTCGCTAGCCGCAGTGGCTCCTTTAGGGCTTGGCTCTGAGCCGCTGATGAGTGGTACGAATTTGATCATGGCTTATAAACCGAGTTATCTGCCTCAATTTACTCAACGATTGAGCCCGATGAAGGTGCTGATTCGCAGTTATCAATGGTGGCTGACACTGTGGTTGTCGTTAGCGCTGGTGAGTTGTGGGGTTTATGTTTATTGGCGATTTCAAAAGCAAATTGATGAACGGATCCAACGGGCGAAGATGCATAAGGTATTGCAAGGTGTTACTGAAATGCTTGAACGCCTCCATGAAAGTGACGATCCGGTGACTGGCAGCCATGTGCAACGGGTCGCTGATTATTCGCGATTGATGGCCGAAAGGCTGGGCTTGGCGAAACCTTTAGTAGAAGATATTCATCTGTTCGCTTCTTTGCATGATATTGGCAAGATATCGATCCCCGATGCCATTTTAGGTAAGCCTGGTAAATTGGATCCGCTTGAGTGGGAGATCATGCAACAGCATGTGGTGAACGGCTACCAATTATTATGTGATTTTAGATTAAGCCCAGTGGCGGAAAATATAGTGCATTGCCATCATGAACGCTGGGACGGTACCGGTTATCCACTGCAAATTGTAGGGGAAGATATCCCTATCGAAGCACGTATTGTGAGTTTAGTGGATTGTTTTGATGCGTTGATGTCGGCGCGCCCTTATAAACCTGCTTATAGTTTTGAAAAATCACAGGCGATCATTAATCAGCTGAGTGGTAAAGCTTTTGATCCTAGTTTGGTTCAATTATTTAATACTTTAGAAACGGAATTTCGTTGCAGCCGTAGCTCTACCCAAGATGCGCTTTACGCCAAGGGGGAGCCGCACTTGTCTACATGAACGGGCTCAATACCGCGTTTTAGCTTGGTTTAGACAAGCGCATTTAATGGTATACTCAATAGCCAATTTGGGACCATCGAGCTCTGCAGTGGACGATTTGGCGTTCAGTTTATTTAATTTGGTAGCCAAATGGGTCGTTTAGGCTTGGGCTAGGTTGGGTAAACCAAACAGGCCCATTGGCGCTCATGTAAAAGTGATCTTCCAGCCTCACCCCAAACTGCTCAGGAATGACCAGCATCGGTTCATTACTAAACACCATGCCCTCGGCGAGGGGAGTATTATCGCCAGCCACTAAATAGGGGCTTTCGTGAATGTCTAAACCGCAGCCATGACCTGTGCGATGTGGCAGGCCGGGAAGCGCATAGTTTGGCCCATAGCCATCGGCTTCGAGTGAGCGTCGTGCGGCCGCATCAACCGCGGCGCAGGGCGCACCGATTTTAGCCGCGTTGAAGGCGGCTAATTGGGCTTTTTGCTCGCTTAACCAAGCTTGCTGTTGTTGTTGGCTAGCTTCACCAAATGCATAGCTGCGGGTGATGTCAGAGTTGTAGCCTTCTAATAAGCAGCCAGTATCGATGAGTACCCAATCATTATCTTGTAAAATTTGCGGCTGTTTCACTCCATGGGGATAGGAGCTGGCGATACCAAATAGCACAATGCAGAAGGAAGAGCCGCTGGCTCCGACCCTTTGATGTGCTTGATTGATGAAATCCATCACCTCACTGCTGCAGATCCCTGGACGCAGGATTTTAGCCGCCGCTTTTTGCACTGCCATGGTCATGTCTTTGGCGCGTTGCATTAGGACTATCTCATTTGCTGATTTCTGAGATCGGCAAGCTTGGGTAATCGTGTCGCCATTCACAAAGTGAATGTTGTTATTGGCTTTAGTTAAGCCATCTACCAGAAAAAATGGGGCACTTGGGTCAATGCCAATCGCACCGTTTAATTGCTGCTGTTGGACAAGTTTAGCAAACAATTGATAGGGACTTTGGTGTTCATGCCAGCTATGCAAGGGCGCTTCGATGAGCCAAAAATCTTTCAAGGAGTTTTGTTCAAAATGAGGAGCAATATAGTGTAATTCTCCGTTTGCGCATAGTAGTGCGCCAACCATACGCTCGCTGGCACTCCATTTTAAACCCGTAAAATAATATAGGTTGGTACCCGCATTGAGATATAAGGCACTGATCGCTTGTTGTTTCATTAATTCACAGGCTTTTGCTTGACGCTGCAGGTATTCACTTTTTGGAATACTTGGCATATCACCACACATGGAATGAAGTAAGGCGAGTTGTTCGCTGGCATGACTGCCGCCGATACCGATGGTCATGGAGACTCCTAAAACATGATTGATTGGGATAGTGTGACTATCCAATTAAGGCTAAAGATTAAGAGCAGAGAGTAAGGAGGTAAAGTAGAATTTAATTAAAAATCAGATGATTATGCGATGCGCGCTAAACGACTTCTAGATTGTCATATAGATTGACTCGATTTCCCCCCTGATTTTTTGCGTGATACATCGCTTGGTCTGCGTGGTTGATTAAATCGCTAAGCTCGCTGCTGGATTTGCTTGTGGCAATCCCGAAGCTAGCACTCATGAATATTTTCCCTTTATTGCTTGCGAGGGCTTGTTGATGAAGCTGGCAGCGGATCCGATTGGCGAGAGCATAAGCTTGTTCGCTAGTGGTGTGATTGAGTGCGATGATAAATTCTTCGCCACCGAAGCGACCAAACAAATCTCCAGCCCTTAGGTTACGACTTGCTATTTGGGAAAAGTGCATCAAAGCTTGGTCGCCGTAGTCATGTCCATAGTCATCATTTATGGATTTAAACCGGTCTAAATCGATAAAAATGACGCAGACTTGATCACCGGAAAATTCGGCGCGTTGGGTGAGTTTTGTGAGTTGTTGAATGAAGTAACTACGGCGCATTGCGCCAGTAATATCATAGTTGGCGAATTGCTCTAGTTGGACAACTTGGCGCCAGTGCAATAAAAAGTAAAATACATAGGTTTGTAGGGCATTTCCAACAAATAGCGCCAGTGATAGTAATCCAGGAACCCCTAGTAGTAGGTGCTGATTGTAGGCTTCAGCCTGTAATGTAATCCACCCCCGTATGGCAAAGCAGCTCCCAAAAAATAGATATAACACGATCACTATCCAAAGAGCATTGCTGGGTTTTTGCCGCCAGTGGTTCAGGTATAAGTAAGCATTATAGAAACAACACAAGGCGGCGCTGCTTGAAAAAACAATGGCACGGTTTTGTAGTGATGGTTCAATTGAAGAAAAGTACCAAATAATTGAGCAGTAAAGCACCAATGTTGTAGCGAGTCGGCCTACTTTTAACGGAAGGCGTAAATAAAAGTGATGACCAGCGGTTACAAATAGGAAGGCTCCAGCAAATAAGGCGTTTTGAAACAATAAGCTGAGCGCAGAGGGGGCGCTGACAGCAATATGTATCGCCAAACTTAAGACTTGAGCATAGGAGGCTATGATCCAACAGTCGAGAGCCGCTTGTTTTCCGTGAAAATAGCGGATAAGTGTCAGTACAGTGGCCGATACCACGGTGACGAGGGTGGTTAATATGAAAAACGTTAAAACATCTACAATCATCTATTCAGTGTAGCTTTTTGTTATTTGAAAACATTAATAATGTGTTTGATATAGATCGCTATTTTGTATTAATTCATTAAATGTTGATGTTTATGTTCGTTATCCTAAAACAAACCCCACCTTTCACTCAATGTCTATAGCTTGGAACATGAGTGACTTTTAAGCGAGGACTGTGGCATTAAATTTACAAATTCAGCTCGATTGCCAGCAGTAGAGGTATCTCCTTTTTGATATCGGTGACTAATCCGCTTGAAGCTATGTTAAAAGTGCTTATATTAAAGTAAATTAAGGCTCTTTGACTTGACGGTGAAATTCTGTCTAGGGTAATTCATGTTTAACTTATCACGTTTACTTAGTCCCAAAACTGAACAACTCGCGGCACTTGATTTAGGCAGTAATAGTTTTCACTTAATCATTGCTGATTGGCAAGATGGTGAATTAAAGGTTCGCGATAAGGTTAAAGAAATGGTTCGTTTAGGCTGGGGTTTGCAAGATGATGGTAGCCTTGATGCAGCCGCTTGGAGTCGCGCATTGGCCTGTTTAGAACGTTTTGGTGAGCGTTTACGAGAGTTTAAACCGGGTAGTGTACGGGTTGTTGGCACCAAAACTTTGCGTAGTATCATTGACGCCGATGTTTTTCTACAAGCTGCCGAACAGCGTCTAGGTCATCCGGTCGAAGTGATTTCGGGAGAAGAAGAGGCTCGCCTCATTTATTTGGGAGTCGCGCATTATAAAGCCCCGACGAATGGCCCTCGAATGGTTATTGATATTGGTGGAGGAAGTACCGAAGTGACCGTCGGTGAGGGCATGGAATTGAAGCTCAAAGACAGCTTAGATATGGGTTGTGTGTCAATTACCAAACGCTTTTTTAAGAGTGGCCGAGTGACCAAAAATCGCCTGCTTAAAGCCAGTGTTTATTGCTCTCAGGAGCTACTTGCAGTGGCCGATGACTATTTAGATCATACCTGGAATGAGTGTTTAGGTGCTTCTGGTTCGATTAAGGCTGTGGCCAAGGTTTGTGCAGAGAATAAATTCTGTGATGGAGATATTACCCTCAGCGGCTTAGAGGCCATTCTTGAGTGTTACTTGGAAGCGGGTCAATCAGACTTGGCGTTTAAAGGTTTATCGGAAGAGCGTCAGCCGGTATTTTTAGGCGGGGTGATTGTATTGCAAGCGCTATTTCAAGCGCTTCATATCTCTAGAATGCACGCCGCCGAGTGGGCTTTACGTGAAGGTCTCTTATATGAACTCAAAGGGCGTTTAGAGCACACTGATATTCGTCCGACGAGTGTGCAACGTTTGGCCGAACGTTATCATGTAGATATGACCTACAGCAGCCGTGTTGATGAGACCAGTCAGTTATTGCTGAATCAGGTTGCAGAAATGTGGGCGCTTGATGAAATTGAAACAGCTAAGCTATTGAAGTGGGCATCAATGCTATTTTTAGTTGGACTTGATGTTGCTCATAGCGACTACCATAAACATGGCGCATATATTGTTGAGCATGTTGATTTAGCTGGTTTTTCCCGAATAGAGCAGCAGCAGTTGGCGGCCTTAGTCTTAGCCCATAGACGTAGTTTCCCAGTGAAACAGTTTCCGCTACGTAACAGCGATCTGCTTAAAGCGTGCTTGATCTTGCGTTTATCCGTTATCTTTAGTCGTGGTAAGCGTGCTCAGAGCTTACCAGATATTCAGTTTAGGGCTGCTGAACAACAAATGAGTTTGCTTATCGAACAGCAGTGGTTACAGAATAACCCCCTGACCCGAGCCGATTTAGAAAATGAACAGCAATACTTAAGCGTGATCAACTATAAGTTGGATGTGATTGAGTTGTAGCTTTATTAACCGCCTCCGCATCGAGTGAGGCGGTTAATCTGAGTTGTGTTTAGCGGTCTTTATTGGTCGCGCTAATCTTGTGTATGGCCAAGTCGGCACCGTGGTACTCGTCTTCCTCCGACAGTCGTAATCCGGCAATTTTGTCAACTAAACTATAAACGATGAACCCACCCACCAGAGCCACAACGATCCCCGTTAGGCTACCAATGATTTGACTACTCAAGGAGATACCGCCTAATCCGCCCAGTGCTTTACTACCAAAGATCCCTGCGGCAACGCCTCCCCAAACACCACATAAACCATGTAATGGCCATACACCGAGAACGTCATCTAAGCGAGAATGTTGTTGCAGCCAAGTGAATACCCAAACAAACAGTGCCCCTGCAATACCACCTGTTATTAATGCGCCAACCGGATGCATTAAATCAGAGCCTGCACAAACGGCAACCAAACCAGCCAAAGGACCGTTGTGCACGAAGCCAGGGTCATTTTTGCCAAGTAATAAAGCGACGATTGTACCGCCTACCATCGCCATCAGTGTATTTACCGCCACTAAGCCGCTAATGCCATCCATGGTTTGGGCAGACATTACGTTAAAGCCAAACCAACCGACGGTGAGCACCCAAGCGCCAAGTGCTAAAAAAGGAATGTTGGAAGGCGCAAAGGCGACACCTGGTTTTCGGCCCTTACGTGCGCCGAGGATCTTAATTGCGACCAGAGCTATCCAGCCGCCCATCGCATGTACCACGACCGAGCCAGCAAAATCATGGAAGGCGGCGCCAAATTGTGCTTCTAACCAGCCTTGAAAACCAAAGTTGCCATTCCAAATAATGCCTTCGAAGAAGGGGTAGACAAAGCCAACAATTAACGAAGAAGAAATGAGGAAAGGATAAAATTTACCACGTTCGGCGATCCCACCGGAGACAATTGCCGGAATGGCTGCGGCAAAGGTGAGTAAGAAGAAGAATTTGACTAATTCATAACCGTTTCCTTGCACGAGCATTTCTGCGCTATTAAAGAAGTGGTTACCATAGGCAATGTAGTAACCCACAATAAAGTAGGCTACGCCAGAAAATGCAAAATCGGTGATGATTTTCACTAAGGCATTGACCTGATTTTTATGACGAACGGTACCGACTTCTAAAAAGGCAAATCCTGCATGCATGGCGAGCACCATGATGGCGCCTAACAAAATGAATAAAGTGTTTGCGCTCTGCGACAGAGTGTCGATGGCTGCACTAATATTATCCACTTAAAATACTCCTAATCTTTTTAATATATTCAATTGCGCCAAAAAGAAGCAATAATTAGGCCTGAGTGTGTGGTTTTTCGAATATTTAGCACTAAGTTGATGCAATTAAAGCGATTTAACTGCTTGATAACAAATGTTTCGTAAGATTAAGCGCCTGTTTGGTGCATAATTTATATTAAATATTGATAGGGTTGACCTTTTTTGGTGCATTCTTGGTTTAACTTGGTGCTTCAAGTCCATGCTTGCGAGCGGCTCACTGGATTTTTGCTTGCTTAGGTGCTTATTCGTCGTTCTGGTTTAATTAGGTCTAGACTTAAAAATGCAATCCAATGAAATGGTTAACTCCATTTTTAAGCCACTGAAGCGAGCAATGGAGATAGCATGGAGCAATGGCATGTGTTTTATTCTGCAGCAAATCTATTAGAAGCGAAGCTGTTGCAAGGCATGTTGATCAAGCAAGGAATTGATACACGCTTAGATGGGGAATTCGCGATGGCGGCAGCTGGAGAGCTGCCAGTTGATGTATTTCAGGTGACTATTCGAGTGGCGCTAACTAATTGGGATAGGGCAAAACAGGCGGTTTTCGATTATGAACAACAGAATGGATATGATTGGGCTTGTGACCAGTGTGGCGAGCGTAACCCCAGTAGCTTCGATTTTTGTTGGTCTTGCCAGTGTGACAAGCAATAAAATATAGATAATTTCGCAATGCATTTTTGACTAAACGGTGATAAGCTTAAAATATATACAGCTAGGATGGCTATCGTACAAGTCGTTTGTTGAGGTTATGCTATGTCTATTAATCAAGTATCCAGTTCAAATCCATCGAGCTTTTATCTCGATCAGGTTAAGAAGCGTCAAGAAGAGCAAGATGAAAAGCTGGCCTCTGGTAAGCGGATTAACTCGGCCGCCGACGATCCTGCAGGTCTGCAGATTTCAAATCGTTTAACCAGCGGTATTAATGAGCAAGAAGCGTACGCGAATATTTATCAAAACAAGGTTAGCTTAAATAATATTGCGTCTGCGCAGTTGCAGTCGACAACCGATTTGTTACAGCAAAATCAGGCTTTAACGGTGCAAAGTGGTAATGGCATTTATAATGCTGATGATATTGCGGCGTTACAGGCTCAGGTGGATGCCAATACCGCGGCGATCCCTAATGCCAATGAGCTAGGCGTTGATAGTGTTGATTTATCTGATCCAGCCAGTGCTCAGGCTACTTTGCAAGCTGCGCAACAGACCACCGATGCTAGTCAAGCCCAATTGGGAGCACAAAGTAATGCTGCTGAATCTTCTTATCGTTCGACGCAAGCGGCACTTGAAGCGCAAACCGCGGCACGCTCTCGCATCCTCGATACCAATTATGCGCAGTCGACATCTCAGCAAGCGCAAAATGAATCTCTATTGCAAAGTAATATTCAGTCGTATCAGCAACAGTTATCTTCAAGGAATATAGAGAAACTTCTATAAGTTGTTTTTCCTCAAACATATGACGACGCGACACTGCTACAGTGAGCGTCGTTTTTTGTGGGGGTCAAAATGAGTCAGTCAATTCATGGGCATCAAGTGATGCAATTAATGTTAGAAACGGGCGGTAGCTTTAGTTCGGAGTCTCTAGAGGTTCTATTGCATCAAACATTTGGTGAAAACAGCGTTTATCACACTTGTAGCAAACAAGGGATGAATGCTCAGCAATTAATCGTGTTGCTGGCAGAAAGGGGTAAATTTGTAGAATCTAAGCAAGGTTTTACCACTAGCCAATCGAAGATCTGTTCACATCATTGAGTCTGCTTGAAATATCAAGGCTTATATTAAAACGTGTTATTTCACCAACATGGCTTTTTAGCTGAGTTCTGCGAGTTTAACTTGGCTGATTGTTGTTGCTGATTGAATCACTGCTCGCTTTGATTTCTAGCTTGTTCGCTCCGCCGTAATATACGCAACGTTTGGGCTCTTTAGTTATTCGGATAAGTATAAAAATTCGTTCATCCGGTATTTCTATAGTTTTTTAGGCAACTAACAAACCAAAGAACAATTAGAGTCAGGGTGTTATGCTTTGGCTCTTTTTCTATGCGTAGACAATATTGTCGTTAATAAGAGAGTGATGAATGGATATGTTATCAGCAGCGGTGATGCTGTTTTTGATTATGGATCCTCTGGGTAATCTTCCGGTATTTCTTAGTATGATTAAGCATCTTGATCCCAAGCGTCGGCGCATTGTGTTGATGCGTGAATTGATGTTTGCATTGACGGTGATGTTTGCTTTCTTATTTGCTGGAGAACAGATCCTCGGTTTTCTCAACCTTCGTCAAGAGGCGGTGAGTATTGCTGGTGGAATTATCCTATTTTTGATCGCTCTAAAGATGATTTTTCCTCAACCTGGCGGAGTGGCGGGACTTGCCGCGGGAGAAGAGCCATTTTTAGTGCCGATGGCGATCCCGATGATTGCTGGCCCCTCAATTTTGGCGTCGTTGATGCTTCTGGCCAATCAAGATGGCAGTAGGATGCTTGATTGGTCTCTGGCTTTGCTGATGGCGTGGGGAATGAGCGTGATTATCTTCATGTTTAGCGGGTTTTTATTACGTTTATTAGGTGAAAAAGGTCTAACAGCGATGGAGCGTTTGATGGGGATGTTATTGGTCATGTTGTCCGTTCAGATGTTTCTTGATGGTATTGCTGATTATTGGCAATCGCTATAATTGGGCTCCCAATAATCATAAATCTTGGGCGTATTACTCCTTCGGCGAGTTAATCCGCCCATCGCTTTATATCGCCTATATTCGTCTAGGAGTAAGGCCTATAACTAATAGGGATGGTTGATCCCTAAACGAAACACCTTATCCTCTCCACTGCTGGCAAAATCGGCGCGCAATACCACTCCTTCTAGCATGATCCGAAGACTACCGCCAATACTGTATTTCATATCCTGGTGTAAGGTGGTTAAGCTATATTCATCGGCAACTCGCCCCAGCTCCGCAAACGCCACCCAATACCAAGCTGGAACGTTGAACCAGTTCACCACTGGGATTTTAGGCAGGGGATTCCAATGGGGGGTAAAGCGATATTCTGCAGAGTAGTAAAGCATCGAGCGACTATGATAACGTGCTGTTTCATAACCTTTTAAGCGGTTCATCCCACCAAGGGTAGCGCCGGCAAACCATGCCGGTCGATGAAAGCGAGATTCGCCCTTGATATCGGAGCTTTTATTCCAGCTTGGGGTATCCGCAGTTGCAACATTCAGGGCCAATACATGGTTTTGCAACCAAGGCATCTTCGGTAGGCTGATGTATTTAGCGGCAGAAAACTCCCACATGCTCCATGACGTTTGAGCGCTGCTGCCCCAATCGTGAGTGATACTAATCCGTTGATGACTACCTGCGGTGGGGTTTTGGTTATAGTTGCGATTGTCGTATTCTAATTCGAACTTTAACCCCATAGAGCGGGTGGATGCTTGCAATTGATTATATTCACCAACATCTTGCTGCCAGTAATAGGGCTCTAGTTGGATGATCGTTCGGCCGCTGGTGAGTGGATCCCACCGTTTCGCACCAGCTTCATAGCCTGATAAAACTTGACCTTGGCGGATCTTAAAGGTGTGTATGGGAGAGTTTTTGCCATCACCGATTGGCAGCAAATAGCGAAAGCGAGCGCGGTATTCTTGACCTTGGGTATGTGTATAGATGCGATTGCTTTTGTTAGAGTCGTTACTGCCAGCAGTTTCGCCATTAAACTCGCTGTTTCCATCGATATATTGTGGGTCTCGGGTGTAGTTTGTTTGATAAATGCTGGTATCAAAAAACACTCGGTCAGCGAAGGGTAATTGGTAATCGCCGCTATATAGATATCCCATCCAACTATCGTTGCTGGTCACCATTGCCGTTGCAATGAGGCTTGCATTTGCTTGGATTTGGCCAGCGGAGCCGACTCCGACCCCGACTCCCCATTCTAGGTTTTCAGTATAAAAGCCATAGGGGATCACTTGTGTCCAAGGGCCAGAGCGCTGATGTTGGGCATCATCAATGAGAGTGACGTTCATGGCGAGACAGGGGAAGCTTAGCCAACCGAAAAGGGGTAAAGCGGGTCTCCCATGGTTCAAGCGCTTTTACTCGAAGTACGTTTATGAATTTGCCACATCGCAAATACCCCAAATAATAATAGTTGTAGACTGTCGCCTTTTTGTAGTGCGCCGCTTTGCTGCAAGCTATCGCGTATGGCAAATAATTGCAGGGCGTGCAGCAGCAATAGTAGCGCACCAACGATTGGTAATAGCCAATTAAAAGGCGCGCTGAACATGAAGATGCCGATTAAAATGGTTAACCACATCAAGGCCATTAAGGTTTTACCCAAGGTAATAAACATAGTTTTAAGCTCTTAGCTGAGTTGATAGAGACGAAAATTAACTTGACCGGCTTGTTTGCTTTTAATGCAGTTCCAATTGGCGGGAAGCTTGGGTTCTACGGCTTCGTTCTCATACTCGAGATACATTAAAGCATTGGTGTTTAACCAGCCATTTTCATTGAGTAGTTGACAGCTGACTTCCAGTAGGTCACAGCGAAAAGGGGGATCGATAAATACAATATCGTAGCCCTCTGCGGGTGTTTGTTTTAACCATTGCAAGGCATCTTGATTGATTAATTTTGCTTGCTGGCTAGAAACATCTAATAGCTGCAAGTTGACTTTCAGTTGATGAGCCGCTTGAGGGTCTTTTTCTACAAAGCTTGTAAAAGCAGCGAAGCGTGATAGAGCCTCAAAACCGAGACTACCGCTGCCAGAAAAAAGGTCTAAACAATGGCTATTGGGCAAATAGGGGCTTAACCAATTAAATACGGTTTCTTTGACCCTATCAGTGGTAGGGCGTAAGCCTTGGCTATTGAGAACTTTTAGTTTTCTACCGCGCCACTGGCCAGCAATGATGCGTACTTGTCCGCAGCCCTTGCTAGCTGGTTTCGTTTGATTTGAATGTTTTCTTGAGGAAAGCCGTGTCATTTACTTAGACCATTGAGAAACTGTGATAAAATCCGAACAATATTGACTGGACGTTGGCATTGTAACAGCCAACTTCGTTTACTGGTAAAAAGGTTTTGCAGTAATGGCAAAAAAGAAGGGCCTATTTTCTTGGTTTGGCCGAAAAAAAGATGATCAGCAACAAATTTCAACAGATTCGTCGACAGAATCACAGCTAACAGAACAAACTGCCGAACGCGAAGCCCAAGCTGAACGCGAAGCACAAGCCGAACGGGAAGCCCAAGCCGAACGCGAAGCCCAAGCCGAACGGGAAGCACAAGCCGAACGCGAAGCCCAAGCCGAACGCGAAGTCCAAGCCGAACGCGAAGCCCAAGCCGAACGCGAAGCACAAGCCGAACGGGAAGCCCAAGCCGAACGCGAAGCACAAGCCGAACGCGAAGCCCAAGCCGAACGCGAAGCCCAAGCCGAACGGGAAGCACAAGCCGAACGCGAAGCTCAAGCTGAACGCGAAGCCCAAGCCGAACGCGAAGCCCAAGCCGAACGCGAAGCCCAAGCCGAACGCGAAGCCCAAGCTGAACGAGAAGCCCAAGCCGAACGGGAAGCGCAAGCCGAACGGGAAGCACAAGATGAAGCAACTCAACCGGGAAAAAAAATAGGCTTGTTTGCGCGCTTAAAAGCGGGCTTAAAGCGGACTCGACAGAACTTAGGCTGGGGTTTCTTCTCTTTATTTAAGGGGAGAAAAATTGATGATGAGCTATTCGAGGAGTTAGAAGAACAGCTGTTGGTTGCAGATATCGGGGTTGATACTACCTTGAAGATCATCAACCAATTGACCGCACATGCTAAGCGTAGTGCGCTGCAAGATGGCGAAGCCCTTTATGAGCAGTTGAAGTTAGACATGGCTGAGATGCTTAATCAAGTTGAGGCGCCACTGGATTTCAATCAAAGCGAAGGCCCGTTTGTTATTTTAATGGTTGGAGTCAACGGTGTGGGGAAAACCACCACCATTGGTAAATTAGCCAAACAATATCAGAGTCAGGGTAAGTCGGTGATGTTGGCTGCTGGAGATACTTTCCGCGCTGCCGCAGTGGAGCAACTACAAGTTTGGGGTGAGCGAAATAAGATCCAGGTGATTGCCCAGCATACTGGTGCAGATAGCGCCTCGGTTATTTTTGATGCCTTTCAAGCTGCGAAGTCACGAAAAGTTGACGTATTGATTGCTGATACGGCGGGTCGCTTGCAAAATAAAGCACATTTAATGGAAGAGCTGAAAAAGATCGTCCGTGTCATGCGTAAACTCGACGATGCAGCCCCTCACGAAGTTATGTTAACTATTGATGCAAGTACTGGTCAAAATGCCATTAGCCAGACCAATTTGTTTAATCAGGCGGTTGGTTTGACGGGATTGACTTTGACTAAGTTAGATGGCACAGCCAAGGGTGGCGTTATCTTTGCCTTAGCAGACAAATTTGCCTTGCCGATCCGTTACATTGGGGTTGGTGAAGGGATTGATGATCTTCGAGAGTTCTCTGCGCAACCCTTTGTGGATGCCTTGTTTAGTCGCGAAGAAAGCGAGTAGCCTTAGCGACAGATGATTAAGGAAAGGTTTGACTATTTATGATCCGTTTTGAGCAAGTGAGTAAGGTATATCCCGGCAGTCAACGAGCCTTGCAAAAAGTGTCGTTTCATTTAGAGCAAGGACAAATGGCCTTTTTAACGGGTCACTCGGGCGCGGGTAAAAGTACTTTGCTCAAGCTCATTACGGCAATGGAGCGACCCAGTGATGGTAAAGTATGGGTCAACGGTGATGATATTAGCCGTTTAGCTCATCGCAAGATCCCTTATCTACGTCGCCAAATGGGAGTTATCTTTCAGGATCATAAATTACTGATGGATCGAAGCGTATTTGATAATGTCGCGCTGCCTTTGGTGATTGAAGGTTATAGTATGAATGATATTAAGCGTCGTGTTGCCGCGGCCTTAGATAAGGTGGGGTTACTGGATAAAGCTCATTGCGTACCGGTCGCACTATCGGGTGGAGAACAACAGCGGGTCGGGATTGCCCGTGCAGTGGTCAATAAGCCGATGATTTTAATTGCCGATGAACCGACAGGTAATCTAGATCCCGCTTTATCCTTAGAAATCTTCCGCTTATTTGAAGAGTTTAATCGAGTCGGCGTGGCGGTGTTAATTGCCAGCCACGATTTAAGCTTGATTGCAAAATTGCATTACCAACGGCTGGTGTTGCAACATGGTCAATTACTGACCTCGTCGAGTGCTGGTGCGGAGCAAACCTTATGAGAGGCGCGAAACCAACAGTAAAAGTGGCATTGCCGCAGCGTATACTTATGTTTGTGGTTCGTCATTTACAGCAGTGCGTTGCAAGCTTAGGTGAACTATGGCGAACCCCCGCCAGTTCCATGCTAACCCTTGCGGTGATCGGTGTATGTTTGGCCTTGCCAGCAAGTTTTTACCTGGCAACAAAGAACATCCAGCAACTCACAGGTTATTGGCAAAGTGATACGCAAATTAGTTTGTTTTTACAACAGAATATCACTGAACAACAGCGTGATGAGCTGCAGCAAAATATTGCTGATATGCCACAGGTCGCGCGGGTCGATTTAGTCAGTAAGCAACAAGGCCTAGCTGAATTTCAGCAGACCAGCGGATTTGACGATGTATTGGCTTTACTTCCCGAAAACCCCCTACCTGATGTATTGCTGGTGCAACCTAGCCTAGATTTTAGTCATGCAAGTGCAGCTCAAGCTCTGCTTGACAGTCTGCAACAACATAGCTTGGTTCAACAAGCCAGCTTAGATGTGCAGTGGTTGCAGCGTCTGGATACGATTATTAGTATGTTACAGCAGTCGGCATGGTTGCTAATTCTGCTGTTAGTGAGTGCCGTCGCCCTGATTGTGATTAATACCCTACGTTTGAATATTCTAAACCGTCGTAGCGAAATTGAAGTGATGAAGCTAGTGGGGGCCACTGATGCCTTTATTCGTCGTCCATTTCTTTATACTGGCTTTTGGTTCGGCTTAATTGGTGGCTTATTAACTTGGGTATTATGCAATATTTTACTGATTTGGACCGAGTATGCACTACAACAGATCGGTCTGCTCTACCAGCAAGAGATTTATTTAGCGGGTTTGTCCTTTCGAGAATTTAGCAGTTTAATTGGTTTTTCTATGCTGCTTGCTTTAGCCGCTTCTTGGTTGTCTGTGAGTCGACATATTCGAGAAATAGAACCGAGTTAGTGCTTGTGATTTTTGCGGACAGTCCTGATTTCCTACCCAGCTTTTAGTGAGTGGTGATGTTTATTTTTGACGTAAGCAGAATCTCTATCCAATGAATCATTTATGGCCGCTGTGGTACTCAAGCCCATTTTGCTTTCCAAGAAGCAAGCAATCAAATTGAAGGTGGCGAGGGTTGTGCCTTGTCCCCTTGTGGTAAAACAGCCATATTTATCTTTAATTATTAAATCTTTTGCTATTCATCATGTTAGCGGTTTTATTGTTATAGCTTAACCAGCATAAGATGTGCTTGATTAGATGAATCCATTTAAACAGTGGCTTAACGTACTTTAAATAAATTATAAATTGTGAACTATATTCAATGTGTGGCATCTTATTTATCATGCTGAGATACTTGAATAGGCAGGTTCCAGTGGAAGTTTTAGGGGTTAGATCTTGCTGAATGGCTATGATAGACTCATTGACCGAGTAAATTATTGAGGTTGATATGGATCAAAAGATTGCATCTATGGCGTTAGTCCCGCAAGGGAGTATCGAGGCCTATATCCAATCAGTAAATCGGATTGAGATGCTGAGTGCTGAGCGAGAGAAAGAACTCGCGACTCGTTTGTTTGAAGATGGTGATTTAAGCGCCGCTCGTGAATTAGTCATGTCGCATCTGCGATTTGTTGCTCATGTCGCGAAAAACTATGGGGGTTATGGCCTCCCTCAAGCAGATTTGATTCAAGAGGGCAACGTAGGCTTAATGAAAGCCGTAAAACGATTTGACCCGAGTGTTGGTGTTCGTTTGGTATCTTTTGCAGTGCACTGGATTAAAGCGGAAATCCACGAATACGTATTACGTAATTGGCGAATGGTAAAAATTGCGACCACTAAAGCGCAGCGTAAATTGTTTTTCAATCTACGCAAGTCAAAAAAACGCTTGGGTTGGTTTAGTCGCGACGAAGTGAATATGGTGGCCGAAAATCTCGGTGTGACGACCAAAGATGTGTTGGAAATGGAATCTCGGATGAGTGCTCAAGATCAGGCTTTTGATCTGGCTTCTGATGATGACGAGCGTGAAGGCAGTTTTGCGCCGATCCAGTATTTAGAAGATAAATCTTCTGATGTTGCGCAGTTTGTCGAAAAAGAAAATTGGGAAATTGCCGCCGCAAATCGCTTGCGTGCCGCGTTGGCCACTTTAGATGAACGGAATGCTTTTATCGTACAACGTCGTTGGTTGGATGATAATAAAGCTACTTTGCAAGAGTTGGCCGACCACTATCAAGTATCGGCAGAACGGATCCGCCAGCTAGAAAAAAATGCCATGAAAAAGCTGAAAGCTGCGATGGAATAACAACTTTATAAAAAACCTCGCTTAGCGAGGTTTTTTATATTCAAATCTGCCCCACCGCTGTGTTAAATTTGCACAAACTTCTCAATATGGCCCTGACATGGACAGTCCTTTCGAATTATCAAAAGTAAACTTTGTGATTGATGGGGATGGCCGGAAAACTGCGGCGATCATACCGATAGAGCTCTATCAGCAACTTCTTTCTTTGCGCGAGTTAGTGGCACAGAGCAATACCAAAGAACTGAGTGCCGATTATTCCTTTAGTGTAAAGCAGGCGGTTGCCTATGGTTATCCGGTTGGTGCTAAGAATAAACCTGGTTTTATAGTGATCAAAGGTTCTACCGCTAACGGCGGGGGGGCTGAGTCGCTGCGCCCTGCAGTGTTGGCCTTGCGTGAGCAGCTCCTGGAAGAACACGTATTATGCCGTCAGGGCGAGGGTTATGAGTTTATGCGTGATCATCAGTTTTCTAGTCCGAGTTCGGCGGCTTGTTTAATTGCCGGAAACGCCCGTAGCGGACTGGATGCTTGGCTAGATAAGTGGGGACGTAGCCTGAAAGATCGCGGCTATGGCAAGAAACGCTAAACGAGAAAGAAAAAGAGCGCTTAATCGCGCTCTTGGTATTTGCTAAGAGTATCCACTTAACACTTAAGCTAATAAACTTAAGGGGTCGATGCTTTCTAGTTGAAGCGCTTCTCCAACCTCTGCGCAGGTTAGTTTTCCATGCATCACATTTAAGCCGTTTCGTAGATGCTCGTCATCTAATAAGGCTTGCTTGTAACCTTTGTTGGCTAAAGTAATGATGTAGGGCAGGGTGGCATTATTGAGTGCCATGGTTGAGGTTCTGGCTACGCCACCAGGCATATTGGCAACACAGTAGTGTACAACTTCATCAACAATGTAAATCGGATCTTGGTGAGTCGTTGCTTTAGAGGTTTCAGCGCAGCCGCCTTGGTCAATTGCAACATCAACAATCGCACTGCCCGCTTTCATGCGTTTAACCAAGTCTTTGGTGATTAATTTGGGCGCTGCAGCACCTGGTAGAAGAACACCGCCAATCACTAAATCTGCTTCTAGTACATGTTGTTCAATACTGCTAGTGGTTGAATAAACGGTTTTCACTTTACCGTGATATTCGGCGTCAATCGCTCGTAGTACATCGATGTTGCGGTCTAAAATTGCAACATCAGCCCCCATTCCAACGGCCATTTGTGCCGCATTGCGTCCCACCATGCCACCACCAATAATCGCGACTTTAGCGGGTTCTACCCCTGGGACGCCACCCAATAGTAGACCGCGACCACCTTTTGACTTTTCTAGCGCAAGAGCACCGGCTTGAATGGCCATCCGTCCCGCGACTTCAGACATTGGGGCAAGTAGTGGTAGACCGCCTTTCGCACTGGTGACGGTTTCATAGGCAATACATACGGCACCAGATTTCACGAGGTCTTTGGTTTGTTCTGGGTCGGGTGCTAAATGTAGGTAGGTGAAGAGTAATTGATCTTCGCGTAGCATTGCCCGCTCGCTTGCTTGTGGTTCTTTAACTTTGACAATCATGTCAGCAGCGGCAAAAACTTCGGCAGCATCATTCGCGATGTTTGCACCCACCGCTTGATAATCTTTATCGGCAAAACCAATACCAGCTCCTGCGTTAGTTTCAACAAGCACTTGGTGGCCATGTTGAATCAGTTCGTTTACGCTGGCTGGGGTCATTCCAACACGATATTCGTGATTTTTTATTTCTTTAGGTACGCCAATAAGCATAGTTTTTAACTCCTTTTAAATATAATATATTGGTCATATATGCCGCTCTTTTTTTTAAAATATAGTGAATAACACCAGTAATGCAACACATTTTTAGTCTAAGGTTCTGCCTTGAGTTCTGCCTTTCGGTAGGATATGTTGAGAGTATGTTAAAGACTAAAACAAAGTCATGAGAATGGGGCAAAGTATGCAGCAAAATATTCTAAATAAGGTCTTAGACGATATTGATCTATTTAACCTCAATGATCCAAACCTGCAGTTAGATGAACTAGGTTATGAACATCCTAAAGAACTTTTATATGGGCAAAGAATGTCAAAAGTTTTGTTTGAGTTTATGCCATCCCCTTCTCCTGAATTACAGATCGCTGCTCGAGCCCAGCATATCGGTCGTTGGTTGTCGCCACGAGGTGATTATCCTGAGGGTAGAACAGGTTATTTAAAATGGCGAACCGATTTGTCTAAAAAACATGCACAGTTATGTAGTGATATTATGCGCCGACATCAGTTTGAGGAAGCCAGCATCGAGCAGGTCTGTGGCTTATTACGTAAAGAAAAGCTAAAACGCAACCCACTAACGCAAGCTTTGGAAGATGTGATTTGTTTGGTCTTTCTAGAGTATTACTTTATCGATTTTGCGGCTAAACATGAACAAGATAAGGTACTCAGTATCGTTAAAAAAACTTGGGGGAAAATGTCGGAGCAAGGGCACGAGGCGGCCTTAGCGTTAAAGCTGTCAAGTGAGGCGAGTGACCTGATTAAGCTGGCGTTGGCTTCGTGAAGTCAGCTGATTAAATACTAATCTTATGCTAGTATTCGCCCGTTTTTAGTTGATTAGGCATTTCTGATGAGAAGAGATCTGGCATTTCGTTTTTCCCGTGTTACTGAGTCTGCAGCATTGGCTGGTTATAAATGGTTGGGGCGAGGCGATAAAAACCTTGCCGATAATGCAGCGGTAGAGGCGATGCGTATCATGCTTAATGATATGGACATTGAAGGCGAAGTCGTTATTGGTGAAGGCGAAATCGATGAAGCGCCAATGTTATACATTGGTGAGAAGGTGGGAACTGGCGGTGAAGCGGTCGATATTGCGGTTGACCCGATTGAAGGGACTCGCATGACCGCGATGGGTCAAAATAATGCAGTGGCCGTATTAGCTGTGGGTGAAAAGGGAGCATTTTTACGTGCGCCTGACATGTACATGGAAAAGCTGGTGGTAGGACCAAATGCCAAGGGCACCATCGATCTTGAACAATCTATTGAACACAATATTAAAATGGTTGCCTCGGTGTTGGGCAAAAATATTAGTGATATGACGGTGATTACTTTGGCGAAGCCCCGTCATGATCAAGTGATTGCAGAGATGCAAAAGCTTGGTGTGAGAGTGTTTGCTATTCCCGATGGGGATGTGGCGGCTTCGGTATTGGCCTGTATGCCGCTGAGTGAAGTTGACATGATGTATTGTGTTGGTGGTGCTCCTGAAGGCGTGATTTCTGCCGCTGTGATCCGGGCCTTGGGCGGTGATATGCAGGGCCGTTTAATTCCTCGTAATCAAGTAAAAGAAGACAATGCTGAAAATAGAGTCATTGCGGCTGAAGAAATTCGTCGTTGTGAAGAGCAAGGTATTCAAGTGAATCGTGTATTGCAGCTGAACGATTTGGTGAAAAACGATAATGTTATCTTTTCAGCAACGGGCATTACTAAAGGTGATTTACTGGAAGGGATCAACCGTCAAGGGAATATTGCGGTCACCGAAACGCTATTGGTTCGTGGTAAAACACGGACCATTCGCAAGATCCAATCAACGCATTACCTTGACCGTAAAAATGAAGACCTTAAAGCCGTTATCTTATAGGCGATGATTGTTTGAGTGAATAGCAAAAACCAGAGTAGTGCTCTGGTTTTTTTATAATTGAAACTCTAACTGGTTATTAAGTCCGAGATGCTGATAGAAAGCGAGAGCTGGTGAATCATTACTGTTTGGAAATATCAGCTTATTTAATTGTTTATGCTGAGCCAGTTGGAGTAATTGCTGAAACATAAATAAGCCGATGCCGCGTCGTCGGGTGATATCTCGCACGATAAAACGATTCACTTGAAGTCCGCTGCCCGCAGTGCTTAGTAGGCAATAAGCAACTATTTTTTGATTAAATACGCAGTAATAGAGTCGCTCCGCTTGTTGCCAATGGCTCCATTGCTGTTCGCTCACATGGGGTGAAATTTTAGTTAAATCCTTGGAAAAGCTTGGCAAGATTGTAGCTGTCTGAAAAGATAAACGCATGATTTCGGTAACGATTGCTTAGGAAACTTTGGAAAGCGGTGATTTAGACATTTGTTCGATATCTAAATTGTGCCAGTCTTTAAGAAAATACTGTGATTCCTGGCAAATCATCAATAGCGATTTCTTTAAATTATTGTCTAAATACTCAAGATCGAGCTTCGCCAACTGGTCAATGGTGTGGCTCAGATCGAAAACCAAAGGACTCAAATCAAACAAATTGTTTGGTTCGATATTACGTTTATGGTTCGGTTGAGTTTGTCGTTTTCGCCAAGTACTAAAAGTGACGAGTAAAAGATTGATGAGTTGCTTTGATTCTCGGCAATTCAAACTCGACTGCTGAATCCACCAGGGGGCGGTACCTTTCATAAAACTGATACAATCGCTCACAACATTATTGACATAAGCTTCATCAACGTAGGAGGGGAGGGGCATTAGTTTCATAAATATGGTGCTGAGAAAATGATGGAATTAGATTACACATTCTCTGCCCACAAACCAATAGCTTGAACTCGATTAGCTATATTTAATATCGATTTTGTGTTTGCCAGCGCTTAATTAAGCTTTTTAAAGCTTGTATCTGGTGATGTAAAGCAAGCAGGGCAGGATCCGCTAGTTGGAACTATGACTGCTGTCTATTATTATTTGTTTGCTTATTGTACAAAGTTTTGATGTTTGTCAGAATACCGTTTCTAATATGTTGTTTTTTTGGAATATTACCGACTTTAATCAACATTCTTGATTAAATAGGATGTTCTCTCCAAGGTTGTGGCTAGAAGAGAACGCTGTTACGGATGATAAGCAATGCCCAGTATAAGCAAACGAACCTTGAGGCATAGAGGATTTACCCTGATTGAATTGTTGATCGCCGTCGCTATCTTAGTGATTATTATGGTGGTCGCCGTTCCCTCGATGCAAAGTTTTATTGAAGATAGTAAGCAGCGTGTCACTCGGGATCTATTGGCCAGTAGTCTCAATGTTGCACAGCAAGAAGCGATTCGTAATAATTTGTCTACCTATGTTTGTCCCACATCGAGTGGCACCAGTTGTGCTTCGGCTTGGGGAGGTAATACTGGTTGGCTGGTTTATTTAGATGAACATCGCGATGGCAGCTTAAGTGACGCTAATCAAATCATCGTTAGCTATCCCAGCCCAAAGTCGGCAAAACTTCAATATACCCCCACTTCTTCAAATAGCGTATTACTGCGTTTTTTCCCTTCCGGCCACGCGTTAGCTGGGATATTTACAATTTGTAGCCCATCGGCTGCGTTTGAAGATCAAAGGATCGAGCTGACACGCATGGGGAGGATCGAGTATGCGTCGCCATCAACCAGTTATTGCCCCTAAGGTTCAGGGCTTCACTCTAATCGAATTGCTGATTGCTTTGGTAGTGGTTTCGATTGGTTTACTGGGTCACGCGGCTTTGCAAATTCAGTCGGTGAATACCGCGCAACAAGCGCGTTTTGCGCAAACTGCAAATACCGCTATGTTGGATATGATACAGCGTGTCTTGGCTTTGCCTGAGGCGGCGCGCAATAATGAGTTTAATGCCGAAAACTTGACTAGTGGTGTCGCGCCTAGTTTTGTTAACTGTGATTCTGGGAGTGTGAGCTGTACTCGCGCACAATTTGCTGCGTTTGAGGTTGGTAACTGGTATGACAGAGTGAGCCCTTCCATTCCCCAGCTTCGATTCTCTTTACAACATGTCAATAATTTGGTGACTCTGAGAATGACTTGGGATGCTCACTTGACCGGTTCTGGGGTGGCCAATTGCGATGCGGACCGATCGGGAAATGCGCATCAATGCAGCGAGGTTGCCGTGTGGGTAAGGTGATGGGCCAACAGCGAGGCTTTAGTTTAGTTGAAATGATGATTGCTTTAATGCTGTCCTTATTGGTGGTGGGAGGGCTGTACGCCGCATTGATTGGTGATAAAAAAAGTTACCAGGCGACTCGGGCAAATCATTTATTAGTTAGTAAAAATAGAATGAGTATGCAAACACTGCAGATTTATTTACAACAAGCGGGTTTTCGTGATTTTCAGCAGCTCTACCAGAATACCCTTTTACCTCAGGTGAATAGCGAAGATAGCGCGGGTTTTACTTGGGATGAAGGCCAGTTTATTCAAGGACTCGAGAATCAAAATAGTTATCTTGGCGCCAAACCCAATACCGATGTCGTGAGTTTGCGTTTTTATGGTGCCGCACTACCTAACAGTAGTATTTTTAGCTGCAACGGCGACGAATTGGCCGCCAATAGTAGTACCAGCCTGAGCTTTTTCGTATCCACGACCAATCAACTGATATGTCGTGATAGCGGCGGTGACACCGTGTTCGATCAGGATATCGATAGTTTACAGTTACTCTATGGTAGTCGGGACGAACATGAGTATAAGTATTATAAAGCCAGTGAAGTGAGTGACTGGCGGCAAATAAATCGAGTTAAAGTTGCATTGTTGGTCGCTCAAGAAGTCCCGATGGGCAACCTCAGCAATCAGAATCGTTATTCTGTGCTTGATGAAGATATCGCGATCTCAGATAAAAAACTTCGGCAAGTGGTCAACGAAACCATTTTGCTAATAAACGTAGGATCTTAGCGATGCCACAATTCCAACGACAATACGGTATGGCGTTAATTATGTCGCTGATTATGGTGCTTATTATCGCGATGATAGGGGTCTCTATTACCCAGCAGGTGAGTAGTGGTCGTAAAAACTCGGCAATCTATCAGGACCATACTGTCAGTTATGCTCGAGCCAATTCAGGCATTTGGGAAGCGGAGCAGATGGTGAAAGAGCAGGCTTACTCGGTGGATGCCTTACTCAAACCGACAACTGCAAATTCGTTGGTAGCTGCAAAATTTGGCTCAGCAGATTGGTGGCAAACCAACAGTAATTGGGATACCGCGCATAAGATGGTTGTGGTTAAAGATGCCAATGGCCAAGCGTTAGCGGGTGAGCCCCGTTATATTATCGAAGATGCGGGGGTTGATTCAGGTTTGGTATTGGGGGTGAATATCCCGAAACGACGCTTTTTAAGAATTACTGCTCGTGCTCAAGGAGAGGGTGGTGCCGTTACTTATTTACAATCCTATGTTGCATTTATGGAGTAGTCGCAGTGAAGCAGATTAAAGGTTTTACCCTGATAGAGGTGATGATTACTGTGGCGATAGTAGCGATCTTGGCGGCTGTCGCATATCCCAGTTATTTAAGTCATGTGCAAACCACTCGACGTGAGGAAGCAAAACGAACGCTGGTAGAGGCTGCGCAACATATGGAAAGTTATTACTCGATGAATTTGACTTATAGTGGTGCCGCGAGCTCTGGTAGCCTCACTATTTATACACCCACTCATAATTTTAGTGATTATTACACGCTTAGTACGAGCGGTATGAGTGCTTCAGCCTACACCTTATCAGCGACGCCAAAATCAACGGCCGCTCAGGCCAGCGATCATTGTGGCACCATGAGCATTAATAGTACTGGTTTAACGACACCCTCTAGTGGCGGGTGTTGGTAATGAGTACCTTTCACAAGCTATCAAAGCTGGTTTTAGGCCTATTACTATTGCCTTTTAGTGTGGCTTCACTTTCGCTGAATGCGGCGAATTTAAACCTTGCTGATGTCCCTTTATATGTCGCAACTGTACCTGCACCAATGGTGATGTTAGTGATGGGGCGTGATCATACTTTGTACTATGAGGCCTATAACGATGCTTCTGATTTAGATGGCGATGGGGTATTAGATACGACTTATCAGCCAACGCAAATTGACTATTACGGCTATTTCGATAGCCAGCGTTGTTATGCTTATAACGAGCAGCAACAACAATTTGAGCCCGGCGAAGCGGCTACTTCAGGTTCAAAAACCTGTGGCGGTGCAGCGCAGTGGAGTGGCGATTTTCTAAATTACCTCACCATGTCTCGTATGGATGTACTGCGCTCGGTATTGTATGGTGGTCTTCGAGACGTCGATAGTTCTAGTCAAACGGTCTTAGAGCGAGCTTATATTCCACAGGATGCCCATTCTTGGGGGAAAAGCTATACCTCTGAGGCGGTCAATCATTATGACCTGAGTGCTTACACTCCTTTCGATAATCCGCTATCGGGCAATAAGCATTTTTTTGGTACCGCTACTTTTTCCAGTAATGACAACGCTCAGCCAAAATTGGTAATGCTTAAAAATATTAATAAGAACAATGCACAGTGGAATAACTTTGGAATTGATGTGACCGCTGTTGAAGATGAATTCGATATTTGGTACTGGGCGAGTAAGGAAGCTCCGGTCCTGACTGGCAGTGTTGATGAATCTTATGTGGTGCGAGTTCAAGTTTGTGTGAGTGGTAAGCTTGAGAGTAATTGTAAGCATTATCCCAATGGCAATGATAAGCCGACCGGGTTATTACATCAGTACGGTGAGGATGGCAGTATTGATTTTGGCTTAATCACTGGCAGTTACCAAAAAAACTTATCCGGAGGAGTATTACGTAAACGGGTAGGCCCTTTTAGCGACGAACTTAATACTAATAATGGGATCTTTAATAGTGGCGTGAACGGTATCGTTCGCAGCATCGACAAGTTGAAAATATATGGTTATAACGGGAGCTCTTACGATCATTGTGGTTGGGTGTCGACCCGGGCGATCGTTGATGGAGAATGTTCATCGTGGGGGAACCCGCTGGGCGAAATGCTCTATGAGAGCTTAAGGTATTTTCATGGTGAAAAACTGGCGAGCCCGTCATATAGCATTGCTAATGGGAGCATCGACAACGGCCTCGGTTTGCCAATTGCTAGCTGGGATGACCCCTTTGAAGGTCGTGAGTACTGTGCGGCCCCATATAATCTGGTGATTAGTGACATTAACCCTTCCTATGACTCCGATGAACTTCCTGGCGGCCAATTCACCAATGCCTACCAAGGCTCTACCTTGGATGGTTTTTCTCTTTCGACCTTACTGAATACAATTTCTACCACAGAGGGCATTACCGGTAATTATTTTATTGGTGAGTCGATTGATGATAGCACCGATACTAGGGGGGCTCCTACGGCTAAAGCGGTGACTTCACTTGCTAAAATTCGAGGTTTATCACCTCAAGAGCCGACTAAAGAGGGGAGTTATTCCGCTGCTGGAGTGGCTTATTACGGACATAAAACAGATTTGTTCCCAGCAAAATCAGGTAAGCAGAATATTCAAACCAGCGTGGTAGCGATTTCTTCTCCCTTGCCAGAGGTGAGGGTGAAAGTTGATGACAAGGTGGTTACGGTTGTGCCTTTTGCCAAGTCAGTGGGTGGAAATAGCATCAATAAGAATAAAGGGGCGTTTCAACCGACTAATACCATCGTTGATTATTATGTTGAATCCTTTAGTGATACTTCTGGGGTTTTTCGAATTGCCTTCGAAGACGTTGAGCAAGGGGCCGATCATGATATGGATATGGTGGTTAAATATAGCTATGAGGTCAAAGATTTATGTCCTCATGTTGGCGATAACGAAGCCACTTGTAATAAGACCAAGGGAGTCGCGCTGACCCTTGATTCGACCTACGCTAGAGGCGATATTCACCAACATGCCGGGTATGTGATTTCGGGCACAACCAAAGACGGTATTTATTTGGATGTTAAAGATCAAGATGGTGGTCATGTGAACTACTATCTTGATACGCCTAGTGAGAGAGAAGCGCCCTTCCCCAATAATACTCGAAAGCTTGAAGCGAGTACTGCCGATTTACCTTGGACTCGCACGCGCTACTTTTTTCCAAATGGGAATACAGCAGGCCAGTTAAAGTCACCACTTTGGTATGCGGCAAAGTGGGGGGGGTTTAACGATGAGAATGGCAGCGAATTCCCCGATACGAATGAATGGGATGCAGAAACGAGCGGTCAACCCGATGGCTATTTCCCTGTGACTAATGCAGGACAATTGGGGGCTCAAATCACCAAAGCCTTAGATAAAACCTTAGCAGGAGATCGCTCCGCGAGCTCGCCTGTGTTTAATTCCAATTTTCTACAAAGTGATACGCTGCTCTATCAGTCATCTTTTAATAGTGAACATTGGAATGGAGATGTGAAAGCCTATTCGGTTGATGTTGACGGCGAGTTAAGCTCCTCAGCTATCTGGAGTGTGGCTGCGCAAATTGACTCGATGGCATTCTCTTCACGCAGTATTTATACCCGTAATCCAGAGAGTGATGAAATTGTTAAGTTTTCTCCCCCTAGTAGTTTGCTTGGTGATAGTCATGGTTTAAGCGAAGCGCAGATTGATGACTTACTGGCTGGGCAACAGGGTAGCGATGAAAGCAAGCTCGCTTATCTCGCAGCGGTGGTTAATTATTTACGGGGAGAGCGAACTTATGAAGCTTCTGATTTGAGCTACAGTATGCGAGCTCGGGAGGCGGTGCTAGGAGATGTGATTCATTCGATCCCCTATTATGTCGCGCCTGTGAATGGTCATCGAGTGACTACCCCTGTGTTGGTATTTGGTGCTAATGATGGCATGGTGCATGTGATAAATGCGTCCAACGGCGAAGAGGCGATGGCCTATGTCCCGAGTCAAGTATATGGCAAGCTAAATAGCCTCACGCGCAGTACTTACAGTCATCAGTATTTTGTTGATGGTGGAGTGACGGCTTATACCGATGGCGTTGGCTCCTCGGCACGGACAACGGCGGTCGGTCGTTTAGGTACTGGCGCGAAGGGCTTCTATGCCATCGATGTTAGCGACATGAGTCGCGTGAATAAAGATAAGATAAAATGGGAAATTAGTGCCACTGGCGATTTTTCGGGCTTGGGTTTGAGCGCGGCAGCGCCAACTATCGCGAAATTGGCCAATGGTAAAGTTGGGGTTATTTTTGCCAATGGTTATAACGCCGATGACTCGGAAGCTAAGCTTTATATTGCGGATCTGGATGACGGTAGTCTGATCGCGACGCTGCATACACATGTCGATAGTGCCGATGATCCCACGGGTGAACAGCGACCGAATGCTTTAGCCAGCCCTGCGGTAGTCGATATCAATAGCGATGGGGTTGCGGATCGTATTTATGCGGGCGATTTGTTTGGAAATATGTGGGCTTTTGATGTGTCAGCGACCAGTTCCAGTCGTTGGGGGATCGCGATTGCGGGTGATAAACCCTTATTTAAGGCCGTTAGTCCAGACAAGCCAGATGTAAATTACACTGCGCAGGCGATTACCTCTAGACCTTCGGTGGGCGCTCATCCTAAAGGCATTACCGCTGGAGTTTTGGTGGCCTTTGGTACCGGTAAATATATCGAGACCACCGACAATAATGCGATTGGCGAAGCGACTCAGAGTGTTTATGCAATTTGGGATAAATTAGATGACGTTGCTTTTAGTTCGAGCCGCTCTAAGGTTGATGGCTTAGATGTTTATAACAACTTATTACGGCAAACCATCGAGAAAGAAGATTTTAATTCTGCCACGCGGATCGGCAATCGACTGTTGAGCGAAAATGTTATCGATTGGAGTCAACATCGGGGGTGGTATTTAGACCTGATAAATACCGCAGATGGTAATACCAATAATTATGGTGAGCGCCAAGTGAGTAATACTTTATTGTTGGCCAATAAATTGAGTTTTACTAGTTTATTGCCCAGCGCGGATGCTTGTGCGGGTGGGGGGAGTGGTTGGTACATGGAAATGAACCTACATTCTGGTTTAACTTGGAACACTGGTACCGAGGGGAACACCGACGCAGATGATCAAGGCGACACCATTAATAATGATAGCTCTCATCAGCTTGTGGAAGGCGGGATCCCATCCTCTCCAACGGTGATTATTAATCCCAATCTCGATCAAGATAATGCTGTTAAAGAAGAAGGCATTATTGAGAAAAATTGTATTACTTTGAGTGATGGAACGGTGAAGTGCTTTGATGATTACCAATCCCCAACTGGCCGCTTAAGTTTGCGCACTTTATATTAGCGTCTACTAGAAGAAGTCAAGGGCCATCATGTCAGGTATTTAATTTATTCAAGGCCTATTGTTTACCGATTTGCGCTAGCTAGTGGCTCCAATTACAAGAGACATAACGCAGTTAGTGGTGATTTGCGCTAGCAAGAATGTACAGATAATTAGTTCGATAATTATTAGTTGCGAGTCTAATATGCGGTTCTGCTACACTAGCCTCTTTTGGCTACCGAGAACCATAGTATGCAATGCCGGATGGGTTGTGGTGCTTGTTGTATCGCACCTTCAATTAGCTCTTTAAATAAAGCCGCTGGTGAGCGTTGTATCCACTTGAACATCGACAATTTGTGTCAAATATTTGAGCAACCAGAGCGGCCGCAAGTGTGTCGTGATTTTAAAGCGGCACATTGGTTGTGTGGTGATACCCGCCAGCAAGCCTTAGACAATCTCATTCATTTAGAAATACAAACACAGAGCTAGCGCTTCACAGCTTATTTATCCCCGTCTTGGATTGATGGGCGCTGTTGATTGATGTTTGTGTTGGCGATGCGTAAGTTGGGATCGCTGGATGATTGCTGCTTTTGCCATGCTAAACGTTGCGCTAAACCTACCAATTGAATATCTGTAGGCAACGTAAGTTGGCGCAATAGGGCTAGCGAATTAGGCCGCGGGTGGGCGATTAATATCGCATGACCATATTTACGACTCAGCTTGAGTGCCAGTTGCCATTGTTGGTAAATACTCACCGGGTTATCGATATGATCTAAAAAGACATGTCGACGTAAAACGGGGACTTGATACATTAAAGCGGTTTTTTCTGCGACGCTGCCCAAGTGGGTTCGACTATCAACAAAAAACAGCTGTTGCTCGTTCAATACTTGCATCAACCAGCCCATTTCTTGAGGCTGTTGGGTGAGCTGACTCCCCATATGGTTATTGAGACCAGTGGCTTCAGGGTAATCTTGAATGGCAGCATATACCCGTCGTTTGAATTCATATTCATCGAGTTGTGTACTCAGCCCGTAGGGGCCTAAATTCAGATCGCGACTTCCCTGCATGGGCAGGTGTAGCATCACCTCTCGCGGCTGTTGTTGAGCTTGTACTGCGATGTTTTTGGCGTAGGGACTTGCCGGTAGGACCGATAGGGTGATTGCTGGGTTTAACTGGAGTAGTTGATAGTCTTGATAGCCGTTACCCACGTCATCAACAATGATACTGAGCAGACCCGCGCTCGCGGTATTGCAGCCACATAGGCTAAGCCAAATAAGGATTACTCTAACCATTTTTGTGGATCTTGGGTTTGACCCTGGTAGCGGATTTGGAAAAATAAGGCGTTAGTGCTCTGGCCCCCACTATTCCCTGCATAGGCGATGGTTTCTCCGGTATTGACCCGTTGGCCAATGGTCGCGTTGAGGCTTTGGTTATACCCGTATAAGCTTAAATATTGTTTGCCATGGTCGATGGCAACAACTAATCCGTAACCGCGTAGCCAATCGGCAAAAACCACATTTCCCGGCGCAATGGCTTTGATTTCGGTGCCAGGATGAGAGTCGATGACCATACCTTGCCAACGAGTTTGCCCTTGGTTTTGGCTATTATAGCGATGTAATACTTTACCCTTCAGTGGCCATGGTAGCTTGCCCTTGGTCTTACTTAGGCCTAGCAATGGTGCTTTGTCGAGATGCTGTTTGAGGGCTAGCTGTTGTTGCTGTTCGATTTGTTGACTGATCAGCTGTTGTAAATGTTGCTCGTTAATTTGCAACTGTTCTAAGCGACTTTTTTCGCTGCTTTGAAGTTGGTTGAGTTGTTGTAATTGTTGTTTGCGTTGGCGCTGTTGTTTTTGATATTGCTGTTGCTGTTGTTGTTGTTGGGCAAGTAATTGAGCTAACTGCTGTCGATTTTCATTGAGCTGCAGTTGCGCTTGACTCAGTTCAAGCTGTTTATCCGCGACAGCTACTAACGCTTCACGGCGAGCTTTGGCTAAATAATGATAGTACTGCAACATTCGTTCTAATCGCGCAGGATCTTGTTGGTTGAGTAGCATCTTCAGATAGTCACTGTGGCCTGCTTGATAGGCACTCTTGAGCTGTGCTTTTAGGGCTTGCTGTTGCTGCTGAAGTTGTTGTTCCAAACCCTGCATATTGGCTTGGATGTGTTGTTGTTGGGCTTTGGATTCTGCTAACTGTAGATTGAGGCTGCGTAGCTGTTGATTGGAATCAGCTAAAGCAAGTTCTTGTTGTCGCAGTTGCTGTTGTGCTTTGGTTATCTGAGTTTTACGCTGCGTCAGTTGTTGCTGTTGCTGCTTGAGTTGCTGCTGTACATCGATTAATTGCTGCTGTTGATTCGCGGCAAGTTGAGGGCTTAGCAATAGCAAAGCGCCAGCAATAAGGCTGGCGCGATTCAAGCTAACAAAGTGCCTTACGACACGCTGAAACAAGTGTGAAATAGGCTCATTCATTAAACCATTATTTCAAATTCATCAATACCTTGCCAGTCATTTCTGCAGGGGTCTCTAAACCCATTAAACTAAGCATGGTTGGTGCGATATCGCTTAGGCGACCTCCTTCAACGGGGGTGGCTGCACGACCATGGTAGATCAGCGGTACAGGTAAGTTAGTGTGTGCAGTGTGGATCCCGCCAGTTTTTGGGTCTACCATTTGTTCTGCGTTACCATGGTCTGCGGTAATCAGGCATTCACCGCCGACTTTGTCTAGTGCTTCAACTAAACGGCCAATACATTTATCGACGGCTTCACAGGCTTTTACTGCGGCTTCGTAAACACCTGTATGGCCAACCATATCGCCATTCGGGTAGTTACAGATGATCACGTCGTATTTACCACTTTCGATGGCAGCCACAAACTTATCCGTTAATATTTCAGAATTCATTTCTGGTTGCAGGTCGTAAGTTGCAACTTTAGGCGATGGGATCAGCTCTCGATCTTCACCAACAAACGCATCTTCTTTGCCGCCATTAAAGAAGAAAGTCACGTGCGCGTATTTTTCAGTTTCTGAAATACGTAGCTGTGTTTTGTCATTTTTTTCTAGCCATTCGCCCAAGGTGTTTACCAAGTCACTAGGGCCGAAGGCGCAAGGCGCTTTAATATCAGCTGCGTACTGAGTTAAAGTTACAAACTCACAAGCTGGTACTTTAGCGCGTTCAAAACCGTTGAAGTCCTGCTCTACAAAACAACGCGCAATTTCGCGCGCGCGGTCGGCACGGAAGTTCATAAATAAAACCGCATCGCCGTCATTCATGCTGGCGGCAGTTTCTCCGACCACCGAAGCTTTCACAAATTCGTCGTTTTCTTCACGCGCGTAAGCAGCCGCTAAAGCTTCAGTTGCGTTAGCGTAGCTGTAGTCAGCCTTGCCTTCGCTCAGCAATTGGTAGGCTTCTTCTACACGTTCCCAGCGGTTATCACGATCCATGGCGTAGTAGCGACCAACCAATGAAGCAATTCGGCCAGTGCCAATTTCGGCAAATTTAGCATCGAACTTTTCAATTGAACCTTGCGCGCTGCGAGGTGGTGTATCACGGCCATCAAGGAAAGCGTGTAAGTAGATGTTTTTTGCACCTTGTTTGGCGGCCAATTCGATGGCAGCAAGCATGTGGTCTTCATGACTATGAACACCACCTGGAGACAATAGACCCATAATATGAACGGCTTTACCAGCGGCAACCGCTTTATTGACTGCACCAAGTAATACTTCGTTGCTAAAGAAGTCACCGTCTGTAATTGCTTTACCGACACGGGTCAGTTCTTGATAAACCACGCGACCGGCGCCAATGTTGGTGTGTCCTACTTCGGAGTTACCCATCTGTCCATCCGGCAGGCCTACATCCAGACCAGAGCCTGAAATTAAGGTGCTGGCATTGGTGTTCCAAAGGTTGTCTAGTACTGGAGTGTTGGCGTTTGCCACAGCGTTATTGGCGCTGTCTTGGCGGTGGCCCCAGCCATCCATAATGATTAATGCTAAAGGCTTTTTGCTTGCAGACATTGCAATTTCCTCAATCGGTAAATGTAAAAATAGAAACGAATTCCTGAAATATTACTACATTTTTTGGCTGAGTCACCTGATTGAACGCAATTCAGCCGAGATTAGTTGTTTTATCTCTGATTTTTAGTTGCTTACTCTTTTGTTGGTGAATTTACACGCTTCTGCGTTGCGGATAGCTGCTATTTTTTACGCTCGGGTGTATACTCTCGCCCCAATATCACTAACTATTTGCTTAACTGGGAATACGCTTACTATGCAGCAAGTTGTCGAATTTTTTGGAAATAACCCCATCCTTTCATTGGCTTGGGTGGGTTTATTTGGGGCCGTTATCTACAGTTTTATTCAACCACTATTGTCAAAAGTGACTTCGGTGGGTAATCATGAAGCGACTTTGCTGATCAATAAAGAAGATGCGGTTGTGGTAGATGTCAGAACCAATGATGAGTATAAAAAAGGCTTTATTGCGGGCGCTCGTCACATTCCTTTGACTCAAATCCAGGCTAATAACTTCAAGCCCATTGAAAACTTAAAGACTAGCCCCATTATCGTGGTATGTGAAACAGGGATGCGTTCTGGCTCAGCGGCTAACGCACTGATTAAAGGCGGCTTTACCAAAGTGTATAACTTACGTGGCGGTATGACCGAGTGGAAATCAGCAAATCTACCGATCACTAAGAAGTAAGATCGCGTTTTAAATCGCAATTTGAGTTGCGATGAAACAATTTTAAATACATATTTCTAAGGTAATTATTATGGCTGAAGCAGCAACCACCGAAGCGCCACAAGTAGAATTTTCAATTCAACGCATCTACACCAAAGACATTTCTTTTGAAACTCCAAATTCACCAGAAGTATTTCAGAAAGAATGGAAACCAGAAATTAAAGTTGACCTCGACACCTCTAGCAATAAGTTAGCGGATAACGTATTCGAGGTTGTATTAACGCTGACTGTGACTGCGAACGTTGAAGATAAAACTGCGTTTTTATGCGAAGTTCATCAGGGGGGGATCTTTACTCTTGGTAATATGCCTGAGCCTCAATTGGCGCACGCGATTAATGCCTACTGTCCAAACATTTTGTTCCCTTATGCACGTGAAACCGTATCGAACCTAGTGAACCGCGGTTCATTCCCACAAATCAACCTAGCACCAGTTAACTTTGATGCGTTGTTTGCTAACTATGTGCAACAGCAAGCAGAACAACAACAAGCGGCGACAGCAGACGCTTAATGAGCACTATGAAAGCCACCATGACCGTATTGGGTGCAGGTTCCTATGGGACTGCATTAGCTATCGCCATTGCGCGCAATGGACAACGTACGGTGTTATGGGGTCATGAGCCTGAGCACGTAGCGGCCTTAAGTGCCGATCGAGAGAATCGAGACTTTCTACCCGGTGTCCGTTTTCCCGATAGCTTGGAGTTAGAGGCCGATTTGGCTACAGCTGTCGCTCAAAGCGATAACTTGTTAGTGGTGGTACCAAGCTTTGCGTTTGCCGATGTGATGCGGCAAATTAAACCGATGCTGAACCAAGATTCGCGGGTTGCTTGGGCGACTAAGGGGCTCGAGGCAAATACTGGTCATTTGCTCTCTGAAGTTGCAATGGAAGTTCTGGGAGAACAGCGTTCAATTGCTGTAATTTCGGGACCTACTTTTGCCAAAGAGTTAGCTGCCGGTTTACCGACCGCCATTTCAGCATCTTCTTCAGATGCTGATTTTGTTCGTTACTTAGCGAAGGTCATGCATTGTGAGCGTAGCTTTAGGGTATATACCAATAACGATATTGTTGGGGTACAGCTTGGCGGCGCAGTGAAGAATGTGATTGCCATTGGTGCGGGTCTGGCAGATGGATTGGGTTTTGGTGCAAATGCGCGTACAGCACTGATTACTCGGGGTTTACGTGAAATGGCTCGCTTGGGGAAAGCCTTAGGCGCGGATCCGGAAACCTTTAAGGGAATGGCTGGGCTTGGTGATTTAGTTCTGACCTGTACCGACAATCAAAGTCGTAATCGTCGCTTTGGTTTAGCCTTAGGTCAGGGGAAATCATTTGCGCAAGCCGAAACTGAAATTGGTCAAGTGGTTGAGGGTTATCGCAATACTAAAGAAGTCTATATGCTGGCACAACGTATGGGCGTAGAAATGCCGATTGTTGAGCAAGTTTATCAGGTCTTGTATCAAGCGAAATCAGCCCAACAAGCGGCCATTGATTTACTGGCTCGCGATCAGCGAGAAGAATAGTGAGTGCTACCAGAGTTAAAAAAGCCTACGCTAGCGTAGGCTTTTTTGTTCGCGCACTAATAATAAGAATGCTCACCCGCTTGGTGCTCGGTGACATCTTTCACTCCCGTGAGTTCGCCGGGGAAGGCTTCAAGTAACTGTTTTTCGATCCCTTCTTTGAGCGTAACATCAACCATGCTACAACCATTACAGCCCCCACCAAATTGTAAGATCACCACGCCTTCTTCGGTGAGTTCAATAATGCTTACTTTTCCGCCATGTGAGGCAAGATTTGGATTCACTTGCGTTTCAATGACGTATTCAACACGCTCAATCAATGATGCGTCATCATCCACTTTACGCATTTTTGCATTCGGTGCTTTTAGTGTGAGCTGAGAGCCTACTTTGTCTGTCACAAAATCAATTTCGGCATCTTCCAAAAAGGGTGCACTGGCGGTGTCTACCATTGCGTTAAAGCCGTTAAAGGGGAGTTGCACATCATCATCTTCAACTGACTCTGGTGGGCAGTAAGATACACCACATTCGGCGCTAGGCGTGCCGGGGTTGACGACGAATACACGGATGTTAGTGCCTTCAGGCTGTTGTTCTAGCAGCTTAACAAAATGTTGTTGTGCTGTTTCTGAGATCGATACCATCTGCTTCCTCGATACCTGAGTAAATTGCTAGGTTATATTGTACGGCTTTTTTATTCGCACGACTAGGGTCTATTGATGGCTAGCGATGGTTTTTCAATTCTGACGATAGTAACTAGGGTAAATTTTATCATGAAGGTTAGCAAGAATAGTCTGTGACTTAGCTTATGCTTGGCTGGATGAGTTGGGCTTCGGGGTGCGCGCCAGTGCCCAAATATCTACTTGTTGAGCGCCAGCTTGTTTAAGTAACTTAGCCAGTACATTAGCGGTACTCCCTGTCGTGACAACATCATCAATCAACGCCCAGTGGGGCTGTATGTTTCTGATTTTGCAGCTAAAACTACTTGTCAATGAACGCTGGCGTTGGGTGCGATTCAGGGTGGCTTGATTGCTTCCTGCGTGTGGGCGGCTTAGCACGGTTTGATAGGGGAGGCCCGATAGCGCTGCGACTTGCTGACAGAGTAATTCACTTTGGTTAAAGCCGCGTCGCCAGCGTTTCAGCCAATGCATGGGGACCGAACATAGTGCATCGGGTCGGGCCATGGGCTGGCGTTCGATTTGCTGCCAAAGTAGCTGACTTAAGGGTTTGGCTAGATGAGCTTGTTTGGCATATTTATAAGTTTTTATCACTGGGCTTAAGGGCCACTGGTAATCGCCGAGACAAAATATATGATCAAAATAGAGTTCTTGTTGTTGGCACTCACCGCATATTCCGGGTTCTGCGAGGGCCAAGAAACAGCGTTCACAACGGGGATGCGCTTGGCCGAGTAATAAGCGGGCACAATGCTCACAGCATGCCAAGTTGACTGCTTTGCTTTGTAAGCAAAAGTCACATTGGCTGGATTGCTTGAGAGTTCGGTTTAAAGTGGCTGCGAAACTCGATAACATTCATTCTTTCCTAATGATCAATAAGTAAGTGTAGATGAGTCAGTTGTATTGTGAGAGTCAAGGAGCAGGGCCTGCTTTAGTATTACTTCACGGGTGGGGCTTGAATAGTGCGGTTTGGCAGCCGCTAAGCGAACTGCTCAGTCCCCATTTTTGTTTATATATGGTGGATTTACCTGGTTTTGGTTATTCGACCGCTTTGCCACAGTTAAGCTTACAAAACATAGCTGAGGCTGTTGCTGAGCAGGTGCCGGAGCAGTCTATTTGGTTGGGGTGGTCTTTGGGCGGCTTGGTGGCGATGCAAGCTGCCTTAAGTTTTCCAGAGCATTTATCGTCATTAGTGAGTGTGGCTAGCTCCGCACATTTTGTCGCACAGGATGATTGGCCCGGGATCCCAAGTAAAGTGCTACAAGGGTTTGCTCAGGGCTTAGAACTCGATTTTGTCAAAACCCTGCAGCAATTTCTGGCAATTCAAGCAATGGGAAGTCCTCATGCGAAGCAGGATATTAAACAACTGCGTCATTTGTTAGCAGAGCGACCTTTGCCTTGCTTAGACGCTTTGAGGCAGGGCTTGAGTTTGTTACAAAGTGAAGATTTGCGTCCCCAAGTGGGTCAAATCGATTTGCCGTGGTTACAACTGTATGGTCGTAATGACTCGCTGGTGCCAAAGGCTGCTATCGCCGAGCATGCGCAGCTGAATCTCGACGCACAGCAATATTGCTTTGCGAGCTCTTCACACGCTCCTTTTATTTCAGAGAAGCAGTTATTTGCTGAGCGCCTGATCGACTTTTCCCGGTCATTAGTGGTTTAAAAGTGAGCAGTTTGCTACAATTTGTTTAGTGATCGCTTAAGTTTTGGCAAATATTGGGAGGGGGAAATGCAGATTGGTGCTGCGAGCAATGGCTTTCAAATTATTGCCAATGCTAATCAACAAGTTAGCCAAAGTGCTCAATCCCTCGCTGAGGTCGCCGCGGGGCGTGAGCCACGACAGAATGAAGTTGTAGATGCTGTGGTGAGTTTGAATCAGGCTGAGTTATACGTTAAGGCGGGTGCCAAAGTGATTGATACCGAATCAAAAATGCTCGGCTCAATCTTGGATATTGAGGCTTAACATGAACATTAGCGTGAGCCTTCCCAATGTTTTTCCTAATACGCTGAGTCCGCCGACCGATTCAGCCAAACGGGATAATATGCGGCGTGAAGTGATTGCTCAGCCTAAAGAGGTTGGCAGCTTTGCGAAAGAGCCAGAGGTAGGGGCCGAGAAGGACCGCGGCAAACCTTCGCTTCCGGTCCAGTACCCCAGTGTTCAAGAGCAGCAATTCACTAAAGTGACAGAGCGTGATGCGCAAGGTCGTGAACAGCAGCAACAGCAAGAACAACAAGACTCACAGCAGCAGTCAGAGCAAAAATCTGGTGGAGATCAAGCCAGCAGCAAGCAAACCAACCAAAATCAATTTAGTGAAAGTGAACAGAAGGCGCTGGATGAGCTCGTCGCGCGTGATCGTGAAGTTCGTTTACATGAATCTCAGCATCAAGCGGTTGGTGGACAATACACCAGTGGTGCTAATTTTGAGCTTGAACGCGGTGCCGACGGTAAGCAGTATGCGGTTGGCGGAGAGGTATCTATTGATACCAGTGAAGTCGCTGGCGATCCTCAGGCGACTATCGCAAAGATGGATCAAGTGCAACGTGCTGCGTTAGCGCCAGCCGAGCCCTCAGCACAAGATCGTCAGGTTGCTGCGCAGGCACAACAAAAAGCGGCAGCGGCTCAAGCACAGCTTAGCCAAACTCAGATGCCAGGCTTGTTGGCTTCCGATGAGCAAGAATCTGCTTTTGAATCGGCAGTCAATGATGTAGCTGCACCGAGCGATTATCAGCAACTTCAGCAGCAACAAGCGAAAGATTTACAACAACGTTATCCTGATATTGCCGCACAAATGGCTCAGAGAAATCAGCAGATTCAGCAGCGCTATGCCAGTGTCAGTCATTTTAGGCAGAGCGCACAACTCAGTTTAATGGCTTAACTATTTCAAAGCTCTTCTGTCAGTGGTAGACGCTGTCGTTACCAGTTCATCAAATTACACTCCAATTAAGCGAAACAAGTCTCTGCTCATTGCTGTAGGTTTTATCGAGTCGATTATTTGATGGTCTACTTATTCAGTCTTAACTGAGGCACTAGCCTTGTGGGTCGAATAGCTATCAAGGACTATTCGACAGCTAAGTTGTGAATCTCTTAAAGCAACTTTCAACTCAGGCATCGGCTGCGATTGGAGGCCCATTTAAGCGGGGATAAAACTGGTATTGGTTGATGTTGCTGATTTGGACTCAGCCTAATTTGCTGGGTTCTATATTCGAGGAAGGGGCCGAGTCTTTGAGTGAAGATGCAGCCCCATTTGTTACCCGTTATTTTTTAGCTTTAGCAAAAGCATCGGCAAAGGCACTATTCACTGGCGTCGTGCTTGGCTTGGTATTTTTCGCTGGGCGAGCCTTGTAGGCTGGTTTTTTATCAGAGCGGTCTGCAGATTTAGGGCCGCTGTGCACCTCATCATCTAAGCGCATGCTTAAGGCGATTCGTTTGCGTTGAACCTCGACTTCTAGCACTTTAACTTTCACGATATCGCCCGCCTTCACCACTTGATGAGGATCTTTGACAAAGTGATCGGCCAAGCAAGAAATGTGGACCAAGCCATCTTGGTGAACTCCGATATCAACAAAGGCACCAAAATTGGTGACATTGGTCACGACCCCTTCGAGTTGCATCGCTGGTTTCAGATCGCTAATGCTATCGATGCCTTCTTTAAAATTGGCGGTCGCAAACTCTGGACGAGGGTCTCGACCTGGTTTGTTCAATTCAGCGATGATATCGGTTACCGTGGGTAAACCAAATTGTTGATTGGTAAATTGCTTGGGGTCGAGTTTAGCCAAGCGCTCGGAATTGGCAATCAGCTGACTCACTTGGCATTGACTATGATTCGCGATGGCCTCGACTAGAGGGTAAGCCTCGGGATGCACTGCTGAGCTATCCAGAGCGTTGGCAGCTTGAGGGATCCTTAAGAAACCAGCAGCTTGTTCAAAGGCTTTAGGACCTAAGCGGGCGACCTTTTTAATTTGTTTACGTGACTGAAAGGCACCATGTTCATCGCGATAACTAACAATGTTGTGTGCAATAGTCGGGTTAAGCCCGGCGACAAAACTCAGTAGTGGAGCCGAAGCCATATTGATGTCGACTCCGACCGCATTCACACAATCTTCCACCACGGTTTCGAGCTGGTGTGACAGTTTACTTTGGCTCACGTCATGTTGGTATTGGCCTACCCCGATGGCCTTTGGTTCAATTTTTACCAGCTCGGCTAATGGATCTTGTAGACGGCGAGCAATGGACACCGCTCCACGGATTGATACATCTAAGTCGGGGAATTCGTGAGCAGCCAATTCTGAAGCCGAATACACCGAGGCACCAGCTTCGCTCACCATGACTTTTTGCAAATTCTGTTTAGGAAGCATCTTGAGCAAATCGGCGGCAAGTTTATCGGTTTCTCGGGAGGCGGTACCGTTGCCGATGCTCAGTAATTTAACTTGATGTTGTTGGACTAGCTTGGCGAGAGTATTTAAAGATTGCTGCCATTGATTGCGTGGCGCATGGGGATAGATGGTGTCGTAAGCGAGTAATTTACCAGTGGCATCCACAACTGCAACCTTTACACCAGTGCGCAACCCTGGGTCGAGACCGAGGGTTGCTTTGGGGCCTGCTGGCGCCGCCATTAATAAATCATTGAGATTACGGGAAAAGACACTAATGGCTTCTTCTTCGGCGCGTTCTCGAAGCTGGTTGAGTAATTCAGTTTCTAACTGGAGCTTAAGCTTGACTCGCCAAGTCCATTGCACCACTGTATTCAGCCAAGTGTCACTGGCGTAGCCTTTAGGCGCAAGCTGAAAGTAATCTCGGATGAGCTGCTCTGCTGGGTGACTCTGCTGCTGATCTTGCTGAGCTATAACCAGATTAAGCATCAAGATGCCTTCGTTGCGGCCGCGTAAAATCGCTAAGGCGCGGTGGGAAGGAACTTTACTGAGCGCTTCTTGGTAATCGAAGTAGTCTTGGAATTTTTGGCCTGTTTGCTGCTGTCCTTCAATGACCGTTGTACTCACTAAGCCTTGTGCTTGTAATAATTGGCGGAGTGATGCAAGCAGTGGTGCTTGAACGGCAAAACGTTCCATGAGAATAAACTTGGCACCATCGAGGACGGTTTTACTGTCGTGGAAGCCTGCTTGTGGATTGAAGTAGGCCGTGGCAAGTTGCTCGGGGGCGGTATCGGGTTGAGCTAATAGTTGCTCTGCCAGTGGCTCTAAACCCGCTTCAATGGCAATTTGTCCTTTGGTTCGGCGCTTTGGCTTGTAAGGCAGATAAAGATCTTCGAGCTCAGTTTTGGTATTGGCTCCCATAATTAGCTGTTCGAGTTGCGGGGTTAATTTTTCTTGTTCATGAATCGATTTTAGAATGCTGCTGCGTCGTTGTTGCAAGTCGCGCAGGTAAGTTAAACGCTGTTCCAATAATCGCAGTTGACCATCGTCTAAACCTCCGGTGGCTTCTTTTCGGTAGCGGGCAATGAAAGGAACGGTGGAGCCTTCGTCTAGTAATTGAATTGCAGCACTGACCTGCGCTGGCTTCGCCTGAATATCGGCGGCAATTTGTTGTTCTAGTGTTGACATATGCTTGCTTACATTGAGAGAGCCGCAAGGCGGCAGATAATGGCCACTATCATATGGCGTTCTGTTTTTGCTTCAAGTATAAATTGGTCTCGGCTAGTAATTGGCATAAGCTCTGCTCGCAAGGTCGAACCACCTAGCAAGTTCGGTGCTTGATTTATAGGGCGCGCATTCGATCGGCTTTCAGTCTAAATCAATAACCAACAGCTATAAATTTAATCACCAAAGACAAACTGCGCTTAGAGGCCTGGATGTTATGAAAAGTAATTTAATAACTCGTGCCGGTTGGCATAAACTCGACCAAGAGTTGAAATACTTGTGGAAGATAAAACGTCCGGAGGTGACTCAAGCCGTCTCTGAGGCCGCCGCCTTGGGTGACCGCTCGGAGAATGCTGAATATAAAGAAGGGAAGCGAGAGTTACGCCGTATCGACTCTCGTTTGCGTTTCCTAAATAAACGTTTAGATGTACTGCAAATTATTGATCATTCTCCGCAACAAAACGGCAAGGTCTATTTTGGGGCTTGGGTCGCCTTAGAAAATGAGGATGGGGATAAGGTACGTTATCGAATTGTTGGCACTGACGAGATTGATCCAAAGCTGGGTTATATCACCATCGATTCACCGATGGCGCGTGCTTTAATTGGCAAACAAGTGGATGACGATGTATTTGTGAATACTCCTGCAGGCATCAAGGAATGGTGGGTGACGGCGATTCAATATCAAGCATTTGAAGAGTACGAGGATGGATCTTGAGCACTGAGCCTAATTTGCTGATGTTGAATTATTTTCATTTAAAGCAAGTAATAACATGAGCTGATTGACTATATAGAAACTTTTCTTCATATTTAGCGGTATAGACGTCTAAATGTCTTTTATGGAGAAGGTTAATGGGATTTCATCACGCACAACAAATTGAATCACTCAATCAAAGCTTAAGCGAACTTAATCGTGATATTAACGTGTCTTTTGAGTTTTTCCCGCCAACCACCGAAACCATGGAGCAAACGCTTTGGGCTTCTATCGAGCGTTTGCACACTCTAAAACCGAAGTTTGTCTCGGTCACTTATGGCGCGAATTCAGGGACTCGTGATCGCACCCATAAGGTGATTAAGGCGATTAAAGACAGAACTGGTTTAGCTGCCGCGCCTCATCTTACCTGTGTTGATTCTACCCCTGAAGAATTACGGCAAATTGCTCGCGATTATTGGCAAAGTGGGATCCGGGATATTGTTGCGCTGCGTGGTGATTTACCGGTCGGAGCGGCCAAACCCGAGATGTATGCGAGTGACTTGGTCAGTTTATTGAGGGAAGAGGCTGAGTTTGATATTTCGGTAGCGGCTTATCCTGAAATGCATCCTGAGGCAAAGAGTGCGCAGGCAGACTTGTTGGCTTTAAAGCGAAAAATGGATGCGGGTGCTAATCGGGCTATTACGCAATTTTTCTTTGATGTTGAAAGTTATTTGCGCTTTCGTGACCGTTGTGCAGCGATAGGTATTGAGGGCGAAATTGTCCCGGGAATTTTACCTGTCTCTAATTATAATACTTTGAAGAAGTTTGCTTCTTTTGCCAACGTGAAGGTGCCACAGTGGTTACATAAACAGTTTGCAGGTTTAGAGCATGATCAGATGACTCGTAATCTGGTGGGGGCGAGCGTGGCTATCGAAATGGTGAAAGTCTTGTCGCGTGAAGGGGTCAAGGATTTCCACTTTTATACCCTCAATCGCTCCGAACTCTCTTATGCGATTTGTCATACTTTGGGGGTTAGGCCCGAGCTTCAGACGGTGGCTTGTTAGTCTAGCGGCTACCAACAGCAGTCCCCAGCGGCGCGAGCAGACTACTTGAGCTTGACCAAACTTTCCGTATGGGTGGTTGTTAAATGGGCTGAGGGGCATGGAGAATCATCAGACCTTTATCATCCCGCTCGGAGAAATAATGCTGACTGTATTTATAATAGGGTGCTCATCGCCACGCTGAGTAACCACATCACCAATGCATAGTACCAATTATTTTGCAAAATTCGCCGGCTCGAACAATGATAACGGCCGGTCATGGTGAGGCCCACTCCCGATAGAGGGCTGCTACCAGTTGAAATGGCCCAAGAGCTTAGGAACAAAAAACCCAGTTGGCTGGGGCTTGGCTCCAACGGCAGTAATAAGGGACTGGCCAGCGAAATGCTAATCACCGGATGAATACCGAGGATGCCAGCAATAATCATCAGCGCCAATACTGTCGCAAATACGGGGGTTGTAAAGCTAAAATTTGCGAGGTTGATTGTGTCTGGATAGGCTAACAGGATCCCTTTGATGCCTGCCGAAAATACCCCTGCAGCAAGAAACAGCAGAAACTGACCGCCGACATTGGGCAGTTTGTGATTAATGAACTGACGAACGCTAGTGCGCGATGTACCTTGATTAAAGGCGAGTGCTGCTAAAGGAGCAAGACAGGTGATGATTAAAATAATGCTTAAGTCTGGTAAACCAAAGTGCAAGCCAATTACCAATAGCGCTAAGCAGAGCGGGATCATTAAGCTATCCGGTTTGATTGGGTAGCCTTCGAAGTTATCTCGGTGTTTTAAATATACTTCTGTACTCGTGAAGCCGAGAGCAATCAATGACATCACCAGACCGGGTAACAAGGTATCACTCCACTGCAGACCCGGCACATAAGTGATCGAGACCGCGGTTGCGATGAAGAAGGGAGACCACCATGCGGCAGCGCAAAAACTGCGGGTGAGCACTTTTTGCTGCGCATCACTTAAGGGGCTCTTTTCTGAGAGACGATCTCCGGCGATAAACACGATCGAAAGATTGATGATCGCACCTAAAAGGTTAATGCCAAGCGCGCTAGATAAAATACTCGCGGTTCCTTTGGGTAATGGTGTTTGATTGTCGGTTTTATTGGTGAGCGCTAAAAAAGACACCGCACTAAACATGGCTAACAGCGGGAGATTGGCCGACAACACATCCTTTAGGCTTAACAGAGTACCTTGACTCGCAGCAACCGCCAATAACCCCAGACCTAAGGCAAATAACGTGGCGGCTTGCAATTGGATCGGGCGATTCAGTTGCGGCCAATACACTGCGACGGCGAACCAGGCAAGTAGCGTGGGGAAGAACAGGCCAATTTGACCAAAGGCTGAAAGTAAATAAAGCAGTAAGAATCCGAGGAATAACCAGCCGGAGAACTTTTGCATTGATGACATCCTAACTATCAATTGCCATGGTGCGGATAAACATCGTCCGCTCGGTGACGCTAAGTGGTTGAAATTGGGCATTGAGTGACAAATGCCGAAGAGAACCCGAGAGTTTTCCTATTCCCCACCATGATTACCGCTTCACTCTCAATTATCTCGGTTCCGAACGACGATGTTAGCGGTGTATCACTCGTTCATCAAACCAAGCGCTGAGCTGGTGGCTCATCAGCTTCGTCAATAAAACAAACCCCGCAGCAAGTGCGAGGTTTGTTTTGTGAAGTGACTTAACCAGTATTACGCATACCTGCGGCAATACCAGCAATGCTGACCATGAGTGCTTGATCGACCACCGGACAGAGCTGCTCGCTAGCTCGCGAGCGGTTTAAGAGCTCGACCTGCAGCACATGTAAGGGATCGATATAGGGGTTACGTAAGTTAATTGACTCCACTACCCAGGCTTGGTTGGCTAATAAGCGATGTTCAGGTGATAGCGATAAGATAGCCGCTTTTGCTGAATCCAACTGAGCGCGTAGTTTTACTCCTAGACCTTTGAGTTCTGGTTCTACTAAACGGTCATCGTAAACCTGTGATAGCCAAGTATCCGCTTTCATGAATACCATCTCTAACATTGCTAAACGATTTTCGAAGAAGGGCCATTCACGCATTTCTTGTAGTAGCTCGGCTTTACCTTGCTCAATCAGCTGATTAAATGCGGCGCCACTGCCTAGCCAAGCGGGTAACAATAGTCGATTCTGACTCCAAGAGAAAATCCATGGAATCGCCCGTAAGCTTTCTACGCCGCCATCTTGACGACGTTTCGCTGGACGGCTCCCTAAGGGAAGCTTGGCTAACTCTTGTTCAGGAGTCGCTGAACGGAAATAAGCAACAAAATCTTCTTCTCCCCAGACCACACCACGATAATTGTCACAAGAGGTTTCGGCAATTTGATCCATCACTAATCGCCATTCGTCTTTCGGCTCCATTGGTGGGACTAAGTTTGCCTCTAGAACAGCACTGGCATAGAGGTTCAAGCTATCTAAAGCGACTTTAGGTAAACCAAACTTAAAGCGGATCATTTCGCCTTGTTCGGTCACTCTAAGCCCACCTTTTAAAGATCCTGGTGGTTGGGATAGCAGTGCTGCATGGGCTGGAGCACCACCACGACCAATAGTACCACCACGACCATGGAATAAGGTCAGATTGACACCGTGACCTTCGCAAATGGAGACTAATGCTTCTTGAGCGCGATATTGAGCCCAAGAGGCTGCCAGCACCCCAGCATCTTTCGCAGAGTCGGAATAACCAATCATCACATGTTGTTGGCCCGAGATATAGCCGCGATACCAATCGACGGACAACAGTTTGCTCATGGTTGCTGGCGCATTATTTAAATCATCCAATGTTTCAAATAATGGAGCGACAGGTAGGCGGAATGGGCAACCAGCTTCTTGTAATAGCAGCTGTACGGCTAATACATCGGAGGGCTCACTAGCCATAGAAATAATGTATATACCTAAGGCTTCACGCTCTTGTTTGGCGATGATGGCACAGGTATCCAGCACTTCTTGCACCGACTCACTGGGTTCCCAATTTCGTGGGAACAATGGCCGCTTGGAGTTTAACTCTTGTAATAAAAAGTGTTGTTTGTCGGTTTCATTCCAATGCGCATAATCGCCCAAGCCCAAATAACGGCTCAGTTCTGAAAAAACTTCTTCGTGACGACCACTGTCTTGGCGAATATCCAAGCGCAATAAGTTGATGCCAAAGCAGGCGATACGACGTAATAGGTCGAGTAGAGTCCCATCGGCGATGATGCTCATGCCACAATCTTGTAGTGAGTAGTAACATAGCTCGAGCGGTTCCCGCAGCTGTTCGGTATTCACCACGATGTCGCGGGCTTCTGTATACTGACCTTTCAACTTCGCGGTAAGGTAGTCGTGGGTTTCTTGTAGTTCACTGCGCAATACTTTAAGTAGCGCACGATAAGGTTCGCTCTGAGTGCCAGTTTGCTCAAGCAAGGCTTGATTTGCATCGCTCATCGACAATTCACTGACTAGCTTCTGAATTTCCTTCAGGTATAAATCTACAGCGACCCAACGGCTTGAAAGTAATACTTCTTCAGTCACTTTTGCGGTGACAAAGGGGTTACCATCTCGGTCTCCGCCCATCCATGATGAAAACACCACAGGAGCGCTATCTAAAGCAAGACGCATGTCGAAGTGATTACTGAGTTTCTTATCTAATTGTCGAACAAATTCAGGAACAGCATGCCACAATGAGTTTTCAATTACGGCAAAGCCCCATTTGGCTTCGTCAACTGGGGTTGGGCGTAGCTTACGGATTTCGTCGGTGTGCCAAGCTTGATTAATCAGTTGCTCTAGGCGACCCATCAAATTATCCCGCTCTCGTTGCGGTAAGTCTAATTCTAACCAGTCGAGACAATCATTAATACTCACGTATTTATTGATTAGTGTTCGGCGAGTCACTTCGGTGGGGTGGGCCGTTAAGACTAATTCGATATTGAGTTGGGCAACTGCGTGATGAATTTCTGCTTCGCTAAGTTGCTCTTGTTTTAATTTTTGAAATACCAAATCGATGGGATCGGTGGTGCAGGTACTGCCTTCACAATTGCGAGAAATGGTATGGAATTGTTCGGCGATATTAGCCAGATTTAAAAATTGGCTAAAGGCGCGAGTTACAGGTAATAACTCATCGTCGCTTAAATTTCGTAATAGTTCTAATAGCTGCTCACGCGCTTGTTCATCATTGCTGCGTGACGCTTTTGCTAGCTGACGGATCGTTTCTACTTTCTCGAGGAAAGCCTCGCCCATATGGCTTTTGATCGTATTACCAAGTAGCTGTCCGAGTAAATTTACATTTCCTCGTAATGACGCATTGGTTTCCTGAGGCAAATTCTGGCTCATTCTTTTTCCTTTACTGTTGGCGTATGCTAGCGATTATTGAAATTAATTTACTAAATTACCCTATTCCTAGCCCAAAAACATACCTAAGACTGCGCTTATAGTCAAAGCACCTGTAATAAAATTACAGGTAACCTGAGTTCCTTTGAGGTGGATCAAGCGCTCAGGCCTATTGTGTATCTCATGGTCATCGGTAAATTTAGAGGATTAGCCACGATTTTAGTATTTTTTACAAACATTACAATAAATAAAAATGCATTATTATTGCATAACGAATTACTTGTGGTATGCTCCGCAATAATTGAAGCATAGCTTGGTTTAGCTTGTTTAAAATAATGATTTTTTATTAAACTTGTCAGCGGCGCTAAGCTTTGTCACAAATGAAAATATTACCAATGTGAAGGGAACGAAGACACGATGTTACAGGCTGCGATTATTGGAGCGAGTGGTTATACCGGAGCGGAGTTGGCAGGCTATGTGAGTCGCCATCCGCAGTTACAACTTGCAGGCTTATTTGTCTCCGAGCGAAGTCTCGATGCGGGTAAGTCTTTATCCAGTTTACATGGTCGATTACGCGGTATTGTTGATGCACCTGTTCAGCCTCTAATGGTGGCTGATATCGCCAGTACTTTTGCCAATGTTGACATTGTGTTGTTGGCAACCGCACATGAAGTTAGTCATGATTTGGCGCCGGCCTTTTTAGCTGCTGGTTGTCAGGTATTTGATCTCTCGGGTGCTTTTCGGGTGCAAGATGCCGAGTTTTATGAAACCTACTATGGTTTTACTCACCAATATCCCGAATTACTGGATAAAGCGGTCTATGGTTTAGCTGAATGGAATGCCGAGCAGATTAAACAAACTGATTTAGTCGCGGTGGCGGGGTGTTATCCTACGGCTTCTTTAACGGCCTTAAAACCTTTGGCGGCGGCGGGTTTGATTGCTGATAATAGTAAAGCGGTAATTAACGCAACCAGTGGTGTGAGTGGCGCTGGGCGCAAAGCGTCTTTAAATAGTAGCTTCTGCGAGGTGAGCCTAAGTCCTTATGGTGTATTTAAGCATCGTCACCAACCGGAAATCGCCACGCATCTCGGTCATCCGGTGATCTTCACGCCACATCTTGGCAATTTTAAGCGCGGTATCTTAGCGACGATTAATGTCATTTTAAAACCGGGAACTACACCAGAGCAGGTGAATGAAGCTTATCAACAAGCTTATGCGGGGCAACAAATTGTGCGTTTATTAGCAGACGAATGGCCATCGATTACTAAAGTAGAATATACGCCATTTATCGATTTGGCTTGGCAACAGCAGGGCGATGATCTGATTGTGGTTTCTGCGGAAGATAACTTGTTGAAGGGGGCCGCTAGTCAGGCTATTCAGTGCCTCAATATTCGCAATGGCTTTGCCGCCACAACGGCATTAGTTTAAGGTTCTGTATGAAAACTTTAGTGATTAAATTAGGTGGTGCGGTATTGAATAATTCCCACGCCTTAGATAATTTATTTGCCGCTTTAGAGGCAGTTTCTCAGCCTATTGTTTTAGTACACGGTGGTGGCGTAGTTGTCGAAGACGTATTGGCGAAAACCGGCTTTGTCTCAGAAAAACTTGATGGTTTGCGGATTACGCCTAAAGAGCAAATCCCCTATGTGGTGGGTGCTTTAGCGGGTACTAGTAATAAATTGCTATTAGCGCGAGCACTGAAGTCTGGACTGTCAGCGGTTGGTTTGTGTTTAAGTGATGCAGGCTCTTGTCGGGTGACAGCAATGGATCCGCGTTTAGGGCATGTAGGCGAAGCCTCAGCTGCGAACCCGGCGTTACTGAACAGTTTAATTGAGCTGGGCCATGTCCCTGTGATTAGTTCGATAGGGATTGGAAGTGATGGTGAATTATATAATGTCAATGCAGATCAAGCGGCCTTAGCGGTGTGTCAATTACTTCAAGGGCAGTTGGTGTTATTGTCTGATGTTGCAGGTGTATTAGACCAAAATAAGCAGTTAATTGCTAAGCTTGACGGTCAATTGGCGCAACAGTTGATTGACGATGGGGTGATTACCGACGGCATGACGGTCAAGGTTAAAGCGGCGCTTGATGCGGCAGCCTTTTTACAAGCACCAGTTGCTTTGGCTTCTTGGAAAGATGCTGAGCAATTAGCAAGTTTGCTCGCGGGTCAATTATATAACGGTGAGTCAGTCGGGACTCAGGTACAAATTTAAGGATAGATGATGAGCGATATGAAACACCTACTGAGCTTGCAGGAGCTAAGTCAAGAGCAGATTTTAGGTCTACTCGAGTTGGCCGCAAAAATTAAAAAAACGCCGACCGATTATGCGCAAAGCCTTGCTGGAAAAAGTGTGGTCACCCTGTTTGAAAAACCTTCTTTGCGTACTCGTGTGACCTTCGATATTGGGATTAATCGCCTTGGTGGACATGCGGTTTACCTCGACCAGCAAAATGGCGCCATGGGTGAGCGTGAAAGTGTTAAAGACTTCGCTTCAAATATTACCCGTTGGGCCGATGCCATCGTAGCACGAGTATTCTCACACCAAACCTTGCAAACCTTGCGAGCTCATTCCTCGGTACCCATCGTTAACTCTTTGTGTGACCTGTACCATCCCTGCCAAGGGCTCGCCGATTTTTTAACGATTAGTGAACACTATACGGACTTGAGTAAAGTGAAGTTAGCTTACTTGGGCGATGGCAATAATGTCACTCACTCGTTGTTACTGGGTGGTGCTATTTTGGGGATGGAAGTGGCCGCGGTTTGTCCCTTGGGTTCTAGTCCCGACGCTCAAATTGTACAAACGGCACGCCAATTAGCCAAGGCTCATGGTGGTAAAATCGTGGTGACCGATAAGCTTGATGATATCAAGGGCTATGATGTGGTTTATGGCGATACTTGGGTGTCGATGGGGGATGATACGCCGTTACAGTCAGTCAAAGATCGTTTTATGGCTTATCAAATTAATCGCCAGTTAATGCAAAATTGTGGTATTAAGCATGTATTGCATTGCCAACCAGCACATCGTGAATTGGAAATCACCTCCGAGATTATGGATGGTCCTCAGTCGCTGATTTTCGATCAGGCTGAAAACCGGATGCACGCGCAAAACGCAGTCTTAGTTTCTTTATTAAATTAGTGGATTTTCAGCAATAATTGCTGGACAGAACAAGGAATACCTCAACATGACCGATATTAAAAAAGTTGTTTTAGCCTACTCTGGCGGTTTGGATACTTCAGCCATTATTCCTTGGTTGAAAGAAACCTATAATAATTGTGAGATCGTCGCTTTTTGTGCTGATGTAGGCCAAGGTGAGGAAGAACTCATCGGCTTAGAAGAAAAAGCCTTAGCCTCTGGTGCTTCTGAGTGTCACATCATTGATCTTAAAGAAGAGTTTGTTGCTGACTATATTTATCCAACGATTGCCACGGGGGCCGTGTACGAAGGAACTTATTTACTTGGTACTTCTATGGCTCGGCCAATTATTGCCAAAGCACAAGTAGAAGTCGCTCGTAAAGTTGGTGCCGATGCGGTCTGTCATGGCTGTACGGGTAAAGGCAACGACCAAATTCGTTTCGAAAGCTGTTTTGCTGCTTTAGCGCCTGATTTAACGGTGATTGCACCGTGGCGCGAATGGAGCATGGAAAGTCGTGAAGATTTGCTTGAATATCTTGCCGAAAGAAATATCGCAACCACTGCTTCAGCGACAAAAATTTATAGCCGTGATGCCAATGCCTGGCATATTTCTCACGAGGGTGGTGAGCTGGAAGACCCATGGAACGAGCCAAGCAAAGGCGTTTGGACCTTAACGGTTGATCCGATTGATGCGCCTAACCAGCCAGAGTATGTGAGTCTAAAAGTTGAACAAGGCCGAGTCGTTGCGGTCAACGATGAAGCACTTAGTCCTTACCAAGTGGTCTCGAAACTGAATGAGATTGCTGCTGCTCATGGCGTTGGTCGTATCGACATTACTGAGAACCGTACCGTGGGCATGAAGTCGCGTGGTTGTTATGAAACACCGGGTGGTACGGTGATTGTTGCTGCGCTTCGAGGTATTGAAGAGTTAGTACACGATAAAACCTCGCGCATCTGGCGTGAAACCGTCGGCCAACAAATGGCTCACTTAGTATACGATGGTCGTTGGTTCACACCTTTATGCCAGTCTGTATTGGCGGCGTCGGAGTCTTTAGCGGCAGACGTGAATGGCGAAGTGGTTGTGAAGTTGTACAAAGGGCAAGCACAAGTTGTACAAAAACGCTCGCCAAATAGTTTGTACTCGGAAGCATTTGCAACCTTTGGAGAAGATCAAGTCTACGATCAGAAGCACGCTGAAGGCTTTATTCGTTTATACTCTCTAGCTAGCCGGATCCGCGCTTTAAATAGCAAATAAGTTTGGCCGAAGTATAAGCAAGAAATACCTAGACCTCAGAGGCTAATGGCACTGAGGTCTTTGCAATAATAAATGGAGAGTAAAATGGCATTGTGGGGTGGGCGTTTTAGCCAAGCTGCAGATTCCAGATTTAAGCAGTTTAATGACTCGTTGCGTTTCGATTATCGATTGGCCGAGCAAGATATAACCGGTTCAATTGCATGGTCGAAGGCCTTGCTCAGTGTTGGTGTTCTGAATGCCGATGAGCAAGCGCGTTTGGAAGAGGCTTTACTGGAGTTAGGTAAGCAAGTCGCCGAAAACCCACAACAGATTTTGGGGAGTGATGCCGAAGATATTCACTCTTGGGTTGAAACCCAACTAATTCAACGAGTGGGTGATCTTGGTAAGAAATTGCACACTGGACGTAGCCGTAACGACCAAGTGGCCACCGATTTAAAACTTTGGTGTAAAAGCCAAGGTATTGAATTGTTGGAGCATCTCGATAAGCTGCAACAAAAGCTGGTTAAATTTGCTCGTCAACAACAGCATACTGTTTTACCTGGTTATACTCATCTGCAGCGTGCCCAACCGGTTACTTTCTCTCACTGGGCGATGGCCTATGTTGAGATGTTTGAGCGTGATTATTCGCGTCTGCAAGATGCCTTAAGTCGTTTGGATGTTTGTCCTCTGGGCTGTGGCGCTCTAGCGGGCACCGCCTATCCGATGGACCGCCAGCAAATTGCTAAAGACCTTGGTTTTCGCCGGGCAACCCGTAATAGCTTGGATTCGGTCTCAGATCGTGACCATGTGGTGGAACTGATTTCAACCGCCTCGATTAGTATGATCCACCTATCGCGGATGGCAGAAGATCTCATTTTCTATAACTCTGGCGAATCGGCTTTCTTAGATTTATCCGATCAAGTGACTTCTGGCTCATCGCTGATGCCACAGAAGAAAAATCCAGATGCCTTGGAGCTGATCCGTGGTAAAGCGGGCCGAGTATACGGTTCGCTGTCGGGCATCATGATGACCTTAAAAGCCTTGCCTTTAGCTTATAACAAAGACATGCAAGAAGATAAAGAAGGTTTATTTGATGCTTTAGACACTTGGGGTGACTGTTTAGCGATGGCTGAATTGGTGCTCGATGATATGGATGTGCACGAAGAAACCACCATTGAAGCGGCCAAAGGTGGTTACTCTAATGCCACCGAACTGGCAGATTATCTGGTTGCCAAAGGGATCCCGTTCCGTGAAGCCCACCATATTGTGGGCATTGCTGTGGTGACCGCGATTGAGAAAGGCGTGCCTTTAGAAGAGCTGAGCTTAGCCGAATTTAAAGAGCTCGCACCGGAAATTGAAAACGATGTTTATCCAAACTTGTCTCTTGAGTCCACTTTAGGCAAGCGTCAAGCTTTAGGTGGCGTGGCTCCGGAGCAGGTCGAGCATGCGCTAACTGAAGCTGAAACTCGTTTATCGAAACGCAATGTGAAAGGTCTATACGTTCGCTCTGCACGCATGACCGATTTAGATACCATCGAAGAGATGGTGAATTACTGGTCGCAAGCGGGTGAAAACCTGCCGCGCCCTCGCCCCGAGTTAGTGCAGGCAATCGGTGATTTTACGGTGAGTGAGCAAGCGGGTAAGGTGACCGGTTGTGCTTCACTTTATTTATACGACACTGGCTTAGCGGAAGTCCGCTCTTTAGGGGTGAACCCTAGTGCACAGCGCACGGGGCAGGGGCGAGCAATGGTTCAGCATCTGATGAAAAAAGCCAAGAAAATGGAAATCGAGAAGGTATTTGTATTAACTCGAGTGCCAGAATTTTTCATGAAGCTTGGCTTTAGCCCCACTTCGAAGAGCATGTTGCCAGAGAAGGTGATGAAAGATTGCGATATTTGTCCCCGTCAGCATGCTTGTGATGAAGTGGCTTTAGAGTTTATCCTTGATAACAAGACGCTGATCCATAAGCAAAATGTTGCTTAGATTGAGTCTATATTGAGTACTGCATAGAAGCCTCATCAGTTGATGGGGCTTTTTTTGGGGAAATGATTGGTGAGGTTAGCTAGCAAATTAGAGATTTTTATGGCCAAGTTGGTCAAGCGATTTGCTTGGGGGATTCACGGAAATCTACTCGTCAGCTAAACCAATGAGCAGGGTTTGAACATTCCTACTCATCCCTCTGACAACTAACTCATAGGAGTTATCAATAAGCCTGAATACCTCATGTTCTGCGTCACCACCATCAAAGTACAAACTAATCCAATGGCGCTTATTCATGTGATAACCTCGAGTAATCGAAGGATAAATATCCAATAATGCGTCAATTTGCTCGGGTTGGCACTTTAGGTTGATGCTCATCAATTCATTTTTCCATCCGACCAAGGCAAACATTTTCTTCCTTACCTTGAAGACAGGAACATCAGGTGCAAATGGCAAATCGAGCTCGGCTTCAGGCTTAGATAGCAGGTACTCTCTTAGTTCTTTGTAATCCAAGGTATCCCCCTTATATTGATAAACCAGCAAAATAACCCAAATACTGAGCGCTACATGTTATATCTAGCAGTGTATCTCAACTTGCTTCTCAAGTACTAAGAGATAAGTCTTCTTCCAAAACTACCAAATCTATAGCCGCCTGCCTAATTCAGACGCTTTAAGTAAACAAATGCAAACCAAAGTTTCTAAGATCTTACAGAGTGTAAAATACAAGGTCAGCGCTCAGGTGAGCGTTGTAATTAAATAAGTCTCGCGAGTACTTGATCGAGCAGATATGCATCACAGATGGAGATGTTTAAAGAACCATCGCGGTAAATGTTGTTGCGATAGAAGTGATATTGCTTAGGGCTTGGTTTCGACGGTTCTGAGTATGAGCCCGAGGTCTGATCGATAAGACTTAGCTCCTGATGATTTGCGGGTGAATGAACGCCAGTTAGCCACCTGTTGGCAAATTAAGCCAGACCCTTGGTTTGCATTGCGCATGTTGTCAGTTGCTTCACCCTGACAATCGGTGTGTCTCGGTAAGCGCTTAAGCTTCGTCAATGCCAGCGCTATCCATTACTGCTTTAGTACCACTCTAATTTTTTATATCCATCCGGTGTTGCCCAACATGACTAAAAATTCTGGCGCCATCGAGTACCTGAGCATAGGGCATCGGATTATCACAATGTTCTAAGACGTAGTCGGTGAGTTTTTCAATGACGATGTTGAGTAGTAACTCCTGAGTCCATGGCTTGGCTAGGTAGTAGTTCAACCCTCCACGATTAATTGCTTCAATGGTATCGTGAAGTCCCGCTTGACCGGTTAATAGTATTTTTTTTGCTGCCTCGGTATTGGCTGTGTGGTTGAGATCAATGAGAAAGTCGATGCCAAGTTCGTCGGGCATGATATGGTCGGCTAAGATCAGCGCAAGCTTGCCCCCCTGTTGTTCAAAGTCGGTAATTGCCTCGCGTGCTTCGGCGACACTTTGAGCACCATCAATCACGAAAGGTGGACTTAAAGACATGATGTCGTGTAGTACACTGTCAAGTACTTCACGTTCATCATCAACACATAAAATCAGTAGTTGCTGCATGGTGAGACTCCTTAAGTCTTAATTCGGTTTTAGTGGTAAGCTAACAATGAATCGAGTGAATTGTCCGGGTTCAGATTCAACCTCTATCCTGCCATCATGTTGTCCGACAATTTGCTGGCAAACGGTAAGGCCGATCCCTAAACCAAAATTTCCTTCACGCTTGGTGGTAAAGTTCAACTCGAAAATTCTGTCGATAAGTTCTTGCTGCACTCCATCCCCATTGTCTTCAACGGTTACTTTGATAAGGGGCGGTGAGCCTTCAATATATTGGCTTGTTATTAATAGTTTGCCATTGGTGCCCATAGCATCGAGTGCGTTGGCAATCAAATTTGTCCATACCTGTTGTAAAGCGATTGGGTAACAACGATAGATAGGCAACAGGCCATAGTTACATTCCACCTCGAAATGACGTAGCCGATTTTCCAAAATAACTAAGGTTTCAGCTAAGCCTTCATTTAAGTCGGCTAAGACGGGTTGTTCTGGATCTTGACCTGCATAGTGCTTGAGACCTTTCACTAGGCCGGAAATTCGAGATGCGCAAACTTGAATATTACGCAGAAAATTACCGATCTGATGATAGCGTTCGAGCGCACCGATTAGCTCGTTATGGCTGCAGTTGGCTCGACATTCTAAATATTGCTGGCGCGTTTCTGGGTGGTCTAAGCCAATACTCACTGCTTTACGAGCATTGATGGCATCGCCAAACAGCTTGATACAATTTTTACTCCGCTGGCGGATATCGCTGGTGGACATTGGCGTCAGTGTTAAAGCCATTTTCAATAGCCGCTGCCCAAGCATTGTTTGTGAGTGGCTTAAGTTGCCTTCCAATATTTGCGGGAGTTGAGTCGCAATCGTGTCACTCCCTCTAATGATTGCCGCGACCGGGTTGTTAAGTTCGTGGGCGACACCGGAAATTAGTTGGCCTAGTACCGCCATCTTTTCTTTTTCGATCAGCTGTTCATGGGCAGAATCTAGTGAGTCCAAGGTGTTTTGCAAGGTTAGTTTGGTTTGAATACTTTTTTGTAAGCGCCGATTAAAATGCCGCAATAATAAATTGGTGAATAGGGGGAGTAATTGATTACTAGAATCTAGCACTTTGGCAAAGGTGGGTCGGTCGAGTTTGATGACATCGGTCTGCATTGAGGTGATACCACTGGTAAAACCAGGTTCACCAGTAACGAATGACATTCCGCCGACTAAGGAACCCGCTCTCATGCGAGCAACTTCTAATACTTTTCCTTCTTGCTGCTTATTAAGTACGACTTCTCCTTTGGCAATAAACCAAAGAAATTGATTGGCTTTCCCTTCTTGGGTAAGAATATGATTGGCACTATAAGTTCGACATAGGTGATCTTCGTCATTATGTTGAAAGAAAGTATATAGGGCGCTAATTACTTTATCGGATAACTGCTCATCACTCAGCTCAGTGTAATCAAAAAACGTGGCCCGAAATTGAGCCACTTTGGCGGCTAATTGCTTGGCGAGCCATTGTTGCTGAGGGGTGATTAGCGCTGCGACAGGCCAATGTTGCTCGATAGCTTGCAGCAATGTTGTCGAATTAACTTCGGGACCTAAGATTCCGCGTGGCTGAAAACTATTGACCCATTGACATAGTTGTTTTGCATCCGGGAGCTGATTGGCATACAGCAAAATTTGAAAAGTCGATTTATGCTGAGTGATTAAGACTTCTAATTGAGCAATATGGCTGGTTTGCTCGGTCAATAAGGCTAAGTCAATGACGACTAGCCGAAGTCGCTGATCGTTGAATAAAGTTTGTAAAGCTTTAGGGTCACTTATCGTATCTAATTGAGAAAACAGCCAAGGTCTTGTCGGCGCAGCAAATACAGCGGACCAATCTTGTTTGCTTAGTACCAATAAGCGGTATTTTTCGGTCATGGTGATCCACAACTATGTTAGTAGTTAATGATTATAGCCCTGTAAAAACTATGGTTTTGCGAGCTGCTTAATGGTTCGTCATCGTGATTTGGAATAATTGTTCAGCATTTACACAAAATTTGTGGTTTCGCTTGTTTTTTTACTTTGCCTGAGTATAATGGCGCGGCTCACTAAGTTAGTGGCTGAGTTGTTCTCGAACGGCTCATGCAGATAACTCAATTAAGTTGTCTGATAACAGTGCTTCCGATTTGGAAGCAAACGTTACTCGTCGCGCGCACTACCATCCCCAAATATTGGAATTGGATGTTGTTGGTGTGTGTTAGGTTCTTTAATTTTTAATTTGGAGCTCTGTAATGCAGAACCAAAGAATTCGAATCCGCTTGAAAGCATTTGATCACCGTCTGATCGATCAATCTACTGCGGAAATCGTAGAAACTGCCAAACGCACTGGCGCTCAGGTTCGTGGTCCTATTCCACTACCTACTCGTAAAGAGCGTTACACCATTCTTGTATCACCGCACGTGAATAAAGACGCGCGTGATCAGTATGAAATTCGCACCCACAAACGTCTTGTAGACATCGTTGAGCCAACTGATAAAACAGTTGACGCTTTGATGCGCCTTGACCTTGCTGCTGGTGTAGATGTGCAAATCAGCTTGGGCTAAACCTAAGTCTGACTAATAAGAGGTTTTTACAATGATTGGTCTAATCGGTCGTAAAGTTGGAATGACTCGCATCTTCACTGAAGAAGGCGTTTCAATTCCAGTTACCGTAATCGAATGTGAGCCAAACCGCGTTACTCGTGTTATCACTGAGGAAAGCGACGGTTATCGTGCTCTGCAAGTGACCACCGGCGCTAAAAAAGCAAGTCGCGTGAACAAACCAGAAGCAGGTCAATTTGCTAAAGCTGGTGTTGATGCGGGTCGTGGCCTGTGGGAATTCCGTCTAGCTGACGGTGAAGGTGAAGAAGTTGCTGTAGGCGGTGAGCTGAAAGTTGACTTGTTCAATGAAGTTAAAAAAGTAGACGTTACTGGTACATCTAAAGGTAAAGGGTTCCAAGGCGGTGTTAAACGCTGGAACTTTGCAACTCAAGATTTTACTCACGGTAACTCTTTGAGCCACCGTGCTCCTGGTTCTATTGGTCAAAACCAAAGCCCAGGTAAAGTATTTAAGGGCAAGAAGATGGCCGGTCATATGGGTGCAGAGCGTGTTACTACGCAAAACCTAGATGTCGTACGTGTTGATGTTGAACGTAACCTAATTTTGGTAAAAGGTGCTGTACCCGGCGCTACCAATGGTGACGTGATCGTTAAACCTGCTGTTAAAGCGTAACGTTAGGAGATAGTAATGGAATTGGTATTGAAAGACGCCCAAAGCGCTCTTGAAGTTTCCGAAACTACCTTCGGACGTGACTTTAACGAAGCGTTGATTCACCAGGTAGTGACTGCATATGCTGCAGGCTCACGCCAGGGGTCTCGTGCTCAGAAAACACGTTCTGAAGTATCAGGTGGTGGTAAGAAACCATGGCGTCAGAAAGGTACAGGCCGCGCGCGTGCCGGTACAATTCGTAGCCCAATTTGGCGTAGTGGCGGAGTAACCTTCGCAGCTAAGCCTCAAGATCACAGCCAAAAAGTTAACAAGAAAATGTACCGCGGCGCAATCCGCAGCATCTTGTCTGAACTTGTTCGTCAAGAACGTTTGATTGTGGTTGAAAAATTCAGCGTTGAAGCGCCTAAAACTAAAGAATTAGTTGCTAAGTTGAAAGAATTTGACTTGAACGATGTATTAATCGTGACTGGTGAAATTGATGAAAACTTATTCTTGGCCGCACGTAACCTCTACAAAGTAGACGTTCGTGATGTAGCTGGTATTGATCCAGTTAGCTTGATTGCTTTTGATAAAGTGTTGGTAACTGCTGATGCAGTGAAACAAATTGAGGAGTGGTTAGCATGATCAGCGAAGAACGTTTGTTGAAAGTACTAGTAGCTCCACATATCTCTGAAAAGAGCACTATGTCTGCTGAAGCCGATAATACTATCGTATTCAAAGTTGTGAACACCGCAACTAAAGCAGAAATCAAAGCTGCAGTTGAAAAATTATTCGAAGTTGAAGTGACAGGCGTTACTACCTTGAACCTTAAAGGTAAAACTAAACGTCACGGAGCACGTTTCGGCCGCCGTAACGACGTGAAGAAAGCGTATGTCACCTTAGCTGAAGGTTCTGACATCGACTTCACCGGTGCCGCAGAGTAAGAGGAGTTATCTTAAATGGCTATTGTAAAATGTAAGCCTACATCTGCTGGTCGTCGCCACGTTGTTAAAGTGGTAAACACTGACCTGCACAAAGGCAAGCCTTACGCTCCTTTGTTGGAGAGTAAGTCGAAGTCTGGTGGTCGTAACAACCGCGGTGTAATTACCGTTCGTCACATCGGTGGTGGTCATAAACAACACTACCGTTTGATTGACTTCAAACGAAATGATAAAGATGGCATTCCTGCGAAAGTAGAACGTCTTGAATATGATCCAAACCGCAGTGCTCACATTGCTTTGGTATTGTACGCAGATGGTGAACGCCGTTACATTTTGGCACCTAAGGGTGTAAAAGCAGAAGCTAAACTGATGTCTGGTGTTGACGCACCGATTGAAGCTGGTAACTGTTTACCAATGCGCAACATCCCAGTAGGTTCTACTGTTCATGCAGTTGAATTGAAGCCTGGTAAAGGTGCTCAATTAGCACGTTCTGCTGGTGCTTACGCTCAAATTATTGCGCGTGATGGTGCGTATGTAACTCTACGTTTGCGTAGCGGTGAAATGCGAAAAGTATTATCTGATTGTCGTGCTACTTTAGGCGAAGTGGGTAATGGTGAGCATATGTTACGTAAACTTGGTAAAGCTGGTGCAACGCGCTGGCGTGGTGTTCGTCCTACCGTTCGCGGTGTGGTCATGAACCCAGTTGATCACCCACACGGTGGTGGTGAAGGTCGTACATCTGGTGGCCGTCATCCAGTTACTCCATGGGGTGTACCTACCAAAGGTTACAAAACTCGTAAAAATAAGAGTACGGATCAATATATCGTACGCCGTCGTTCTAAGAAATAAGGGGAATCGCCATGCCACGTTCTCTCAAGAAGGGTCCATTCATTGACCTACACTTGTTGAAGAAGGTAGAGAAAGCGGTGGAAAGCGGGGACAAGAAACCATTGAAAACTTGGTCTCGTCGCTCAATGATCATTCCACAAATGATCGGTTTGACCATCGCTGTCCATAATGGTCGTCAGCACGTTCCAGTATTTGTTACCGATGAAATGATCGGTCATAAACTGGGTGAATTCGCGCCAACTCGCACTTATCGCGGCCATGCTGCTGATAAGAAAGCGAAGAAGAAGTAGGAGTTAGATGATGGAAGCTTTAGCTAAACACCGTTTTGCTCGTGGTTCTGCGCAGAAAGCACGCCTGGTTGCAGATCAAGTACGTGGTCTACCAGTTGAAAAAGCACTTGTTACGTTGCAATTCAGCAGCAAGAAAGCAGCAGGACTTGTTAAAAAAGTTCTAGAATCTGCGATTGCTAATGCTGAGCACAACGAAGGTGCAGATATCGACGAGTTAAGAGTTGCCAAAATCTTTGTTGATGATGGTCCAACTTTAAAGCGTATTCGTCCTCGTGCTAAAGGCCGAGCCGACCGTATTATCAAGCGTACCAGCCACATCACTGTGGTTGTATCTGATAACTAGGAGATAAGCAATGGGTCAGAAAGTACATCCTAATGGTATTCGCCTAGGTATCGTAAAGCCATGGAATTCAACCTGGTATGCCGATAAAGGTGAATACGCAGACAATCTTTTTAGCGACCACAAAGTACGTCAATTCTTAACTAAAGAATTGAAAAGTGCTTCTGTTTCTCGCATTACTATTGAACGCCCTGCCAAGAGCATCCGTGTGACTATTCACACTGCTCGTCCAGGTGTTGTGATTGGTAAAAAAGGTGAAGACGTTGAAAAACTTCGCAAGAACGTCGCTAAATTAGCGGGCGTACCTGCGCAAATCAACATCTCAGAAGTTCGTAAGCCTGAGTTAGATGCGAAATTAGTAGCAGATTCTATCTCTAGTCAACTAGAACGTCGTGTTATGTTCCGTCGCGCTATGAAGCGTGCCGTGCAAAATGCAATGCGTCTAGGCGCTAAAGGTATCAAGGTTCAAGTTAGTGGTCGTTTAGGCGGAGCAGAAATTGCTCGTGCTGAATGGTATCGTGAAGGTCGTGTGCCATTGCATACACTTCGTGCTGATATTGATTACTCAACTTCAGAAGCGTTGACTACCTACGGTATCATCGGCGTTAAAGTTTGGATCTTTAAAGGTGAAGTTCTTGGCGGTATGCCAGTGGCTGCAGCTCCTGAAGCTCCTTCTAAGCCGAAGCGCGGTAACAAGCGCAACGCTAAATAGGAGAACCGGGAATGTTACAACCAAAACGAACTAAATTCCGTAAGCAATTTACAGGTCGTAACCGTGGTCTAGGCAAAGGACAAGAAGTGTCTTTTGGCGACTTCGGTTTAAAAGCGACTGGTCGTGGCCGTCTTACTGCTCGTCAAATCGAAGCAGCACGTCGTGCAATGACTCGTCACATTAAACGTCAAGGTAAAATCTGGATCCGTGTATTCCCAGACAAACCGATTACCAAAAAGCCACTCGAAGTTCGGATGGGTAAAGGTAAAGGTAACGTAGAATACTGGGTAGCCCAAATTCAGCCAGGCAAAGTCCTGTATGAAATGGACGGCGTAGCAGAAACACTTGCTCGTGAAGCTTTCGAGCTTGCCGCGCGTAAGTTACCTATTAGCACTACATTTGTAACGCGGACGGTGATGTGATGTTAGCTAACGAACTTAAAGATAAAAGTGTTGAAGAGCTTAAAGCTGAGCTACTTAACCTGCTTCGTGAGCAATTTAACTTGCGTATGCAAGCAAGTACTGGCCAATTAGCTCAAACACATTTGCTTAAAAACGTACGTCGCGATATCGCGCGTGTGAAAACTATTCTGAATCAGAAGGCAGGTGCGTAATGAGCGATATCCGTACATTGCAAGGTAAAGTAGTTAGCAACAAAATGGAGAAATCTATTATTGTTGCTATTGAACGCCAGGTTAAACACCCTATCTATGGGAAATATACCAAGCGTACTACTAAGCTACACGTTCATGATGAAGCCAATGTTGCCGCAGAAGGCGATGTAGTGAGCATCAAAGAATGTGCGCCAATCTCTAAGACTAAGTCTTGGACTTTGGTAGACGTAATAGTTAAAGCCTAAATTTAGGTCTTAAACTATAAAAAAGGCTCCTATTTGGGAGCCTTTTTACATTTAACTATATGATTAAAGCGGTAATTATTGTCTTTGCTGCATCAATAACTCATCCCTCCTCAATTTCTGGTGTTGGTTAACTGCAAGTTGTCATCCTCACCGGCACTATCTGTCACAATCTGATTTGTTGTTTAGGGTTATTCGGTTCGATTCATGGGTAAACAAAAGCTAGCCAATCTTCGGAAAGCTAAAACCGGGAGTGTGCGACCGCTGCTGGTAAGTTTATGTTGCATAAACTGCGCATTGCCGCGGTTGTAGGGGTCACGCTACTACTAACGATACTGTATTTTAAAGCAAAGCCCGAACTATACCAGGCGACTACTGGCCCGAGGAAATGCTGCTGGTTAAGCATGACCTTGCGTCGCAAGCTACGGGCTCTTTTAATACAGAGCTCGAAATTCTTCGTTCTAAGTTAATCGCTTCTCGGGTCATTGAACAATTGGATTTATTGCATTATTCAGCATTTTTACATCAAGCGATTCAACCCTGGTTTTATTGATGGGAACGACTAAGCCAAGGTCATAGTAATCAGTTGGTTAACACTGGCTTATTGACAAAAGCACAGCTATTGAAGCAATTTACACAGGGTTTAACGATCACTCCTATCGTGACCACTCAAATGGTTAAAATCAGCTTTAGCAGCTGGGATCCTCAACTAGCTCAACAAGTATCTGTGGCAGTGGCAAAAGCCTACATTGATTATCGCCATGCGGTGAGTGAAACAGCTAGCAAGCGTTCTATGGTATGGCTTATAGAGGAATGGAGCCGTGTACCAACGGCAGGGCAGGTTTTGGATCCGCCGTTGCTATTCTCTGGACGGGATCACATGGTATTGATGCGGTGTCTGGGATATATATTAGATCGCTTGAAATACGCAGAGAGCTTGAAGCGCTCGCGGCCACGCATACGGAGAAGCCCAACTTATCGATTGCGCTGTATTATCCGAACCGGTGAGTGGCCGCTAGCAAATTCTTAGCCTGCTTATTGCGGTTTTTACGGCTTTTATTATCAGTTCCCTTGTGGTTTTGTTTAAGCAAACCTTGGCTCAGGGTTTTGCGTGTCGCGAGCCATTGGAGGGAGTGCTGGATGTTGAGGTTATTGCCGAAGTACCTAAACTGAAAGGACGCAATCAGCAGTGGTTTGTGCAAGGTATTGATCCTTGGTTGAATGAGCCCTTAAGGGCATTGCCTGGGAGCTTACAGATGCGTCCCAATGGTGGACAACTGGTATTGTTTTATTCTGCTTTAGAGGGGGAAGGCAAGACGAGTTTAGTGATACAAACTGCTACTGCATGTAGTGAAGTTGAAAAAGTATTGCTGATTGATGCTGATCTACATCGAGCTTCGGCTTGTTTAAACTATTCTTTCGCTTAGCCCAGCTTAACTTATTTATTGGCCAGAACCCATTCAGTTGCACAATCTATTCATCGGGATCCACAACTTGGATTTGATGTATTAAACGCTGGTTTGATTGGGCCAGATTCCGCATCTTTACTAGCATCGAAAAAATTTAGATTACTGCTCACTGGCCTGCGTCAACATTATGATCGCGTTTTGCTTGACACCGGAGCCGTTGCAGGTGTCCGATGCGATGCTCATAGGGGGTCGGTTGATGCGATTTCTTTGGTAATTGAAGCAGAGCGAACCGATATTCAGTCGCTGAAACGAACGCTAAATAAATTTACTCAGGCTGGACTCGAACCTGCAGGAGTGACTTTAAATAAGGTTGCTACTCGGCATCGGACTGACAGCGTTTCACCCTCGCCATACCGTTGATTAAATGTAGTTTAGTTGCATCTATTGACGCTAAAACCTGATCACCAGAGAGGCTAATTTGGTCAGTTGAGGTGGAGTGTTTATAGCTTTTGTTATATGGTTGTGCCGCATTATATAGGAAGGGCCCATGCCAGCTATCCACAACACTACGCAGCCTGCTTTCAGTTACCTCGATTTTGAACGTGAAGCTTGGGCAACACTCCGCCAATCGGTTCCGCTTACCCTTAATGAAACCGATTTAGAAAACATTCGCGGGATTAATGAAGCTTTATCATTACAACAGGTATGTGATATTTATTTGCCCTTATCGCGTTTGCTCAATCTCTACGTGAAGGCCCGACAAAATCGCCGTGAAGTTCTTGCAGACTTTTTAGGCAGTGCTAAACATGTACCATACATTATTGGTGTTTCCGGCAGTGTAGCTGGAGGTAAAAGCACCACTTCAAGGATTTTGCAGGCGCTATTGCAACGTTGGCCGGAACATCCAAAGGTCGATATTGTCACGACTGATGGATTTCTTTACCCCAATGAAGAGCTAGAAGCCAAGGGCTTAATGCAACGCAAAGGATTTCCTGAAAGCTATGATAAAAAAGCACTTTTGGCTTTTGTCGCGGCCTTGAAAGCGGGACAGCCGAAGGTGAGCGCCCCGATCTATTCCCATTCATCATATAACATTGTGAAAGGTCGGCGGGTTGAGGTAGAGCAGCCTGATATCGTCATTTTGGAAGGCTTGAATGTGCTGCAATCGGCAGAAGGGCAGCCAGGACAACAGCGGCCACTATACGTATCCGATTACCTCGACTTCTCCATTTTTGTAGACGCAGAGCCTAGCCTATTGGAAGTGTGGTATGTGGACCGCTTTAAAAAATTACGCGGTAGTGCTTTCACCAACCCCGATAACTACTTTCATCATTATGCAAAATTAGATGAAACGCATGCCGCTAAGATTGCGGCACAAATTTGGACCAGTATCAACTACGTTAATTTAGTTGAAAATATTTTGCCGACTCGTGAGCGCGCCGATCTGATTTTGGAAAAGGGGCCAAATCACGAGGTAAGTCGAGTACGGTTGAGAAAATGAGTGTTGAGCAATCTTTTATTCGTAACGCTAGCCTTAAGCATTTAAATAGTTTTGGGCTTGAGCTAAAAGCAGATTACCTGTTTGAATTAGAACAGGTACAACAGTTACCAGCCTTGTTTGAATGGGTGAAGGCCAAGCAATTAAGTTGGCTGATTATTGGGAGCGGCTCAAATCTATTATTAACAGAAGACTTTAAGGGTTTAGTTATCCTTAATCGGCTGCGTGGGGTCCAAGTCGAGGATAACGCACAAGCGATTCAGTTAACTGTAGCGGCTGGGGAAGACTGGCAGCACCTTGTGCAGTGGACGATTTCGCAAGGCCTACCCGGTTTAGAAAATTTGGCCTTGATCCCAGGAACTGCTGGTGCGGCACCGGTGCAAAACATTGGTGCCTATGGTTTAGAGTTTGCCGATTGTTGTCATGCCGTGAGCTATTTTTCGTTTGACGATTTTAGTGTTCAACGGTTAACTGCTGCGGAGTGCGAGTTTGGCTATCGGGATAGTATTTTCAAACGGCGCCTAAAAAATCAGGGCTTAATTACCGAGGTAGAGTTATCGCTTGCAAAAGCATGGCGAGCCTCAATTCATTACGCTGGACTCGATCGATTAGCCCCAAGTGCCAGTGCACAGCAGGTATTTGATACCGTTTGTCAGCTTAGAAAGGCTAAGCTCCCTAATCCGACTTTACTGGGTAACGCGGGGAGTTTTTTCAAGAACCCAGTCATTGCTCAGGAGCAAGTCGATAGTTTAGTGAACCAGTACCCTAAATTAGTACATTATCCAGCCGCCGGCGGGCAGAGAAAGTTGGCAGCTGGTTGGTTAATCGACCATTTAGGCTTGAAAGGCTATCGTATTGGAGACGCAGCGGTGCATCAAGAGCAAGCATTAGTATTAGTCAACCACGGGCATGCTAGTGCTGCGCAATTATTGAGCTTATGCCAATACATTCGAAACCAAGTTTGGCAGGCATTTGGCATTGTGCTTGAGCCGGAAGTGCGGTTTATTGGGGCCGATGGCGAAGTGGCACCGGATTCGGTGTTGGGGCGACCCAATGAATGAAGATAAGGCCTATCGCCTCATTCAATACTTAGCAAATGGTGAGTTTTGCTCAGGTGAGCGCTTAGCGCAACTGTTGGCCGTATCAAGAACCACCGTAGCGACTTATGTTAAACAATTTGGTCAGCTGGGTTTGGATATCTTTAGCGTGAAAGGTAAAGGCTATCGTTTAGTTCAGCCCTTATCTTTACTTGATATCGACCGTCTGCAAGCCGAGCTTTCCGCTCATTCACCTAAATTACTACATCAAGTGGATTCAACCAATGCCTGGTTGAATCGCCATCAGGCTGAGCTGAGCCATGGTCAGTTAGTGATGACCGAATATCAAAGTGCAGGACGCGGGCGTCGCGGCCGGGCCTGGCAAACCCCTTATGCGGGACAGCTTTGTATGTCTTTATTGTGGTGCTTGCAAGATGGTATTGAAGCCGCAATGGGGCTGAGCCTTGCCGTTGGTTTAGCTATCGTCGAGGCGTTAGAAGCAGAGGGTTATCGAGATCTCGGCTTAAAATGGCCGAATGACATCTATCTTGGTTCGGCAAAATTGGGTGGCGTGCTTATTGAAATGCAAGGGCAGGCGAATAGCACGGTGAATCTAGTGATTGGTTTGGGGGTCAATGTCCGCGTTACGGAGTCGAAGGGGCTGTTGATAGACCAAGCTTTTGCGCAACTCGAAGTCGCGGGCGAACCGACGGTTGATCGAACTGCGTTAACGATTGCTATCGTCCACTCGCTCAATCAGATGTTTGACATATTTAAAGAGCAGGGTTTTGTTGCCTTGCAACAACGTTGGAATCGCTACGATATTTTTCGTGATAAAAATGTAACGTTGCACTTTTCCGAACACAAACAAGTCTCTGGGATAGCAAAAGGCGTTGACCGACAAGGTCAATTATTAGTTGAACAAGAGAGTGGTTTACAAGCCTATATGGCCGGAGAAGTGTCACTTCGTGGCCAATAAATGAGCCTAATGGCTGATTTTTGCGCGTTTGCACCTTTCCTGCAGTTTTTTTTGTATTTGCTTGTTGCATTTAATAAAGGCATTACATAGAATGCGCAGCACTTAAGCGATGCCGATTTAGCTCAGTTGGTAGAGCAACTGACTTGTAATCAGTAGGTCGCCAGTTCGACTCCGGCAATCGGCACCATCTCTTAAGTAGGCTTCACCTTGTATTTATAGGTGATTGTGTGGGGGGGTTCCCGAGTGGCCAAAGGGAGCAGATTGTAAATCTGCCGCGAAAGCTTCGATGGTTCGAATCCGTCCCCCCCCACCATTATTTTTGGTAGTAGGTCGTCTTCCAAAAGGTTTGATGCGGGCATCGTATAATGGCTATTACCTCAGCCTTCCAAGCTGATGATGCGGGTTCGATTCCCGCTGCCCGCTCCAATGCTGATATAGCTCAGTTGGTAGAGCGCACCCTTGGTAAGGGTGAGGTCGGCAGTTCGAATCTGCCTATCAGCACCACTCCTTTTCAAGTCTCCCTATTACTTTTTACCGTTCGGTAAACGCAAACCAATGGTGCTTTGGTGCCAATGACCTTTATCCAGAGGGACTATTATGTCTAAAGAAAAATTTGAACGTAATAAACCGCATGTAAACGTTGGTACTATTGGCCACGTTGACCACGGTAAAACAACTTTAACAGCGGCTATTACTAACGTATTGGCAAAAGTATACGGCGGTGAAGCAAAAGATTTCGCAGCAATCGATAACGCTCCAGAAGAGCGCGAGCGTGGTATTACAATCTCAACGTCACACGTTGAATACGATACACCGACTCGTCACTATGCACACGTTGACTGTCCTGGACACGCCGACTATGTGAAAAACATGATTACTGGTGCTGCACAAATGGACGGCGCTATCTTAGTAGTTGCTTCTACCGATGGCCCAATGCCACAAACGCGTGAGCACATTCTGCTTTCTCGTCAGGTAGGTGTACCTTACATCATCGTGTTCATGAACAAATGTGACATGGTAGATGATGAAGAGCTTCTAGAATTAGTAGAAATGGAAGTTCGTGAACTTCTATCAGAATACGAATTCCCTGGTGATGACTTACCAGTGATTCAAGGTTCAGCTTTGAAAGCCCTAGAAGGCGAAGAAGCATGGGAAGCAAAAATCATTGAGCTTGCAGAAGCTTTAGATTCTTACATTCCAGAGCCAGAGCGTGACATCGACAAGCCATTCCTACTACCAATTGAAGATGTATTCTCAATTTCAGGTCGTGGTACCGTGGTAACCGGTCGTGTTGAGCGTGGTATCATCAAAGTTTCAGAAGAAATTGAAATTGTTGGTATCAAAGAAACCACCAAAACAACTTGTACTGGTGTTGAAATGTTCCGCAAATTGCTTGACGAAGGTCGTGCAGGTGAGAACTGTGGTATTTTGTTACGTGGTACCAAGCGTGATGACGTCCAACGTGGTCAAGTATTGGCGAAACCAGGTTCAATTACTCCACACACCAAGTTCGAAGCTGAAGTATACGTACTAAGCAAAGATGAAGGTGGTCGTCACACACCATTCTTCAAAGGTTACCGTCCACAGTTTTACTTCCGTACAACTGACGTAACTGGTGCGGTAGAGCTTCCAGAAGGCGTAGAAATGGTTATGCCTGGCGACAACTTGAAATTTGTTGTTGAGCTAATCTGCCCAATCGCGATGGACGAAGGTTTACGCTTCGCAATCCGTGAAGGTGGCCGTACAGTAGGTGCGGGTGTTGTAGCTAAAATCTTCGAATAAGAAGTTAGCACAAGCAAGAAAGGTCGCTTAGGCGGCCTTTTTTATTGCCTCAAGAAAAGTAAGCGTGATTATTCTGCTTGTTAGAATAGCTCCAAGTTGATTGTGCGCACGCCAAGGCGTTTCAGCGTACCTCGCTTAGGGTGTCGTCCTGAGACAGCGGAGCAGCTGCAGGTCACTAATACCAAGCTAACTCATCATCGGTTAATTTTTGCTCGCTAAATCACCACTAACAGCTTGATTTATCTCGTATTAGAGCCACGAGTGACTGTGCTCCATGGCTGCTTATCGGCAGATTTATTCTGCGCAATAAGTTGATCCCAGATTGGTAGAAGTCGGTTCGGTAAATGCCGCTAAGCAGGCGCGGAAGAGTTTATCCGGAAAAATTGGCTGAAGCGGGTGTTGACTATTCTTTTCTGACAATGAAAATGCTAGATTGATGCTTAATCTGCGCCGCAACTTAGAGCTTTAAGCTAAGCCACTAAGGTAAGAGATCCTAGTAAAGTTTAAGAGGTAAGCCTAGTTTTTATATGACCCTATTGCTGATTTATCTTGTTATTGCTATCGGTGTTTCATTTGTATGTTCGATTCTTGAGGCGGTGCTGTTATCGATCACACCAAGTTATGTTGCCACCCTGCATAAACAAGACCCTGTAAAAGGACAAGCTCTGACAAAGGTAAAAGATAATCTAGAGCATTCCATTGCCTGTATTTTGATCCTGAATACCTTTGCCCATACCATGGGAGCCGCTGGCGTGGGTTCTCAGGCCCTGCAAGTATTTGGCCCCAAGTGGGAAAGCCTGATTGCAGTGTTACTGACTCTGGCCATCTTGTATTTTTCTGAAATCATCCCAAAAACATTAGGCGCGAATTACTGGCGGGTGTTAGCGTATCCATCGGCAAAACTGATTTCCTTGTTAACAAAACTGGTGTACCCACTGGTATGGCTGTCGGGTTATATCACCTGCATATTCCGACGCGATGAAACGGATAGTATCAGCCGAGAAGAGATCCAGGCCTTTACCACATTGGGTTATGAAGGCGGTGCGCTGGCAAAACAAGAGAGTATGCTATTAGCTAATATTCTTGGCTTGAGGGAGCGCATTACTCAGCAAATTCTGACCCCGCGCACCGTTGTGCATGCCTTTGAGCAAGACGACTCGGTGAATCAGGCGCTGGATAATGAAATGACTCCGCGCTTTAGTCGCTTTCCGGTTTACAAAGATAACATCGACAGTATTGTTGGTGTGATCAGTCACCGCAGTCTTGCCGAGCTGGCTCGCCGAGGGAAGGGGGACCAAACGCTGCGAAGTATACTGCAACCGATCCATCGTGTGTCTGAGAAGCTACCCTGTTTGCAATTATTGGATTTGTTTATTTCACGTAAAGAACACCTCTTTGTTGTGGAAGATCAATATGGTCAGACCGCTGGGATAGTGAGTCTGGAAGATGTGATCGAGACTTTACTGGGCCGAGAAATTGTTGACGAGACCGATGTGGTGGAAGATATGCAGCAGTTTGCCAAGGCTCAGTTCCGTGATCGTTTAAGGCGGAACGGTAAGCGAGTTAAATGAAACCCCAAGAAACCCGCTCCGTCCCACAATCTTGGCACTATTTTGCCAATTTAAGGGTTACAATCTTTAAACAAAGTGCCTATAATGTCGGGCTTCGTACTATAGGGGTGTAGTTCCAATGGCAGAACGTCGGATTCCAAATCCGAATGTTGGGAGTTCGAATCTCTCCACCCCTGCCACTATCCCTTTATAGAAGGGATTTTTGATTTTGTGGGATTATTTGCAGGTTGTTTGATGAGTACCAGTACTGAAAACCAAAGTGGGTCGTTAGATGGCCTAAAATGGGCCTTAGCGGCTCTAATTTTAATCGCCGCTGTGGTAGGTAACTACCTATACACAGATATCTCGGTATTAGTTCGTGTGCTTGGCGTAGTCATCGCAGCCGTTGCTGCACTCGCTATTGCTTCACAAACCAATAAAGGCAAGCAAGCTTTTGTCTTTGCTAAAGAATCGCGTATGGAAGTGCGTAAGGTTATCTGGCCAACTCGTCAAGAAGCCATTCAAACTACCATGATTGTATTAGCTGCTACTGCATTCATGTCGCTAATTTTATGGGGATTAGACGCCATCTTAGTTCGTCTGGTTGCCTTTGTTACAGGGGTGAGTATCTAATGACTGAAGAGCGCAAATTACGTTGGTACGTGGTCCAAGCATTCTCTGGCTATGAAGGGCGCGTATCTAAGTCGTTAAAAGAATATATTCAAATCCATGCGATGGAAGATTCTTTTGGTGAAATCTTGGTCCCGACTGAAGAAGTCGTAGAGATGCGCGCGGGTCAAAAACGTAAGAGCGAGCGTAAATTCTTTCCCGGTTATGTTCTGGTGCAAATGGAGCTTAACGATGAAAGTTGGCACCTTGTGAAAAGTGTGCCGCGGGTATTAGGTTTCATTGGTGGTACTGCTGAGCGTCCGGCACCCATTTCTGATAAAGAAGCTCAGGCCATTCTTGATCGTTTGGATGAAACCAGCGATAAGCCAAGACCTAAGACATTATTCGAACCAGGCGAAGTGGTTCGGGTTACCGACGGTCCTTTTGCCGACTTCAATGGTACCATCGAAGAAGTGGATTACGAAAAGAGCCGGGTGAAAGTATCAGTATTGATCTTTGGTCGGGCAACTCCTGTCGAGTTGGAATTTGGCCAGATCGAGAAAGGTTGATAAAAACTAAACAATTGGTTGTTTTTAGGGCAGAGGATCGCTTATAATCCGCTGCCCTTTGTTCCATCGGGAAGCCAACTGCACTTGCAGGAGGCGTTTGAACCCAAAATAAGGTAAATCTAAAATGGCTAAAAAAGTCCAAGCTTATATTAAGCTTCAAGTTGCTGCGGGTGCCGCAAACCCGTCACCACCAGTTGGTCCTGCTCTAGGTCAACACGGTGTAAACATCATGGAATTCTGTAAAGCGTTTAACGCAAAAACAGATTCAATTGAGAAAGGCGCACCAGTACCAGTTGTTATTACTGTGTATGCTGATCGCTCTTTCACTTTTGAAACTAAAACTCCACCTGCTTCGTACTTGCTGAAAAAAGCTGCAGGTATTAAGTCTGGTTCTAGTGTTCCAAATAAAACTAAAGTTGGTACTGTAACGCGTGCTCAACTTGAAGAGATTGCTAACACTAAAGCTGTCGACATGACCGGTGCTGATTTAGACGCAATGGTTCGTTCAATTGAAGGATCTGCCCGCGCGATGGGCTTGGTTGTAGAGGGCTAATACGATGGCGAAAATTTCTAAGCGCATGCGTGCGATCAACGAAAAAGTTGATTCAACAAAAGAATACTCAATCAACGAAGCGGTAGCGCTTCTTCAAGAACTGGCTTCTGCTAAATTTCTTGAAAGTGTTGATGCCTCAGTAAACTTGGGTGTAGATCCTCGTAAATCAGACCAAAACGTACGTGGTGCAACTGTACTACCTCACGGTACTGGTCGTAACGTTCGCGTTGCAGTATTTACTCAAGGTGCAAACGCTGAAGCAGCTACAGAAGCCGGTGCCGATATCGTTGGTATGGATGACTTAGCTGCAAAAGTTAAAGCCGGTGAAATGGACTTCGACGTTGTGATTGCATCTCCAGATGCAATGCGCGTTGTCGGTCAACTAGGTCAAATCCTAGGTCCACGCGGTTTGATGCCTAACCCTAAAGTGGGTACGGTTACACCAAATGTTGCTGATGCGGTTAAATTAGCGAAAGCGGGTCAAATTCGTTACCGCAACGACAAAAACGGCATTATCCATACTACTATTGGTAAAGTTGATTTTGAAGCTGACAAGTTAAAAGAAAACTTGGAAGCGTTGGTTGTTGCTCTTCGCAAAGCTAAACCAGCTCAGTCTAAAGGTCAGTTCATCAAGAAAGTTAGCTTGTCTACCACCATGGGTGCTGGTTTAGCTATTGATGTTGCGACTTTAGATATTCAAGCTTAATATTTACAGAGCGTGATATTTATACTATAATTTCGCGCTTTGTAATTATGGGTCAGGGCTTCGGCCCTCATCCAAGACCGTAGGTGCTTATTATGAGCTTAATTTCCTACGTAGATGGTGAGGAAACCCAAGAATAATTATTTATTCTGGAACACCAAGCCGTAAAGGTCTCTAATTCTTAGGATTAGAGGAAAGTAAACACCAGATTTATCTGGTATTGGAATCCAGGAGTAAAGCCAATGGCATTAAGACTCGAAGACAAGAAGCAAATTGTCGCTGACGTCAACGAAGCTGCCAAAGGTGCACTTTCTGCAGTAGTTGCTGATTCACGTGGCGTAACTGTAGGTGCGATGACTTCATTGCGTGCTAAAGCGCGTGAAGCTGGCGTATCTATGCAAGTGGTACGTAATACCCTTGCCCGCCGTGCAGTAGCTGGCACAGACCTAGAATGTCTCTCTGAGTCATTCATCGGTCCTACTTTGATTGCCTTCTCTAACGAGCACCCCGGTGCCGCAGCGCGTCTGTTAACAGACTTCGCTAAAGAGCAAGAAAAATTCGAAGTGCGTGCAGCAGCATTTGAAGGTGCATTAGCAGACGTAAACGTTCTTGCAAAACTACCAACTTACGACGAAGCAATTGCCAAGTTAATGGCAACTATGAAAGAAGCTTCAGCTGGCAAGTTGGTTCGCACTCTGGCCGCATTACGCGACCAAAAAGAGGCAGAAGCAGCATAATTTGCTTGTTGCTACATTATCTTATAAATTTAATTGAATTTAGGAATTTGAGTCATGTCTATCACTAAAGACCAAATTATCGAAGCTGTTGCTGAAATGTCAGTAATGGACGTTGTTGAACTAATCGAAGCTATGGAAGAGAAGTTCGGCGTATCTGCTGCTGCAGCTGTTGCTGTTGCTGGTGACGCTGGTGCGGCTGCTGAAGAGCAAACCGAATTTGACGTAATCTTAACTGCTGCTGGCGCAAACAAAGTATCTGCTATTAAAGCGGTACGTGCTGCTACCGGTCTTGGCTTGAAAGAAGCGAAAGGTTTAGTTGATTCAGCTCCTGCTGCTGTTAAAGAAGCAGTATCTAAAGAAGAAGCTGAAGCGCTTAAAGCTGCTCTTGAAGAAGCTGGTGCTTCTGTTGAAGTTAAGTAATCTGCTTATAAGTAGATTGCAGCCTTTATAGGCTATGGCTGGTGGTTATTTAACCACCGGCCTTTTTGCGCTGTAGGACGTCGTCTTTTTTATCACCGTTTTAGATGGTGCGTCTAGCAAAAAATTTAGGTGGGAAACATCTAAATACAAGACAAACGGTACGTAAGAACTGTCCCAGATTTTTTGCGGACAGAGTGGGTCACTTATCAGCGAGCTGAGGAACCATATGGTTTACTCTTATACAGAGAAAAAACGCATTCGTAAGGACTTTGGAAAACGTCCTCAAGTAGTGGACACGCCTTACCTGCTTTCAATACAGCTTGACTCTTTTGAGAAATTCATAGAGATCGATCCTGAAGGCGAGTATGGGCTGGAAGCTGCATTCCGCAGTGTATTCCCGATTGCCAGTTATTCAGGATATTCAGAGCTACAGTACGTTAGCTATCGTCTTGGCGAGCCGGTGTTTGACGTTAAAGAATGTCAAATTCGTGGAGTCACCTACTCTGCTCCCTTGCGCGTTAAATTGCGTTTAGTGTTGTTTGACCGTGAAGCTCCGGCTGGCACGGTGAAAGACATCAAAGAGCAAGAAGTTTACATGGGTGAAATTCCCTTGATGACAGGTAACGGTACTTTTGTAATTAACGGTACCGAGCGTGTTATCGTATCCCAACTACACCGTAGCCCGGGTGTGTTTTACGACCACGATCGTGGTAAAACGCATTCATCAGGTAAGGTCTTATATAACGCTCGCGTTATTCCTTACCGCGGTTCGTGGTTAGATTTCGAATTCGATCCGAAAGATAATTTATTTGTTCGTATTGACCGTCGTCGCAAACTACCGGCCTCGATCATTTTGCGTGCGTTAGAAATGACCACCCAAGAAATCTTGGCAACTTTCTTCGATACCACCACCTTTGAATTGAAGGATGGCAAGGTGTTGATGGAGTTAGTGCCATCTCGCTTACGCGGTGATACGGTTTCTTTTGATGTGATCTTGAATGGCGAAGTTTTAATTGAAACTGGTCGCCGGGTGACAGCTCGTCACATTCGTCAATTGGAAAAATCTGGTATTGAGCAGATTGAAGTCCCAGTCGAGTACCTTGCCGATAAAGTGCTTGCGGAAGACTACGTTGATGAAGCCACTGGTGAAATCATTGCAGAAGCAAACAGCGAATTAAACTTAGAGTTGATCGCAGCTTTAGCGCAAGCGGGTTATTCGATGTTGAAAACCATCTATACCAATGACTTGGATAATGGTTCATTCATCTCGGATACTTTACGTGTAGATTCATCGACTAATCGTCTTGAGGCCTTAGTTGAAATTTACCGCATGATGCGCCCAGGTGAGCCACCAACAAAAGATGCTGCCGAAGCACTATTCGAGAACTTGTTCTTTAATGGTGACCGTTATGACTTATCTACTGTTGGCCGTATGAAGTTCAACAGTCGTGTTGGTCGTGACGACGGACGAGTTGCTGGTGTGCTCGACAAAGACGACATCATTAAAGTGATGCAAATGCTGATCGAGATCCGCAATGGTCGTGGTGAAGTCGATGATATCGATCACCTCGGTAATCGTCGTATCCGTAGCGTTGGTGAAATGGCCGAAAACCAATTCCGTGTTGGTTTAGTTCGTGTAGAGCGTGCAGTTAAAGAGCGTTTGAGTCTCGGTGATCTTGACGCCTTGATGCCACAAGACTTAATTAACGCCAAGCCGATTTCGGCTGCGGTAAAAGAGTTCTTTGGTTCCAGCCAATTGTCGCAATTTATGGACCAAAACAACCCGCTTTCTGAAGTAACACACAAACGTCGTGTTTCTGCCTTAGGCCCGGGTGGTTTGACTCGCGAACGTGCTGGCTTTGAAGTACGTGACGTACACCCAACGCACTATGGTCGTTTATGTCCGATTGAAACGCCAGAAGGTCCAAACATTGGTTTGATTAACTCATTAGCAGTTTATTCACGCACCAATGAGTTTGGCTTCTTGGAGACGCCATACCGTAAAGTGATCAACAGTGTTATTACTGATGAAGTTGATTACTTGTCGGCCATTGATGAAGGCACCTACGTGATCGCTCAGGCGAACGCAGAGGTAGATGCCGATGGTAAGTTACTAGAAACCGATTTAGTGCCTTGTCGCCATAAAGGCGAATCGACTTACATGCCGACTGATCAAATTCAGTATATGGATGTGAGCCCGCAGCAAATTATTTCTGTTGCTGCTTCGTTGATTCCGTTCTTAGAACACGATGATGCGAACCGGGCATTGATGGGTTCAAACATGCAACGTCAGGCAGTTCCAACGCTGCGTGCTGATAAACCATTGGTTGGTACTGGTATTGAACGTGCGGTTGCCGTTGATTCCGGTGTGACCGTGGTATCTAAGCGTGGTGGTACTGTTGATTATGCTGACGCAAGTCGTATTGTTGTTAAAGTAAATGAAGACGAAATGAGTCCTGGTGAAGCAGGTATCGACATTTACAGTTTAACCAAATACACCCGTTCTAACCAAAATACCTGTATTAACCAACGTCCAGTGGTAAAAGCTGGTGAGTTTGTTTCTAAAGGCGATGTACTCGCAGATGGCCCTTCAACTGACTTAGGTGAGTTGGCGTTAGGTCAAAATATGCGCGTCGCGTTTATGCCTTGGAATGGTTATAACTTCGAAGATTCGATCGGTATTTCTGAAAACGTGGTGAAAGAAGATCGCTTCACTACGATTCACATTCAAGAATTAAGCTGTATTGCTCGTGATACCAAATTGGGAAGCGAAGAGATTTCAGCAGATATTCCTAACGTGGGTGAATCCGCACTGAGCAAACTTGATGAGTCAGGTATTGTGTATGTGGGGGCAGAAGTTAAGCCTGGTGATATTCTGGTCGGTAAGGTTACGCCGAAGGGTGAAACTCAGTTGACACCTGAGGAGAAACTTTTACGAGCTATCTTCGGTGAGAAAGCGTCGGATGTGAAAGATACATCCCTACGAGTACCTAATTCAGTATTTGGTACCGTAATTGACGTTCAGGTGTTCACTCGTGATGGCGTAGAAAAAGACAAGCGAGCTCAAGAAATTGAGTCAATGCAGCTGAAAGAAGCGAAGAAAGATCTTACCGAGGAATTCAAAATCCTTGAAGAGGGTATCTTTGCTCGTGCTAAATCAGTATTGATGAACGCTGGTAAGTCAGAATCAGACCTAAATCGCCAAGCGCCTACAGAATGGTTGCAAGCGGCATTAAGTGATGAAGCAGCACAAACCCAGTTAGAACAAATTGCTGAGCAATACGACGAAATCAAAGCCGAGTTTGACAAGCAATTCGACATTAAGCGCCGTAAGATCACTCAAGGTGATGATTTAGCGCCTGGTGTATTGAAAATTGTGAAAGTTTACTTAGCTGTTAAACGTCGTATTCAGCCTGGTGACAAGATGGCGGGTCGTCACGGTAACAAAGGTGTAATTTCTACCATTGTTCCTCGTGAAGATATGCCTTATGACGAAACTGGCCGTCCAGTAGACATCTGCTTGAACCCGCTAGGTGTACCATCGCGGATGAACATTGGTCAGATCCTAGAAACCCACTTAGGCCTCGCGGCTAAAGGTGTAGGTGAGAAAATCGACGAAATGCTGAAAGTTCAGCGCGAAATCGAAATGGATAAACTGCGTGATTTCATTCAGAAAGTGTACAACGTCGGTGATGATACACTGAAAGTTGACATTGCTAGCTTCACCGATGAAGAAGTAATGACACTGGCGAAGAACCTACGTGGTGGTGTGCCAATGGCAACCCCAGCATTTGATGGTGCTAAAGAAGCTGAAATCAAAGAGCTATTGCGCTTAGCCGATTTGCCTGATTCAGGCCAAATTGTGTTATGTGATGGTCGTACCGGTCAAGAATTTGAGCGCCCTGTAACCGTGGGTTACATGTACATGTTGAAATTGAACCACTTGGTTGATGACAAGATGCATGCTCGTTCTACTGGTTCTTACAGCTTAGTTACACAGCAACCGCTTGGTGGTAAAGCCCAGTTTGGTGGTCAGCGTTTCGGTGAGATGGAAGTATGGGCACTTGAAGCTTATGGTGCCGCTTACACCTTACAGGAAATGCTCACGGTTAAATCCGATGATGTGAACGGTCGTACTAAAATGTACAAAAATATCGTTGACGGTAATCATCAGATGGAACCCGGCATGCCAGAGTCGTTCAATGTACTACTTAAAGAAATTCGCTCTTTGGGTATTAATATTGAGTTAGACGAGCTGTAAGCACAGGACTTCACCTGATTTAAAAGCAAGGCGGGCGTTTCATGAGAAACGCCCCAGGTTTAACTCCGACTGGAGAGAAACGTGAAAGATTTACTTAAGTTTCTTAAGCAACAAAGCAAGACCGAAGAGTTTGAAGGCATTAAAATTGGCCTAGCTTCACCCGATCAGATCCGTAGTTGGTCTTTTGGTGAAGTTAAAAAACCAGAAACGATTAACTATCGTACCTTTAAGCCTGAGCGCGACGGTCTATTCTGTGCCCGTATTTTCGGTCCAGTAAAAGATTACGAATGTTTGTGTGGAAAATACAAGCGTTTGAAACACCGTGGCGTAATTTGTGAGAAGTGTGGCGTTGAAGTTACACAATCTAAAGTGCGTCGTGATCGGATGGGCCACATCGAGCTTGCGTCTCCTGTAGCGCACATCTGGTTCCTTAAATCGTTACCATCACGTATCGGTTTGTTACTTGATATGACGCTACGTGATATTGAACGAGTACTTTACTTCGAATCATTTGTTGTGACTGAGCCTGGTATGACTAGCTTAGAGCGCGGCCAAATGTTAACCGAAGAAACTTACTTAGATTCTCTTGAAGAATACGGTGACGAGTTCGAAGCCAAAATGGGTGCCGAAGCTGTATTAGCTCTGCTACGTCATTTAGAGCTTGATCGAGAAATCGAAGTGATGCGCGAAGAGTTGCAAACTACCAACTCAGAAACCAAGCGTAAGAAGACTACCAAGCGTCTGAAACTGATGGAAGCGTTCCGCGATTCAGGGAATAAACCTGAGTGGATGATTATGACCGTATTACCGGTTCTTCCACCTGATTTACGCCCATTAGTACCACTTGATGGCGGCCGTTTTGCGACTTCTGATTTGAACGACTTATATCGTCGTGTGATCAACCGTAATAACCGCTTGAAGCGTCTATTAGACTTGGCTGCCCCAGACATTATTGTGCGTAACGAGAAGCGGATGCTGCAAGAAGCGGTTGATGCCTTGTTGGATAATGGTCGTCGTGGTCGTGCGATTACTGGTTCTAATAAACGTCCGCTTAAATCTTTGGCTGATATGATCAAAGGTAAGCAAGGTCGTTTCCGCCAGAACTTGCTGGGTAAACGTGTTGATTACTCTGGTCGTTCAGTAATTACCGTGGGTCCAACACTGCGTTTACACCAGTGTGGTCTACCGAAGAAAATGGCTCTTGAGCTGTTTAAACCGTTCATCTATGGCAAGCTTGAATTGCGTGGTTTAGCGACCACCATTAAAGCAGCCAAGAAGATGGTTGAACGCGAAGGTGGTGAGGTTTGGGATATTCTTGAAGAAGTTATCCGCGAACACCCGGTATTACTTAACCGTGCACCAACCTTGCACCGTTTGGGTATTCAAGCCTTTGAGCCAGTGTTAATTGAAGGTAAAGCGATTCAGTTACACCCATTGGTATGTGCGGCATATAACGCCGATTTCGATGGTGACCAAATGGCGGTACACGTACCGTTAACTATTGAAGCGCAGTTAGAAGCACGTTCGTTGATGATGTCCACCAACAACGTACTATCGCCAGCTAACGGTGAACCGATTATCGTGCCTTCGCAAGACGTTGTCTTGGGTTTGTATTACATGACTCGGGAACGAGTGAATGCGCAAGCCGAAGGTATGTATCTGTCAGGTCCGAAAGAAGCTGAGAAGCTTTATCGTTCTAAACAGGCCAGCATACACGCACGAGTTAATGTGCGAATCACCGAAGTGATTGTTGCTGAAGACGGCTCTAAGATCGAAAAGACCGAAATCAAAAAAACCACGATTGGTCGTGCTATCTTGTGGTTAATCGTACCGAAAGGTTTACCTTTTGAATTGGTTAACCGAGCAATGGGTAAGAAGCAGATCTCTGGTTTACTGAACACCTGTTACCGTAAACTAGGTTTGAAGTATTCAGTTATTTTCGCTGACCAATTGATGTACACCGGCTTCCATTACGCAACTTTGTCTGGTGCCTCTGTAGGTATTAATGACATGGTTATTCCTGCCGCGAAGAAAGATATCGTGGATGAAGCCAGTGAAGAAGTGAGTGAAATTCAAGAGCAATTCCTAGCGGGTCTGGTAACTGCCGGTGAACGCTACAACAAAGTTATTGATATTTGGGCGTCAGCTAACGAAAAAGTTTCCAAAGCGATGATGGACAACTTGTCGACTGAGGTCGTGATCAATAGAGATGGTGAAGAAGAAGCGCAAGCGTCTTTCAACAGTATCTTTATGATGGCTGACTCCGGTGCGCGTGGTAGTGCTGCTCAGATCCGTCAGTTGGCGGGGATGCGTGGTTTGATGGCAAAACCGGATGGTTCGATTATCGAAACGCCGATTGTGGCTAACTTCCGCGAAGGCCTTAACGTACTTCAGTACTTCATCTCAACGCACGGTGCACGTAAAGGTTTGGCCGATACCGCACTGAAAACAGCAAACTCGGGTTATCTAACGCGCCGTTTGGTTGACGTTGCTCAAGATTTAGTGGTAACCGACACCGATTGTGGTACCGAAGAAGGTATCTTGATGACGCCTCATATCGAAGGCGGTGACGTTGTTGAGCCATTGCGTGAGCGTGTTCTTGGTCGGGTATTGGTTGGCGACGTCATCAAGCCAGGTACCGAAAATGAAGTGTTAATTAAATCTAAGACCTTGCTTGATGAAAAACTGTGTGACCTTCTTGAAGAGAATTCAGTTGATACCGTTAAGGTTCGCTCTGTAATTAGCTGTGAAAATGACTTTGGTGTTTGTGCACTTTGTTATGGTCGTGATCTTGCTCGAGGCCATTTGGTCGGTCGCGGTGAAGCGGTCGGTGTCGTTGCAGCACAATCGATTGGTGAGCCGGGAACCCAGCTTACCATGCGTACTTTCCACATTGGTGGTGCAGCGTCACGAGCGGCAGCAGAAAACAGTATCCAAGTGAAGAACGTGGGTACTATTAAGTTACATAACGCCAAGGTTGTGACGAATAACGAAGGTAAATTGGTTGTAACTTCGCGCTCTACCGAATTAACGATTATTGATGATTTGGGGCAGACCAAAGAAAGTCATAAATTGCAATATGGTAGTGTTTTGGAAGTTGCTGACGGTGGTGCGGTTAACTCTGGCGATACTATCGCTAATTGGGACCCACACACTCACCCGATTATCACTGAAGTACCTGGTCGCGTTAAATTCGTTGATATGGTTGAAGGTGTCACCATTAGTCGTCAAACCGATGAGCTAACCGGTCTTTCAAGCATTAACGTATTAGATCCGAACGAGCGCCCTAGTGCTGGTAAAGAAATGCGCCCAATGGTGAAATTGGTTGACGGTTCAGGCAATGATGTATTGATTGCTGGTACCGACATTCCTGCTCAGTACTTCCTACCAAGTAAATCAATCGTAAACTTGGAAGATAATGCTGAAGTAGGTGTGGGGGATGCGATTGCACGTATTCCGCAAGAATCAAGCGGTACTAAAGATATTACCGGTGGTCTACCTCGGGTTGCAGATCTATTCGAAGCTCGTCAACCGAAAGAACCTGCTATTCTTGCTGAGATCAGCGGTACCATTAGTTACGGTAAAGAAACTAAAGGTAAGCGTCGTTTAGTGATTACTCCAACGGATGCTGCTCCTTACGAGGAAATGATACCGAAGTGGCGTAACCTGAACGTGTTCGAAGGTGAGAAGGTTCAAAAAGGTGAGGTTATCGCCGATGGACCAGAGTCTCCACACGATATTTTACGCTTACGTGGTATCAGCCCTGTTGCGAACTACATTGTGAACGAAGTTCAAGATGTATATCGTTTACAAGGGGTGAAAATTAACGATAAGCATATCGAAACCATCGTGCGTCAAATGCTACGTAAGTGTTTGATTCTTGATGCGGGTGATTCTAGCTTCTTGCTCGGTGAACAGGCAGAAGTGGCACGGGTGAATATCGAAAACCGTGTGTTGGTTGCTGAAGGTAAGCGGCCAGCGGTTTACCGCCGTGAGCTACTGGGTATCACCAAGGCTTCACTATCTACGGAATCGTTTATTTCAGCGGCATCGTTCCAAGAAACCACACGCGTGCTTACCGAAGCGGCTGTGGGTGGAAAACAGGATGAGTTACGCGGTCTGAAAGAAAACGTGATTGTAGGTCGTTTGATCCCTGCGGGTACTGGTTATGCGTATCATGAAAAACGTCGTAATCAATCGGTTGCTCCAGCACCGATAACGGCGGATGAAGCTGCTGATAATTTGGCTGCTTTATTGAATGCTGCACCAAGTAGTGATGCTGAATAAGCTTTAGAGCTGGATAAAAAGGCGGCCATTGGCCGCCTTTTTTTATGCAAATAAATCGATGGTTAGCGCAAAATATTTGACAAGCGTATCCCCAAGTCACAGACTCCGGTTTTTAATATTAGTATTGAAGAGCATATTATGAGCAAACAAATTGTATCAAGCGATGCAGCACCTGCTGCGATAGGTCCATATTCTCAGGCAACAAAAATCGATGAATTGGTGTTTACTTCAGGACAGATCCCTTTAGTTCCAAGTAGCATGGAAATTGTCGATGGCGGTATTTCTGAGCAAACTCGTCAAGTGATGGAAAACTTAATGGCGGTATTAGCGGCTGCTGGTGCAGACCGGACCACGGTATTTAAGACTACTTGTTTTTTGAGCGATATGGCTAACTTTACTGCATTCAATGCTGTGTATGCTGAATATTTTCCGGAAAATGCGCCGGCGCGTTCTTGTGTTGAAGTTGCGCGTTTACCCAAAGATGTTCTGGTTGAAGTTGAAGCTATCGCTCACATTAAGTAAACATGCTAAAAAATCTAAATTATGCCTTGGTTGTTACCAGTCCCTTATATGGTCGACAGGGCAGTGCGACTGCTCTAAATCTGGCAAATGCGATTGTTCAACAGGGGCATGCATTGAATACCGTATTCTTCTATTTAGAAGGGGTTTCCAATGCCATCGTGAGTGCTCTTCCTGCGAGTGATGAAGTTGACTTTCATCAAGCTTGGCTGGATCTGAAGGTCCGTGCCAATTGTGAGTTGTTAGTATGCAGTGCTGCAGCGTATCGACGTGGGGTTGTGACCCAGCAGGATGCGCAAAACCATGGTCTTGAGAGTTGGTCGATGAGTGAGCATTTTAGTATGTCCGGATTAGCCGAGATGTCGATGGCCATGCTTGCTGCCGACCGGGTGGTTCAACTGTGAATAAGGCATTAGTGTTCATTTTTGCGACTCCGCCTCATGGAACTTCTCTCGCCCGTGAGTCGCTCGATGCTTGTTTAGCGGCTTCAGCCGTGACCGAGGATGTGGTGGCTTACTTTGACGGTGAGGGTGTATGGCAGTTGTTGGTGAACCAACAGCCAGCAGGCATTTTGCAGCGGAATATTTTACCGACCTATGGTTTACTTGAGTTATACGATGTAGAGCAAGTTTTTGTTAATCCTTTGGCGTTAGCCGAGCGAGGACTGACACTGGAGCAATTGGCTATCCCTACAAAGGCATTGGCAAGTCAGGATTTTTGGACGCGTTATGGGCATGCCCATGCGATATTAAGGTTTTAAAATGCTTCATATTATGCGTCACAGTTATGCAAGTTCAGAGTTTCAAGCCTGTATCCAACAAATGGACGTTGACAGCCATTTGGTGTTGATTGAAGATGCTGTGTATGCCTTAGTCAAAGCTGATGCAAAGTTAGTGGCGTTAAGCGCACAGGGCCGTTTATCGGTGTTGTTGGATGATATGCAGGCTCGCGGACTTAAGATTAGCTCCTTTAATGCTATCGATTATCAACAATTTGTTCAGCTCACGGTAAGCCATACCCCCTGTCTCACTTGGTAAGCTATCCCTCAAGACTAAAAAATATTAGATTTAGGTGATTCGCAAGTCTTGACTCTTATCCGCGCAACGCATAAAATTTCGCCTCCCCAAAATAGGGGATAGATTTTTTTCACATGTTTAAATGTAATTTCAGGAGCTATTTCGAATGGCAACGATTAACCAGTTGGTTCGTAAGCCACGTGCAAGCAAAGCTGTAAAAAGCAATGTACCTGCACTTGCTGCGTGTCCACAACGTCGTGGTGTATGTACTCGTGTATATACCACTACTCCAAAAAAACCTAACTCAGCATTACGTAAGGTCGCTCGTGTTCGTTTAACTAACGGATTCGAAGTAACTTCTTACATCGGAGGTGAGGGTCATAACTTACAAGAGCACTCAGTGATCTTGATCCGTGGTGGTCGTGTTAAAGACTTACCAGGTGTTCGCTACCACACCGTACGCGGCGCATTAGACTGTGCTGGCGTAAGTGATCGTCGTCAAGGACGTTCAAAATACGGCGCTAAACGTCCTAAGTCATAACGGCTCTCCGTTAAGTAAGGCCAAACATTTAGTTATAGCGAAATTTTTTTAAAATTCGTTTTGGGGAAACCTGAAGCATACCGGAGATATTCAAATGCCTAGACGTCGAGTGATCGGTCAACGCAAAATCTTGCCAGATCCTAAGTTCGGATCAGAACTTCTGGCTAAGTTCATCAACGTAGTAATGGTTGATGGTAAGAAATCTATTTCAGAAAAAATTGTTTATGGTGCATTAGACGGTGCAGCTGAGAAATCAGGCAAGTCTCACCAAGAAATTTTTGAAATTGCTCTTGAAAACGTGCGCCCATCGGTAGAGGTTAAATCTCGCCGTGTTGGTGGTTCTACTTACCAAGTACCTGTAGAAGTACGCCCTGTGCGTCGTAACACTCTAGGTATGCGTTGGATGGTAGATGCAGCACGTAAACGTGGTGAAAAATCTATGGCTTTACGTCTAGCGGGTGAAATCCTAGACGCGAGCGAAAACAAAGGTTCTGCGGTTAAGAAACGTGAAGACGTTCACCGTATGGCCGATGCAAACAAAGCGTTTGCTCATTACCGCTGGTAATTGCTTGCACAGCTGCTTAAAACAGCTGTGCTGCTTTCTATGTGAGACTAAGGATATTTCCTTAGCAAGAGGATAACAATGGCTCGTACAACTCCAATTGAGCGCTACCGCAATATCGGTATCTGTGCTCATGTTGACGCTGGCAAAACAACAACTACAGAGCGAGTCCTTTTCTATACCGGTCTATCTCATAAAATTGGTGAGGTACATGATGGCGCAGCTACCATGGACTGGATGGAACAAGAACAAGAACGCGGGATTACGATTACTTCTGCGGCGACGACCACTTTTTGGCGTGGTATGAATGCCCAATTTGAAGAACATCGTGTCAATATCATCGATACTCCTGGGCACGTTGACTTCACCATTGAAGTTGAACGTTCGTTGCGGGTATTAGATGGTGCTGTAGTTGTATTTTGTGGTTCATCAGGTGTTGAACCTCAATCTGAAACAGTGTGGCGTCAAGCCGATAAATATTCAGTGCCACGATTAGTATTCGTGAACAAAATGGATAGGGCTGGTGCAGATTTTGAACGGGTAATTGAGCAAATCCGTGATCGTTTAGGTGCTAATTGTGTACCTATTCAACTTAACATTGGTGCTGAAGAAGGATTCGTTGGAGTTATCGACCTAATTAAAATGAAGGCGATTAACTGGAGCGAAGCGGACCAAGGGACCACCTTTAACTATGAAGACATTCCAGCTGAATTAGTCGCCCGAGCTGAACAGCTTCACGAAGAACTCGTGGAAGCTGCTGCAGAGGCTAGCGATGAGCTTATGGATAAGTACTTGGAAGAAGGCGAGTTAAGTGAAAGCGAAATCAAGTTTGGCTTGCGTAAACGCACGCTAAACAACGAGATCGTGCTAGCGACATGTGGCTCGGCATTTAAGAACAAAGGTGTACAAGCTGTGCTTGACGCTGTTGTTGAATATTTGCCGGCGCCAAATCACGTTGCCGCTATTAAAGGTTTGGACGAGAAAGACAACGAAGTTGACTGTCCAGCAGATGACGATGCACCTTTTGCTGCGTTGGCGTTTAAAATTGCGACCGACCCATTTGTGGGAACGTTAACCTTTATGCGTGTTTATTCGGGAACGGTTGAAACCGGCACTGCGGTGTATAACTCGGTTAAACAAAAACGTGAGCGTCTTGGTCGTATGGTGCAGATGCATTCAAACGACCGGAAAGAGATCAAAGAAGTTCGTGCTGGTGATATTGCCGCTGCGATTGGTCTCAAAGACGTCACCACGGGTGACACTTTATGTGATATGAACAATAAAGTGGTTCTTGAGCGAATGGAATTCCCGGAGCCGGTGATTCAAATTGCGGTTGAGCCTAGAACTAAAGCAGACCAAGAAAGAATGGGTGTTGCTTTGGGGAAATTGGCCGCTGAGGATCCGTCGTTCCGCGTAGAAACTAATGAAGAATCTGGACAAACCCTTATCTCAGGTATGGGTGAGTTGCACTTAGATATCATCGTAGATCGCATGAAGCGTGAATTCAACGTGGATTGTAATGTAGGTAAACCTCAAGTTGCTTATCGCGAAGCGATTCGCAAGCAAGTTGAAGTGGAAGGAAAGTTTGTGCGTCAATCAGGTGGTCGTGGTCAATATGGTCATGTTTGGTTGCGTATGGAACCTCTAGAGCCAGGTGCTGGTTACGAATTTGTCAATGAGATTGTTGGTGGTACTGTTCCTAAGGAATACATCCCAGCGGTAGACAAAGGCTGTAAAGAGCAAATGGATCAGGGTGTGCTGGCGGGTTACCCAATGCTTGACGTTAAAGTCACTTTATTCGATGGTTCGTACCACGATGTTGACTCTAACGAAATGGCGTTTAAAATTGCCGGTGCAATGGGCTTCAGAAAAGGCGCATTGGATGCTGATCCAGTATTGCTTGAGCCGATGATGAAAGTAGAAGTTACAACTCCTGAAGATTGGATGGGAGATGTAGTGGGTGACTTGAATCGTCGTCGTGGCATAATTGAAGGCATGGACGATGGACCTGCGGGCTTAAAGATTATTAAGTCTAAAGTGCCGCTGTCTGCAATGTTCGGCTATGCTACAGATCTACGTTCGGCAACTCAAGGGCGTGCGTCGTACTCGATGGAGTTCACCGAGTACAGTGAAGCGCCCAAGAATGTTGCTGATGCTATTATTGAAGCAAAATAAACTAATTCAACTATGATTGATTTGTCTCTGGTTGAGGCAGGTCGGAATGGAAAAGAAGGTACATATCGTGTCTAAAGAAAAATTTGAACGTAATAAACCGCATGTAAACGTTGGTACTATTGGCCACGTTGACCACGGTAAAACAACTTTAACAGCGGCTATTACTAACGTATTGGCAAAAGTATACGGCGGTGAAGCAAAAGATTTCGCAGCAATCGATAACGCTCCAGAAGAGCGCGAGCGTGGTATTACAATCTCAACTTCACACGTTGAGTACGATACACCGACTCGTCACTATGCACACGTTGACTGTCCTGGACACGCCGACTATGTGAAAAACATGATTACCGGTGCTGCACAAATGGACGGCGCTATCTTAGTAGTTGCTTCTACCGATGGCCCAATGCCACAAACGCGTGAGCACATTCTGCTTTCTCGTCAGGTAGGTGTACCTTACATCATCGTATTCATGAACAAATGTGACATGGTAGATGATGAAGAGCTTCTAGAATTAGTAGAAATGGAAGTACGTGAACTTCTATCAGAATACGAATTCCCTGGTGATGACTTACCAGTGATTCAAGGTTCAGCTTTGAAAGCCCTAGAAGGCGAAGAAGCATGGGAAGCAAAAATCATTGAGCTTGCAGAAGCTTTAGATTCTTACATTCCAGAGCCAGAGCGTGACATCGACAAGCCATTCCTACTACCAATTGAAGATGTATTCTCAATTTCAGGTCGTGGTACCGTGGTAACCGGTCGTGTTGAGCGTGGTATCATCAAAGTTTCAGAAGAAATTGAAATTGTTGGTATCAAAGAAACCACCAAAACAACTTGTACTGGTGTTGAAATGTTCCGCAAATTGCTTGACGAAGGTCGTGCAGGTGAGAACTGTGGTATTTTGTTACGTGGTACCAAGCGTGATGACGTCCAACGTGGTCAAGTATTGGCGAAACCAGGTTCAATTACTCCACACACCAAGTTCGAAGCTGAAGTATACGTACTAAGCAAAGATGAAGGTGGTCGTCACACACCATTCTTCAAAGGTTACCGTCCACAGTTTTACTTCCGTACAACTGACGTAACTGGTGCGGTAGAGCTTCCAGAAGGCGTAGAAATGGTTATGCCTGGCGACAACTTGAAATTTGTTGTTGAGCTAATCTGCCCAATCGCGATGGACGAAGGTTTACGCTTCGCAATCCGTGAAGGTGGCCGTACAGTAGGTGCGGGTGTTGTAGCTAAAATCTTCGAATAAGAAGTTAGCACAAGCAAGAAAGGTCGCTTAGGCGGCCTTTTTTATTGCCTCAAGAAAAGTAAATAGCATCATCCTGCTTAGCAGGTCTTAGCAGGTCTTAGCAGGTCTTAGCAGGTCTTAGCAGGTCTTAGCAGGTCTTAGCAGGTCTTAGCAGGTCTTAGCAGGTCTTAGCAGTAGTCCATAAAAAAGCCAGTCATTGACTGGCTTTTTATTACGAGAGGTGGCTAGCCGGCATCAATAATGGCGATGGAACGAGAGCTCTCTACTCCCCCAGGGCTAGTTACAGTGACCGTCATCGTGCCTTCAGTGCGGTTGTTCGGACTACTTTCCTGTATCACGCTAAGGCCAATTAAATCACATAGCCGCACACCGTCAGGCACTGTGAAGGAGGTTTGTCCGGATAGTTCACCATTATTAGAGCCGATAGATACGGTGGTACCAGCTGGCATTTGGTTACCATTAAGATCTTGAACTGTAATCACTAAACCCTGAGATGAAACTGCGGTTAAATCAACACTGCTGACTGGACTGGTGTTAGTGGTATCAGAAATCAGAATGTTAGCGCCAGAGGTGGCCATAATGAGTACCACAGAATCGCGCACTTCGACCAAGTCACGGGTACATAAACCGTTAGTGTCCGAATCTACAATACAAGATAAGCCATTAAACAGTTCTACGATGGAACTAGCTGGTACCGTAGAGTCCTTGATACCAGTCGCGCTGTCGTACTCATTGTTTTCGTTGTAATCTCGGAATCGCTCCTCAACATTGACACTATCATGGTTAATGATGCCAGCTACATCGTAGCTACCATTTTCATTACTATCCACAAAGGCTTCACCAAGAGCGGTGAATGTTTCGCCAGTATCATATATGCGATTACCATTGACGTCAGAGTAGTACTCTTGGCCGACGGTTACCGCTAATACTGAGGCTCGCCCCACGCCATAGCGGTTGTTGCCTTGAGTGTTTACTAGGTCTCCAGGAATGTAACCAGGTGCATTACAGCTGCCTGCCGGAAGATCGTAGAGGTGACCTTTCGGGCGGGGGTTTTGGCTTGCCCAGCTAACCGAGCAGCTACTGTTGGTATCTTCGCCACTAGTTTTACAATTGCCTGAAATTTGGCCGCCATCGCTTTCAAATACGATGGTCGTATCATTAGGGATGGGATTGTTGTTTTCATCACTGACCCTCAGAGTTAGGGTGCTATTTACGCCATCGATCCCCCAAGCCTCTAAGGCTAAAGTGCTCGCCGATAACGACATACTTTGCTGTGAAGGCACGCCAGTATGAATCGCAAGCGCGTTGGAAGTGCTGGAGATGATGCTGCCAGTGTCGGGGTCACTAAAGCTTGCATTGACCACGACCGTTCCTGACATGTTTCCGCTCGTGACACGGGTCAGTACTTCACCAGATGCATTGGATTGAGCTATTAGCGGGCTGATTTTTACGCCGTGTAGTTTTGAATCGAGTGCAAAAGTGACCTCTTGACCAGATTTGGGCTTGCCTGTTGGATCGGTGACAACATAAACCAGCTCGGCGATGGTTTCACCCACCGATTCTTTCAAATAAATGGTTTGTGGCGTTGCTGACTGGAAGGTAATTCCGCTGGCTTTGGTTGTGGCAATATCGATAACATAGTTTTCAGGGTCAATCACGCTGATACTCGGCGTCACAGTAATCGTATCACTGCCGCTACAACCATCAGCCTGATAAATGGCAGTTGCAACGCCGTTTACAGTGGTCACTGAATCTGAAATCTTGGCAAGATCTTGGGCGCTGCAACTAGAAGCAAAGCCTATCGCCACAGGGGTTGTATATAGGTCACCTTGACTATCGGTAATTGTGGCACTAATACTAGCCGTTGCGTCAGAGCCCAAAGTTGCGCCATCAGTGAGGCTGGAACTTAGGGTCATCATTAGGTTGGCTTGACCTACTTGATAGTTGGCGCTAGTAGTGACGCCTAGTTCGCTATTGCTTGCGACTAAGCTATCTGCACCAGTTGTTTCCAATTGAGCGAACAAAGTAGCAATCCCCAAGCCACTCTGGTCCGTCAAGATCGTTTCTGCGCTCAGGTCTGCGTTGGTCGTTGATAATGAAATCAGTTCGTTACTTGCGGGAGCTCCGCCTGTATAGCTTAAGCGAGCGACTGCTGTAATGGGCGATTCGATAGAAAGGCTATTGGTTACGTTACATCCGGTGGGGATTTGATCTCGTGCTACACCATTGCAGTCGTACAGAGCAAGTTGAAGCTCATTTAAGCCGCCGGAACCACCAGAGTTGATTTGCACTTGGTAGTTCTCTGTGGCCGTAACAGTGGCGGTTTCTCCATTGCTCTGATAGCTATAAGTAGCGATAACTGAGTCTGCATTGGTGGCATCGGTACGTGCGCTCATTGTTGTATGACCGATGCCATTATCACCAATCAGAATGGTGGTTGCTTTAAGTTCAGCACTACGGTACTCAGACTGACCAGTTCATTCGCGATAGCGCTCGCATTTGAGAGTGTGACTACAACGTAGGTATCAGTATCACTGGGAACGGTATTAGTTTTCACACACCCCTGCGGAATTAATGCAGTATTAATCCCATCCGCACAGGTATAAAGGGCAATACCGATTGAAGCGGTGGTGCTTGAGCTGGTCCCACCATCGCCACCACTGCTGCCCCCACCGCTGAGGTCGACACTGCCGTCTCCCCCACACGCGAATAGTATTGAACTAACGAAAATTAATAAGCTGTGTTTGAACCACACCATGGTTATTCCTCCGTGAACCGATACGACCTGTATTCGGAAATCCTGATAGTTTACTTATATATCATATCTAAGCGTTTCTTGGCATTACCGTGTTTGTGAATGCGAGCTTTATAGCAAAGTTTCTTAGATCGCGACTTAGCCTACACGAGTTACTCGCTTACAGTATGGTTGATTGAGACGAAGCAGCGTATTATTAGCTGTAATTAAAGGAGAATGCATGAACCTTCGTGATTTAGAGTATTTAGTGGCTTTACAAGAGCTGAAGCATTTTCGCAAAGCTGCGGAAAAATGTTTTGTCAGTCAGCCGACTTTGAGTGGTCAGGTTGCCAAGTTAGAAGAAGAGTTGGGCTTGTTGTTGATCGAGCGAACTTCTCGCAAGGTGATTTTTACGCATGCTGGCGATGAGTTGGCTGCTAAGGCCCGACAGATCCTGCTCGAGGTAAAGGGCCTTAAAGATATGGCGAAGAGCTTTCAGGCACCAATGGCTGGCCCCTTACATATGGGCTTAATTCCTACTTTGGCGCCGTATTTATTGCCGCAAATAGTGCCACATATTCGTTCTGAATTTACCGATATGGCCCTGTTTCTTTATGAGGAACAAACACATATCTTGTTGCAACGCTTAGAGGATGGTGATTTAGATTGCCTGTTGTTGGCTTATCTTCCTGAAATGGAACGTTTTGGTTCGATCGATTTATTTGATGAAGCGTTAGTGCTCGCCATGCCTTCTCAGCATAAGTGGCAGCATCAGGCTCACATTGAATTGACTGAATTAAGAGGCGAGCAATTGTTGATGCTGGAGGATGGCCATTGTTTGCGTGATCAGGCCATGGGTTACTGTTTTGCGGCTGGGGCGAAAGAAGATAACAGTTTTAAGGCGACCAGTCTTGAGACTCTAAGACATATGGTGGCTGCGGGCATGGGGATCACTTTATTGCCACAGCTGGCTATCCCTCTGGAAACTGAGCAAAATGGCATTTGTTATCGCCATTTTAGCGCTCCTGAGCCGAGCCGACGGATTAGCCTGTTATATCGTAATAACTCGGTACGTCGACCCTGCTTTAATCAATTAGCCGCCCTGATTAAGCGGCATACTCACTTTGATTAAAATAGTTCGTCTTCAGCATCAAAGACTGAACCACTGCTCGGTTTAACATACTCGCTAGGTTCAGTTCCTTTTTCAAAGTATTCGAATCGAGTCGTGTAATCGCTGGCGGTGGTTAACAAGCCGCTGGCGCGGTCTATCCGCACCGTACTTATATTTTTAGGGATTGACCAAGGTTGTTCAGGGATCCCTTCTAAGCCTACTTTCATGAAGTCAATCCAAGCGGGTTGCGCAGTTCTGGCTCCAAACTCTTTCCCTGTGACTTGATCTTTGCCTAAATTAGCATTGTATGAGGCTTCACCTAATTCGCGATTGAAATCGTCAAATCCTATCCAAGATGTGACCACTAAGCCGGGGCCGAAGCCCGAAAACCAAGCGTCTTTGGCATCATTGGTGGTACCTGTTTTACCGGCAATATCGTGTCGTTTTAGCTCTCTTGCTGCACGCCAACCTGTGCCATTCCAACCTGTTTTATGTGCCCAACTTCCTCCGCCCCAAATGACGCTATTCATCGCTTGTGAAACCAAAAAAGCATTTTGTGAACTAATAATTCGTGGCGCCAAGTCTTCTGTTTCAGCAAATGAAATCGCACATTGTTTTAGTGGATCGCCAGTTTGTTCAAGTAGCTCATCTAAGTTTGGCGCATGATTAATAATCTCATGGCAATCATCACAGGCGACTTTCGGTAACTGCTGGAAGAGCACATGGCCTTCGCCATCTTCTATTCGGTCAATAAAATAAGGACTGACTAAATAGCCGCCATTGGCAAAAGAGCCGTAAGCACTCGCCACTTGCATCGGAGTTAATGACGCTGAGCCTAGAGAAAGTGATTCGTTGCGGGGGAGCTCATTCGCAGGAAAGCCAAATTTGGCTAAGTGTGAAATCATCGTATTGATGCCTAGGTCGCGCATTAAACGCACCGAAATAACATTTTTAGATTTTGCCAATCCCACTCTCAAACGGATCGGACCATCGTAAACTGGCGGTGAATTTTTGGGACGCCATGCGACGCCCATCGCCTGATCCCAGCGATTAATTGGGGCATCATTTTCTAAGCTCGCTAAGGTCATACCATGTTCAAATGCGGCGGAGTAGAGGAAAGGTTTAATATTGGAACCCACTTGCCGGCTGGCTTGAGTCACGCGGTTAAATTTACTCTGATTAAAGCTAAAACCGCCAACCAGTGCTTCTATTGCACCATCCAGCGGAGAAATCGCAATCAGTGCCGCGCCAGCATCTGGAAGTTGTGATAGTTGATAATGAGTCAACTCTGATTTTTGGGCTTCGCTGTTGTTTGGCGCAGTTGAATCACTACTTGAGTCTGGACCCGTTTCAGCGCTTACTTGGTTAAGGGCGACAACCCAAATAATATCTCCAGCAGTGAGCACTTCAGTGGCTGTTTTAGGCGCCGGCCCTTGCCGGGTATCACTAATAAAACGGCGAGCCCACTTCATATTATCCCAGTCGATCACCCCCACTTCCCCTTGTTTGGTCACGATGGTCGCTTGCTGTTCGGTGACCGATATCACCGCTGCAGCGACAAGTTCTCCATAGTTAGGAAAGTTGGCTAATTGTTCACTGATTTGTTGAGGCTCCAAGGCGGGCTGTCCGGGTTTCCATAGCTGGTCTATTGCTCCGCGATACCCATGTCGTTGGTCATAATTTAATAGGTTTTTGCGCAATGCTGAGGTGGCCGCATTTTGCCGTTTAGCTGTAATGGTGGTGTATACATCCATGCCGGATATGTAGGCGTCTTCACCAAATTGTTCAAGGATCTGCTGGCGGACCATTTCTGCAAGATAGGGAGCCGGTAACGTAATTTCTGCACCATGGTAGGATGCAGTAATTGGGGCTTGATTGGCTTCATCGAAGCGAGCCTGGTCAATATAACCGGTCTCTAGCATTCTTCCTAAGACTACTCTTCGGCGATCACGAGCGCGTTCTGGTGAACGAATTGGATTGAGTGCAGAAGGGGCTTTCGGCAGCCCTGCAATGATCGCGATTTGGGCGAGAGTTAATTGGTCTACCGTTTTGCCGTAATAGACTTGCGCAGCGGCTCCAACGCCGAAGGAACGGTAGCCTAAAGAAATCTTATTAAGATATAGCGATAAAATTTCATCTTTTGATAGCTGTTGCTCAATCTTAAGGGCTAAGAAAATTTCTTTTATTTTTCGAATATAGGTTTTTTCACGACTTAAAAAGAAATTTCGGGCAACTTGCTGGGTGATGGTACTTGCTCCTTGGCTTTTCTCGCCAGTTGCAAGTAGATTAACCGCTGCTCGGGTGATACCGATCGGGTCAATGCCTGGGTGAGAATAAAAACGCGCGTCTTCGGTGGCAAGGAAGGCATGAATCATCTCATCAGGGATATCTTCAATGGCTAAGGGGATCCTTCTTTTTTCTCCAAATTGCGAGATTAACTCGCCGTCGGCACTGAATACTCGCATCGGCGTTTGCAGCTGGATGTCGCGCAGAGTGCTTACGTCTGGTAACTGCGGCGCGACATAAAAATACAGTGCGGTGACTGCGACTAAGCCGAGGCTAGAACCTAAGAAAATTAAAAATAACAGTCTTTTAAGCCATTTCATTACTAAAGTTGTACTCTGTATCGAAAGAACCGTCGATTATATCGTCAAATTGTGACCTGTTTCGACAACTTTCTTAAGATCTATTAGCGTATAGATCAATTACTAGTTATTCTTTATCTACAGGTAACTGTTTAATTTAAAAAGATAGTTGGCGGGTCATGATACTAGGGATAGGTAAAAAGACATCGGCTGCGTTGTTAGGGATAGATTTCGGCTCTGCTACCATCAAAGGTCTGCTACTCTCAAAATCTGCTCAGGGGTTTAAAGTAGAGGCGGTTGCGGAGGTCGTTACACCAACTGGCGCACTGGTCGATAATCAAGTCGTTTCTCCAGAAGAGATTACGGCGTCTTTACGCGAATTAAAAAGAAAATTTCCTTCCCGTAATCGTCAAGTGGCGACTGCTGTCGCAGGTAGTCACGTGATTACCAAAATCATATACATGGACAATAGTTTGTCCGATTTGGAGCTAGAGACTCAAGTTGAGCTTGAGGCCGAAAACTCAATCCCCTTTCCTATTGATGAGATCAGCCTTGATTTTGAAGTCCTCGGTAGTAACGAAAGTGATGCGAATCGTAACAATGTATTATTAAGTGCGGCACGTACCGAAGCGGTTAGCATTCGCGCCGAAGTATTGGCAAATGCTGATTTCGAAGCCAAAATTGTTGATGTTGAGTCGCATGCCTTAGGCCGAGCTTGGCATTATTTATTGCATCATCAAGAAGATGAATTTGACGATAGCAAAATCATTGGCTTGGTCGATATAGGTGAATCCACGCTCAATTTTGCTATCCTCAATAAAGGTGAAGTGGTTTACAACCGCGCCCAAAACTTTGGCGGTGCCCAATATACACAGCAAATCGCTAGTTTTTACAGCTTAAGCCTGGAAGAGGCGAAAGAGATGAAAATTAGTGGCCGTCTACCCGAGAACTATGAAATTGATGTTTTCGCCCAGTTTGTTAGCGGGGTCATTCAAAACGTTCGTCGGCAAGTGTCGCTATTTTTGAGTTCTAGCGGATATAAGTCTTTGGATGCGCTTGGCGTGAGCGGCGGTAGTGCTTTGTCTGACGAATTAGTGTTACAGATGCAGAATGATTTAGAACTGCCAGTTATCAAGGCTGAGCCTTTCAATCATTGCCAGTTTGATCGTTCTGTTGATCCCGACGGATTACGCCGCGATGGAGGGAAGTATATGGTGGCTTTGGGTCTTGCTTTGAGGGGTTTTGATAATGTCTAACATTAACTTGCTTCCATGGCGGGAAGAGCTCAAGGCAAAACAAAGGCGTGATTTTTGGCTGAGTTTGGGGGTCGCCGCTGGCCTTACCTTATTCGCTTCATTTGGGGTGCAAAACTATTATACGAGTCTGCAAAATAAGCAACTTGCGCGTAATCAGTATTTAGAAACTGAAATAGCGGTCCTCGACCAGCAAATTGGTGAAATACGTAAAATAAAAGAGCAGAAAAAAAGCTTAAATGAACGAATCAGCTTGATTCAGAAGTTGCAAGAAAGTCGTAATGTTCCAACCAAAATATTCAACATCCTACCATTGATTTCGCCAGCCGGAGTTTATCTGGATAGCTTAACTTTTCAAAATTCCTTGATTAGCCTCGATGGGAAGAGTGAAGCCAACTATCGAGTCGCGAGTTTAATGCGCAATATTGAGCAAAAAACTTGGTTAGGCAGCCCCAAGATTAGTTCCATCGTCGCTTTATCGAACAAACAAGCGGATATGGAGCTGAGTAAGTTTCAACTTGAATTCGTCGTTAAGTTGGGTCTGCCAAGTGAAAAAGTCGGAGCTAAGTAATGGATTTACAACAGCTTAATGAATTAGATTTAGAAAGCATCGGTACTTGGCCTCGGCCTGCAAAAATAATATTCATTGGTCTCATTTGTGGCTTGATTGCAGCAGGATTTTATTACGTTCAAGTATCAGATGAACAAACCAAGTTGGCTCAATTTGAAGCACAAGAACAAGAGTTACGTAGCAAATTCGAAATTAAAGCTGCTTTAGCAAGTAACTTGCCTGCTTATCAGGCGCAAATACAGCAGATGCGAGATGCCTTTTCCTCTTTGCTCAAACAGCTGCCCGAAAAACATGAGATCCCAGGTTTGCTAGACGAGTTGAGTTTTATCGGTATCGATAATGGCTTAGAGTTTCACCGTATTAACTGGGAGCCAGAAGTTGAACGTGAGTTTTCAACTGAGTTACCGATAAAATTAGAAGTGAGTGGAACTTACCACCAGTTGGGTGGTTTTGTGAGTGCCGTTGCCGCTTTACCGCGAATTGTGATTCTCGATGATATTTCGCTGAAAAAACAAAAAGACGGCGCAGTTTTAACGATGGCGATGTTAGCGAAGACCTACCGTTATAAAGAGAAAATAGAGCCTAAGGATAAGTAATGAGAGCAATCATATTAGGGCTAAGCTTGCTTACATTATTTGCTTGTGGGGGCTCCAAAGATGATTTACAGCAATATGTCATGCAAGTGAAAGCGCGTAAGGTTTCGGTGAAACAAGATGTGCCAGAAATTAAGCCTTTTGAGCATCTTGCTTACCAGGCCGATAACCTAAGAAACCCTTTTACGAGCCCTGTTCCTGAAGCGGAAGCGATTGCTCTAGCCTCTGAAAAGGAATGCTCTTTAGCACCGAATTTTGACCGTGAGAAACAACCACTCGAACAGTATTCTTTGGCGAGTCTAACGATGCGCGGGATCATGGGGGATGGTGCAAACCTATGGGCCTTAATTGATGTTCCTAGTGGTGAATTGTATCGAGTGAGAGAAGGTAATTTTCTAGGCTTGCATAACGGTATTATCATAAAAGTTAGTCAGCTCGGTTTAGATATTAAAGAAGTCGTTTCTGATGGTGAAGGCTGTTGGAATGAGCGAAATACTCAGCTTTTGCTTTCGAAAGTGGAACAATAGGATAAATGGCATGAAGGGAAGAATGCTGCAAGGTATCTGCAACAGTAGCTTAATATTCGCGGGGCTTTTCTGTTATGCAGCTCAAGCTTGGGCTAACGCCCAGTTAATTCAGCTGAATACCAACCCGATGATTAAAGGCGCGGTAGAAATTGAATTACTATTTGATGCGCCTATCGAGCAGGTAAATGATCACCTCGAATACTCTCCTAATCAGTTAGTGATTGACGTAGCAAATGCCAGCTCCGCACTGAAGGTTAATCCTTTGATTATTGGCCGAGGTGGGGTGAAACAAGTACAAAGCTTACAGACAGAGTCTGGTTTACAACTCGTTTTGGCCTTGGAAAGCTTAGTTCCATATCAAGTACAACAAGACTCTAAACGGCTGCTGATTAAGTTAGGTGCGCTGCCTACTACTGCCACCGCAAGCAATTCTAAGTCTACAACGGTTAACAATGCTTTTGAAACCGCCAGTCGTGTTGAGCATGCTACGATCAATCATATTGAAGGCATCGATTTTCGGCGGGGCAAAGGTGGAACCGGCCAGCTGATGATTGATCTGAATAATCGCTCTATCGCTGCCGATATTAAACGACGCGATAATAGTTTGATTGTCGATTTTTATAATACCGATATTGCCGACGAAAATGTTTATGTGATGGATGTGAATGACTTCGCAACCCCAGTCGATAATGTTGAAGTCTTTAAAGATGAGGCGAAGGTGCGTTTAGTCGTGACGATTAACGGGGCTTTTGATTATCGTTATGATCAATCAGGAGAACTGTTTCTGGTTGAAGTTAAACCTTTGCAAGCGGAAGAAGTCGCGAAAGCTGCGTATCAGGGCAAGCCCATTTCTCTAAATTTTCAAGATATTCCAGTACGTACCGTGCTGCAATTAATTGCTGATTTTAATCAATTAAATCTAGTCACAACGGATTCCGTGGTTGGTAATATCACCTTGCGCATGGATGATGTTCCCTGGGAGCAAGCTCTCGATATAATTTTGAAAGTAAAAGGTTTGGATAAACGCCTTGATAATAATGTGTTGTTAATTGCGCCTGCGGCAGAGTTGGCTGAGCAGGAACGACAACAATTAGAAAGCGCTAAGCAAGTTGCCGATTTAGCCCCTCTGTATTCAGAATATATCCAAGTGAATTACGCGAAGGCTTCTGACTTATCGGCCTTGCTTAAAAATGAGCAGGCGTCGATGTTATCCGAGCATGGTTCGGTGAGTGTGGACGAGCGAACCAATACCTTGTTGGTAAAAGATACCGAAGACTCGCTAAGCGATATTAAGGCGATGATTAAGAAATTGGATGTCGCGGTTCAACAAGTTGTGATTGAAGCACGGATGGTTACGGTACTTGATAGTGTCAGTGAAGAGCTCGGTGTACGCTGGGGGGTGACTAATTCGGGGTCAGTCGGTGGTAGCACTGGGATTACAAGCGGAAGCTTAGAAGGTGTTGATAGCGTCGTCTCTGGCGACATTCCAGCCTTGGACGATCGCCTAAATGTTAACCTTCCGGTCACTGATGCCGCAGGCTCGATTGCTTTTCAAGTGGCTAAGCTCGCGAATGGACAAATTCTCGATCTAGAATTGTCTGCCTTGGAGCAAGAGAATAAAGGCGAAGTGATCGCCAGCCCAAGAATTACTACCGCCAATCAAAAGGCGGCCTACATTGAGCAAGGTCGAGAGATTCCTTACGTAGAAAGCTCGTCTAGCGGGGCAACGGCGGTGACCTTTAAAAAGGCGGTGCTAAGTCTTAAGGTGACTCCGCAGATTACCCCAGATGGGAATGTTATTTTGGACTTAGTCATTACCCAAGATTCCGAAGGTGAAGCCGTTGCTACCTCTACCGGGACAGCGATTGCCATCAATAAACAGGAGATTGGAACTCAGGTCTTGGTGAAAAACGGCGAAACGATAGTCTTGGGGGGGATCTTTCAGCAGCAAACAACTGACTATGTGAAAAAAGTTCCGATATTGGGCGATATTCCGGGTTTAGGTGTATTGTTTAGAACCACGACTCAAAGCGTAGAAAAAAATGAATTATTGATTTTTGTTACCCCAAGGATCCTGGTTGATAGTCTCTAGGAAAATCAGAGTATCGGGTTTAATCTGAGTCAATCGTGGTTGAAGGTGATTTTGCGGTTGCCAAAGTCCCCTTCATGCTGAGATAATCGCGCCCTGATCTTTTTACTAAGGTTGGTACATTAGGTGCCCGCATTGCGGGGAGAAAATAGACAAAGATAAATTTGAAGAAGCATGGCTGAGAAACGAAATATCTTCCTTATAGGACCGATGGGTGCTGGGAAAAGCACCATTGGTCGTCATTTAGCACAGCAATTACATTTGCAGTTTTACGATACAGATCAAGAGATTGAACGCCGTACTGGCGCGGATATCGCTTGGGTATTTGACGTAGAAGGCGAAGCTGGTTTTAGAGTCCGAGAAGAAGGGGTTATTGATGATCTGACCCAACTTCAAGGCATCGTATTGGCCACCGGAGGTGGTTCAGTCATTAGTAAAGAAAACCGTAATCATCTTTCTGCTCGCGGCATAGTGGTTTATCTAGAAACGACCATTGATAAGCAGTTTGCTAGAACACAACGCGATAAACGTCGTCCTTTATTACAAAGTGATGAGCCAAGAGAGGTCTTGGAAAATCTAGCTGAAGAACGTAATCCGATGTATGCAGACGTAGCTGACTATACGGTTAAAACAGATGATCAAAGTGCCAAAGCAGTGGCTAACCAAATTATTGAACTTTTAGGATTCTAAGCTAATCATGGAATGTTTAACAGTTGCTCTCGGTGAGCGTAGTTATCCCATCACTATCGGGCAAGGACTAATTAGTCAGCCCGATTTTTTTACTTCTGCTATTGCTAGTAAAAAAGTAATGGTTGTTACAAATACTACGGTCGCGGAACTCTATTTAGAGCCTCTGTTGAAGGGTTTGAGTGCTTTTCAAGTGGATGTAGTTAGTTTGCCCGATGGCGAGCAGTACAAAAACTTGCAGACACTTGATCTTATTTTTTCTGGATTATTGGAAAAACAACATAGCCGTGATACCACCATTGTTGCCTTAGGCGGCGGCGTGATTGGGGACATGGCTGGATTTGCTGCCGCTTGTTATCAACGGGCGGTTCCTTTCGTACAGGTACCAACCACTTTATTATCGCAAGTTGACTCATCGGTTGGTGGTAAAACCGCAGTGAATCACCCTCTCGGTAAAAATATGATCGGTGCTTTCTACCAACCAAAGGCGGTACTGATCGATATTGATTGTTTAGCGACCTTGGATAAACGTGAGTTATCAGCGGGCATGGCCGAAGTAATCAAGTATGGCATTATTTATGATGCTGACTTTTTCACTTGGTTGGAGAATAATCTTGATCCGTTGATGCAATTAGATGCAGTATTAATGACTCAAGCAATTGCTCGTTGTTGCGAAATTAAAGCCGAAGTTGTGGCTAAAGATGAAACCGAGCAGGGGATTAGAGCTTTGTTAAATCTAGGTCATACCTATGGTCATGCGATCGAAGCAGAGCAAGGTTATGGCGTTTGGCTACATGGCGAAGCAGTTGGGGCGGGAATGGTGATGGCTGCCGAAACCGCTGAGTTAGTTGGAATGCTCTCTCAACAGCAAGTACAACAGATCCGAACTTTGATTAAACGTGCCCAGTTACCGATTGCTCCACCGGCAGATATGGGGGTTGCGCAATTCCTACCTCACATGTTGCGCGATAAAAAAGTACTAAATGGGAAACTTCGTTTAGTATTACCGAATGCTATCGGTTCAGCAGAAGTTGTTGATACGATTACTGAAAATAATATAGAAACAGTTATTCATCGATTTCAATAAGGCTATTTGAATGGTGAGAGTGCGGCCTGATGCCGAGTTTGCGCAACTGCAAAGCCAATTACGTTTGCGCGATAGACTGATCACCCAAATTCGTTTTAGTGCCAAGCTCATTTGTATTACTGGCAGTGTGGGCTCGGGTAAATCCTTTATCGCCAGTGGGATACTCGAACGTGCTCAGTTCGCGAATCATGCCTTAGTGACTGCCAGCGATAAAGACGATGGCTCTCGCTTGCGTCGAGAACTGCTACAACAGTTATTACATGATCCATTGTTTAACCAAGATGATCCTTTATTTGATAGCTTTAAGCGCAATGTACAAGAAACCAATGCTCCGTTAGTGATTATGATCGATGATGCCCATCGATTAACGACAGAATTACTAAGAGAGTTGTTGGAGTTTTATCAACATTACAATCAGCTATACCAACATTCCTTATCGTTACTGTTATTCGCAGAAGCTAGCAATAGCTTTAGTGCTCAGTTGGATGTGTTGAGCGCTGATATTCTGTATTTTGAGGTTCCCTCACTGAGCGACAATGAGTCTTTTGAATTGGCTTCATTGTTATTTAATCGAGCCGAGTATGTTGCGGAGTTTGAAAATCAACAAGCAATCGAACAACATATAGCATCGGCGAAAGGAAACCCTCGTCTTATTTATCAATTTGTCGATCAAATCGTTACTGGAGATATCCCCATGTCGGAAGCTAGTGCTCCTAATAGAAAAAAACTTTATATCGCCATTGTTGTCGTATTGTGCGCAGCAGTCGCTGGTTTACTGGTTCAGTTGGTCAACGACTGGGGTAAAGAGGATAAGGGAAATGATAGCCGTATTGCCTTGGCTCTTATGGAGGAGCCGACTTTAGCCAATGGCTCTACTCCGGCCGAAGAATTCGCATCGGCGCAAGCGAATTCCAGTTCTAGCACTCAAGTCGATACCGCTAAACTACCTTCGTTAGATGTTGCGACAGAAGTTGATTTAACCGCACAAAGTCAAGCCAAGCAATTACGAGTGGTGGTTGAGGATGATGTCGTGAGTAAGTTGTTAGCGGATCAGGGAAAAGCCGAAAACCAAGCTAAGCCTGACTTGACGAGCAACATTAATGATAGTGAGAACTTGTTGGTTGAGCCACAACCATCAACAATATCGACCGATAAAATTGAGCCAGCCGATGTGACGAAAGAAGTTCCAATTCAGTTGACCGATGTGAAGTCTTTGCTTCAAGCTAAACCAGCGAAACATTATACTTTACAGTTAATGGCGTTGAAAAATCGAGAAAAAGCCGAGCAATTTGTTTCTTCTCGCAAATGGTATCATGAGGTATGGGTCTACCATTCATCGGCTAATCCAAATGTGCCTTATAAAATCATTTATGGTGATTTTACGACGCGGGAGCAGGCTCAAGCTGCGCGTCTCAATTTGAAAAAGCAGAATCTGGATTCTTTGATCAAGCAATTTAGCCAAGTTCAGTTCGAATTAACGGAATCGTGATGACGCATCTTCGAGCCTTTTTTCAGTGGGTAGATCATTTTGGCGAAACAAGGCAGAAGACTGATTTGTTGGTGTGTCAATTATATTTAGCTGAAGGTCATCTGTGAGTCGTAATATATCTTCAGTTAATCGTAAGTCTCCGTTGAAGTGGGCTGGTGGCAAGAAGCGCATTGTTGATGAAATCAAAGTGAATCTTCCATCTACTGGAAAGAAGCGTTTGATTGAGCCATTTGTAGGTGGCGGTTCGGTGTTTCTTAATTTTGAGTTTGATGAATACCTATTGGTGGATACTAACCAAGATCTCATTAATCTGTTTGGGTTCATCAAAACGCAGCCGGATAGATTTATTAAGGAAGCAGAAAACTTCTTTATTGGTAACCATAATCATCCCGATTTTTACTATCAGCTGCGCGAGCAATTTAATCAATCCACAGATCCATATGAACGCTCATTACTCTTCGTCTACTTAAATCGACACGGTTATAACGGGCTATGTCGTTATAATAAAAGTGGGGGATTTAATGTACCTTTTGGACGCTATAAGCGGCCTTACTTTCCTCGAGAAGAGTTTATCGAATTCTCTAAGGTCGCTCAGCGTGCATCATTTGTATGTGGTGATTTTGAACAGGCATTTCTCGCTGCGGGTGAACATGATGTTGTTTATTGTGATCCGCCTTACTCGCCAATTAATCGAACCTCGAACTTTACTGCTTATGCTGGAAATAAGTTTACCGATGATGACCAACGTCGTTTAGTTGAATGCGCGCTGAAAGCGAAGCAGCGTGGTGTATCTACACTTATATCAAACCACTTTACCGACTTCACTCAGGAGCTATATGCTGGCGCTGATACACTTAGCTTGTTGAGTGTTCAACGTAATATTAGCTGTAAGGGAAGTGTGCGAGGCAAGTCTAAAGAGGTTATGGCGCTTTATTCGGGAAGCTAGGCGGCGCATTAAAGCGCCTTGTTTGTTAGTTTATTTCTGCTACTCGATTTCGAAAGTGTTGGTGAGCGGATTCCGAAATATCGCATCCGAGATATTCTCGGCCTAAGTTTTTAGCGGCGATTAAGACCGAACCAGATCCAAAAAATGGATCGACGACCAGCTGATTTTTCGTGCTGCTTTGAGAAATTAGTGTTTCAAGCAATGGCACTGGCTTTTCTGTGGGATATCCGCGATAAACTCGTTTACATTCAAGAATATCTGGTATGCCTAAATTATTGAGTTTCTTTTTTCCTTTTTCAAAGAAAAGGATGTACTCGTGACGAGCTCTGTAATGGTATCCCATGCCGATTGTGACTTTATCCCAAATAATAGGTTTCCAAAATTTGAATCCTATTTTTTCTGCAATTGGTTTTACGACAAACATTGTTTCTTGATCGCAGAATAAGTAAAAATGCGAATTGTTCTTCAGAACCCGATATATCTGCATGAGAAGCGTTTCAAAACGCGCATTCGGGAAAATTTCAAACCACTGATTACTCGACGATTTACTTACTTTTAGTCTGGTGGTTGTCCCGATATTTCGGTGCTTTTCCAGGGATTCGTAGGGTGGATCTGTGATTAAAAGATCGACGCTTGCATCGGCAAGTGTCGCAAGCCAACTGACCGCATCATCTCGATAAATTTGCATTGAACCTCTAGACTAAACTGCTACATACGCGCCCATTTTCTGAGACATGAGAAGGTACACCTTTCTTCAATTTACGGCAATCGATACAATAACTTTGATCGCCATCTGGATTTTTAGCCGTTTTTCTCGCAGGTGTCTTTCCAAAGGATAATGGGTAGGGATGAAATACATGTTCACCGCCGTTTGCAGCTGAACAATGTGGGCAAGATTTATAGTTTCTAGTGGTTTGAGGGTCTTTTTTATAGATCATTCCACTCTTTAATGCTCTGTTACAACAGTTACAAGCCATATTATTCATCCTAAGTGATTTAGTGATAAATAATATAAGGTGAATCACCAACTGATGTTGAGATTGACCCGAGATTTACGAGTTCAAGATGTGGTCGTTCTCAAGCCAATGAAGGGGACTCGAATCATCCGCTTAGATTGACTCGAGTTGGTGAGTCGAGAGGATATCTCAAATCATTAAGTGATCGCGGTTACTAGTAATACCAGACTCATCACGAGGGCCAATACCATCACGATCCCAAGGCCGATAAATTGCCAAGCTTTGCCCTGACTAAAATCCTGCTGGCGTTGTTTGTCTGATTGAACACCTAATAATGCGGCGAAGACACTTTTTAGTATACTTGAAGGTTTTTCGGCCATTATTTAGTCCCTATATTGAGGCTGTTTAAGTCAAGCATAAAACAATCTTGGTAGAGTGATTGGATCATGCCTCAAGCTGCGCTAAAATTGCGCACTTTCAAACCCAATGGTTATCCCAATGAGCACACCTTTTTTAATTGCCCCTTCTATTCTAGCTGCTGATTTTGCCCGTTTGGGCGAAGAGGTGGAAAATGTACTTGCCGCAGGCGCAGACGTGATCCACTTTGATGTGATGGACAATCACTATGTGCCAAATTTAACCTTTGGGCCAGCCGTATGTCAGGCCTTGCGTAATTACGGTATTGAAGCGCCTATCGACGTGCATTTAATGGTTAAGCCAGTGGATAGTCTGATCCCCGAGTTTGCAAAAGCGGGGGCAAGCATGATTACTTTTCATGCCGAAGCTTCAGAGCATATTGATCGTAGCTTACAACTGATCAAAGAGCAGGGCTGTCAAGCGGGCCTAGTATTGAATCCCGCGACGCCACTACACTACTTGGATTATGTGATGGATAAGTTGGATATGATCTTGTTGATGTCAGTCAATCCCGGTTTTGGTGGTCAAAAATTCATTCCTGGTAGCCTTGATAAATTACGTCAAATTCGCGATAAAATTGATGCCAGTGGTTATCCGATTCGTTTAGAAGTGGATGGCGGTGTCACGCCGGATAATATTGCCGAAATCGCCGCCGCAGGCGCTGATATGTTTGTTGCTGGCTCGGCTATTTTTAGCAAACCAGATTACCGAGCAGTGATTGAGCAAATGCGTGCCGAATTAGCCAGTTTAAGTAAATAATAAGTAGTGAGCCTATATGACAACGTTAAACAAAATTAAGCTCATCGCTTTTGATTTAGATGGCACATTAGTCGATAGTGCGCCCGATTTGGCCTTAGCCATTAATGCGATGTTAGTTGATTTAGGTCGTGATGTGTTTAGTGAAGCGACGATCCGCCATTGGGTAGGCAATGGTGCCGAAGTTTTGATTAAGCGAGCACTCTCTGGTTGTTCAGAGATTGCGGCAGATCTAGATGAAGCGCTTTACTTAAGTGCAAAACCTTTATTTAACCGACATTATGCTGAAAAGCTGTGTGTAGCGAGTCGCTTATATGCAGGGGTTCGTTTAAGCTTAGCGGCGTTAGCCGAGATGAACCTTCCAATGGCGATTGTGACGAATAAACCAAGCTTGTTTACCCAACCACTATTAGAACAGCTTGATCTTGCGCAATACTTTGATGTGGTATTATCTGGTGATAGCTTAGCGCGTAAGAAGCCAGACCCTCTACCTTTAACTCACTTAGTTGGTCAGTATCAACTGGGTATTGAACAGTTGCTGATGGTCGGTGATTCAAAAAATGATATTCAAGCAGCAAAAGCTGCAGGATGTCGCTCACTAGGCTTGACCTATGGTTATAACTACGGTGAAGATATTGCCTTAAGTGACCCCGATTTTGTGGCGGATAGCCTCGAGACCCTGGTTGAATTAATGTCGGGTTCAGTCACGGCTTAAGTCCCATTTGTATTGTTTAAGTAGGAAAATCATGAGTAAACCCGTTGTATTAAGTGGCATTCAGCCATCCGGTTCGTTAACCATTGGTAATTATATTGGGGCGATTAACCAGTGGATCCACATGCAAAATGAATATAACTGTCATTTCATGCTGGCAGATTTGCATGCGATAACAGTTCGTCAAGAACCTAAGCAATTTAAAAACCAAGTCTTAGATGGTTTAGCCATGTACATAGCTTGTGGTTTAGATCCCGACAAGAGCACCATCTTTGTCCAATCACAGGTACCAGAGCATGCTCAACTCGCTTGGGTACTTAATTGTTATACCCAAATGGGCGAATTGAATCGGATGACTCAGTTCAAAGATAAGTCGACCAAGTATGCGAATAACACCAATGCGGGTTTATATACTTATCCGGCTTTAATGGCGGCGGATATATTACTTTATCAGGCAAATGCGGTGCCGGTAGGGGAAGATCAAAAGCAACATTTAGAACTCACGCGTGATATTGCTAATCGTTTCAATAATCTTTACGGCGAAGTGTTCACGGTACCCGAACCATTTATTCCTCAGTTTGGTGCGCGAGTGATGTCGCTGCAAGAGCCAACCAAGAAGATGTCTAAGTCCGACGATAATGTTAAAGCTTTCATCTTGCTTAGCGATACACCCAAACAAATTGCTAAGAAAATTAAAGCTTCGGTGACCGACTCTGATGAACAGGCGCGGATCTATTTCGATCGAGAAGAAAAACCCGGTGTGTCTAATTTGCTCACGTTACAGTCGGTGGCAACTGGCCAGTCAATTGATGACTTGGTCGCGGGATATGCTGGTAAAATGTATGGTCACTTGAAAGTGGATACCGCCGATGCGGTGGTGGCAATGATGGAACCTATCCAAGCGCGCTATCATGCGCTGCGTGAAGATGAGTCAGCCCTGCAAGCAATCATGGCTAAAGGCGCGGCGCGAGCTAGTGAGCAAGCTCGCCAAACACTACATTCGGTCTATGAGGTACTCGGTTTTATCGGCTTAAAATAGCCTTTACAGCTTGCGGTTCGAAGAAAGCCCAGTGAATGCTGGGCTTTCGTGTTTGTAAGACGTTTGCTTAAGCGAACACGGGTTTTTAGCTTAACGAAAGATCAACCGACCTTCAGCAAAATCGTATAAGATAGTCCTCTTTTATGGCTTTGCATTATGAGTGAGACGATAAGGCTGCATGTTACTCATTATCGATAATTACGATTCGTTTACTTATAACCTTTACCAATATTTTTCGCAGTTAAAGGTTGAGGTTAAGGTGGTGCGTAACGATCAGCTCAGTATTACGCAGATCGAACAAATGGCGCCGACTCACCTGGTTATATCACCAGGACCTTGCTCGCCCAACGAGGCGGGGATATCTTTACAGGTGATCGCTGAATTTGCCGATCAATTGCCTATATTGGGGGTGTGTCTGGGCCATCAGTGTATCGCTCAGCATTTTGGGGCGAGAGTGGTCAGAGCGGACATGCCGATGCATGGTAAGGTCAGGCCAATCCATCATCAGCAGCAATCAGTATTTATGGGTTTGGTCAGTCCAATGGCGGTCACCCGTTATCACTCTTTATTAGTAGAGGCTGATAGCCTGCCAGATTGTTTGGAAGTCACGGCTTGGAGCCATGATCAGCAAGGGCAAGCTTATGAAATTATGGGGCTGCAGCATCGTTCTTTGCCGATCCACTCGGTGCAGTTTCACCCGGAAAGCATTCTTACTGAACAAGGTTTAGGCTTACTCGATAACTTTATTCGTTCGACTATATAGAATGCTAATGTTTAATAACGGTTTAATTTTATAATTAAATCGAATGAATAATTTATGCATATTTATGCGAAAGTTTATGTATTTTAGAGTAAAATGGCTTATTTGGCAGGACGCTTATTTAGAGCTATGCACTGAACTTGCGTAAAAATGGTTATATTTTGTATGGTGCTTTTGCAGTATGCTCAGACATCATGCTCGATATTTGTCATAATCCCAAGAATATTTACAAACTGTTAACTTCTCTGGCTATCGTTATAGGAATCGCCAGATTGATAAGGAGAACGCTACATGTCACATGCTGTAACTCGTGCGCTTTTTGACCAAGTCATGGTTCCCAATTACGCCCCCGCGGCGATTATTCCGGTGAAGGGCGAGGGCTCTCGTTTATGGGATCAAGAAGGGCGGGAGTATGTCGACTTTGCTGGTGGAATCGCGGTCAACTGTTTGGGGCATTGTCACCCCGCCTTAGTGAAAACCTTGACAGAACAGGGCCAAACACTATGGCACCTGAGTAATGTGCTGACCAACGAACCAGCTTTACGTTTGGCTGAAAAATTGGTGAATAGTACCTTTGCCGAGAAAGTATTTTTCTGTAATTCAGGCGCGGAAGCCAACGAAGCGGCCCTAAAGTTGGCTCGTCGCTATGCGATTGAACATGGAAGCCAAGATAAAACAAAAATCATTGCCTTCGAACAAGGGTTCCATGGACGTACTTTCTTTACCGTGACGGTGGGTGGACAAGCGAGCTATTCCGACGGTTTTGGTCCTAAACCCGCAGGTGTTGAGCACATTCCCTACAATGATACCGCCGCGCTGGAAGCGTTGATTGATGATCAAACCTGTGCAGTGATGATGGAACCTCTCCAAGGAGAGGGGGGGATCATTAGCGCCGATCTAGAATTTGCAAGAAAAGTTCGCGAGCTGTGTGATAAACACCAAGCATTACTTATTTTTGATGAAGTACAAACTGGCGTCGGCCGCACAGGGGAACTTTACGCTTACATGGGTCTAGGGATCACGCCGGATATACTCACCTCGGCGAAAGCTTTAGGTGGGGGGTTTCCTATTGCGGCTATGCTGACGACAACTGAGATTGCCGCCTCAATGAAGGTCGGCACTCATGGCAGTACTTATGGTGGAAACCCCTTGGCTTGCGCTGTGGCAGCAACTGCCTTCGATATTGTTAATAGTGAATCAGTCTTAGCGGGTGTGAAACAACGGGAGCAGTGGTTCAGAGAAGCTTTAATGGCGATTAATGATAAATATCAGGTTTTTTCTGAGGTGCGCGGTAAGGGGCTACTGTTGGGTGCGGTGCTGAATGAGCAATATCAGGGGCGTGCGCGCGACTTCTTAGTGGCTGCGGCGGCGGAAGGGCTTATGGTTCTGGTGGCAGGGGCGAACGTGATCCGTTTTACCCCTTCTTTAATTATTCCTCAGCTTGATATAGAGCTGGGTATGCAGCGTTTCGAACAAGCAATTGCCAAAGTGGTAAACGGCTAGTCTTATGGGCTTAGTCTCCTTGTGATACTAGGCCACTTCAATGCTTTATTATCATTCGGCGTGACTCTAAAGGGTCGCGGTGGTTTGTTATTTGATGAATGGAGACTTCGCTATGTTAGTTATCCGCCCTATTAAGGAAACGGACTATCCTGCGTTATTACAAATGGCGGTGGCTTCAGGGGTTGGCTTCACCTCTTTACCGGTTGATGAGCCTCTTTTAAAAGAAAAGCTCGCCCATTCGATACGTTCTTTTACCGCAGATGCCGACAGCCCAGGCAATCAACATTATTTAATGGTTGCTGAAGATAGCGACACCGGAGAAGTGGTTGGGACCACCGCTATTGATGCGGCTGTGGGGATGAGTAACCCCTTCTATACTTACCATCTCGGAAAAGTGGTTCATGCTTCGCGTAGCCTCAATGTTTATAACGTGGTTGAGACTCTTACTCTGACTAATGATTATACCGGGGTGACTGAGTTATGTACGCTGTTTTTGCAAGAGTCGCATCGTCGTGGAAACAATGGACGCTTATTATCCAAATGTCGTTTCTTATTGATGGCTGAACATTCGCATTGTTTTAATGATTCAGTGATCGCCGAAATGCGGGGGGTCTCTGATGAACACGGGCGTTCACCTTTTTGGCAGTGGTTACAGGATCATTTCTTTAGTGTTGATTTCCCGACGGCGGACTACTTAACCGGGGTTGGTAAGAAAGAATTTATTGCCGAGTTAATGCCGAAATATCCGATATACGTCAACTTATTGAGTAAAGAAGCACAGGCGGTGATTGGTGAGGTGCATGAAAAAACTCGTCCAGCTTTACGCCTGCTCGAATCTGAAGGTTTTTGTAAACACGGTTATGTGGATATTTTTGATGCTGGGCCGACCGTCGAGTGCCCATTAAAGTTGATCGAAAGTGTCAAACATTCCCTCAAGGTGAGCATCAGTATTGCGGAGCCCGCCGCCTCTGCTGAAGAAATGTTACTAAGTAATGCTCGCTTAGTTGATTTTAGAGCTTGTGTGGCGGCGATCCAGTTAGATTCCGACTCATTGCGAGCGGGTATATCGGCTAGTACTGCAGCAGCCTTAGAGGTACAAGAGGGTGATCTGATTCGTATTGGTGCGCTACGTTTAGAATAGTCATAGGCTCGCCCATGGGGCCGCTATAAAGGATGTGAGGTTGTAGATGGAACATTTAAATCAGTTTATTAATGGTCAATGGCTAGCGGGTCAAGGTGCCTCGTTTCAGTCTATCGATCCAGCCAAGAATGTTTGCGTTTGGCAGGGCAATGCTGCGTTATCAGCGCAAGTCGATCAAGCGGTTAAGGCGGCACGATCGAGCCAGTTTGACTGGTATATGCTTGGGCTAGAATCAAGAATTGCAGTGATTAAACAATTCGCGGCCTTGTTGGAGCAAAATAAAGAGCGCCTAGCCTTAGTGATTGCCCAAGAGACCGGTAAACCCTTGTGGGAAACTCGCACTGAAGTTGTCGCGATGATCGGCAAGGTGGCTATTTCCGAGAAAGCCTATGCCGAGCGAACTGGCGAGTCATCTTCTGAGTTACCGATTGCAAAAGCGGTATTACGTCACAAGCCGCATGGTGTGGTGGCGGTATTTGGTCCCTATAATTTCCCAGGGCATTTACCTAATGGTCATATTGTTCCCGCTTTAATTGCCGGTAATAGTGTGGTGCTGAAACCTTCAGAACTCACGCCTTATACTTCGGAATGTATCGTTAAATTATGGCAACAAGCGGGTTTGCCTGAGGGTGTACTTAACTTACTGCAAGGGGAGGTGGTTACAGGTAAGGCGCTGGCTGCTCATCCTGATATCGATGGGTTATTTTTTACTGGTAGTTCTAACACGGGTCACTTATTGCATCAGCAGTTTGCCAGTCAGCCGGATAAAATACTCGCTTTAGAAATGGGCGGCAATAATCCCTTGGTGGTTGACCAAGTCGCCGATGTTGACGCTGCGGTACACGATATTGTTCAATCCGCCTTTATTTCGGCAGGACAGCGCTGTACTTGCGCACGCCGTTTGTTTTTGCCTCGTAGTGAACAAGGTGAGCAGATCTTAGCCCGTCTATTAGAAGTCACTCAAGCCATTCAAGTGGGTCTCTATGATGCCGAGCAGCAGCCCTTTATGGGCGCAATGATTAGTGCGAAAGCTGCCGCAGGAATGGTTGAGGCCCAACGGCAGTTGCAACAGCTCGGTGGGCAGTCCTTGCTTGAGCTACAGCAGCTAGAGCAAAACAAGGGCTTGGTTACACCTGGTATTATCGATGTGACGTCTGTTGCTGCGCTGCCCGATGAAGAGTACTTTGGCCCGTTATTGCAGGTGCTCCGTTATCATGACTGGGATGACGCGATTGCTCAGGCAAATCATACTCGATTCGGTTTATCGGCAGGCTTGCTGAGCCATGATCCGCTAAAATGGGAAAACTTCCGTCATCGGATCCGCGCCGGTATTGTCAATTGGAACCGTTCGATTACCGGCGCTTCGAGTGCTGCACCTTTTGGTGGCGTGGGCGCTTCTGGAAATCATCGGGCTAGTGCTAAGTATGCGGCGGACTACTGTGCTTATCCTGTCGCCTCTATGGAAGGTGAAGCCAGCGTGATGCCAGCGGTACTCAGCCCAGGCTTACACTTTTAGGGAGAATATGATGACCTTAGATTTGTTTTTTGAACGTTTATGGCAACAATATTTGGCGGTGACACCTAGCGCCGAAGCGATCCATCAGCTGTTGGGCGATGGTCATCAGATCGTCAATGATCATATTGCCATTCGCAGCTTTAATTTACCGAATACCGGTGTGGAAGCTTTTGCGAAACACTTATTGGCGATGGGCTATCATCGAGGAGGAGAATACCATTTTGCGAATAAGCACTTAGACGCGGCTCACTTTGAGCATTCCGACCCGAGTATTCCCAAAGTCTTTATTAGTGAATTACAGGTTGAGAGCTTGTCTGATAAGGCGCAGATGATTGTTCAAGGTTTGGCTAAGCAGGTGCCATTAGCGCTTTATCAACAGCCAGAAGTTTTTTTCTGTGGCCGTCCATGGCAATTGAGCTACGCTGATTATCAGCAGCTACTTGAAGAAAGTGAATATGCCGCTTGGTTGGCTGCTTATGGTTATCGAGCGAATCATTTTACGGTGTCAGTCAACCAGCTACCGCATTTCGACAGCTTACAACAGGTGAATCAATGTTTGAGTGAGGCGGGTTATGTGCTCAATAAGCTTGGTGGTGAGATCAAAGGTTCGCCGGAAGTGTTATTAGAGCAATCTTCAACTATGGCAGATTTATCTGAAGTAGTATTTAGTGATTCTAGTCAACGCATTCCCAGTTGCTTCTATGAGTTTGCACTGCGTTATCCATTACCGAACGGTGAGTTATATTCCGGCTTTGTTGAAGCTTCGGCGGATAAAATATTTAGTAGTACTAATCGTTAGTTGGCACAATAAAAAAGCCGCATAAGCGGCTTTTTTTATAGGTAAACAGAGAGTTGCTTAGCGGGTACCGTAAACCACAATTGTTTTACCGTGGGCGGTGATAAGCTCTTGCTCTTCTAGCATCTTAAGAATACGACCAACCGTTTCACGAGAACAGCCAACAATTTGGCCGATCTCTTGGCGGGTAATCTTAATTTGCATACCATCTGGATGAGTCATCGCATCTGGCTGTTTCGCTAGGTTTAGTAAAGTCTGAGCAATTCGACCAGTCACGTCTAAGAAGGCTAAATCACCCACTTTTTGGCTGGTGATCTGCAGGCGGGTTGCCATTTGCCCTGACAAACGCATCAGGATCTCAGGATTCACTTGAATCAGTTGACGGAATTTCTTATAAGAAATTTCGGCAACCTCACAAGGGCTTTTAGCCCTGATCCAAGCGGTCCGGATCGGGTTTTCAGTGTCTTCGAAAAGGCCTAGTTCGCCCATGAAGTCACCTTGATTCAGATAAGACAAGATCATTTCCTTGCCTTCTTCATCTTTAATTAAAACCGCGACTGAGCCCTTGACTATGTAGTATAGGGTTTCGGCTTTTTCGCCGGCATGAATTAGGGTGCTTTTTGAAGGGTACTTATGTATGTGACAGTGAGAAAGAAACCACTCCATCACCGGATCAGCTTGAGGTTTGCCAATTACCATATTAAAGAAATCCTCTGTCTTTATAATTATTTACCAGCTATATACTTAGTAAATTGTATTTATTCTAATTGTTTTCCATCCACCCCTAGCATAAAAGGCTTCGGACTTTGCTGCAAGGCATTTATACGCCTTTAGTATGAGGTAATTACTAGCCATGAACCTTGACCTAGATTAAGCTGGTGAACGAAATATTAAGCAGGAGAATCTAATATGAAAGCGTCGGTCAAGTGGTCAAAAGAACTACAGTTTATTGGTGAAAGCAGTTCAGGCCACCAAATATTGATGGATGGCGACGCTGCGAAAGCTGCTCCGAGCCCGATGGAGTATGTCTTAATGGCGGCTGGTGGATGTAGTTCTGTGGATGTCATTTCCATTTTATCTAAGGCTCGGCAGCAAGTGACTGATTGCCAAGTTCATTTGGATTCAGAGCGAGCCGAGGCGGCGCCGAAGGTATTTACCAACATCCACCTGGAGTTTGTCGTAAGTGGGGTGAATTTGAGCGACAAGCACGTTGCCCGAGCGGTGCAATTGAGTATGGAAAAATACTGCTCGGTATCGTTAATGTTGGGTAACAGCTGTGAAATTAGCCACAGCTATCGGATTGAAAGCGCGAGTTAACGAACTTTTCCGGTTTCCAGCAATTGTTGGATCATCGGTGATAAAATTAGCTCCATGGCGAAACCCATCTTTCCTCCTGGAACCACGATGGTGTTTTGCCGCGACATATAAGCACCGTCAATCATCTGTAACAGATAAGGAAAATTAACGTTTTTGAGTCCTCTAAAACGGATCACTAACATGCTTTCATCGAGTGACGGAATACTCTTAGCGCTAAAAGGGTTTGATGTATCGACCGTAGGGACGCGCTGAAAGTTGATATGGGTACGCGAAAATTGTGGGGTGATGTAGTTGATGTAGTCATCCATTGAACGAACAATTGAATCTTGCACGGCCTCTCGTGAATGGCCTCGTTCGGTGGTATCCCTCACCAGTTTTTGGATCCATTCTAAGTTCACAATCGGCACCATGCCGATCAGCAAATCAACTTTTGACGCGACATTTTTCTCATCGTAGACCACGCCGCCGTGCAAGCCTTCATAAAATAATACTTCGGTTTCTTCCGGCAGTTCCTGCCAAGGGGTAAACGTGCCCGGCATTTGATTGTATGGCACGGCTTCGTCGAAGGTGTGCAGATAACGTCGATATTGACCAGTACCATCTTCTCCATATTGTTTGAAAAATTCATACAACAAATTGAAGTCGTTGGCCTCCGGGCCGAAGTAGCTGATGTGCTTTCCGTGTTCGCGAGCCTTTCGGATGGCTACATCCATTTCGGGTCGAGTGTAACGGTGAAAACTGTCGCCCTCAATAAAGGCTGCATTCAGTTTATGTTGCCTAAATAAGTGAGCGAATACCTCACTGGTGGTTGACGTTCCGGCACCGGAAGAACCAGTGACAGCGATAATAGGATGTTTAGCTGACATAATGACCTATCTGTAAGTGAGACTATAAACATGATTTATACATCATCCTGCAGCCTATCCGTGGCTGAGGCATTAAATTGCTCTTTGGCAATCAAGTTGACTGTTTCATGTAGTTCTGAGTATACGATTAAAACTGAACCATTAATAACCTGTTGTTTAATTTGCTCTCGTTTGTCTTCTAAACTCAACTCTTGTTCACCATAGTCGGTGCCTTCACGTAATACGAAACTTTCGAGTAAAGCTTCGAAAGTGTCGGCCGCTAGGTTTTGCCAAGGAATTATCATGAATTAGCATGCTCTTTTGTGTTGAGGTGCTGGCTAAACCACTGTGGAATAGCAGACTCTAGCCAGAATGTTGGACGAAATAGGCTACCACCGACAAATCCTACATGTCCACCAGTGCGGCTTAGTCGATATTCAATCGCGGGGCTGATTTGCTCATTTCGCGGGATCACTCTTGCGTCCATAAAAGGATCATCGGCGGCGTGGATCAGCAAAGTGGGTAAGCCAATGTGCTTGAGTAAGGGTAAGCCGCTACAGCGTTGGTAATAGTCAACGGCACCTGCAAACTGATGGGCTGGGGCGGTGTAGTGTTCATCAAACTCTACGAAGTTACGCCAGCGCTTGACTTGCGTTTGTTGCAGTGGGGCTTGTGGCATACGGCTAATCTTTTTACAGAGGTTTTTTTTCATCCGGCTGAGTAAGTGATGCTGGTATATTTGAGAAAAACCCTGTTGTAGTCGCTGGGAACAGGCGGCTAAGTGCAGTGGCGCAGAGATGACCGCGGCCGCAGTTAGCGGTGAGCGTGGTTCTTTCGCTAGATAATTCACCAACATATTCCCGCCTAGCGAGTAGCCCAAGGCGAATAGAGGGGCTTTGGGATTGAGTGCGTGTAAATGCTCAATACAAGCTCGTGCGTCATCAATCTCGCCACTGTGGTAACCGCGCCATAGCTTGTTGGGTTTACCACTACATCCTCGAAAATGCATCACCACTGCTCGCCAGCCTTGCTGTTTACAAGCTTGTAAGATCCCCTTGGCATAGGGTGAATGTACACTGCCTTCTAAGCCATGGAAGACGAGCACGATTGCTTGTTCTGGTTTGTCAGTCTTGGCACTATCAATCCAAGCGAGATCGATAAAGTCACCATCGTCTAGATCTAACTGTTGCCAATCCAAATTGAGTTTTTTGTTGCGCAATAACAAAGTGGGCAGCAGAGTTTGAATATGCCGATTACGAGCCCACCAGGGCGCTTTAAAGTGCGTAGAGTTAATTTTTTGCCTCCATTAAAACCACTGAGTAAACGATATGGTGTGGCATAACAATTTTCGAGTTTGGTCAAATTAGTTTACAAGTTACTCATGGTAACATAACCTTTGTTCACGGCAGATGATTGAGATAGCACATGAACCAAGCAAGCAAACTGCAATTGTCCCAAGAGTTAAGCGATTTGCAAGCGGCTTATCGTCAACAGCCTTACCCTAGTTTAGCGATACGTCGCTACCATCTTAGCCAAATGCTGCGGCTGTTGCTCGATAATCAAGCCGCTATTATCGCTGCGATTAGTGACGATTTTGGTTATCGCAGTCCGCATGAGTCGAGGCTGATTGAAATTTTCCCGGCCATCGAGGGCCTGCGTTATAGTCTAAAACACCTCAAAAAATGGCTTAAGCCACAACATCGTCAGGTGAGTCTTTGGTACTTTGGAGCGAGTAATCGGGTTCAGGCTCAACCGCTCGGGGTGGTTGGGGTCATTGTCCCCTGGAACTACCCTCTGTATTTGGCCTTCGCGCCCCTTACCGATGCACTGGCGGCAGGAAATAAGTTGATGATTAAAATGTCTGAACTTAGTCCCGCCTTAAGCCATTTGCTGATCCAATTGTTGCCAAAGTACTTGCCCGACGATGTGCTGCGGATCTATTCAGACGACGGCTCACTGGGGCCAAGTTTTTCAGCCTTGCCCTTTGATCACCTCATCTTTACTGGTTCCACCCAAACAGGGCGTAAAGTGATGGCGGCCGCCGCGCAAAACTTAACCCCTGTTACCTTAGAGTTAGGCGGAAAGTCACCAGTGATCGTGGCTGAGGATTATCCCATAACTCAGGCGGCTGAGCGAATACTGATGGGGAAGCTGCTGAATGCTGGGCAAACTTGTGTGGCACCCGATTACGTGTTGCTTCCCAAGGGAACGAGGTCAGCTTTTATTCAGGCTTGTTTAGCTTATACCGCCAAACACTACAGCGATATGTCAGATCCTGCTCTTTCTAATATGATCTCGGCGGATTTTTTAACTCGGCAGGTGAACTTGCGCGAGCAGGCAATAGCCCAGGGCGCTGAATTTATCCCGTTAATTGCTGGTGAATGTGCAGGGAAATTTACGCCGGGTTTGTTAGTTGACGCAGCTGCGTCATCCTTGGTGATGCAGCAAGAGATTTTTGGTCCACTATTACCGATTGTCGAATATCAAGATTTGTCGCAGGCCATCACTTATGTCAACCAAACTGCACCGCCGTTGGCCCTTTATCTATTTACCAAGCAGTTTGGGGTGCAGCTACGAGTGCAGCAGCAAATTCAAGCTGGTGGCCTGTGTATTAATGAGGTGTTACTACATGTGGCTCAGCATCAGCTGCCATTTGGCGGAGTCGGCAGCAGTGGTATGGGCCACTACCATGGTTACGATGGTTTTGTGCAGTTTTCTAAAATGCTGCCAATCTTTAAACAAGGTCCATTTGCAGCGACTCGTTTGATGCGACCGCCTTATACCCGCATCAGCGACTACTTGCTTAAATTGATGACCCGTGGATAATCGAATTAGCCAAAGTTAAGGGGGAGCGCTAGTGGATTGCCAGTTTTGTTCTCGGGCATGGTTTGTAGAAAAGTTAGGGCGTTGTAAGCAATGCATGATTTTGGCCAACTTGGGTTGGATACTGATGTTATGCCTTTGCATTGTCTACCGAGGAGATATAGCCGTGTATCGGCTGAGCTTATGGGCTGGTTTTGCCGCGTTTGCTAGTTTAAGTGCTGCCCATTGGTTGATGTTTTTTTATTACCGATGGTTTGCGTCAAAATAGTCACATGCGGCCAACTATTAATCCGTGTTTAGACTGCTTAAATGAGGTGCTATCACTTGCTCAGCTTGAGTTAATAATAAGTTTTCTGGCGATAGCCAATGGATCTCATCACCGCGACGCTCCATCTTTCTGAACCAGGTATCCTGGCGTTTGGCAAATTGGTGGATTTGAGAATTGAGCTTTTGAAACATATCGTTATAGCTCAGCTGTTGTTGCAGGTATTGTGCGACTAAACGGTACTCTAAGCCATAAAACTCTAGTTTTGCATAGCTCACACCTTGAGCGTGCAGGCGTTCAACTTCTTCCACTAAACCCTGTTCAAGCCGCTGTTTTAAACGTAGCGTGATGCGTTGACGGAGTACTGCTCGCTCCCAACGGATCCCCAAGTAAAGTGGCTTTATCTCGGGGTGAGGGGAGGTTTGCGGGGGCGCTGTGTCTGACTCGGCAATTTCAATGGCTCGCACTAAACGCGGTCGGACCTGTAAATCAGTATTATTATGTTGCTCGGGCTTTACTGAGAGTAAACGTTGCTGCAGTTGCTCTAGGCTGAGTTCTGCAAGCTCGTTACGTAGGGCCTGATTGCTTGGTACTTCATGTAGCTGATAATTTTGGGTCACCGCATCAATGTACAAACCTGTTCCACCAACCATAACGGGGAGCTGTTGTCGTTGTTTAATTTGCTGGTAGGCTTTGAAGAAATCACGCTGAAAATGAAATACGCTGTATTCGGCCTCAGGTTCAACGATATCAATTAGGTGATAGGGGATCTCCTGGTATTCATCCAGATCTTTACCCGAGCCTAAATCCAAGCCTCGATACACTTGCCTAGAATCGGCAGATAGTATTTCGCCGCCGTAAAGTCTGGCGATCTCCACGCCAAGATGGGTTTTTCCTGATGCGGTAGGCCCGAGAACAACCAGCAAGTTTGCAAGATTAGTCGACATAGTAGTATTGATTACAGAGTGTTGGCGGGAATGGTAACAAGAAAAAACAAAAACGGCATGTGCAGAAGCAACATGCCGAGTGAAATAGCCTGAGATCCTTGGCAAAAATGGTGTTTAAGCCTAGTTTTCCCAGAAGTTTTTGCGAGACTCTTGGTAGCGGTCTGCTTCTGTTAAACCGATATCACGTAATAAGTACGCGGGTAATTGAGCCAATTGACGGCGGGTTTTTTGGCGCTGGATCCACACATTACAAAGATTGTATAACTCAACAATACCGTGTTGGGTTTGTGGTAAGGAAGAACTGTGTTTATTGCTGTGGATCGTGTTTATATTGATATTCATATCGAGGACCTCATCTCAGTTGATGGGAGAATAGTAGTTCTGAAATGCGAGGTTCTCAAACAAGTTAAATTGCAACCTAATCATTAGAAAAACTAATGTAACGTGGTTTTTTTATAGAGCCGTTTTGAATCGATTTTAGACGTGAATAAATATTCATAAATGTGAATGTAAAATTCATTTGAATATTTTATTTAGCATTTTTGTAGCAGTTTATTTACTCTCTGAGCCTTTATTTTAGGGATTCACATTTATGCTAAAGCTTTGTTGTGATCCAGGTCGTTATTGCGTAATTATTCGCTAGTTGAATTGCCTCTAGATTGACACTTAATCCCCCGTAAATAAAGGGACTATTGGTGGTTTGAATTAGTCGTTCATTTTTTGTTTAGGATCAATTTTGGAATACCATGAAAGCCTTCGTTGTTTATTTGTTTTGTTGCGACCTTGTGCATGAGCTGTTGCTTGGTTGATATCAAAAAGATCGGTTTTTGATCGAATTTGACATGAAGCATTTTAGGCTGAGGAATGAACCACAAGTTCGCTGGGTTAATGTTTTTTTTGGCTTAGTTAATTTAACCTAAATGATTTTTGTGGCTTGCTGGTGATTGTTCGTTTTACATTCAATTGTTTGTACGCTAATGCTAGAGTGCATAGGCGACAAAACATAACGACAATAAATAACTAACGATAAGGACATGGCATGAACCTAACATCCTTTAATCCGCCGCGGCGGATTTTAATGGGCCCCGGCCCTTCCGATATTTCACCACAAGTATTACAGGCACAGAGTCGTCCCATTATTGGCCATCTTGATCCACTGTTTGTAAATATGATGGATGAAATTAAGGCGCTGCTGCAATATGCTTTTCAAACTACGAATCAACATACCTTTGCGGTTTCCGCTCCTGGCTCTGCTGGCATGGAAACTTGCTTTGTGAATTTGGTCGAGCCTGGTGACAAGGTTATTGTTTGTATTAATGGGGTATTTGGTCAACGGATGTTGGAAAATGTCGAACGTTGTGGCGGTATCGCTGTGGTGGTAGAGGATGCTTGGGGGCAGCCTGTCTCTCCGGCAAAAGTGGAGCAGGCCTTACAGCAGCACCCCGACAGTAAAATCGTGGCTTTTGTGCATGCCGAAACCTCTACTGGTGTCGCGTCTGATGCACAGGCTTTATGTGGCTTGGCCAAGCAGCACGGCTGTTTGTCGATTGTAGATGCGGTGACCTCCGTCGGCGGGATCCCGGTTTTGGTTGATGAGTGGGGGATTGATGCAATTTACTCTGGCAGTCAAAAGTGTTTGTCTTGTGTGCCTGGTCTATCGCCGGTGAGCTTTAGCCCAGCGGCGGTTGAAAAACTGAAAGGCCGTAAAACCAAGGTGCAGAGTTGGTTCTTAGACCAAAGCTTGGTTATGGCCTATTGGTCAGGTGAGCAAAAACGTTCTTATCATCATACCGCTCCTGTGACAGCTCTATATGCTTTGCATGAGTCACTGCTGATGTTACATCAAGAAGGCTTAGAGCAAGCTTGGCAGCGGCATGCGCAGCAACATGCCTTATTAGCTGCGGGTTTGGACAAATTGGGATTAAATCTGATGGTAGAGATTGCATATCGATTGCCGCAATTAAATCTGGTTGCGGTGCCTGAAGGTGTAGATGAACAAGCGGTTCGCGCTCGTTTGTTGAATGACTACAATTTGGAAATTGGCGCAGGCCTTGGACAGTTTGCAGGAAAGGCCTGGCGAATTGGTTTAATGGGATATGCGGCACGTCAAGAGAATGTGAGCTTGTGTTTAGCGGCACTTGCCGAGGTATTGGAACAAGACTAGCGGTTTCTCCTATACTCAAGCATGAAACCCGCGTCGGCGGGTTTGTTGTTATATTACTTTAAAGGAGCTATTTTGTGTTCATCGATTTTGCTGAGTTAACGAGTCAGCAGATTTACCACTGTATGACTCAAACTATCGTCCCTCGCCCTATTGCTTGGGTTTTGAGTGATAACGGGCAAGCTGCTTCCTATAATTTAGCGCCATTTTCGTATTTCACTGCAATAAGTTCAGATCCACCCTTGATCATGCTATCGCTTGGTAAGAAACCGGATGGTTGTGACAAAGACACTAAAGTGAATATTGAGCAGCGTCAGTATTGTGTGGTTCATCTCGCGCATGCTAAGCAAGCCAAATTAGTGACTGA
>NZ_CP194041.2:602500-1090000 GCF_050870875.2 Agarivorans sp. QJM3NY_25
ATTAAAAACACAGCACTGTGCTAAATCGAAAGATGACGTATACGGTGTGACGCCTGCCCGGTGCCGGAAGGTTAATTGATGTGGTTAGCGCAAGCGAAGCTATTGATCGAAGCCCCGGTAAACGGCGGCCGTAACTATAACGGTCCTAAGGTAGCGAAATTCCTTGTCGGGTAAGTTCCGACCTGCACGAATGGCGTAATGATGGCCAAGCTGTCTCCACCCGAGACTCAGTGAAATTGAAATTGCCGTGAAGATGCGGTGTACCCGCGGCTAGACGGAAAGACCCCGTGAACCTTTACTACAGCTTGACACTGAACATTGACCCTACATGTGTAGGATAGGTGGGAGGCTTTGAAGCGTTGTCGCTAGATGATGTGGAGCCGACCTTGAAATACCACCCTTGTAGTGTTGATGTTCTAACGTTGTCCCGTTATCCGGGATGCGGACAGTGTCTGGTGGGTAGTTTGACTGGGGCGGTCTCCTCCCAAAGAGTAACGGAGGAGCACGAAGGTTGGCTAAGTACGGTCGGACATCGTACGGTTAGTGCAATGGCATAAGCCAGCTTAACTGCGAGACAGACACGTCGAGCAGGTACGAAAGTAGGTCATAGTGATCCGGTGGTTCTGTATGGAAGGGCCATCGCTCAACGGATAAAAGGTACTCCGGGGATAACAGGCTGATACCGCCCAAGAGTTCATATCGACGGCGGTGTTTGGCACCTCGATGTCGGCTCATCACATCCTGGGGCTGAAGTCGGTCCCAAGGGTATGGCTGTTCGCCATTTAAAGTGGTACGCGAGCTGGGTTTAGAACGTCGTGAGACAGTTCGGTCCCTATCTGCCGTGGGCGTTTGAGAATTGAAGGGAGCTGCTCCTAGTACGAGAGGACCGGAGTGGACGAACCGCTGGTGTTTGGGTTGTTATGCCAATAGCATTGCCCAGTAGCTACGTTCGGAACTGATAACCGCTGAAAGCATCTAAGCGGGAAGCAGGCCTTGAGATTAATTCTCACTAGGACTTTAAGTCCTCTGAAGGGCCGTTGGAGACTACAACGTTGATAGGCAAGGTGTGTAAGTGCTGTGAGGCATTGAGCTAACTTGTACTAATTACCCGTGAGGCTTAACCATACAACACCTAAAGGGTGTTGCTTATAGATACTTTATTTTAGAAACCAAGAGTGCTTGTTATGCTCGTGGGATATATCAGTTTTTTCGAATGTTAAAGACAACAAGTTTTTGCCTGGTGGCAATAGCGTTGTGGAACCACCTGAACCCATGCCGAACTCAGAAGTGAAACGCAACTGCGCCGATGATAGTGTGGGGTCTCCCCATGTGAAAGTAGGTCACTGCCAGGCGCCTATTTTAAAAACCCAGCTATGTGCTGGGTTTTTTTATGTCTGAAATTGCCATGTGAAAGTAGGCTGGATATTGCCAGACACCTATTTAGAGAAAGCCTATCCTTACGGATAGGCTTTTTTTATGTCTGAGATTTAGCTGATGCGGGCTGCGAAAATTGAAGTCTGATCCTGCGATAAATCAGATAAATGCAGTTTTCACTATATGAAGAAGCCTTTCAGGATATGAAAGGCTTTTTTGCTTTCTAGACTTCGACTCTTGCGTAGGGAAGTTCGGGAAGAATTTGGACAATCACATCATCTTTCACCAGGACGAGAGCATTTACTGTCACGCTAATATTGCTGCTGACTTTGTATTGTGAGTCTTGAGTTTGAACTTCGACTAAGCCATCACCAATCACATTAGTTACGGTTGCTCGATAGTAGCTGCTTTTGGGTAACAGTCTTTGAAACTTCTGCCAAGGGTTAATGGTTGCCATAGTAGTGGATCTCCAATGTTGGACTTTGCCAAACTTGAGTGATGGACTCCGCACTGATCTTGTTGTGAATACACAGGCCAGTTTGTTGGCCATTGGCTGATTTAATACGGCAGAGTTGTCCAGGCTTAATGAGTTCACTGAACTGCTCGGGTTGACTGAGGGGGAGCTTGAGCCCCAGTAGCTCTATCTCACCGCTATCCGCCATTAAGTTGCGGGCGCGCTCGGCATTCACCTGATGACTTTGCGCTAGAGGATCCGAGACTTCGCCAGCGCTTACGTCGCCAGCAGAGCCAGCTTTCACTACTTCGGTCACGACCCCATAGTTAGTGCCTGCGATAATTACGGTATTGATCTGTTGGCTGGTTTGATTCTCGGCACTTTCGGTGACCAGCAAATCCTCATCGATAACATGATCACATTCTTCATCGGCCAGTTCGCCCCATAACCAAGGGGATACCCGATAGCGCGGTTGTACCGCTATTATTTTAGTCATGGGATCGGGGCAGAAGATCGCGCCACTGGCCTTGGCTATTTCGGCGAGTACTTCGATGGGGAGTTTATCCCGCCATTGATAGCTTGCGGTTGCAAGTAACCAATCAGGGCTTAACTCGTCTCGGCTTAAACCAAAGCCTAAAGGGTTGAGTTGTTGTTCGGCAAGCTGCCAGGCATTAATGGCAGTAGTTACGCTACCACTACTTGTCTGCGCATAGGGTGAGCCAAGGTACTGGCTTAAGCTGTTGGCTTTAAATTGATATTGGTTACCCGTTTGACTGCGAACACGTCTAAAGTCTCGCACGATAAAGCGCCATTGCCAGCCGTTGATTTCTAATATTAGCTGCGCCGGTGTAGCGGAACTTTGGCGTAAGTATGGCACTACGGCATCCCCCTGTAAGTTACCACTGAGTTCCCAAGAGAAGCCATCAATGTCTAAGCTAATGGCCACATTGCTTGGGTGCAGTGCCACCAAGCTATCGTCGCTTAATTCTGCGTAACAACTGATCTGATTCATGATGATATAAGCATCCAGTTCAATGGGGTGAAACTCTAATTGCGCTTGGGCTAGGCGCAATTGTATGAAGTTGAGAGGGAAGTATTCAGGCTCTGGTACTGGTTCAGTCGGTGGTTGTGTTATCGGTCTTGTTCCATGTAAGGGACCTTCGGCCTGCTCAAAATAGGCGCGCCAATGTTTATGGTTGCTCGCACCATGGCCTGCGAAGCTGTGCCGCTTAAGATAAATTGCGAGTGCATGACCAAATGATTGTTGGCTGGCTTGATAAGCCGCATCTGGATTTAACCAGTCGCCTTGAGTTGCGGCAAAGGTTGGCAATCCATATTCCATTGCTGCTGTATAGCTTTGAGCAACACGAAAGGGGTTAAACCAGTATGTGGTTAAGGACATTTGGTTTTTGCAGGACTGTTCCCAAAGATCCCGTTTGGCTTGGGCGAGTTTGGGGCTATTGGCATGCTTGCTTGATGTGGTTTGTTGATGAGGGTGGGCTTGATGGTAAAGAGTTTGGTTCGTGCCTTTCACTAAATCAGCATCTGAAAAGTGAAAGCCATGCTTGCGCCTTAACTGCGCCGCCTTAGTTGTCCAAGTTCCCGCATTTAAGCGCGCTCGTGGTGCGCGATTAACATTAATGTCATAGCTCAAGCTGCCTTGAATATTTACCTGGTCCGTCGTGATTACACCGTTTAACTTTACAAGGCTTGAGACAAGCCCCGATACACTTAGTGGTTTGGCTTTAATGGTGCCACTAAGCTCTAATATTTTTGGAGCGCCGCTCCCCATCGAAAACTCAAGGCTTCCGTTACTCGTGTACTCGGTTGTAAAATTTAAACGGGCATCTTCTTGCCGATAATTTTGCTCGCCAGCGTCGTTGCTAAAACTTAGCGTTGCTTGAGTTTGACGACTTGCTCGAAACTCCATTTAAACGATGGCCCAATCGCTTAAGCGCAAATAAGCCCCTTGATAGACCTGGGTCGATTCAATTGGCAGTTTTAAATCACCATTACCATTTACGCCACTCACATCTAAGTCACCTGCAATCTCACCAGTGGGTTTGAGTAATCGCGCCCAACTTAGTTGGCCTGTCGCAAGCAACATGGCCTCATCCAAGTTTTGCATGGTCATGACGCCATCGGCAATTTGCTGATAACAGGGGCTTGGTAGCGCTAAGCTCAACAATAGCGTTTGCTTGGTGACTTCGGCTAAATCCAAAGGGCGCTCACCACTATAGAACTGAATATGTCCGCCATTTACCGCTTCCCCAATTAGCTGCAAACGGGCGTTATTTAAGTCTGTAGATAAGGCCAGCATAATTAAGTCTCGTAGGCGGTTGCTTGCTGATAATCGGCAGCGACCGCGTTATATTCCGCTTCACCATATTCGGGTTTATCTTGGGCGATGAGCATGTAACGCCAAGTTAAACGCAGCCCATCGAAGCGATAGTTACCATTGGCATCGCTGCGGGTTTCCGCTACCTTGTCGCCGCGCTGGGTATAACAAATCACTCTACGGTCGGCAGCTGGAAAAGTGTTCATGGTAACAGTGCTTGCGATATAGCCTAAGCCTCGATGAGGGGCCTTATTTGAATATATGAAATTCTTTGGGCGACATAGTTGTGGCTGAAGCGTGACCGCTAAGGCATAGCCAGCGGCTTGTTCACGACTTTGAGCCATGCCCCATGCAAAGCCGCCAAGGGTGAGAATATTGCTCATAAACGCCAGCCTTTATCACCAATATCTAAGCCGATAGACTTCTCATATTTGAATTCACCAGCGACTCGCTGTTTTCCGACTTCATTAGCGGCGATACTCTCTATGCCAAAATAGGTGACGAATCTTACCAAGCGTTCAGTTTCTTCTATGCGCGGCTCGAGGTGACTAATATTTGTACCACCTGATTCATCATACAGTGAATAGTAGGGCTCAAAGGACCCCGGCATTGTTCCTCGTAGGCTCATTCCTTTGTCAGAGTCACGGCTAGCGCTTTTATTTTTATATTCAAATACAGGGATTTCACCTTGGCTTATATAAACGCCTCCATCGGGCGCATTTCCGCTTTGCATGCCGGTACCTGAACATATAAATATTCCTCGAGTGAGAAATTTGCTAGGCGACTTTAGCTGAGTATAAGCGCGTGCTAAGTAACGATAATCTGTGTGGTTTGCACTACATAAAGGGTTGTGGTGAAAGGCAGTCTGAGAGGCTTGCTGGTTGTAGTAGCCAAAATCATACATTGTACTGTTTAACTCTGGATAATATTCGTAACCCATAGAGTTCACCACGCAGTGATAGAGATCGTTAGACTTTAAGCTATTTATATAACCAGCGTAATGGGGTGAAATGTGGCCGTTATAGCCGGTAGAAAAAAACAGGTAAAACATGCCATCATCGGCAACTAAGTTCCATAGTTTACGTTGATAGATAGAGCTACCACCAGTGTGTGAGGCTGGCCAAATTGCTTCAGTTTCCACGTCATAGTTGTTGTAATCACTGACGTTGGAAACGAGAGATATTTTGGCGACGAGACATAAAGTAGAGCTATTCCCAAACAGGTTTTTCCCCTCATATTGCTCGGTATCATTATTTGCCACTCGAATCATCACATTGCCGTAGTCGCTACCAGTATCAAATACCACCACTTTGCCATCGGGGCTTTCGCTAAACACCGACCAGCCAGCAGAGGCTACCTTCATACTCGCCCCCGTTACAGCGCCCGCAGGGCCTGAATTCAGCTTAACGCGTACTTCGTTGGTGGTGACGTTAGTGACCCGATGTTCGCCGTTGTAGGCCGCATCACTGGCATCGTAAATTTCGATGATGCTGTCGAGTTTATACTGATGGCCGTTATCGAAATTGGCCACCGCTTCGCTGCTTGTCTCATCATAAGTTAAGTTGGCAATAAGTTTATCGCCAAAGCCCGTGACCAGACAGGCTTTAAGCATCGCCACAAAGTTGCCGTTAATATTGTCCCAGGTATCATCAACCGTGGGGGCACCCTCAAAATTGGAGTTAAACCATTTCACTGGATGATTGCTCATTGTCGCTCCTATTGCTGTTGTTTATTGATGTTGCCGCGTAGCTGCAGCGAAAAATCATCGTCACTCACACTACTGTCACTTTGTAAGATGGTGCGGATATTCCAGAACGGAAAAATAGCGCCGTGGCTGTTAAAGCGCAGCACATAACCGGCTGCCCAGCCGCTGCCCCAGCCATTGGCTGGAATAGTGAAATAAGGGGTGGCTGAATTGGGATTAATGGGGCTGCAATCGGTGTTTATATTCCCCACTGCAATTTGGCCAACGTGCTCGCCGATGATCTTAAACGCAATGTTTGAGGTAAAAATCAGCGCCCAGCGTTCGGTAATTGCACCTTCATTGGTGAGAGTTAGTGCAAAATCAGCATCATTAAAGGCGGCGTTGGTCACATTGCCAATCACGCTGTCAGACCATTCGCCCGTCCAAGTTTGTTGGTCAAACAGGCTTGAATAGCGCGCCCATAAGTCACCAGCAATGCACACACTTGAGACATAAGCAGTTCCCGCATCATAGTCATGACTTATTGGTTTCGCGCAGCTTAGTTCGCCGCTAATATCAACATCTCTGAGTAACAGTAAATCTTCCCAGCGCCACGAAAGAGTGACATCTTGAGTAGGAAAATCAGCCGCCGTGGTGAGCGTTCCTGCGTCTAGGTCAATACTAAACAGCGCATCGCTTAGCATCTCGCCGTGACTGTCGAGTAAGCTGATTTCCGCGCAGCGACTGTGCTGGCAATCTTCAGTTTGGTTGGCATGCAGTGCGGCAATCTTGCGTTGCTCGCTTTGATGAACCACAACCACATCCCCAACGGTATAAATTGGCACGCGGCCATCGGTGGGTAAGCGCACAGGGTCAAGGCCAATCAGCTCGGAATTTAGTGGTAAATAGTTATGTACAACACAGTTATAACGCACGGTTGACGCATCAAAAGGGACCAAAGTGTTGAGGTGGATCACCCCTGTTTGATAATCAATATGCCCATGAATGCTGTTGCCAACAATGTCACCTTGCTCATTTGCTGCAGCACTTCCTAAGTTGGGGATATCAATATATAGGGATTGTGAAGCAATGGGTGCGCCAGGGGTTCTAAAAACAACTTTGGAGTCAAAAGGTTCGCTCACAATGGTGGTGGTGAAGCTTTGTAAATGACAGCTATAAGGCCCCGCTAGCCATTGCTTAATGGTGATCTCGCCATTAAAGCGATCGATAGAACCTGCTTCAATACCTAAACCTGTAGCGGTAGAAAATTGATAGTAGAGTTTATTACTTTGCTCTAAATAGGTTTCCCCGTTGAGCGTGAAACGTAGTGAGCCGCTGGTTATCTGTTCTCTATCTTGCAGCCCAAATTGTAAGCTTAAATTGGGCGTCAAATTCATTTGGATTGACTGCGTTTCGCGGGCCACAATATAGGTCATGGTTTGTTCTTGCGGAGTCACGGTCGTTACGGCTTTGGGTACATAGCGGCGCGCATAGATGCGATCCGTCAGGGTATACCATTGTTGCTGTAATACTTTACTGGCGGTAAATGTAGCGTTTATATTTAGTTCACCGCTGGCATAGTCGACCTGACCAAGCACATCGCCCAAGGGATTCACTAAATGACCATTGCCATCATCACGAATGGTGTCTTCAACGATTAATTCGGGCCATTGGGCTTTGCTCTGGTTATAGGCATCGAAATCTAGATTTTCGCCCTTTAAAGAAAAACGCAATGAGCCAGGGGTAAGCGCCTCACCTAACTGAACCAATAAACTATCAAGCGTGAGTAGTTGTTTTATTTCGTCGCCCACTTCGTTATAACTCAGTCGGTAAGTCGTGTTTGACGCGGGGAGGAACAACGGCTGCCAGCGCAGCTTTTGAGGGCTGAGAATTTCTAATTGACCGTGGCTGAGATCGGCTAAGCTGAGCTGTTTGTCGTCCCATTCAATGAGCACACTCGCAGGACTCATTGCTTTTCGGTTTTCTGCTTGATACACAAACCAAGCTTGGTTGGTATCAAAATCATTACTTCGGTCGACATCGCTCGAATTTACCGACCACTGTAAAATCAAATAACTCCCTACATCGGGTAAAGCGCCTAGGGTGATGATCAAGGAACCTGTCGTGGCGTTCAGAGAACCGGTGCCGATGCTGCTATCTACGCCCTGTAAAATGCCGTTACCGCCATCGGTGAGGCGATACCATTTCCCTTGGGCCATATAACTTAAGCTTAAGCTAGCGGGGGCTGGCGGCTTTTCAAAGGCGTAGGTATAAGCATAACCACGGGTTTCGCTGGTAATCGCAATACTGTCGGAAAAACTATAGTTCTCTGGTGCGGCGGCAGGCTCAAACTGTAACGCGGCGACTTGCCCACTGTAGTCCGGGCAACTACTGCTAAAGTTGAGTAAGCCTTGTACATAATCAATGCTACCAACCGCCAATTCCCCCAGTTTTAGGGTGCCATTCGCATCAGCAATCGAGGCACTGCCAATGTTAATATTCAGAGTTCCTGGCAATACACTGGTGCCTATATATAAAGGCTGATTGGGTGCAATGTTGCTGCTATTCATCTGTACGGTTTGGCCATTGCCTGTTGCGATTAATGTGGCCAGTTGTCCCGCGACATTTAAATCGATTAAGGGGGTTTCTGAGCGCGCCGAAGGCACCAGCTGGCTAAAAATACCTTCTGTGTGCAGGGTCATATCCCCAAAGTTGGCACTTTGTTTTAAGGCGCAAATGCCATAATACTTACTGGCATTGGCTACTATCGTTGTGTGTATCGTGGTTTTATCGTTGGCCGCTGCTAAGTCAGTGGCCTCATTCCCTTGAAAGGTATAACGTAGCGGCTCGCTAATTTCACAGGTCACCACGCGGCGCTTGAAGGTATAATTTTGATTATTTCGAAGTACAGTAAAGCTGCGAATATCACTGTCAACACGCACGATTCGAACATATTGCTCTTGTTCTTCAGCGTCGTTAGTTTGCAGCAAGCTTAAGGTTTCGTTTACGGCTGGCTGCTCTGCACTAAGCGAGAGCTGCAACACAATTGCACGTTGTCCCTGTAATTGATCGCCAAGCAATAAACCGTCGAAACGAATGGACCGCGCCAAATAGCGCTCAATTCGATCTCGAGCCTCGCTGCGCTCATCATAGTGATCGCCAGTACTCATAATTGTGATGGACACCGACTCATCTTGTGGTGGGCTTAATAGTGCTACGTTGGCCCCAAGGTATTGTTCGGCGGCACTGCTGGTAACATGCAAGAAGGTCTTTTTAATGTCCACGGAGCCATAGGCGCGGTCGAGATCGGAGATATCACTAAAAATACTATTGTGTTCACCATCGAGAATTTGTTTGCCGGTGATACGTCCGCCACCGTCTTCGGTATCGGTCATACGCTGGGCTTTCATAAGCTTGATGTCGGCGCTGTAAATACTCATTCAAGTACCTCTATTAATGCCAGTTTAGTGAGGGTGTAAGCGTCGTTGGCCGCATGGCTCATGCTGTCACTATGCAGTGGCCGCAGTAACAAATGCTCGCTTTGGCTTAAATCGAAACGTACCGTAAAACTTCGACCAGCAATGTTTAAATGCATCGCTTCGGCTTGGTCTCGCAGGCTGGCGATTTGCGCTGCTGCAGTGCGACTCAGCCAGCAACTCTCGGTACTGCCAAGCAAGGTGATGGGCCGACCTTCCTGCATCTGGCCGCGTTGTAAAATCACCCGTCCGGTGAGTGAATCTTGGCGAGTTTGCTGGATGGCACAATAATCAAAATCGTACCAATACAGGCCTTCGGGTAAGGTCAGAGAATCAAGCGTTATCATGTGCTGGAAAGTCCTGCTTGGCTGAGTATGTCGAGTAAGTCGGCTTTGCCGCTAGCATCGGTGGTGACACTCACGCTGCTATCGCCATAGCGTAATAACACTTCCACGGTTTCGCTTGTGACACTTGGGCTGGTCGAGGGTGCAATCACGGTGCTGCTTGATTTCGCGCTGGCCTGTTCTACTGCTTGTTCGGCTTTTAAGTCGTTTAGTTTGTTTTGGTGCAGTTGGCTTTGCAGCTGAATCGCTTGCTTCAAATCACTGGTGGCGCTGTTATCACCCGTTTGTTTAGCTTGCTTGAGTTGCGCTTCTAGTTGGCCAATGGTTTGCTGGTAGTCGCGGTTTTCAAGGGCGACGGCATTGCCCAGGTAGCGGTCGTTGGCATCTTGGGCAGCGCGCAGCGCATCTTGAGCATTGTCGCGCAACGACGCCATAGCGCTGCGGGCACTATCGATTTGGCTGCGCAAGTTAGAAAGCGTGGCGCTGTCTAACTTATCCATTGCACCAAGGGCTTGTTCGGCTTTATTGATCAGCGCTTGCGAAGGCGCTTGCGTATTGGCAACCCGAACTTCCCATTGGCGAAGTAATAGCACCTGCTTGGCAATTGCAAGGCTGGTTTTATCATAAGCAATTTGCTGCAGTGCCATTACCCCCATATAGCCGGTGCGAGTGACTTTGCTATTAAAACTCATCCGGTCGGTGAGTTCATCAACATGGCTTCGTAAATCACGGATGCTTAAACTCACTGCATCGGTGGCATCTTTTGAGGCCCATTTACTGCTCACACTAAGCACCGTCTCGTCGTTATTTTCTTTGATTGATTCAGTGAGTTGGTCGATTGAATTGCTTAAGTCATCGGTGCTGTTTTTAGCAGTATCGTTCGCTTTTGCCTGATTGCTTGCTGCCGTCTTTACTCGGCCATAACTTTCAGCCAAGGCTTGGAGTTGTTTGCTCAAGCCTAAGGCGGCCGCTTCTGATTGCAGCAAGCTGGGTGGCACTTGGCCACTGGCTTTCGCGGCTGCAATGGCCGACTCGGCATAGGCAAGCCAACCGGCTTTTAGATCTTCGATGGGCGCGTGACTGGCAATTAGCTGGTCGATGGCGATGCGGTTGGCATTGGCTGCTTGGTTGAGCGCCGCCGCGCTGGTAATCCCTAATTGCTGGTAGGCGTGAGTGGCCAAGCTTGCGGCACTTGCGAGCTCTTTTCCCAAGTTAATGCCGCGTTGTTGTAAAGTTTGTAACTGTTGCTCGCTGAGCTTGCTCTGCGCGCCGAGTGTTTCTAGCGCCTCGCTGAGTTGGTCGAGTTCATATTGATTCCTGGCTGAATCAAAGGCTTTATTGAGGTAAGCATATACCGCATCACCAGAGACTTGGCTGGCAGCAATCAGGGTATCTAGGCCTTGCTCGATGCCTTGAAAGCTCTCGCTGGCACGGCCTTCGAGAGCTTCAAAGTCTAAGCCTAAGGCTTTAAATGCAGGGCCTAATTCGGTATTGGCGGTGGTTGTGCTGCGCTTTGCTGCCGCATTAATTTCATCGAGATATTCGGCCGCCGATTTCGCCTTAGTCGCGATTTGGCTTAAAGGCGCAGCGCCTTTTTGCCAGCTTTGAGTGGCTTGGTTAAAGTGGATAATCCCTTGGTCAATCAACTGTTGAAAATGCTCGGTATCGCGGATCACTATTCCTAACGATTCTGACAGTGCAGCATAGGCCGCTTTAGTTTGAGCAATTGCTTCGGTGGTGGTCGCCTCTGACTCACTTAAAGCTTTTTTAGCTGCCACCAAAGCATAAGTGACTTGGCCGAGTTCAATGATTTTGCCGATGGATTCAAGCACCGCCACCGCCAAAACGCCTTTTAAGACCCCGGCAAATGCCTTGGCTTTGATGCTAGCGGCACTGATGGCGCTGCCAAATAAGTTGAATTTTGTTGCCGTGGCGGTGCTTGCGAGCGCGCTTGCCTGAAGTTGTACCACCAGTGTTTTGAGTTGCCCCACCCAAGACAGTAACTTTAAACCCGCCCAGGCTTTGCCAAGTAGCAGCAATTCACCGCGCCAGGCAAGCACCTGGCTCACGCTGCTTTTAATTGCTTCGCCAACTTGAATGATGCCGTTTGAAACGCGCTTGGCCCAGGCTTGTAATTCACCATTGGCGGCCATGCGATCAAACTCATCATTCACATATTTGATCTGAGCCTTTAGCCAATCCAGCGCACCGTTGTCGCTAACCATTTTGTAAAATTTGGCTAAGTTGTCACGCGTATTAGAAATGAGTCCGCTGAGTAGGCTCATATTGTTTGCCGCTGCGCCTTGGCTCCCACTGGCCATCTCGTCCATTAGTGCCTGAATGCTATCGCGACCAAGCAGCCCTGCAGTGCTTAGTTTTTGTAGCTCAGCGGTGTTTTTGCCGGTCGCTTTTTCTAACAGCTCCCACACCGGTACGCCGCGCTCAATTAGTTGCAGGATCTCTTCACCCTGTAGCTTTTGTTTGGCCCAGGCCTGGCCGAGGGCAAGCGAGATCCCTTGCGCTTCTTGAAAACTGCCGCCTAGTTTGTAGGTTTGGTCAATAATGCTCTGCATTGACCCATCCATGGGATCGAGACCAAAGGCTTTGAGTTTGACAAAAACACGGGTCACTTCTTCTAATTGCAGCGGGGTATTTTTAGTGAAATCTTTAATCCAGGCACTGGCCTGTTTTCCGCCTTCGATACTCCCCATCACGGCTTGCAGCTGGGTATCTAAACGCTCGAACTTATCGCCAGTGGTAAACAGTTCGATAAGCTTTTGTTTGAGAACATTTATCCCTAAGTAGGCGCTCGCCATGGCGAGCAAGCGCGAGGTGGTGGTGCGAATTCGCTCTCCAAACTGAGCTTGCTGGGCGGCATTTTTTTGGGTCGCTTGGGTATTACTACGGGTTTTTGCGGTGTTGGCGGTGGCGCTGTTGTTGAGTTGTTCCAATTGATTTTTAAGTTGCTGGGCGCGGGTGTTCAAGTCGCGTTGCGCCTGGCTAAGCTGCTTACTGGCGATGCCAGCATCACTTAAGCTGCTGCGGCTTTTCTGTAAACTTTGGTTCTGCTGTTGATAGGCCGTTTTAGCCTTGGTCGCGGCTATTTTGCTTTGTTCAAATTGCTTGGTGAGCTGTTTGTTCGGTGTTTGCGCCTGGCGAATGGTTTTGGCCAAGGCTGCAACTTGCTGCTGTGCCTGCTGCCATTGTTTTTCGGCTTCATGGGTGGCGTTTTTTTGCTGTTTAAACGCAGTAATCGCCTGTTCTTGCTGACCCAATTTGCTTATTTCTGCGGCGAGGGCCTGCGCTTTCGGATCGGCGTTTTCCGACTGATGACCAAACGCATCGACTTGCTCCGATAAATCGCTAATCGCCTGCTTACCGGTGACCGAAGCCTTGATTTTTAACGCGAGCTCTAACAGCTTGTTCATGGATCGATGAGTCCTTAGGGCAAAAAAGACAGCGGGGCGTGGTTCTCCACCGCTGCCAAAGGCAAAACTTAAGCGCTGTGTTCGCTATAGCTAAAGGGAGCTGTTTCACCGGCTGCCAATACGGCGGTGCCTTTTAGGGCGGTACTCACAAACTCATCGGCCATAAAGTCCACCGCAGCACTAGGCGCTAAGCTGGCCTTGGGAATGCTTAGAGTCGCGGCTTTGCCATTGGTGAGGTTGGTGCCTTCTAGCAAAATCTCACACACCACCTGTGGTTTCAGGCCGCCCCGCATTAAATTGGCAGCGGTGGCATTAAAGTCGTAACTGAGCTTGATGCTTGCACCTGCAGCCAAGGTGCCGCTTGGTGTTGCTCGCACCAGACCCGCGGCATAGTTCACTTCTATGTCGGCCACTACATCAATCACACTGTCATCACTGGCCAGCTTGGCACTTAAGCCTTCTGCGCCTAAGTTACTTTTTAGCAGCTTCACCCAACGGCCATGGGCGGGTAAATTCACGGTCTCATCGCTGCTATTGCCGCTGCCGATGTTCACGGTGCTCACTTCGCCCAGTAAGGCCATGGCGAGAATGTCTGCGGGGGCATCATCCATGGCAATCTCTAGCTCAGTCGGTTTGGCAGTGACCACCGTGTCTAGGGCTTGGCCGCGACTTTGTTTTTGTTTGCTGATGCGGGTTTTTTCTTCGCTGGGGGTATTCACCGCCAGCTTGGTCACGTTAATCGGGCCGATAAAACCGGTTTTAGCGCCAGTGTCGTCAAAGCGGTTAATGAATACATTGCCTGCCAGTAATAAGCCGTTGCTCATGCTTGTTCTCCTTGGTGAGTAAAGGTGGTGGTAAAGGCTAAGGGGTAGTAAGCAAAGCCTGCATTTACGCGAGGCTTGGCATTGGTGTTACAGCGAACAAAGGGACTAAAGCCATCGGCCTTATGACCCATAATTTTTTTCAGCACCTGGTCAATTAGTTGGCCGGTTTGTTGGCTGTCGGGGCCAAGCCGTACCGCAACCACCACTAACCAAGTTTGTTTTACCTTACTTAACTGACCGCCTTGGGCGTTGTTGGGCAGTTGGTCACCGGCGTACAACACATGGGCGCAGGGGGCGGCCTGATTGCGCTCGTTTAAGGCATCCATATTGGTGCTTAGGTAAACCTTACGCAGCGTGGTGAGCTGTTGTAAGCGCTCGGCTAAGGCGGCCTCGGCGGCGAGGTAGTTCATCAGATAAAGCCCTTGCTTTGGGCGCGACTAAACACTGTACCGGCGCTGCTAATCTCTGGCAGGTTGGCGCTGGTGGCCACTGCGCCTTCGGGATCAACACCAAGGCTCAGTTCGCCTTTGCCAACGCTGTGCAGAAACTTTAGCGCGGCTTGATAGCGTTTTTCGATGGGCTCGGGGGCATGTTCATTGCTGAGCTTATAGCGCGCCATATCACAGCAAAGGCTTTCTAATACCGCTGGGGTTTTACTCAGCGGTAAGGGGTAGCGGCCCGCTAAGTAGCCATCAATTTCGGCGCTGGCATCACTGAGCGCCTGCGCCAAAGCGGGCTCATTTACGCTGTCGCTACGGCCATCGTGGTTGCTGAGCAAAATTAACTCTTGCTCACCAAAACGGCCAAGCATTTGCGCAGAGCTGGCGTAACTCACAGGGCTTGCTCCTGCTCGGCGCAATAGCTTTGCCAGGCGCTATGGCGCTCTGCTGCGGTGATTTTTCGGCCAAGCAGCTGTTCCAGGGCATCAATTTGCGGCAGGCCTTTGCTGGTGAAGTGCTCGGTGTTGGCTGTTTCGAGCAGGTCGAACGCCTCGGTGATCGTTATAGCGCTATCCACGCGGTCCTGAACCATGGCCCCTTGCGGGTGGGATGCAGTAGTTGTGGGCGCTTGCTTAATAAGCAATACCGCATCCGCTTTAATCGCGGCCAACTGCTCAGGCTTAAGTTGGTCAAGCGGTAAGATATTGTCGCCGGACTGGAACACCAGCCCACCACGGCGGTAACCAGAATGGCGGGTATTTTTAATCGTAATCGTCTGCATAACATAGCTGCTCCGAGTGGTGTGGTTGGCGCGGGTAAATCCCGCGTATGAATCGCGTGGTTTTGGGGCGCTATAGTTGCGGCACCACCAATAGGCTAAATTTTCCCTTGAGTTCGTTTTGCACGGTGGTGCCGTTTTCATCAATTAAGTCGCGCTCTAAAATTTTGCGCGCGGCCTGTTCCAGGCTGGCGGGCACCACCAGTAAGCCGGGGCGGATCTTGAGGGTTTTGCCGCCATCGCGCTTAAAGGCGGTCATTTTTTCATAGCTGTCCCAGAGGTTGCTGGCGTTTAAATCCCGTTGATTGGCAAAGGCCATTTGCCAAAAGCCAAAGCCTGCTTCGCAGCGCATATCACAGCCAAATTGATACTCGTTTTTGGTCCATACAGCGGGGTCGCTTGGGTTAAACAGAGTGTTTAAATCGAGCTTGCGCCGCTCTTGAAAAATCAGCGGTTTTAGTGGGCGGCTGGTGTCGAGCAAGAACCAGGGCTTACCGCTATATACTTCGTTAATCGCCATATTGGCGACGGATGTATCTGCGCCACTGCCATCATTCTTGGCATTTACGGGATGCTCGGTATCAAAGAAGTTTTGGCCGTCGTAACAGGCGGTGGTAAAACCGTCGGCCAGCAGTTGAAAGACCAAATCGTCGGGAAACTCCTGGCCCTCTTGCGCCAGCATTTGCACCATGGGTTTGTAGGTGCCGATGGTGTCGTCTTCAACATCTTCTCTGCCAATGCCTATGGTATTTTCAAAGGTGCGGTTGGTAATTGAGTAGCCATGTTCTTTAATCGAGTTAATCACCCGTTCGCCAATCCATTCCCGAAAGGCTGGCATCGCGCCAAGCCAAGCATAGGTATTGCTTTTGGTGTTACTGGGCACCACGCTGGCCACCTGCAAATATTGCGGCTCAACGTTGGATAAGGCGTTTTGAAATTCCATGCGCACCATGGTTCGCAGGGCTTGTAAGGTGGCAGAATTAATCGCGGCCATGTAGAACTCCTTGGTCGTGCCAAATGCTTTTGGCAAGGGTTAATCAAGCGGGGTTAGCCGCGGCTTATTGGCTCGCCGAGTCGGCGGCTTTGGCTTTTGCATAGTCTTCGTGACACAAGCCCCAGGCGTCGGCCAGCTGTTGTTCGTCGACCGATAAGGCCGCCAGTGAGCTATCGGTGTTGGGGGGCTCAACGGTGCTGGTTTGTGGCTTGGTTAAAGCGTGAATCGGGTTACGGGCCGCTAAATGCGCGCTTAAGGCAGCGATGCCTTGTTGCTTGCCCAGGGCGGTTAGGTAGTCTTGCTCACAGGCCAATACGCGGCCTTCATCCAGCGCGGTTTTTACGGTTTGCTCGATGGTGAGTTTGCCGTTTTCGGCGCTTAGGCTGGCGAGTTGGCTGCAGACTTGTTGGTAAGTGGTCACCGGCACATATTGGCTTAAATCTACATTTTCGCCTTTAGGTGGCTCGGCACTTAAAGCGGCCAGTTGGCTTTGTAAGCCTTCGACTTGTTCGGCTTGTTGGTTGAGGGCGGTTAAGGCGGCAAGTACCTGCTGGCCTTGTTCGGCGCTGAGTGCGGCGGCATTGGCATCAATGGTAATGCCTAGCTTGGCGCACAAATCTACTAACCACTGTGGCATGGTGGTGTCTCCTTGGGGCTGGGGTAAGTGTTGGGCGGCGAGATCAACTAAAGGTTGCATCCCATCGACGCCAGGGCGATTGGTGAGTGCGGCGCTGTGCAAAAACTGGGGTTTTCCATCGGGGCCATAGGCAAACACCGCACTGAGATATTTGTATTCACCGGCGTCGAGCATGGCGCGAGCTTTGTCGGTCCAGCGCGGCTTAATAAATAGCCCTTGGCCTGCGCGGTATTGGCTGTCGCGGATGCTAAAAAAGCCACTGGCGGGGTTGGCTTGGCCGTTCTCGGCGGCGCGTAGGGTTTGGTGTTCGTAGTCGATCACCAAATCGCCGCTTTGGTGAGGCGTCGCCGCTAACATAGCCTGGGCGCTGGCAGCATCTAAATGCCAGTGGCCATCGGCAGTATCGGTTGGGCGGCCGTCTACGGCTTTAAATTTGCCATGTGGCAGAAGCTGCACCCAGCCATCATCGCTAGTACTAAGCTCGGCGCTAAGAACCGCGAGGCTGCAAGGGGTAAGTGCGTTTAAGGCCGCAAGCTGAAAGGTTTTCATGCAGCCAGAGTAACTGGCTGCATGAAGGAAGGATTTTAAAGGGGTTTAGAGATTAGGGGCTTGTCGCACGACTCAATGACATGATCTGAAGAGTGTTCTAAATTGTTTTTGGACAGAACCTTGTTAGACTTGATGATCTAAAAGAATACTTCCAGATTATGAAAAGTATGTTGATTCCTTGAATGTTTGTTAAGCAGCTTTTTTACGCATCAACTACTCATAGTTAAACATGCATTTAATTAACTGATGTAGTCGATGCATTTCACGGTATGATATGAGTATTTTTCTCATAAAATCAATGAAGTACATTGACTCTGCTTTCTCTTGTTTTATACCTTCTTTCTTAGGGTAGTAAGTGATAACTTGAGAAGTATCATCATATTCCGCTTTGACGTGCGCAATTGAGTTGCGGAGCTGATTATTAATTGCATTGTCACCAATTTGGTACCAACACTCGTCTAAATGAGTGACTTTAAATCCATATGGTAGGTCTGCAAATTGGTTGAGCGACTTCGGCGTTGCCTTTCCAACATCTTTAAACTTATTATGATCTTTACGATGAATAATGTTGTTAATTCCTGCGACCAGAACGAGCTGACGAGACAGAATTTCAGAGATATCTTTGTATAGATCTTTGTACTTTTGAAAGTCATCTGTAGACACCCTAAAAGCAACCAGCTCTTTATCGTAATCGGTGTCAAAGTCCAGAAATAATGCAGGTCTAAATGCTAACTCGCCTGCCAAAATTTGCGGGTAAATTTCTAAACAATCTTGCTGTGTATTCTTTAAAAAATCGGTTCCGATAATCTCTTCAAAAAAGGCATCAAATGCCTCAGCGTCGGAAGATAATGCATCCTTAATACCTTTCATATGAATAGCAACAGACTCTGCATTCTCGGATGGCATTGAAAAAGGAGCAAACACTTTCGCTATCACGCAGTATAGGGCTAAATTTACATCTTGAGGCTTTTCGGACCTTAGAGTTTCTCCAAACTCTTTTTCACATAACCGTCCAAATAGATTCACGTTTTTTGAGTACAAACGTAGAATACGCTCTAATTCTTTAGTTTTCGAATGCAATATGTTCAAGCCATTCAATCTGGTATTGTGAATGCCAAAATTTTCATGACCAATTCGACCCACAGCCTTTAAAAATGGTGTATGCCCCATTTTGTACTCACCAAAAGTAACAGGAAAATCTAGGTGTAGATCGACAAATGGATACTCGTTAGTAAAAGGTCCGTCAAACTCAACTGCCTTAGCCCCTTTTACTTTTACTCCTTTTCCATCTTCAATATCTATATGGATCGCCTCGCCACAACTTGGGCAACAAAATCTTATTGGTTGAACATCTCTGTTAGACATACCTATTCTACAATCAACCAAACTTTCACAAGTTGTACATTCAAATCTTTGGTTAAAATTCATTTTTCCTACCAAATTACCTAGCTACTTACAGCTTGCAACCGCGGTAAATTAAGAGCCTAAGTGATTAATTTTCTGTCTGCTTACTTGTTAAACATCGCCATGTACGACTGCACTCATTAATTGTCTCAATAAAAGAAAATCGTCCGGTGCAATGACATCCATCATTCCTGTTTCAGGAACCACAAAGTATTGAGCTACTCGTCCATGATTAAAAGTATTTACATCCAAAGGGTGCTCTGCAAATGGGTTGTGTAAGATATGTAATCCATCTGCAATATCTTCTATATAATCGGCTTTCATAGAATTACGCATCTCTGGGAAGATACTGTCATCAACAGGTAAATGACTAGTATGATAGACAGTTTGAGCACTTGGATTATCTGCCAAAGCACGAATTTTACCCCAAGTAGCTAAAGAACTATAAATTACAGCGCTAACATCTTTGAATTCATCCGTAGTGAAAAGACCTAATGGTATTGTGGCATTTTCATTTTTTATCACAGCATCAACTGGATATTTAATTAATTCATTCGCACCAGTTGCAATCGTTGTTTCTTCATCAACATATAGCCCATATAAGACTGCGACAATTGCTCTATTTACAGCATAGTGTGAATAAGGACGATCAAAGGATGCCAAACCAATAACATAGGGTTTATCTTTTACATGTTCCAGTTTGGAGTAACTAGTTCGGTATTTTTTTATTTTGGATGAAAGGCTATTGGATATTCTAATTGCTGATTGTTGATTGAAAGCAGCAAAATCCGTTGGCGCAAAATTTTGAGAATGTCCAGCAGGTGCTTCTCCGCCTTGAGGGGGGGCTGCAATTGTTGCTTCTAGTACAATAGGCCTGTTTAATTCAGTTATAAAATCTGGAGCATGCTTAGAAAAGTCTGTATTAGCGCCAAGTTCATTTAAAAATGCATTAAGATATAATTCCCACATAGACGATTCGAAAGTAGTCTGGAATTCATACACAAACTTTCCATCTCTATCCTCAAATCCTTTAGCCCATGAGTTTAAAACTTCTCGTTCAGGTCCATATTGTTTTTGAAGCATCATTTTAAATATTGGATGTAACTTTTCATCCTCTGCTATAGGTGTAAATAAATCCATCATAACCCCACGATATTGATGTGCTACTTAATATGTTGTTTCAGCAGACATTGTCTTTACAAGATTTATAGAAAATACCGACTCCTGTCATGCAACACACTATCACCACAGAGTTCACTCATTCTGAACCCGACAAGTTACAGATCATGTCTGGATAAGGCAAAATGCACAACTAGACTCATAATCTGCTATAAGAAAAAGTAGGTCAAGAACTAGTGAGAGAGAGTTGTCAATGCTCCCTGTCTAGCTTGGAATGGGGCAAAAGAGAGTCGCAATCGCTCACCTTGGCTCGCAGCTGAATAACAGTTAGGATTTCACGTCTGTAAAGATTACAGTCTTTGTTAACGGCAAAAAGTCTGGCTAAAGGACCTACTTCCATTTAGCTATCGCATTGGCCTGACAAGACGTGATTCCAGAAAACTCATTGCGCCCCATCGATATACGAATGCGCTGCTCATTGATTGGCTTAATTTCTTTTCCAACCTTATCTGAATGCTCCCACGCAATGGCCGTAAGTTGGCTTTTACAAGCTGTCGCTACAGCATCGCTCTCTGGGAGGAATTGAAAGCGGGAGTAAAAAACCGTAATGCCGAAACCATCTTCGCGTTTCTCGATACCGTATTCTGTATCTTTATCGTAGGTCGAAAGGGGGATATTGGTATGACTGACAGGTGCTGCACATCCCGTACTCAAAATGCCGAGAACAATTGCTATCAATCCTTTCATGTATTTCCGTCCTTGCGTACCAAGTAAACAAACCGTTCATAAACGTTTCTAAGCCTATTTTGCCGTCATTTACAGCTTTGTCTATAGCGTTATCGCACAGAAAGGGAAGAAAGGGCTTACAAGGCCGCTGAGAGATGTTGGTTTAAGATCTCGAAAATGGCCTGCTCATCATCTTGATTGATACCTAAAAACGGTCGCGCGGGGATTTCTACATTGGGGATCATGCTATTGGGGCTGGTGGTGCCACCAAACTGCATCATCGCGGCATAGACTTGGTTGGAACCAAATAGCAGTTGTTCATCATTGGCTTGGTAGCTGAGGTGGTCGCGCAGAATATCGTTAAGCCGTAAGATTTGGTCTTGCAGTTTTGGCTTTAAGGCTTGGGTGCTTGGGCTTAGGGCTTGCCATGCTTCGCCCTGTGGGCTTTGTTGCTGGTCGAAGTGCTGGCGGTGGCTCAGTTGCAAATGTTCGCCAATGTCTTCGAAGGCGGGACGCAGTTGCTCGGTTTGTTTGAGCAGCTGGTTTAAGACTTGGCGAATGCTTTGGGTGTCGCCGAGCTGTATTTGGATGCCAGCCATTAGATCAGTTCCTCGTCCCAGGCTTGATGAAAGGTTTCTTCATCGGCGGCGGCAATGAAGGCTTCCCAGAGGGCGGCGATTAAGCGCTGTTCTTCACCGGTTGCTTGGTCTTCTAAGCGCTGTAATTGGCGAGCCGTTTCAAGGTTTATGCTGTCGGTATCGGCAAATAGGGCTTGTGCTTGTTGAAATAATTCCATTGCTTATCTCCGTTTGGTACTGCTGTTGGTGGCAGTGGTAATGTGTTTGTCAAACCAACTTACCAACTCAGGTTGCCACTGCTCTAGTGTAGCTCGGTTTAACATCAAGGCGGCGAAACCTTCGGCAAAAAACTCATGTTTGCTGGTGCTGCCATAGGCGGTTATCAGTTGTTCGGGTTGAACCGGAATATCTGGTGCATTGGCGTAGTAATGCACTTGATGGCCAAGCTCGTGTAACCAGGTACTGAGCAAGGCGGTGTGCGGGTTGGCTTGTTGCTCAACCGCGCCTGAAAAGGTCCAGTGGCGCTTGAGGTTGTCGCTGTTTGGCAGCCGATAGGCCATTGGCCCCGCATTGTTTTGGGCATCGTGAAGCACTTTGGCCGCTGCCGTTTGGGCTTGGTTCACCTCGGCTTTGCTGAGTTTGCTGTCGGCTTTTACCTTTACCACCACATGATCGAAGCCTACCGAGGTAAAACCACCGGTTTGGCGCGCATTGCGAGTGGTAAAGTAGCGGCGCGCACCGTATTGGTTCACCTCTAAATATTCTGCCACTTTAGGGGCTAAGTTGATGGCCGCTTTACCTTTGCCCATTTCGCTTTGCTTAATAAATAAGGTTTTTACGGGATGGGCCTGCAGGAAGTCTTGCAGTTGGCTTTGCGCTTGCTCGGGCAACTGGCGAAGCAGCTGGTCTAAGCCTTGCGCATTCACGCCCTTGGCGGTGCTAAAGGCGCTGGGCACCATGCGTGGTGTTAGTCGTTCGGCCAGAGGTGGTTTACTGGCTATTTGTTGTTTGGCTTGCTGTACGCGCTGTTTTGGTGGCAGTGGTCGATAGTGAAAACCGGGGTCGATACCACGCGGAATCTGGTGCTGTTCGCCGGTAATTTTATCCATCCATTCGAAGCTGCCATCATCGGGGACTTGGCTAACTTGCAGCCCTAAACGTTTGAGATCTTGTTCGCTTAAACTGAATTTTTTACAGTGGCAGCCCCAGCCATTTTGTGGGGTGTGAGTTTGCCACCACGGATGGTCGAGCGGTAGCACCAGGTTGTTCCACTTAAGGTGCATTATGCGCGGGTTTTGGCTATCGCCGTGTTTGTACAAACCATAGGGGCGACGCCCCTTGAGGGCTTGCATTTGCTGTTCACGCCCCGCGTTATAAGCCTGGCGCAGGTTGGTTTGGTAAATGATTTGGCTGCGCCAATTGGCGTTGCCAGTATGGCTCCAACCATGCTTGGCAACAATGGCGCTAAAGTCACCTTGAAACTGGCCGAGTGAGGTGCCGCTGGCAATGGCATGATCTACCGCTTGGCGTAAGTCGGCCAGTAGGTCGGTTTTCATCGCCCCTGCCACCATAAAGGCGTGGTTGTGGGTGTTTGTCCACACCTCGTTCCAATGCTCGGTGGAGACATTTAGCTTTTGTCGAAAAAAGCGGATGGCTTCTTGGAAGGGCTGCGAGCCATAGCGTACGGTCATTAGCGGCCTTGCGCCACTTCGAGCTGGCCGAGTAGTTCGGCGGCGGCAAAGGCTTGCGCCATTTGCTGGCCGAGTTCTGCTACGTCTAACTCACCGGCTAACTCCAAAATGCCATCTCGGATCTGCTCTAAGGAGCTTGCCGAGGCAACCAGCTCCCGCACCGGCTCGATTAAACCCTCAAGCAAGGGCGCAGCCTTGATGCTGAGCTGTTGCTGAAAGGCTTCGGCATCGTCTTGGGGGGCCTTGGCCTGCGGCTGGGCGCTTAAGGCGGTGAGCTTGGCCTGGCTGGGCGGGAGCTTGGTGGTGGCATTGGCTTCGCTGACTAATACCGGCTCGTTATTGGCAGGTTTCGGAATTCGGGTTTTATCGTGCAGCCAGCTTTGCGGCACTTGCATGCCCATGTCGACCAGTACCTTGAGAGGCTCGGCCAATTCGCTTAGGTCTTCGGCATCGCTGGTATCAAAAATAAGCCGAGGGTGGCGGCGTGGGCTGCTATAACTTTTACAATTTAGGGCATACAAGGGCGCGATTAAATCACGAGTGAGGGTTTCACTAATTTGCGCTAAATCGGCGTCGCGTAGTTCTTGGCGTACTTCGTTATGCACATTTCCGAGGGCATTGGTTGAGCTTTTGCCGTCGGCCTGGCTGGTGAGGGTGCCGCCAAGTATCACCTTGCTCATGGTTTTTTCGGCCCAGGTGAACATGAGCTCGAAGGGATCGGCTTGGCCCGTGGCGGCACTGTGAAAATCCATCACCATGCCTTTGGGCATAATGCCACCGGCGTTGTGACCAATACTCATGACCGCCTGTAATAAGGCGCTTTTTTCTTCGGGGCTTGCGCCTGCGGGGTATTGGCCGATACGCAGAGGTAAGCCGTAAATTTCTAAAAACTCGGCTAAATCACGCACGCTGTAATTTTTAAAAATAAATGGCCATACCAATTGGCGCACCAAACCGCCACGGCTTAAATACCCCGATTTGGCGGCATGCAGGTGTTGGATCCAGCCAAAGGGCCAAAGCTCGGCACCGCAATGGCTGGCATTGCGCAGGCGCAGTTGGTTACGTTGCTCGGGATGGGTTTGAAACCAGGACGGGTCGCGATAAACGGGCTCCTCGATAAACCATTCACCCAGCTCGCGTGTCCAGGCTAATTCGTGCATCGAAAAGCCTTTTAAAATGGCGTCGGCCATCGATTTAATTAAGGTTTTTACCCAATTGCCTTCTTCGAGCATTTGTTGCAGGTATTCGGTGTCGGCCTTTTCTTGGGCATTGGGGTTACGTGGCGGCGATAGGTAGTAGTCGACCCCCAGTAAGGCGCGCTTACGCTTATCGAGTTCGGCGTATAAATGGCCATCTTTCTCTTCGAGATCTTCGGCTAATTCACACTGAGCAATTAAGTCGCCTTGCTCGGCAGCTTGCAGTATTTCGGCGGCGCGCGCAGGGCTTAGACCGCTGCTGGGATGTTGGCTAAAGGTGCGTTGTAATCCGATTAAACGCACATCGTCGGTTTGCAAGGCTTTGGCTTCTCGCTGCTTAAACGGGCGTCCGCTGGCGTCAAGAATTGGGGAAAGGCGTTGTTTCATTACCAGCAACCTCGTTGGTTTGAATGGGCATCATCCTCTTGTGGCTGGGCCAAAGGGCTGTGATGTTGGCTGTTAGGGATGGGGGTAAACTCGATGGGCGCGCCGTCGAGTGTTGCGGCATACACCATTAAAAACAGGCTAATGGCGGCATCGCCATGGCGTTGCTTTTCTTGTCCGGTGCGCACGTCGGGCAAACAGGGCGTACCACGGCGGTTAATGCTTAAGGCGCGTAGATCGCTACTGGTATCGTCGTCGCGCGGAATGGTGAGCAGGCCATCTTCAAAGTGGCTTTTAAAGCGCGGCATTTGCTCGCGATAAAAGCTTTCAGACAGCATCACACAGGCGATCACTTCGGTACCGTATTTGTCTTGGGCGTATTCGGCTAAGGCTTGGCCATTGCCGCGCGCGTCCATGCCGCCGCCCCGCAGCCGAGGCAGCCGATCAACGATGTAAAACAAGATCTGTTCCTGCTGGCGAAAGGGGATGTTTTTCAGTTCGACCTGGAGTTTCACGGTGAGGTGTAAGTCTTGGGCTAACTCGGCGACGTCGATCACCGTTAAATCGCCGCTGCGGGCGAAGTCTTCGCCAAATACATGTGGCCGAGATGGGTCGAGTTTGGCTAATACCGGTTGTAAGTATTGCTGGCACCAGTGCTGGATTTCGGCGGCCCGCAAATGCTCTGGCCATTGGCCAAAGTCGTCAGTTTTGGCGAGGCGGATCACTGGGCCACTCTGTTCGATGCTGGCCATACGAGCTTCGATAAGGGCGCGGTTTAGGTAACTCCCGCCACCGCTTTTGGGGACACAGCCGTATTCTTCCAGCGCGTCTTGTTCGGTGGCGGTGGCTTTTAGTAAACCGGCTTTCCATTGTTCTTCTGCGGCTTGGCTCCAGGTGATGTTTCTAATTTGGCAGATCCGTTGGTATAAGCCTTGGGTGCAGGCATCGTCTAAGGTGATGCGATGAATGGCGTAATCTTTTTTACCGGCGCGTGAATCGTCGATTAACTCGTTGAATAAATTCTCGATGCCGTTGTGGGTTGAGATGAGGCGTATTTTGGCTCCCCACATGGTGAGCGCTAAGGCTGCCTTGAGTACTTCGGCTAGGCGCTCGTGAAAGGCGGCTTCGTCGATGGTGACGTTGCCTTGCATGCCACGCAGATTGGAGGGATTAGAGCTAAGCGCCTGAACTTTAAATCCTGAGGCAAAGTAAATGGCGAAGGTTAAGATCTCTTTGCCGTTTTGCCCCTCGTCGATGAAGATTTCTTGTTGAATTTCGCCGGCGGCTTTATCGAATATCTTGGCCCACATGGCGCAAGCATCAATAAATTCGCGCGCCATTTCTTTATTGGAACCCACATAAAAGTGATTACAGCCGCCTTGACCACGGGCGGTGCCAGCGCATAAGGCTGCGTCGGCGGCTTCGGCCCAGGTTAAACCGGTGCGGCGTGACTTCTCGGCAATTTTTAGCGGGGATTCATCGGCGATCCAGTTTTTTTGATAGGCGAGTAATACCTCGCTGGGGTTAAATTGCTTAAGGCTGGCAGCCGCTAACGCTGGGTTGAAGCTTGGCTTGGCGAGGGGAAGCATTAGGCGATCCCCAAGATTTCGCGTTTGAGTTGTCCCACGGCTTCCTTGGTGAGGCCCGCCGATTTTGCCACTTTCTCCGCCGCGTTGGCCGCATCTTCGGCGAAGGCTTTGCGTAGCTCTTGTTCGCGCTGGGTGCTGAGCATGGCGGCTTTTTCCAGACGGCCAATGCTTAGCGCTAGGTTACCTAAGGTTTTGGGATCGAGCACTTCGTCGGGATCTTCGGCGGTTTTCATGAGCAGCTTAAAGTGGGCGCTTTTGAGTATTTCCAACAGTAATTGGGTGGCTTCGCCGGTGGGCTTAGAGCCAAGTTTGGCGACCCATACTTCGGTCATTTCGCGCATTTCACGAATTTCGCCACCAATGGTTTCCATGCGTGAGGCGTAGCGATTAAGACCGCTGCGGCTAAGCTTGTCGTGTTCTTCTAAGCCTGCTTGCTCGATGGCATGGTTGACCAGATTGAGGATTTCCGACTGGGTATGGCCGCCACGTAAAAGCTCGTGCAGGTAGGTTTTTATATGGTCGGGCAAGCTGTCTACCTTGCTGGGTTTACCGCGAGTTCTACGCTCAGCCATGGTGTTTGCCCGCCTTGTATTTGAGGCATAGCGCCCAGGCTAAAAATGTCGCGAGGTAGAGGCTGTAAATCATGCTAAATAACAAGCTTTGTGGGCTATGCTGGTGGACGATTTTCAAAACGTAGAACCAAGCACCGAAACCAAGCGCAGCAACCAGTAACAGTTTAAGTAGGAACATGAGGGATCCTTAGGCGCTGGGGCGTTTAATGCCGGGCACAAAAGCGCGCCCAATGGCAATGTCTTGGCCGCGCGCGGTGAGTGTGGCAATGGTGTATGCGCCCACTTTTTGGTTTGTGACCGCGCCTTGTTCGGCGAGCCAAGCTAATTGCACCTTCACTTTGTCGCGGCTCATGTCGTTCCCAAATTCGCTGCACACCGATTGAATAATCGAATCGTTCGAGCTGTAACCGGCCATGGCGGCTAAGGCTTTTAAAATTGCGATGCGTTCGTGCTCGTTGAGCACTTCATGGATAGCCATTTAACTTTCTCCCCTGAGTTCGTTTTCCAGTAGCAGGTCGGTTTTCTTTTCTAAACGTCGCATTTGCTCGGTGGCCGCGCTTAAGCCTGCGGAGAGGTCGGCCAGCCTTCTATCGAGCTGATGAACCTCGTCCTTATTAGGCAAGTGGGTCATGTTGTTTTCGAGTAATACCTGGCGCTGTTCTACGTTGCCTAGGCGCTGCTTAATGCCGTTGAGCTCTTCACTGTTATGCTTTTGGCCACGGGTAAGATACACCCAAATAAACAGCACCACGGTGGCCACCGCTTGGGCGAGGTTTAGATAAAACATCCATTCGTTCCAATTAACCTTGTTCATGCCGCTCCTTGATGCTTTGGCAGTCGATACAGCGATTGGCCCGAGGTAATACCGCCAAACGCGCCGCTGGAATGGGGGCGAAGCAGTCTTCGCAGACAGCTTCATCGTTGATTGATTGCTGTACCTGAGGTGGACGCTGCAAGGCCCTCGCTAAGGCGATGTTGCGCTGCTGTTGTTCGAGTAGCTTGGCCTTGTCGCAAATATCCACGCGAGCTCCTAATGCTTAGCTTCGGGCAAACCCTTGGCTTGCAAGTCGTTAAATATTTGATCGAGGGCATCATGGGTGAGGCCATTGGTGTCGAGGGTTTTAAGCCACTTAAGTCCCGCCACAGTGCAGCGGGTTAAGAAGCGCTCTAACACCACCTTCCAACGTATTTTTAGGAGCATGGCTTTGCCAACCTCAAGCAGGCTTGAGAACAACAATTTGGTGACAAAAAACTTAAGGCCACCGAGTAGCGGGGCTAAGAGTGCGGGCATGCGATGCCTCCTGTGGGTTTGGTTTGGCGGTGAAGGGTATGGCGAATGGCCCGACAACATTGGGCGGCGGTAAGGCGCAGCTCGCGGGCTTTGAGTACATCAATATCCAAGGTGCTGACGCTGAGCCAGCCCTGGCGGTGGCTCATATCATGCAGTGGGCACTGCTTGGGGCGAGTTACCTGGGCTAAGCCTCGGAGCTGTTTTAACTCGGCGTTGAGCCGGTCTTCCACCCCTTGCAGATAGTGCTTTTTTGAGCCAACAAAACCCGCAGGGACGGGATGAATTAAACCGTGAGTTGGGGTCATCGGCTTATCTCCAACCATGGTTGTTGTTGGTCGATATAGGCGCTAAACAAGGCGCAGGCGTGTTTGCTGTTGAGTGCCGCCCATTGGCCATTGAGTACGCCAAAGCGTTCACCAAGGGCGATGCAGCCCTCTAACTGGCTGACTAGATTGGCAGGATGGATCAGAATATGGGTGCGTAGAATGCCGCTGTGGTCATGGCTCACGCCTAAAGTTGGCGCACTTAAGCCCAAGCAGTCACCAAACTTAGGTGAGTTGAGGCGGATGATTTTATAGGTGCCCTCGGGGATGCAGCTAATCGAGGCTTGGTTGTTGAGCCAGGGGCGTTCGATGCTGACGGTTAGCTTAGTATCGCAAGGGCTAAACAGCTGGCCAAAGGTGCCATGCTCGAAGTATTGGCGGACTAACTTGTAGGGTTTTTCCATGTCGCAATGCCTTTGAAATGAGGTTCAAAGGCATTGTGTCGGATTGGGGGGAAGTTAGATTTTAAAGGGGTTTAGAGAATTTAAAATAACTTACTTTTAAATAATGATTACTTGTTTTGATGTACAAGTTTAATACCGCCCCCAACTTCATGTTCTCGAAAGCAGTGTTTGTAAGGAACTAATAAACTCCACTCTACCAGACATCAGTTTTTTTCGGAATAAATGGAATAAGAGTTAGCTGCTCTGAAAACTCAATGCTATATATTTGGTGACTAACCTCTGTATGCTTACCCATAATTCTGAATTTTAAATATGCATTCCATATTGCTAACATCAAGTCGTTGATTTCATCATTGTTAATAGTCATTTTATCTTTTAATGGTGATAAATCAGATTTCAGCTTCTCTTTAACCCTGCTGTTTTGTCGAAAGTCAATTGGCTCTATGTCCTGGTTCTCTAAAATGTATCTTTGAATGTTGTTTGCTAATAAATCTTGGGCTAAATCAGAATATTTGTATTGGTTAGAGAATATTTCATAGGTTTTGGTAATAATTGAAGTAAATATCTCTGTATTACGATTATAAATGTCGGATACGTAGTAACTATCAAACGCATGAGTCGCGAGTCTCTCAAAAGATAAGTCATGGCGCAAATGAGCAGATTTAAAAGGGTGGAATAAGGAATACCACCTAGCGAATGTCCTATGTGTGGCTTTGGAAAAACAAACTATTTCGTGATTTTTGAAATTAATCGCTTGAGGGCTGGAATTGAAGTCTTTCGTTGGCCAACTGTTGTTATCTTCTCTCATACCAGATCCTCTAATATCAAAATAATTTAATTTTTGTTATTTATCCGCTTGATTAATTCCAGCCCGTGACGCGTTCTCCCTTAAAGTAAACATTCTGGGACCCATTTTTCCCTCGCTCGTATACCCATTGTGAGCGACTGACGCCTTGTAAAAAGCTATCGTTCTTTTTGGTGGGCGTTCCCCAAGACCGAAGCACTTGCTTCTTGGTCATGCCTGGCATGATTTTATGTTGGATCATCGCGGTTCGATACTTGTACTGCAGCGCAAGATCGCCTCGATTTTTAGCGGCGGCGTTTGGAGTACTCGAAGCCTGAGGCGGGTCTACTTCAATGGTTTGACTATGCCCCGACGCGCACGGCGTTTGCTGAAAGCTGTTGTCGCCACATTGATAAATGGTGGCTTTGGCATCGCCAGGGCTGAGCAACGTTGCCAGTAGCAGGATAATGCAACTGGATAACATACTAAACGCTTGCTTAGGATCACTCATTGTCTCTCCTTGACCTTGTTTGAGCCTGCGTTACCAAAACCACCACTTTTTTAGCTTGGGTAATTTGTGTTTGCGTTGGCTTTGTTGGTCGAGCTGCCATTCCAGCAAAAAAGCTTTCGCCTTATAAAAATCATCGGCGAGAATATTCTTGTAACGTGCGCCGTTGGCTAACGGTACGGCGTTACAGTGGTCGTTGAGCTTATCCCATACTTTGTAACTTGGCACTGGGCTATGGTGCGGTTGTAGCGCCAGAATGCGATTAACTAACTCTTTAAGCTCTTGCCCCTGGGATGCCGATATTTTGGGCGCTTCTATTCTTGGATCACAGCTAATCACGGTGATATTTTCTGCTTGATTTACCACGCCAAAGTTTCTATTCACGGTGTTCATTACAACTCCTTCACCAGTGATACGCCTTGCTACTTTTTAAGCGGAATGCTTGGGCCAAAATTAAGGATGGTGCCTGAGGGGATACTGCCCGCTTCAAACTGATTCACCGTGCCGTAATTGTTGACCACTTGGTTGGTGGTTTTTGTTGCTGCAGGTTTGTTAGCAAGCAGCTTTTCACCTACTTGTTCTAAGGCTTGTTCCATTAGTTGAGTTTTCGGGTTTTTATCCATACATCATCCCTCATTAATGGGCGCAGCTGCGCCTACAGCAAAAAAATATTATTTAATAATCAGTATGTTAAGTTTTTGTTTGTGGCGCGAGGCGCTCATTGTTTGGTGTTTGTTCACCTGATATAACATACAAAACATCGATACCATGGGCGTGAATGGCTTGTTGGTAGCGAATGTTGGGGTAGCGTTTTTCGATTTCGTCATGGGATTGGGCGTTCTTTTTTACCCCTGCGAAGGCTCCGAATTGCTCTTGGGTTAGGCCTAAACGGGTTCTTTTATTGCGTAGTCGTAGTCCAAAACCCAAGATCTCGATCCTTATCCTTGTAAGCTAAGCGGCCCGTAATTTTTGTTCAAAACGCCCGACAAAATCGAGGATGTTGCTAGCGCTCATCTCGTCATCTTGTAAGAACTCGTAAATTTCTTTGGCCAGCTCTTTGGCTAAGTCTGCAGTTAAGTGTTCACGCGCATTGAGCTTGTCGGCAAATTTAAATACCCACTGGTAGGCCTGATGAACCTGCTCTTCGACTTGCTCTGCTTTGCTTAAATGTTGCCCCGTAACGATATAGAGAATATCGGCCCCTTGATCTGCCCAGGCTTGTAACATTTTTATATTGGGAAATGCGCTTTCTTTTTCCCAGCTTTGTTGCGAGCGCAAGGATGCGCCACCCATGGCAGCAAACTCGGTTTGAGAGAAACCTAAACGCTCACGTTCTTCACGTATTCGAAATGAATATGAATTATTCTGCATATTTTATATTGACTACGCAGAATTCTGCGTATAATCTAAACCTGTACATTAAATGAACCGTGCGCCAACACGATTACAAACCAACTATGGAGTAACTTACCATGACTTCAGAAGAAATTAAAAACGAACTTTATCAAAAAGGTTACACCCTTCGCCTTTTAGCCGATGCCAGTGGCTTATGCCGGACCGGTTTCACCAATGTGATTAATCGTCGCGATAAAAGCCGCAATGTTGCTGGCGTAATTGCCAAAGCGCTAGAACGCCCAATCGCCGAAGTTTTCCCCGATATGCCCGAGTACACCGATGGTTACGCTCGCCCCGCCAGAGGCAATGCCCGCGACGCCAAGTTAGAAGAGCTACAACAACGCTTAGCCAGTTAATGATGTTGAACATGATGATGCTCCGCCGCTTATTGACTGGTTTTAAGGCTAGTACCGTTGCTGCCTTCCAAGCCAGTGTTTGTTTTGGAAACTGGAGCTAAGAGAGGATTTCTAATGCCAAGGATCAATTGGAAAAAGCAATACCCACACAATTTACGCCATGCGCTGCAACTGACGAAGGAATATGGCAAGCAGCGCCGCTTAAGCGTAGAGCGGATTGCCGACCAATTAGGAAAGACCAGCGATTCACTTTACAAATATTTGAGTGATGCTTCGATGCCGGTGAATCAGTTGATTGCCTTTGAATCAATTTGTGGTGCGCCGATTGTGACCCAGTATTTAGCGCATTCGCAGGGCTATTTGTTGGTGCCAATGCCGACGGGCCGTAAGGCGGAACAAATGGAATTGAGCGAACTGAATATTTTTGCCAATGAAGCCTTGGTGAATTTGGCGCTGTGTTATGAGGGGCGGCAAGCGGTAGAGCAAACCCGTGATCGCCTGATGAAGCTGATTGAAGAGCTGGCTTTTCAGCGTGAAGAGGTGAGCCACCAACAGCAACCGGATTTAGGTGATTTTGCCATGCGCAATGGCGAGGAGGTGATTCGATGAGTACTTATATTTCAGACCAGGTACAGCGCTGTTTAGTGATGATTGAAGCTTTAGCAGGCCATGAAATAGAGGGCCTTAGCCCAGGCGTATTGGCCATTAATTTACAACTGAGCTCGGCCAACGTGACCCGCATGTTAGCGAACTTAGAGCATGCGGGCTGGATAGAGACTTGCCCCGCGAACCCGAAACGTTGGCGCTTGGCGCATAAACCGGTGCAGCTGGCAAATACGGTGCGGGATGGCCTTGGCCGCGAGCAACAGCGGCTAGCACAAGACGTTCACAATTATTCAATTATGAGGTAAGCCCGTGGCCGATCAAGCATTAACCGTAAGCAAGGCGCAGCAGCAAGAAATATACAAAGCCGAACGCTTATTAATAGAAAAAGGTGAAGTACTCACGTCGTTGGGCCAATTAGAAGCCTTCAATTTTAATATGAAGATGAATGAGCTGGCGATGCTGCGAATTGCTCAACAACTAAAAGAAAATAAAGGCTACTTGGGGTTGCCCTATAGCGATGACAGTGGCGAGATACAAACTGTGCAAACCTGGGAAGAGTGTTGCCAGTTTAAGATTGGTGTGGCGAAGCGGGCCTTAGATGAAAAGTTGCAAAACCTGGAATGCTTTGGTGAGGCGTTTTATCAAGCGTCGAAGAAAGTGGGCATTGGCCGCAACGATTTACGCCAGTTACGCAAACTACCCGATCCTGAACGTGAAGCCTTGATTGATAAAACCTTAGCTGGGGCCGATAAAACCGAAATTAAAGCGCTGATTGCCGATTTGAGCGAGCAGGCGGATGCCGAAAAGCAACAGCTGAGCCAGCAATTAAACGATGCCCAGGCCGACTTGAATGCGGCTCGTGAACTGAATGCCGATAAACAGCAAGAAATTGACGCCTTGAAGCAGCGCAAATTCAAGCTTAAGCCTTGGGAGCAGGAGTTGGAAGACCTCACCGTGGCCATTGCTGGGGCGAGATCTTTAGCGGCGCAAGGGGTCGCGCAGCTGCGTGAATTGGGCGACAACTTGTTAAGCATGGGCGAAATAGATGAGCGCGCCCGAGACCTTGCCAGCGAACGTTTAGCCGAGGCTGTGTTGGAGCTGGCAAGCTTGGCGATGGGCGAGAACATACGCTTGGAGCAAGACTTTGCGGTGGCGCGCGAGACGGTTTTAAGTAAGGCCTTAGAGCAAGTGGACGACGCCGCGCGGTTAGGGGGAGAGCATGAATAAGCAATTATTGCATGACTACGCGCAGCGCCTAAATAAGGCTGGCCACGGCCAAAAAGGGGCGATTATTCAAGCGGCTTTAAATGAGTTTGGGGTAAGCCGCGACACCCTCTACCGAGAGTTACATAAGTTAGGTTGGCAAAGTGGCCGCAAGCAACGTAACGATGCCGGTCGCACGGCGATGGATGAAGATACCATTGCCATGGCTGGGGCGATGTTAGCGACTGGTGCGAGGGCGAACGGTAAACAAATTATGGATACTACGACCGCACGTAGCGTATTGGTGGCGAATGGGCACCAATGTTTAAGCGCAAGTTCGTTGCGGCGGGTATTAAAAGAGCGACACTTAAATGTTGCCAGCCTGCGCACGGTAAACGCTCATACGCCCTTGCGTAGTTTGCACCCGAACCATGTGCATTTACTGGATCCTTCGTTATGCGTGTTGTATTACCCGCCTGGTGGCAAAGGCAAGCGCCAGAAGTTTGCCGACTATGACGACTTCTATAAAAACAAACCCGCCAATTTGGACAAGATTAAAAACCTGCGGGTGTGGCGTTATGTGCTAGTGGACCACTACAGCGGTTTGATTAAAACCCGCTACTTTGAGGCGGCAGGCGAGAGCCAGGCCTTGAATTACCAGTTTTTGTTGTGGGCTTGGGAACAAATAGGCCTGTGCCAACTACTTTATACCGATAAAGGCAGCGCTAACCAAGGCCAGGGGATTATTAACTTTACCCAAAGCTTAAAGGTGGCGTTGATTACCCACGAGGCTAAAAATGCCCGCGCCAAAGGGGCGGTGGAAGTGGCCAATAACATTGTTGAAAAGGCCTTTGAAAGCCGCATTTTGCTTGAGCCTGTGAATAGTGTTGCTGAACTTAATGCCAGTGTAGAGGCTTGGCAAGATGCTTATAACGCCAATTTGATCCCCGGTTATAACTCGTTACATACCCGCCATAAAAAAGCTCGCTTAAGTGTGTGGCAGCAAATTTTGCGGCCTGAAAATCAGCAGTATTATCGGCGATTGCCACCCGCAGAGGTGTGTAGTTATTTGTTACGCAAAGAGTCGCAAACCCGCGTGGTGAAACCCAACCTAACGGTGACGATTGACCATCCGGTGGCTGGCCGTTCATTACCTTATGACGTGGGCGATTTAAAAGGTATTTATGTGGGGTTGAAGGTGCAAGTTTCACCGCTGCTGGTGGGTGATAGCGCGGCTATTTTGGTTGGTATTAAACAGCCCGAAGGTTTGATGTGGCATGAGGTGCAGGCGCTGATGATGGATGACGCTGGCTTTAGGTTAGATGCGCCAGTGATTGGTGAAGCGCATAAAGCGAAGGCAGATAGCGTGACCGATAGCGCGCGCAAGGCGGCAGAGCGCGCAGCTTACCCAGACATGAGCGATGACGAGATCAAGAAAGCCAAGCAGAAAAAGCTTGCGCCCTTTCATGGCAGTTTGAATGCCCATTCTCATTTGAAAGACATCAACCAACCCGTAGCGATGAAGCCGCAGGGTGAGCAGGTGGAAGTGCCTGAATTCACCAAGCCAGAAGAAGATGTGGTGATGCTGGATAACTTAAACCTGCGCAAGCAAGTGAGTGCCGCTTTGCATCGACCGCTTGAGCCTGCTGAGGCCAGCCATTTAAAAGCCTTGGGAAGTGTGGCCGAGAGCGAGCTTGCTTCGATTGTTGAACAAGTGGCACAAGGGATTTTGGCCGCCGTTCACCCCTTACGCGCAATTAAATAAGGAGTTTGTACGTGAGTAGATGTTTGGCCTTGGGCCAATTGTTAGCGATGTTACCGGTGAGCCAGGCTTGTGTTGCCAGAGCGATGGGGATTAGTCCAGCCGGTTTAAGCAAAATTATTAACTATCAACAGTGGCCAGTAAGAGCTGATGCCAAGCAATTAAAAAGTAAGGCTGAGCAAGCGCTGAGTGATGCAGGGGCAACCAAGGCCCAGTTGAAAGGAATATGGAAGCCGGTGGTTACTGATGATGCGGTGCCAAGGGATGAAGAAGAATATTGGGAGCCAGAAATGTTAAGTGAGCAAGCCAAACAGTTTTTTAAGTTTAGTCGTGACCCGTTTCAGAATGAGATCAGTGCTGAGGGGGATGTGTTTTTAAACCGGCAAAATCGCCAGTTGCTGGAAGAAATTACCACCGCCGCCAGTGCGGGCAGCATGTTGGCGGTGATTGGTGAATGTGGCAGCGGTAAAACCATTCTGAAACATTTGTTTTTGCACCGCATGGCACAGAACAATCCCGATTTGGTAGTGATTGAGCCTCGCCGTATCGACCGTAAGAAGATTACCGCCGAGGGCCTAAGCAGCGCGATTTGCCGCAAGCTGCAGCTTAATTGTGCGGGGATGAATGGTGAAGAACGCGACGCCAAAATTGAAGATGCTCTGATTGAGAGTGCTGAAAACGGCCATCGCCATGTTTTGATTATTGATGAAGCGCATGATTTGCCGCGCGATGTGATCAAGCTTATTAAGCGGGTGTGGGAATTGACCAGCGGTTTTCAGCGGGTGATGGGTGTGGTGTTGATTGGCCAACCGGAGCTACGCCATAAGTTGGGGGGTGATTACGTGCGTGAATTTTCACTGCGTTGTGCTCAATACCATGTTGCGCCTCTGGCTTTTGATATTCCGGCCTATGTGCAACATAAGTTTAAGCGTGTGGGCATGGATGTGAGCAGTATTTTTGAGGAGGACGCACTGAAAGCCATTCGTGGTAAGTGTTTGTTATTGCGCAAGCTGGGGATTAATTCGGCTCAGGGCGACGAAATGGAAGATCGTTCTTATCCGCTTAAAGTAAACAGTGTGGTGATCCGCGCGCTGAACATCGCGGCTGCCATTCACGAAAGCAAAGTGACGGAGCAGCTGATGCTGCAGGAGGTGTGAGATGACGAGAAGCAATGAGGTGATTAGTGAGCGCTTGAGTAAGGCTTTGAACGCGGTGAAAGGCTTGGATGCTCTGGGTTTAAAAATAAATGATATGCAACTGGGCAATGCTCGGCCACGCATTCAAATAGAACGCCCACCACAACACTTGGCCCCTAAAGGTGCGGAGGCGATTACGCCCCGTTGCCTGGGGGGCGATCCTCAACGGATTTTAGCGGCCGTATATAAAGGTTGTTTAGTGGAATGGAGCGCTTAGGGATGGCGATTCAAATACAGAGATTGACCGCTGATTTATCGGATATTCGCTTAGAGCTGAGCTTAAGCGCGGCATGTGTTTGCTGTGGACGCGAAGAGCAAGTGAGCGGGATGAATGTGGTTTCAGAACATGGCGCGATGCAAGTGTTACATCTGCGCGGCTGGCGCAGAGTATTAACCGATGACCAAGACAATACCGTGAGCTGCCCTAGTTGTGTGGCAGAGCTTAAACAACTCAATTGTGAGGCTGAATATGAATGATGTAGCAACAATTCCAGAGGGTTATCGCTTTAATGCCGCTGGTCATTTGGTGGCGGAAGCTCAAATAAGACCGATTGATAGCTTGCGTGATGAGCTGGTGCAAGAAGTGGTTCGTGAGGCGAAATTATTGCAGCAACAAATGGCGAGTTTTAAAGCCAAATACATGGCGGCCATTGCTGATTTTGTAGACTTAAGCGCCAATGAATACGGGGTGCAGTTTGGTGGAACCAAAGGCAATGTAACGCTACTAAGTTTTGATGGTAAACATAAGCTGGTGCGCGCGATTGGTGAACATCGAGTATTTGATGAACGCATTCAAGCGGCTAAGGCTTTGTTGGACCAGTGTATTGAACGTTGGTGCGCCGAGGGGGCCAATGACAATATTCGCGCCTTGGTTGAGCATGCGTTTCGAGTGAATAAGCAGGGCCATATTGATGTAAATGAGGTGCTTGGGCTGCGCCAGTTAAATATTGATGATGACCAATGGCAGCTGGCGATGGAGGCCTTGGCTGATTCTATCCAAATTACTGGCACCAGTAGCTATTTACGTTTGTACGAAATGGGGACGAACGATAAGTTCAAACAACTCTCTTTAGATATTAGTAAGCTGTAGGGGGCATGATGAAGCAAAGTTATCGCCCTCGACACTGGTATATAAAGGTGATCAACCTGGCTAAGACTCAGCTGAAAATGGACGAGTCGAGTTATCGCAGTAATTTAAGCGAACTAACGGGGAAGGATTCGCTGAAAGATATGGGCATTGCCGATTTGGTGAAGGTGTTGGAGTTTATGAAACAACATGGTTTTAAGCTGCAAGCAAAAACCAAGCAGACTAAGCCCATGCCGACTAACCAACTGCAAAAGTTGAAGCAAGTATGGGTAAGCCTGGCGCAGCTGAATACTTTACGTGATCGCAGTGATGCGGCTTTTGAAGCCTGGGCGCTGACTGCTGCCAAGCCCTTGCTGCCTCAGCCGATTGATAAGCTGGATTGGTTGCCAAGTGGTGTGGTTCATCAGTTGATTGAGCAGCTAAAGCAGTGGCATCGCCGTGAATTGCTTAAGGTTGTACCTGTATTAATGAAGGAATTACCGGATGCTGCCTATATAAAGGAAGAACTTTGCGAAATTGAGCGGATAGAACGAGAAGTGTTGGAGAACTTGAGCAAGGTGAACCAAGCGGATTTGGAACGCGCTTACCAGAGTTTGAGCAAAATCCTTTCTATACATAAGGAAGGTGTTCAAGGATGAACATCGATAAGCTGATAGCCGAAGACTTAAAAGAGCGCACCGCCACCTTTTTGTTGGATATACAAGCGCACCTTTGTGAAGGCTTGACGCAAATGACCACGCTCAGTGAAGAACAAGCTTCGGAACTGGCCAACAGCGTGGTTGACCATATTCGCAAAGCTTACGGCGGCGAAACGCTCTACATCCCCAAAGGTAAAGAACTCGAAACGGCCTTACTTCACCATTCCATCTTCCGCGAGTTTAATGGCAAGAATCACAAATTTTTAGCCAAAAAATACGGTGTATCCGAACAATGGATCTACTCCGTAACCAAACAAATGCAAAAGCGCATCAAAGACAAAATGCAGCTAGGGTTGTTTGGGGGGTAGTAAAAAGCATGTTCTCAGATGTTGCGTGCTTCATGCTTTAAATCTTTTCTGTCGACAGTCTTAAAGTGAGTCCAGTTTGTAGCGCCGCGTATAAATAATATACGATATTGGCGATTCAATTTCACTGACAGAACTTTACTTCGTCCGGTGGCTTGCAGCATTTTGATATCATATTTGGTATGTTGAGAACCGTTCCTTTGCACATCATCAATTATTTTCTGTTTTTTCAAGCAGAGTTTGCTACTTAGTTTCACCATGCCGATTATTCTTTGGCTGTTGAATAGGCCTTATCTATTTCCTGCTTTAACCTTAGATATTCATGCTCGGAGTTTTTATTAAAAGCTATTATCGTACTCTGCAATCCGCGGCCAAATACGATAACTTTGGTACAGCCTTCAGTTAAGGCGTTTGAGAGTGCATACATATTATCGAAATTATCTAAGACTCTTATTTCTGATATTGCATTTAAATTGATGTATAGAGTGTAATCTAGAGGAGCTGTATCGGTGCAAATGCCAGTAGTCGGAATTCCCGCAAATAAACTATTTGCAACACTGGCGGCTGTCGTTGTATCACTTGTTATATCTGGGATATTTCCTTGGACACTATCATCATACTGATAGGTAACAATATCAGCATTTTTTTCAATTTTTATGATCATCAATAATTACTCATGCTTGATTTGGAATGTATACCATACGATGGGTATACAGGTATGGTTACTCTGTAACTTAGTTGATGTATTAGACATTAACATGGAAGCTAAATAGAGTGAAAGGATTGGCTCCATGAAAATACATGTTATTTTCACATAGTGAAACGAGCTTTAACATTTGGAACCTAATTTTCCCGCCCGTTTTCGGATCCTCCCGCATTTATAGCAGTTTCAATGGTTACTTATCTTAGATAGGTTCATTTAGCAAGGGCAGCCAAGGCGAACCGATGTTCATGAACAAGCCATGTGAAAGTCGGCTGGATATTGCCAGACACCGATTGAGAGAAAGCCTATCCTTACGGATAGGCTTTTTTTATGCCTAAAATTGCCTATGTGAAAGTCGGTTTGATATTGTCAGGTGCCTATTGAGAGAAAGCCTATCTTTACGGGTAGGCTTTTTTTATGCCTGAAATTGCCTATGTGAAAGTCGGTTCGATATTGTCAGGTGCCTATTGAGAGAAAGCCTATCCTCACGGATAGGCTTATTTATGCGTTTCGTTATGGCGTTCTTATAACAGACAAACCACATCGATGAGTGAGCCTATTTTGTTAGTCATATCGCCAAGTGAATTTGACTAAATTGTGCATCAAATTTCACCGAGGATTCTGATCTTGAGGATTGGGTATTTAGATCCTGAATGATTTTTGAAATGCTTTGACTCTAAAGTAAGTTGAATATTTTGTAGGGCTGGGCTGCTTAGAAATTACGCCTGAAAAGAAAATCTTGATTCAGCCGCTAGTTCAGCTAAGCAGCAACTTTTATTTTTATGGACTTATATCGTTCATAAGGGAATAAAACGAATATAATTCAATATCAACATTATTGGTGATGATTGGTTGTAAATTTGACCGTGAGCTTAATTTTTATATTAAATCGCTTTACATTTTTTGCTTGCTGTATCTGGTGATTAAGATGCTCTATATCAAAATATACGTAAGCTCAGCTTAATGTTAGAAGTGTGATCTGTATCACGTTAATGGGTGGTATTGCTTACTTTTCATTAACAAGAAGGAGATATAGGATAGTTGTATAAAAGCTCTAAACATAATATTGACTTGAGTTTTTATGCATTTGGTTAGTAATGGATGTACGGGTGTTTGACTAAACAATCACTCCAAAATTTTAGGGAAATCGAACAAATGAACAGCAAATTGTGTTTAATTGGTGCGGCATTGTTATTTTCTTCAGGAGTGACAGTCGCAGCCACTGAAGTTATCGATTTAAATAGTTATGCAGATATCACTTCTAAAGTTGCAAGCGAACTAAAGCAGTACCCGGTCGACAAGACGCTTATCGTGATGGATATCGATAACACGATTTTAACCAGTAGTGTCGATCTCGGTGGCGATATTTGGTATCAATGGCAGCGTGGTAAATTAGCGGTCAAACCTGCGGCAGAGCAAAAGGTGGCTTGTCTTTTTGAAGACACCATTGGTCTGTTATATGAATTGAACCCTCAGGTGTTGACCGAAGAGTCTGTCCCTAGTCTTATTAGTCAGTGGCAAAAAGACGGTTATACCATGATGGCTTTGACTTCTCGCTCACCAAAGTATCGTGCGGCCACCGAGCGCGAATTACTCAATAAGGGAATTGACTTCAATGTGACCGCCTTAGCACCAGCAGGGCAAACGTCTCCGGTCTATCGAGAAGTCACTAAGCGTGAACTGAGTTATGCCAAGGGTGTGATGATGACCACTGGGATGAACAAAGGCACCATGCTTGAATACATCCTCAAAAAGACAGGCCGCAGCTTCGATAAGATTATATTTATTGATGACTCCGCGAAAAACATAAAAAATGTTGATGCTGCCTATAAAGACAGCAAAGACGTTGACGTGAGTTTATTTCATTACACCCGTGTTGAACATCTACGTGAACAACAATTCGGCAGCGTACTTACCCAAGCTCAGGCCGACAAAATGGCTGCAGACTGGGAACAGTTAAACACCACTCTCAATACTGTGTTTCCCGCTCGTGACTCCGGCAAGTGTCTCAGCGTTAACTAAAGCCTCTTTACATTTAGCTTGGGCGGTTTAACTCCCGCCCTCAAATCAGTCTTTTATTCATACTCGCGCTTCCTTGTTTACTCAAGGTAGTCGGGCTTGCTCGTCCATTCAAAGGACAACTTTATAACAGGAAGTTACTATGAAACGTTCAAATCTATCTTTACTTATTTGCTCACTATTTGCGGCGGGCAGCTTAAATGCGGCCACCATTTATCAGGGAGAAGATGGTGATTCCATTGATCTTATTGGCAGCTTTGAAGTCGGCGGCTACTTAGGGAAGGACTACAACGATAACGGTGAAAAGTGGGACTACGATAGCTTTTATTCCGATGATACGTTTATGTCTTTTGGCTTCGTGGTTAAAACCGGGCAGATTTTCGCTCATATTGATTTCGATTATGAGCGTACGCCTTGGACGACCAAAAACGAATTCCAGCAGGTGTTAGATAAGGCCTATGTTGGCTGGGAGTTTGAAAACGGCGATAAAATAGAACTTGGCCGCACTGATACTGCCTATGACCATTACGATCAAATGGGTGATTTCTCAGTGGATGGTGCCGCAGAAGTTCGCGAAGCCGGTGATCAGGACAGTACCGCTAAATACCGCGGCAGTATTAATAACTTTAAATACGGTATTTCTTATTCAACTCAAGGCTGGGATAACTACAAAACAGACTCTCGCGAAGGCGAAGTGATTAATGGTTACCTCGGTTACTTTAATGACTCGGTTGACGTATTGCTTGGCGCAGAAACCGTTGACCAACGTGGTGAGATCTATTCAGTACACGCAAGAGGCTGGGTTGGTCCAGTTCGACTCGGTGGTTTGGTATCTTTATCCGACCGTGAAGAAGAGCAAGGTTATGATTCGAAAGATGCGCTTACTTATGTTGCATCAATTGGTTATGACATCACCGATAAAATTGAAACCAATCTGGTTTACTCCATCGTTGATGTTGATACCGAGAACAGAGATATGGGCGATGACGGCTTTCGTACCTGGGTTGATGACTCTTGGGTTGCGATCAGTCTGAATTATAAGTACCGCCGCAATATCGTGCTGAAAACCGAGTTTGTGACTGGTGGCGAGCAAGGTAGCTACGGCTACGGCAAAGTGTATTACTGGTTCTAGTCTGTCACTTGTCCCTGCTTGTATCAGGCAGCAGGACGTTAGTTGAGGAAGGATGCGTCATAAGTTAAGCATTCTTTAAGTCATATCTCTTGCGGAGAGAAACATGAAGAAGTTTTATTATCCTGCAATGATGGCGGCTTTGTTACCCATGCTATCCCACGCCGATATTTATATATCTGAAGTGGTAGAAGGCTCGAGTAACAATAAGGCCATTGAAATTGCTAACAGCGGAACCAGTGCTGTCACACTTACCGGTTATGAGTTAGCCAGCGAGTTCCAAAATAAATGGCAAAATCGCTACGACTTAAGTGGTGTTACCCTACAGCCGAATGCAGTCTGGGTAATTGCGAATAAAGATGCCGGTGATGCTTTGCTCAGCTTAGCTGACGTAACATCGACTTCATACTTAGTGAAATATAACGGTGATGATGGTGTTGCACTGCTGCATAACGATGTTGCCATCGATGTTGTGGGCGATCTGTACGATTTAGCATATAACAAAGACGTCACCCTACAACGCTGTGATCTTACGCCGAGCGCGACTTATGTCGATTGGCAGTGGAAGGTCTTAGCAAAAGACGATATTAGTAATATTGGCCAATTTAATGCGGCCGACGATAGCTGTGTCGCGCCGCCAGCACCGACAGCACCAGCTGCAGGTGACTTTACCGCTAGTACAATTATGGCCTTGCAAGGGACGGGTAGCCGTTCGCCCATGATTGAAGACGGGAGTTTTACCTCACAAGATGTGTATCTAGTCAAAGGAGTTGTGACCGCTGTTCAGGTTGGAGCCTTGGGGAATGACTTACCGAAGGGGTATTTCATTCAAGATGAGAGCGGAGACGGTGATCCTCTAAGCTCTGACGGTATTTTTGTGAAAGGTTCCGTTTCGGCCTTAATTAATAGTGGTAGTGCTGAGAGTCAGGATCTGAGTGTGGGTGACGAAGTCGAAGTATACGCCAAAGTCACCGAGTCTTATGGTTGGACTATGCTGCTTCCCGAGCAGTCTGAAGGCTACGATCTGAGCTTTGTCACTGGTGCTACAGGTGAGATTGCAGCGACGCCTTTGCGAATGCTGGATAGTGATGTGTCGGTACAGGATACTTACGAGCGTTACGAAGGGATGTTGACCAAGCTTGACCAAGAGTCAGATATTGTTGTGGCACGAACCTTCGGTTTTGACTACGACTCCTATCGTAACAATATGATTGCCGCGCATAGTGGGTTGCTGTTCCAGCCAACCCAGAAATATACGCCAGGAAGTGCGGACGCAGAGGCGGAAGTAAAGAGTAATGCGCAGCGCCAATTGTATATCGAAAGTTTTCAGAGCGCGCCGAATGGCGTGGTGCCTTGGTTCCCCAATTTTGGTCGCGATGATGGCACTGGTACCAGTGACAGCTATCTACGAATTGGAGCTAATCTAGATGGTTTTGAGGGAGTCATTACCTATTCTTATAGCGCTTATCGCTTCTTTGTCACCAATCAGCTTGATAACAGCAACTTTACCTATAGCCATATTCCTGACCGAACACCGGCTCCCGATGTGGAACGCGGTGACTTAAGCATTGCCACCATGAACGTGCTCAACTACTTCAACTCGCCGTTCGGTGGTGACGAAAATCCCTTGAAAGATAATCGTGGTGCAACCGAGCTAGAGGAGTTTGAAGTTCAACGCGCTAAGATTGTGGCTGCAATTCTAGGTTTAGATGCGGATATCGTTGGTTTGATGGAAATCGAAAACAACGGTTTTGACAGCGACTCGGCGGTGGTTGATTTGGTAAAAGCACTGAATGAGAAGCTACCGGCAGCGAAACAATACGTGATAGCCAAGCCTGAAGGTGCTAAATATGTCGGTACCGATGCGATTACCAGCATGGTTATTTATCGCAAAGCGAAAGTGGGTCTAGATAAGATCGACATTTTGAATATGCCTCGTCAGGCTGTTCCAGCTGAAGATTATCCTGTGTATTTTGATGGCGATTTTGAAGACTTCCGTCCAACCACCAAGTATATGCGTGACAGCTTGATCCCAACCTTCCAAATTAATGGTCCAAGGGAAAAAACTTTGTCGGTTGCGGTCAACCATTTCAAATCGAAAGGCAGTACTTGCTGGGAAGATTTGCAGGCTAAGTCGGTGGATGAAAATGGCCATACGGTGTACGCCGTAGAAGATGATGATCTGCAGGGCAACTGTGAGCACTTCCGTACGGCAGCGGCAGACTATTTAGGTCGTCAGTTAGAGAACTATGATGGTTACAAGGTGATTATTGGTGACTTAAATGCCTATGCCAAAGAAGACCCGTTGTTAGTACTCACTAATCGTAATAGCGCCCCTGCGGGTTACGCTGTTGAGGCTGGACGTAATGTGAAGGTGGGGAGTGAGGAACTTACCGGTAACGCAGGTGAAGTCATTGATCACAGCTATGGCTACATCAATATTGTGCCAGAGCTACATCCCGAAACCATTAGTTATTCCTATAACGAAACCGTTGGTACCCTCGATCATATTCTGATCTCGCCAGACCTGCGGGCCTATGTGAAGGATGCCGCCGACTGGAACATTAACTCAGCAGAGTCAACGTTGTTCCAGTATGAAGGCCAGTATACAGGAAGCCTGCCAAAATTTGCCGATCCGTATCGTTCTTCTGACCATGATCCGGCGCTGCTCAGTCTAGATATTATTGACGGGGATGGCGAAGTGGTTGCGCTTGCTCAGGGGGCGATGATTGCTTTACCTGAGTCGCCACTCAACATGCCTGCTGCAGCAACACCAATCGCGAGTGAAGGTTATCAAGCGGTGATGGACTTAACCAAGCTGGCAGTTGGTTCTATTGCCGTTGGTGATGAAGTTTCCTTAGTGGTTTCCGATATGAACAGCAATGGTGTGGTGACGCAATCACAAGTCGCGCATATCAAACTGACGGAGCAACAGATTACTCAAGGTTGGCTTGCTCATACCTTCCAAGCGGTGGTTGTCGGTGATTTTGTGGCAGAGAGTTATTACGGCGATGCACAGGTCACAGAACAACATTCAACGGTCACCGAAACGGGTAGTTTTGGTGAACGTTCCAGTGCAGGCTCTAGTGGCCCATGGGTATTGCTAAGCATGTTGAGTTTACTGCTTTTTCGACGCAGAACCGCTTCGCTCCAATCATAAGGAATAATGCAGTAAACAGTTCTGCTGTTTACTGCTGGAAAGGATGATTATGAATATTTTTAAAATAGCTTTAGTTGCAGCACCGCTATTACTCGCAGGCTGCGGGTCTAACGACCAAGAAAGTAAAATTGATGCTCGTTTGGTCATCAATACCGATCGCAATGCATCGGAGTTGAGTTGGACGATTACCAACAGTCGTCTAGAAGTGGTGGCCTCTGGTAGTGGTTACGAGAATAGTACCCATTATGACATCGACCTTGGTTTTGACCCCGGTGGTTACCGAATCGATTTTAAAGATGCCGGGAACGATGGGCTTTGTTGTTCCTACGGTGAAGGTAATATTGAACTCTATGTGGCTAATCAGCTTATTCTTAGTGATAACGGCGACTTTGGTGAGTTTACCGACCTCTTGAGTCAAACCTTTGTAGCAGGCGATTACCAAAATACTTATCAGCAAGAACTCAGTGGCTACTATGCCGATGCCGATTTGCTCGATGGTTACTTACTCAAAACCGCCTTGCATCGCATTATCAAACAAGGCTACAACCAGCAGAGTTATAGCGGCGTCTGGGACTTTTTTGCGCTAGGTGGCTCAGAAGATAAGTATTATGAGCAAGATGCTTCAATTCTAGATATCTATTCAGAGGTGCCAAATGGCGCTGATCCATACAATTACACCATTGGTGACGATCAGTGTGGTAATTATAAAGGTGAAGGCGATTGTTATAACCGTGAGCATGTGATGCCCAAAAGCTGGTTTGATGACGGTTATCCGATGTATTCCGATGTAAATAATTTGTATGCAACCGATGGTTACGTTAATGGGATACGTGGCAACCTACCTTACGGTGAAGTGGATCCGTCTACCGTGAATTTCACTTCTGAAAATGGTTCGAAGCGCGGTATGGGGCATGATGAGCTGGGTTATACTCAAGCGGTGTTTGAACCCATTGATGAATTTAAAGGGGATATTGCGCGAGTTTATTTTTATATGGCGACTCGTTATGAAGATGTGATCAACGTCGCCAACCAGAGTGATGACTGGTACGAGCAAAGCGATGAGACCTACGCGGTGTTTGAGCAAAATAGCTCTGACCAGGTTTATCGTCGTTGGTTTGTGGAAATGATGATGCGCTGGCATCAACAAGATCCGGTTAGTCAAAGAGAGAAAGACCGTAACGAGAAAGTGTTTGAGTTCCAAGGGAACCGTAATCCTTTCATCGATCATCCTGAGTTTGTTGAGCAAATTTGGGGTAAAGAAGGTTTTGAAGCGGCCAAGTACTACTTTAACTAGTATTTTACGCCATTGGTTCAGCCTCATCAAAGGCTGAGCTGAACATAAACTCAGACCTGCTTTTCTGATAGGTCTGAGTTTTTTTATCTTGCATCTAGGTTCCCATTTTCCCGCTTGCGCATATTTCACAAAATGACTTTTCCACTCACTTGCGGTTAACAACGCCAGCAGACATGCTTTTTATGAGCGTAACCATCAACCCTGAGCGGCGGTCATGATGAACCCATTGGCTTGGTATAAGGCTTTAGGCTTGGAATGTTTCGCAGCTTCAATTCGTTTGGTAGTCGTTGGCTTGCTTGTTGTTGCACTCGAAGTGCTTCATCGATCCGTCCTAAAAGCACTAATCCATTAATTTGATGGATATACAACGCTGCATCTGGCTTGTCTTTCAGCTGTTGTTTATTCCAGATTAAATATGCTTGTAGCGCTTTTTCTCCGGTTCTCATCGCAAAGATGTAGCGAAAAGAAACCCGCTCTGTATCTGGATAAATAAATAGGGCTTGTTGGTATGTTTGCTCGGCCTGTTTGGTGAGGCCTAGTGCTTTAAACGCTTGGATCCTGTTGTAGTAGTTTTCGGTTCGAGTTTTTCGTCTCATTAACGAGTCTGACCAGCTTAAATAATTTTTAAGCTCATCGCTTAAATGCAATTTACTGGCAGCATTGAGTCGGAAGGTCATCGCATCAAATTCGTAACGACTAAGCATGGGCAGAGGATTAATGATCCCCTCAAGTAAGCTGACATCACTTGAGCCAGTTCGTTCGAAAGTACTGATGTGGTGAATGGTTTGTAAGCCGGTGAGCATGAATAAGATGGTAAACAGCGGAATTAATCCAGCAAATACCTTTGGCGCAAATTTGGCAGGGAAAGGCTTTGTGCAAAGGCCTTCTGCTTCGGTCGCGATTTTACTTACAAAAAAGCAGAAGAGTAGCCAAACGATTGCAGAATGATAGAAGGGCAGTTCGGTCATGGTATGTAATAGGCAAGGAAAGAGCAGTCCGAGATGAAAGCATGCTTTGGTCCATGTTTGCTTAAAGATGCTATAGATAAAGTAGCCAGCCAGAAATAGCAAGGTGAGTAGTGGTAGTAATCCGCCTTCTACGGCCCAATAAGCAATTTCATTATGTGGATGAGCAACATTGAAGTGGTAGCCCTTGATAAGACCTTGCGCGTTAAATGCCGCTTGCGCATTATGATAAATGCCATCATAAGCACCGTAACCCCAACCCATGAACGGCTGTTGTTTAAATAGTTCCCAGCTCACCTTAAGCATCGTGACTCGGTAAGCGGTGGTTTCTCCACCAATAGCGTCGCGCGCGACACCATCATTCAACAATTCTGGTAGCGCCGGTGCTAAACAACCGAGGGCGATGCAGATTAACCAGCCTCGTAATAAATGCGGTTCTGCGGAATTTTTGAGGTAAGGAAACAATAGAGGTAACAGCGCGAATAGCGCTATCAACACCGTTCTTGAGCCACTCACAATGGCTGCCCACGCGGCAAAAAAGCAACAGCCAAACACGATAATTTGTTGTAGTTTGCTACGCACAGCCTTTTCTGAAATTAGCCAAGCCGAGGCTAACAAACCAAATAGAACAAAGGTTCCTAATACATTGGGCTGTTGGAATATTCCGGCTGCTCTGGTGGCATTCACATTAAAACCGACCCAGTTACCTTGGGTCAGTAGGTAGAGCTGAACCAGTGCATAGATACTTTCGATGAGTACGCCTGCGAGTATAAAATAGAGAATGTGGTGCCAGTGCTGGCGACTCAGTTCCAGTTGCATTATCGAAAAGATAATCAGTATGCCAGCGCTTAAGCCGAGGAGTCGGTCTATTGCAAACTCGCCAAATTCAGCATTAGGATAGAGTAAGGGGAGCCATAACAATATTGTGCTGAACAGCATCACTAGCAAGCTGCGGTTATAGCGTAAACGCTGTGAATGACTGACTTTGAGTAAACCCAAGCCAATTAGCAGACTGGCGAAGCACCATACCACTAAGTTAAAAGGAAGCTCTAAGCCACTGCCACCTTGATTGTGCTGAAAGTAGTGCATGCCAATGAACATCAACACGGCAAACACATAGCTAAAACAAGCTTCGAGAGTCCACTTAGACGACATTTTGCTTCCTTGAAAATGGAGGGTGTTGCCACCCTCTGGCTTAATGCCCTGCGAGCATCGGTTTTAAGAATCGAGCGGTATGTGAGCGAGCCTCTTGGGCCACTTTTTCCGGTGTGCCTGCAACAAGAATTTCTCCTCCCCCTTTGCCTCCCTCTGGGCCAAGGTCGACGATCCAATCGGCGGTTTTGATCACATCTAAATTGTGTTCAATCACCACAATCGTATTGCCGTGGTCGCGTAAACGATGGATCACGTCCAGCAGTAATTGAATATCATGGAAATGTAGGCCAGTGGTTGGTTCGTCCAAGATATAAAGGGTTTGTCCGGTATCACGTTTGCTTAATTCTCGGGCTAATTTAACTCGCTGAGCTTCACCGCCTGATAGAGTGGTTGCCGATTGCCCTAGTTTGACGTAGGTCAGCCCGACATCAATTAGCGTTTGTAGCTTTCTGGCGATGACTGGGACGGCATCAAAAAATGGCCGGGCTTCCTCTATCGTCATATCGAGGATCTGGTGGATGTTTTTACCCTTGTATTTGATTTCCAAGGTCTCACGGTTATAGCGTTTGCTTTTGCAAACATCACAAGGAACGTAGACATCAGGTAAAAAGTGCATTTCTACTTTAATGACGCCATCGCCCTGACAGGCCTCACAACGGCCTCCTTTTACGTTAAAGCTAAACCGTCCAGGCTTATAACCCCGAGAGCGAGACTCTTGAGTCGCCGCAAATAGTTCGCGAATCGGGGTGAAAATACCGGTGTAAGTGGCGGGGTTCGAACGAGGTGTACGACCAATCGGGCTTTGATCGATATCCACCACTTTATCCAGTTTGTCGAGGCCTTCAATGTTTTGGTAGGGGGCGATGTCTTCACCCGCTGCGCCATTGAGTTCTTTTTGGGCGATTTTATAGAGTGTATCGTTCACCAAGGTTGATTTGCCGCTGCCGGATACCCCTGTGATGCAAGTTAACAAGCCCAGAGGGATCGCTAAGTCGACGGTTTTTAGGTTATTGCCGCTGGCTCCGTTGAGTTTCAACCAGTCTTCTCCTGCTGGGTGGCGGAGCTTAGGAATTGCAATTGATTTGACACCACTCAGATATTGACCGGTGAGAGAGTCGGGAGTGTCGAGGATCTGCTGTATCGAACCTTGCGCCACCACTTCACCGCCATGCACTCCCGCCCCTGGGCCGATATCGACGATGTAGTCGGCGGCGCGGATCGCGTCTTCATCGTGTTCCACTACAATCACGGTATTGCCCAGATCCCGCAGATGATTCAGGGTAGCAAGTAAGCGCTCATTATCACGCTGGTGTAAGCCGATAGAGGGCTCGTCGAGTACATACATTACGCCGACTAAACCTGCTCCGATTTGACTGGCGAGGCGAATTCGCTGAGCTTCTCCCCCTGATAGGGTGTCGGCACTGCGCTCGAGGGAAAGATAATCAAGCCCCACATTGACTAAAAAATTTAAACGCTCGCATATTTCCTTAAGGATCTTGTCGGCGATTTGCGCGCGTTGCCCCACCAGTTCCAGTGAGCCGAAAAACGTCATCGCTTCACCAATTGATTTGCGGCTAACTTCGGGCAGGTTGGTGCTACCAATAAACACGTTACGCGCTTCTTCGCGGAGTCGACTGCCGCCACAGCCAGGACATTCTTGGTTACTGATAAACTTAGCTAACTCTTCGCGAACCGCATTTGACTCGGTTTCTTTATAGCGACGGCGCATATTTGGAATGATGCCTTCGAAGGGGTGCTTGCGCACCGTGACATCCCCTCGGTCATTCATATATTTAAATTCGATGCTGGTCCGACCGGAACCATGTAGCACTAACTTTTTATGTTTGTCGCTGAGGCTGTCGAAGGGCTGCTCTAAGTCAAACTCGAAATGTGCAGCCAGTGACTTTAACATTTGGTAGTAATAGAAATTACGCTTGTCCCAACCACGGATCGCGCCACCCGCTAAGCTGAGTTTGGGGTTGAGGATGATTTTGTTATCATCAAAGAACTGGTCAACGCCTAAACCATCACAGACCTGACAAGCGCCAGCGGGGTTATTGAAAGAAAAAATTCGCGGCTCTAATTCGGTCATACTGTAGCCACACACTGGGCAGGCGAAGTTTGCCGAGAATAGTTGGCGGGTATCTCCGCTGTCCATGTCCACCAAAATTGCCGTGCCGTCGGCAAGCTCTAAGGCAGTTTCGAAGGATTCAGCTAAGCGCTGGGCTAAATCCTCACTGACACGAACTTTAAAGCGGTCGATCACCACCTCAATATTGTGTTTTTTATGTAGCTCCAGATCTGGGGGATCACTTAAGTCACAGACCTCGCCATCGATCCTGGCGCGAATAAAGCCTTGTGCAGCGAGGTTCTCCAGCGTTTTAAGGTGCTCACCTTTACGGTCGCGCACAATTGGCGCCAGCAACATCAGTTTACTGTCTTTGGGTTCTTCAAATACCTTATCGACCATTTGGCTAATGGTTTGCGCAGCTAAGGGTTGATGATGATGAGGGCAACGAGGCTCTCCCACTCGCGCATACAATAGCCGCAAGTAGTCGTAGATTTCGGTAATGGTGCCCACGGTAGAGCGTGGGTTATGCGAGGTCGATTTTTGTTCAATGGAAATCGCCGGGGATAGCCCTTCGATATGATCCACATCGGGCTTTTCCATCAGTGACAAAAACTGTCTGGCGTAAGCGGATAAAGACTCGACATAACGTCGCTGCCCTTCGGCATAAAGCGTATCAAAGGCGAGGGAAGATTTACCCGAACCCGATAAACCAGTAATCACAATTAGCTTGTCACGAGGAAGAGTGAGAGAAATGTTTTTCAGATTATGGGTGCGGGCACCTCGAATATCGATACTGTCCATTGTTACCTGATAAATGCTGCGCTAAATCGCCCAGTATTACATATTGTTGAGATAATTGCGTAGTAGATCCTAAGGATAATTATTCACACTGGGTGACAATCTTAAGCTGGTTTGACCCAGAGTGCTTGTGGTAGCATTACCGGTTCTTTATTGGTGAATATTTGATGGGTATGGCTGTAGAAGAACACTTAAATAACACCGAGAAACGTGGCGCATATTCCTTAGCTTTGCTATTTGCTTTACGCATGGCTGGCTTGTTTATGTTGATGCCAGTGTTAGCCGTATATGGCCAACAGTTAACAGATTTCTCTCCGCTATGGGTGGGGATTGCCATTGGTGCTTATGGTTTAACCCAAGCGCTGTTCCAGATCCCTATGGGTTGGTTATCTGATCGCTTTGGTCGAAAGCCGATCATTTTTATTGGTCTGAGTCTGTTTGTCTTGGGCTCGGTGGTCGCAGCGCTTGCAGAATCTATTCATGGTGTCGCGCTTGGGCGAGCCTTGCAGGGAATGGGCGCGATTGCCAGTACCGTGATGGCTTTGGCTGCTGATTTGAGTCGCGAGACGCAACGCGCCAAAGTGATGGCCTTTATAGGGGTGAGTATTGGTTTATCTTTTGCGGCCTCTTTGGTTCTAGGTCCGGTCATTTCTGCTTTCCTCGGCCTGTCGGGTTTATTTTGGTTAATTGCCGGTTTGGCGGTGTTGGCCATGTTGGTGGTGCAGTTTGTAGTGCCAAACGCAGAAGTGAAGGCGCCCAGCGGTGAAGTGAGTGTTAACCTGCGGCAAATGCTAGGATTGTTACGTAACCCTCAGTTATTGCGTTTGGATTGGGGCGTGTTTAGCTTACACTTGGTGATGACCGCGTTATTTGTGGTGATGCCACTACGTTTAGTGAATGCCGGTTTAGCCCCAGCTCATCATTGGCAAGTCTATTTACCAGCGGTACTGGTATCGTTTGTGCTGATGGTGCCGCTACTGATTATTTCGGCGAAGCGAAATCAGCAACGAGGTTATTTTATTTTTGCCATTTGTTTATTGTTGTTGGCGAATGCTTTGTTATTTGTCGACTTTCAATCGGTTGGTTTATTAGGGTTGGTATTGGCGATATTTTTCATTGGCTTTAATTATTTAGAGGCCAGCCTACCCGCCTTGATTTCAACACTGGCACCGCCGGGGAACAAAGGCGCGGCGCTTGGGGTTTTTTCCACCAGCCAGTTTTTGGGTGCATTTATTGGTGGTAGTAGTGCTGGTGCGCTATATATGGCGGGTGGTATGCATGCGGTGAGTTTGTTTTCTATCGCAGTATTGTTGATTTGGCTACTGGTCAGTTTAGGAATGCGTGCGCAGGCAGGTATAAAAAATTATTCCTTGGCGATATCATCAAGTCAACAACCTGCTCATTTATTGGCAAAACTTCAGGTTTTACCGGGGGTTGTAGAGGCGGTGGTGATCGCACAAGACAACACTGTTTACTTAAAAGTAAAAACAAAAGAATTTGAATTGGCTAGAGCATTGGATTTGCTGAGTGCAGCCTAGTATTATAGCGGGTCTTTTCTCGCCACAACAGATAGATTATAGGAGCGATATACATGGCCACTCGGGGCATTAATAAAGTAATTTTGGTTGGTAACTTGGGACAGGATCCCGAAGTTCGTTTTATGCCAAACGGAGGGGCCGTCGCCAACATTACCATTGCTACTTCAGAGAGTTGGAGAGACAAGCAAACCGGTGAACAGAAAGAGCGTACCGAATGGCACCGAGTGGTGTTATTTGGCAAGTTAGCCGAAGTAGCTGGCGAGTATCTTCGTAAAGGTTCACAAGTCTATATCGAAGGTCAATTACAAACCCGTAAGTGGCAAGATCAGAATGGTCAAGACCGCTATTCGACCGAAGTGGTTGTACAGGGCTTTAATGGCGTGATGCAAATGCTCGGTGGTCGTCAAGGTGGGCAGGGGCAATCCATGGGCGGCGCACCGCAACAAGCACCGCAGCAAAATAACTGGGGTGGACAGCAGCAACAACAAGCTGCGCCTGCTCCGGCCCCTCAGCAAGGTGGTTTCCAACAAGCAGCACCACAACAGCAACAGGCACCACAGCAACAGGCTCCTCAGCCGCAACAAGGTGGTTTTCAGCCACAGGCTAAGCCTGCACCGCAAGCCGCGCCTGCGCCACAGTTTAACGAGCCACCTATGGATTTCGATGACGATATTCCGTTCTAGGCTGGAATTGTTGTATAGTTATTAGCTCTGAAAGCCTCGTTGTACGGGGCTTTTGTCGCTGGAACCATAGAGTGACATAATTGAACCATACTGTGACATAATTTACCCATAGTGTGACAAATTTGACCCATACCTTGACATAAGGTATGTTGGTTTAAGGTTTGTTGCACATGGGTATTTTTATGTACATCAGAAGCTTGCGAAAACCCTCACCGAATAAAAACATCTTTAAGTTTGCTAGCGTCAAAGTTAATCGTGCTAACTGAATGCGCCGCAATACGTGTTTGGCGTTACCCCGTAAAAAACCATAATCTCTCACCCGCTGTAAGCCCTTGGACAATACATGCTGCAAGATAAGCTTTAAGAATGTGAAGGTCGGCAAGGTCATATATGTCGTGCTGGGTAAGCATGCATCTAATGAAGAATGATGACTAACCAATAGTTTTTGTCGAGTTATCGCAACACTAACGTGCTTTTGCCCCAAAGTGAGTTACCCCCTCCTTGGAACACCACTGTCACACGAGGCTCTTGCCATAGCAAAACTAATGGTTTTGAATCTCGACTTTACTAGTTGTTAACGAGAAAATTTTGAATTAGTTGAGCTTCCAAGGTTTGCGCACTTTTTAACTGTGTATTTGCGGCTCTTCACCGTTCTTGGTGGAAAGTCATATCAAGCCCTCCAAAGTGAAATAAAATAGCTCGCTTAAAGCGTTCTTTATTTCTAAAACCCATCGAACGTATTTTTAGGCGCTGAATGTTTCCATTTATCGCTTCCGCTAAGCCATTTGATACCTTATAACGCATCGCATTGATGATGCCCTTTAAGTGCGTTTTCACGGTTTCTGCTGCTGTCATCATCGGCCTGATTTGACTGACCTTTATGAGTGCCAACCAATCATTCCAAGCCGCTTTGGCGTTAGCTGCATCGCCATACCAAATGGCTCTTGCTTGCTCTTTGAATATCCAGCTCAAGCCAGTATTTTGCATCATTTTGGCCAGCGCATTCACTCTTTCTCTCAATGTCCCATGTAGGTGGCTGTTTCGTTTTAACCATCCATACCGTGTTTGGTGGCACTCTCTTTTTAAATGCTGGGGCAACGCCATGAGTTCGCTTTTTCTCACTTCATTCACCGCTTTAGTGAGCACCTTTGCGATATGAAAATGGTCTATGGCTATCATTTGCTTAGCCCGCTCACCGAAGTAGTCATATGCTGCGTTTATATATGCTCTGCTCATGTCCATCGATATGGAACGTGTAACCATTGTTGACTCAGGGGGCAATGCCTTAAAGCAAGCTGATAAGCTCAGGCCTGTTCGACCGTCTTCAACCGATATCACCTGACCATCACGATTGGATAATACCGTGACATAGTCATGGCCTTTCTTAAATGCCGTTTCATCGACCAACAGGTCTTGGTAGTTGATGGTGGTTCTGGCTGTCAGACCGCGTTGAACGGCTCGTGCCATAATACGGTCGATGGCTCCCCAGCTAAGCCGATAGGTTTTACTCACCGCGTATAAGGAACTGACTTTAAGCATCTCTATAACGCGAGCCTCAAACAGCTCTGTGTAGCGACTGTTACTTGTCGCCCAAGGCACTTGAAGTGTTTGCACTCCATGCTCTGGGCAATCAGCTCGAGGGACTTCAGCCTCAATACGTGTTTCAAACTGACAGGTATCTAAATGTCGCCAAACCCGCCGCCGAGTATCGTGTCGACGAACAGCCTTACCGCAAGAGGGGCAAGCCGTTAATGAAGCTCGGTCATAGTCAACGCGTACGGTGATGGTTTGGGTTGACTCATTGAGTTCAACAGATGAAACAGCCCAAGGATGAGTTAATCCAAGAATGGATTGATAAAGCGTCGTGTCTTGCATGGTCGCGAGGTATTCATGAACGTTTACTTATTATCTCGCTCATTAATGTTTGTTGAAAGTGTTTCCACTACATTCGGTGAAGAGCCGTATTTGCACAGTGTTTCTGGTTTTGTTTGCGTCATTTGTCAAAGCAATCAATGAAAGAAATGGATCGACGATTGATTGATGCCGAGTAAAAAACTATGGTAGACAATGGGTTAATATCAAATCACTAATTGATGAGCGAATGTGATGAAGGTCATGTTTTTTGTGATAGGCCGCGCGCTCATTGAACGGGATAGGCCGCACGTGCGACCTACTTAGCGTTATATGCCAAGGAGAGTTAGGTGAATTTTCCAAAAGACGCCGATGGAGATGTTCTTCGCAGGCTTGATGAATCGGGTTTGGATTTTTCGAGGCCACAGTCAGTCGACTTTAACGTGGATTTCTTATCCTGGCCACCATCACCTGAGGCATTAGAAAAACTAGAAGCATCTTTCGGTCCTATCGAAATATATGAGCCGGAAGATAATTACGCAGGTTATGTATTATTAACAATTACGGAGCCGTTAAGTTACGATTTTGTAGTTGGTATACAAGACAATGTCAGTAAATTAATGTCTGAATTTGGTGGAGTATGCGAATCTTGGGGTGTATTGCACTAATGGCATATAACAAGTTAAAGCATCGGAAAACCACTCGCTACGCTCGCGTTTTCCGCTGTTTAAAGCGTTATGTTTCTAGGAGTAATTCATGAGCTATCCTGAGTGGGATGAATCAGTAAGTGATAAAAAAATAATTGAAGAATTCTATGAACAACTAGTCATTCGATACCCACAATTAAAAGAAGATGTCGAAGACAATGAAGGTTTGTTGCATATTGATATGGGGTACCTTCAAAGATTAGCTGAAGGTCTTTGCAAAGACAGAAAACTTGACGAAGCAAAAAGTTGCTTTAATTGGGTAAATTCATTATTTTGCCGAAGCAAGAATGAACTGCTAAATGCAATAAATGTTTCATTCCTAGAATACTTCGAGTATTACCATAGCCTGTCAGATAAAGAGTTTGAAAAAATAATGCCAGAAGAGTTGTTTCGTGGTTATCAAGAAATGATGGCATATATGGATAAAATGGCAAAAAAAATTAATGAACGTAACAAAGAAACATAATCGGGTAGCCGGAGGTATCTAACCTCCAGCCCCCACAACACCCTGCATGCGGCTCCGCACAGGGCGTTTCCTGAAAACGGTTAAAATACAACGGCCGATTCGCTCCTTTGCATTCCAATGATGGCTTCTGTTTTTGCGCCATGACTCCTCAGTCCGGTCGGATACGGAGACAATGAGCTGCACAGGCTCCTCATTGATTTTCAGGTTCAGGCCTTCACCATGTCCCAACCATTACGATGGGCGTTGGGCTACTATGCCGTCTGCTGACTTCTGCTTAATCACCGTTTGAGTTACCCCAAATAGCGCTATCGTTGTTCATCGTATTTGCTCACTTAAGTTGATGAGACTTAAGTGCCAGGCCTGTTTGAGCTAGCGGCCAAGCTAGCGAGTTTAACGATCGCCTGTTAAGCAGATCTCCCCAGATAAGAACATGCACTGTCTCTGCACTGCTGCATCATTTACGGTGGCCGTTAGATCACATGGCTTCGTTGTCTTGTGCCAACTCGCCTCCAGCCTACGCCTCATATGATGTTCTTGTTCATCAGCTCGCAGATTTGCGTCCGGCTTCCTTCAGACATTCCCTCGCGGCAATGCCCTTGCCATTCGCTAGTAGTTAGCGTTTAATAATCAAAATATTATTAAACGGTGACCTTCCTACAGAGGACTTTCACCTCATTAGTTCATGCCCATGCTAGGCGTACACAAAACTAATTAAAACCGACGCAAAACACTCCGCTTTCATTGTGTTTCGCTTCGCGAATTATACACAATGAGAGCTCCGCGTTTTTGCGCGGCTTATTAGAGCGTTAGGCAAATAAGGAAGCAATGGCGATGAAGATGATATCTTATTGGAAGAATATCGAAGAAATTCATGAAGATGATGGTTTGGTCTTGATCGTTGGTTGGTACGATCATAAGCATGAATATGACGGTGGGCAAAAAAGCCTAGGTGTTCATTGGGGAACATATCCTCAATCAAGAGGCATATTAAGTCCTTGTGTAATACCTAAAGAGACAAGCGATGCGATGTTATCAGGCTTATTGCACAAAGCTGTCATGGATAACAACAAAGAGCTAATTCAAAACATCACGAAAGCAATTGAGTTTCTAAATGGTTAAGGTTTTCATATGGTCAGCTAATCAAGAGGGCAGCTAAAATGACATTCCGTACATACACTAAGTTAAAATGCTCATGTGGGAAAATTGGAGAAATTGTTGAAAGTGAAAATGATCAACCTTTCTCAAAGGAATGGTCAAAAACTAGTTTGAGAAACCTAGGTTCTAAAGGCAACTACAATGGAAATCACTTCTTAATTTCGAGCATGAGACCATCATGCCTTATATGCGGTCGCAGCCTAGGCCCAGAACATATCGTGGAATAATTTGCCTAATCGGGTAGCCGGAGGTATCTAACCTCCAGCCCCCACAACACCCTGCATGCGGCTCCGCACAGGGCGTTTCCTGAAAACGGTTAAAATACAACGGCCGATTAGCTCCTTTGCATTCCAATGATGGCTTCTGTTTTTTTGCGCCATGACTCCTCAGTCCGGTCGGATACGGAGACAATGAGCTGCACAGGCTCCTCATTGATTTTCAGGTTCAGGCCTTCACCATGTCCCAACCATTACGATGGGCGTTGGGCTACTATGCCGTCTGCTGACTTCTGCTTAATCACCGTTTGAGTTACCCCAAATAGCGCTATCGTTGTTCATCGTATTTGCTCACTTAAGTTGATGAGATTTAAGTGCCAGGCCTGTTGAACTAGCGGCCAAGCTAGTGAGTTTAACGATCGCCTGTTAAGCAGACCTCCCCAGATAAGAACATGCACTGTCTCTGCACTGCTGCATCATTTACGGTGGCCGTTAGATCACATGGCTTCGTTGTCTTGTGCCAACTCGCCTCCAGCCTACGCCTCATATGATGTTTTTGTTCATCAGCTCGCCCTCTCTTTAGATAAAAAGGCGTCCGGCTTCCTTCAGACATTCCCTCACGGTAACGCCCTTGCCATTCGCTAGTAGTTAGCGTTTAATAATCAAAGTGTTATTAAACGGTGACCTTCCTACAGAGGACTTTCACCTCATTAGTTCATGCCCATGCTGGGCGTACACAAGTCATTTAAAAGGACAAAAAACAGTTGGCCATGCTCGTGCCTCGCTGATTTTGGCCAACAATTTTTTGCCTCTTAATGAGGCGTTAGAACACAGTAGAAAAGGTAATGTATGCAAAATTTGCAAGAATACGACGGCTTTGTTTTTGAAATCCCTGATTCGGAAATAACAGGTTCATGTATCGATTATTTTTTTGACAAAGATGAAATTAATACAGTATCTAAAAACCATCCGTATGTACCTTCTGAGTTTGAAGCTATTGCAAGAGATCCTGGGGATGATTTGATATTACGAAAAAATGATGGTTCTATTTATTATTTGAACCATGAAAATGGAAAAATTATCTTTTTAAAGAATAATTTAGAAGAGTTTATTGGATCGCTTGAAGATGAGTAAATGTTCTAATCGGGTAGCCGGAGGTATCTAACCTCCAGCCCCCACAACACCCTGCATGCGGCTCCGCACAGGGCGTTTCCTGAAAACGGTTAAAATACAACGGCCGATTAGCTCCTTTGCATTCCAATGATGGCTTCTGTTTTTTTTTGCGCCATGACTCCTCAGTCCGGTCGGATACGGAGACAATGAGCTGCACAGGCTCCTCATTGATTTTCAGGTTCAGTCCTTCACCATGTCCCAACCATTACACAATAAAGCGGCATTGGGCTCTTTATCTAAAAACGCCGTCTGCTGATAACCACCATGGAGTGAGTTAAACGATCGCTTGTTAAGCAGATCTCCCCACTCTTTGTTTATAAGAAGTAGAACATGCACTTTCTCTTTTCTCTGCACTGCTGCATCATTTACGGTGGCCGTTAGATCACATGGCTTCGTTGTCTTGTGCCAACTCGCCTCCAGCCTACGCCTCATATGATGTTCTTGTTCATCAGCTCGCAGGTTTGCGTCCGGCTTCCTTCAGACATTCCCTCGCAGTTATGCCCTTGCCATTCGCTAGTAGTTAGCGTTTAATAATCAAAGTGTTATTAAACGGTGACCTTCCTACAAAGGACTTTCACCTCATTAGTTCATGCCCATGCTGGGCGTACACAAGGCAAATCAGCAAGCACTCGTCGCTTCGCTCCTCGCGTGGACAAAGGCCACAACGCGGCGAGCCGCTGGCCTTTGCCCCTGTTTGCAGCGTTATACGAGAAAGTAACGATGAAAAAATTAATCGTATTTGCACTTAGTTTGTTTGCTGGTTTTGGAGTGCATGCCTCCGAGCTTACAAATGAGGCATCAATGAATTTTGATCTAGAGAATGTAGTTCAGTTTTTGACTGACCTTGACGACCAATTTAAGTTTGGCCTAGATGTAAAGGCGCTCGGTAACTTTTCATCAGCTGTTCCCGTCGAAGCGGAAAAATCTATTGTAGTGAATATTGTGGACTCTGGACGAAAGTCAAAAATGGAGTTCCGTGTTTTTATGGATGATATTGATGCTCCAGATCTATATATGTTCTTTGACTCATCGAATTTATCAGAGTCCGTATCTAAGTTTATGATGGGATGGGCTGAAGAAAGGGGTATGTAGTTGGTGTCGTATAACAAGGCTGTAAACCAGACCCATAACGGTTGTCATCGTTTTTGCAAAAGAAAAAACCGCAAAAACAAAGCCAACCTACGCGCAAGTTAACAAGGGCGTTATAAGGCTTAGAAAAGGATTAGGTTTTTGGACGAAATATTTGGTGGGTTCTTCAGAGGCTTGGCTCATGGCATTGGATACTTTGTAGGCGAAGTTCTGTGCAAATATCTGTTTCAATACAGTGGCGCGCTTGTACTAAAAATATTGTCTATTGGGAAATATCCTCAGGTTTTAGATGAAGATCCTTTCGACAGTTTCTCTAGCATTTTAATGACAATACTAGGCGCAATCATTTGGATCGGTGGCCTTGTGTTCCTACTCAGTAACTATGCTTAAATTGGCTGCAAAGCCTTATAACAAGAAAAACCATTGGGACAAGTTAAACAGCGCGGCTTTGCCGCTAACTTGCGCCCTGTTTTAGGCGTTAGCTCAAGCTGTTCCATACTTCCGCTAATCCGAAACGCCTTCGAACAAGTGAATGCTCTAACAAGCTTTTGTCCAAAAGTGTGTTTGGGGGGCGGCAAACATACGAAATGCACTATGCCATACTATGGTTCCATTTTATGTCAAACTATGGTTCAAATTTTGGATTTGCATTAGATGTAACGCAGGTCCTTATGTCACTTTATAGCTCCAGCGACAGGGGCTTTTTTATTGCTGAGGTTTTTAGTGATCTAAATAAATCGGTTGTCGTCATCGGGAGCTGGTGGCACTTTTGGTCGTAGAACACATCTATTAAGCGTTGAGTTTAAAAATGAATGCTGATGCCATTAACTCTAGCTGCGTTAGTTTAGAGCATGCGGTTTATGGAAAAATGGCCGAAAGTTCTCCTGTTTGACGGAGCTTGGGTGGCGAACAGGCATCTTGTTTAGTCATTGTCATTTTTGTTCCGTTTCTGCGACATCAAGGGCTGTTTATATTCTGTTTCTTTTATTTCTTATTTTCACAAGCCATTGGATCCTTTGATTATAATGTGAGTATCAGTATCCCCAACCTTTCTGACCTTAATGGAACATCCGTTGCATTGGTTAAACGCTAAAAAGTAAACAAGGAATTTCTGCTTGGAATGAGCTATTAAGTATATAGGGAAGAGCTGGTGTCTATACCAATTCGTACCAGCACGAACGATAAACAATGCAAATAAAAAAAGAGATATGCGCATGAAATATCACTTGTTGGTCATTGCCGTGGTGAGTGTTCTACTGACAAGCGCTGGAGTTGCACACGCGCAACAAATCGTTATTTCGACCTTCTTGGGTGAAAATGCCACTAAAATCGTTGCCGAGAAAGTGATGATGGAGGCCTACAAGCGAATTGGTATCACAATGGTGTTACGACCACTCCCCGGCGATCGAGCCCTTCGGAGCTCGAATGATGGTAATGTGGATGGAGAGCTGTTCCGCAAGGCAGGGATAGAGCACTTATATCCCAATCTACTCAGGCTCCCAGTTCCCATCTCGGTCACTGATTTTGTGGCGATTACAAAAGACAAGCGATTCCTGGTCGACGGCTGGAAAAGCCTCCTCCCTTACCGAGTGGGTTATTTACGTGGGATCAAGTTGATTGAAGTAAACCTTGTTGAAGGGACAATATCGGAAGCAGTGAAGACATATAGGCAAGCCTTTGGGAAACTTGAGTCTGGAAGGAGTGATGTCGTGGTGACATCACGCGCTACAGGATTGATGACACTGAAAGAATTAGGGCTGACAGGGTTGGTTATTTTGGAGCCAACGTTAGTTTCAATTCAATCGTTTCATTACCTTCACGTCAAGAATAAACACTTGGTCGCTCCCCTCACAGCCGCGTTGCAACAGATGGAAAAAGAGGGAATCATTCGTAACATTCAAGAACAAGCCCAAGCCTTCCAACATTAGCTTATGCGAGGCGTTAACCCTCATAGGAGTCGCATAAAATTATTATTCATTGCACTTAACTTCACAGGAAACAAAAACATTCAAAGCATGGGCTGGCTGGTGCTCACGAGGGGCCAGCGCCTGCGGGGGCTCTGCGTAGGTCACCGAGCATGCAAAATTGATCCACTTGGTATTATCCAAAATATTTGGACTATATAGATTGGTATTCAGTAAATCAGGAACTTCAATGGACGAGTTTTCTAGACAGCTTACTATTTGGGATATGTGGAGCGAAAATAATCGAAGAGTGGTTGCTCCTCTTCTGTAGACACTTCTTTCAAATAGCCATTTAGTGTATCAAATGCTAGCTGTCTTACCTTTGCATACCATTAATTGTATCTGTTAGGTGTGATTTAGTTCAAAATGTTATAGTATAACATTTTTATATTCTTCCATTGTATTTATCGTGTTTAATTTCAGCAAGTTCCAACTCAATAAATTGCTATTACTCGTGATGCTCTTACTCCCTATTGGGCTGAGTAGTCTTTCACTTGTCCATGCAATGGAGGTGGACCATGATGTTCATGAAAATCACCAGTGTGAAATTTATGATGCGATACAGAATGCCTTAAGCTGCACTATCGATTCAGAGCCTTGTTTAGATAGTGGCCAATGTTTCCTTCGGTTTAATACCTTGGAGGCAGTGGTTTGTTATAAAGAGCTTCCACGAACTCGTTCCCCACCACCATCGGCCTAACTTTTTCTCACTCGAGAACACTTAAAAAATATTCATTTATATAGCGTTAAATTAGACACGTTAGGACTTGTTATGACCGAAATATCTTATGTACGACACAAGAAACGTAAACTTGGCCTTTTGTCTGCCATGCTTATTGTCGCAGCAATCATTGCCATCACTACATTTACCAGCTCTGAAAAATCAGCAGAGTTAATGGTAGCCAATAAAACTAATACCTTGTCGATTAGTGGCCCTTGGGAGATCTCTAGCTTAGATCCTTCTAAACAAGGCTACATTTTAACGCGTCTGCAAGTGATTGAAACGCTGCTCAATGTGGACGCTCAAGGCACTCTTACAGCTGGTTTGGCAACACACTGGCAAAGAAGTGATGATGGTTTGAGCTGGCAGTTTGTTCTGCGTAAAGGCGTGAAATTTCACGACGGAAGCGAACTCGACGCGCAAGCCGTGGTGCGCTCTCTTCGTTATGCACAGCAGAAGCACGGCAGTTTGAATAAAGCTCAAGTGACGCATATTAGCGCAGTGAAAAGTAACGAAGTCAAAATTGACTTAGCCAAGCCTTATGCCGCCTTTGCTGCTTTGCTCACCAACTACTCCAATGCCATTTTATCTGAAAAATCTTACAAGCCTGATGGGACGATTGATGCGCTTTATGGCTCAGGTCCCTATCAAATGGAGAGCTTTTCACCACCTCATAAACTGATGGTGAAAAAATTTGCTGGGTATTGGGGGCAGAAGGCACAGATCAGTTTTGTAAGCTACTTAACGGGTCATCGTGCGGAGAGCAGAATTTTGCAAGCAAAATCGGGAGAAGCCGATATTGTGTTCACTTTAGACCCTTCGATGCTTAGTCAACTTGAAGGCAGTGGTGAAGTTAAGGTTCATCATAACCTGATCCCACGAACCATGTTTGTGAAGCTCAATGCAGGCCATCCATTCCTGCGGGATCCGAAGGCTCGCCAAGCGTTGAGCATGGCGCTGGATCGAGCTGCAATTGCTAAAAATGTACTGCATGCAGAAGGTTCAGAGACTGCGCAGCTGATGCCCAGCTCGATGTCACAGTGGTTTATTCAAGGTATTGATAACAATCCATACCATTTAGAGCAAGCACAGGCGATATTGGCAAAATTGGGCTGGCAACGGAATGAGTCAGGCTTATTAGAGCGTGCTGGTCAGCCATTTAAACTAACCATGATGACTTACGCAGATCGCCCAGAGTTAGCCTTGGTTGCCACCGTGATCCAGGCGCAATGGGCCAAATTGGGGGTCGCGCTTAAGGTCGATGTGACCAACTCCAGCATGATCCCCGCAGGCCATACGGATGGCTCCTTAGCAATGGCGCTTATCGCACGTAACTTCGGTTTTAGTGCCGATCCGCTACCGATTATCAGTAGTGACTTTGCCAATGGAGGGGGAGATTGGGGAACCATGAATTGGAGTAACCCAGGTGTAGACCGCGCGATTGCTAAGCTGCTTGAATCAAATGACGCTGAGCAATCATTTGAGCTGAGTCAGAAGGTTGCGCAAGAAATCTATCAAGATGCACCGGTGTTACCCATTTCAAGCTACAGCCAATATACATCGGTTAATACACGAGTGAAGCACTTTAAGTTTGACCCTTTTGAGCGCAATTATTTTATTAATCAGATGTACTTCGAGCAATAGGGAAGCAAGTCATGTTGTGGGATCTAGCTAAGAAGCGCTTATATCAATTGATCTTGGTTGCTTGGGGGGTCGGTACACTGACCTTTATTTTAATGCGCAGTTTACCGGGAGACATGGCCTATCGAATTGCGGCCAGCCGTTACGGGCAAGATAATGTTGATTCAGCGGCCGCAGAACTTGTTCGCCAAGAATTGAATCTGGATCAAGCTTGGTTTGGTCAGTACCTCAGTTGGTTATCAGACCTTATGCAGTTCAACTTAGGCAATTCACTGGTGAGTGGCTTGCCTGTGAGTGAAACGGTACTGCATCAATTGGGTCACTCATTACTGCTTGCTGGTTTTGGCATTGCATTATCAGTGGCGATTGCGCTGCCTTTAGGCACTTTAACCGCCAAGGAAGTATTCGCGAAAAAGCGCGGTGTATTGAATTTATTGGTGGTGTGGTTCTCTACTTTCACTCGTGCGATGCCAGTATTTGTATTGGGCCTGATCCTGCTTCTGTTGTTGGCGATTGAATGGCCCTTATTACCGGTTGCTGGTTTTGGTACTTGGCGACACCTTGTTCTGCCAAGTCTTACCTTGGCGATCAGCTTGGCCGCCGTATCAAATCGAGTGGTTCACCGCAGTGTTGGTCAGGTGCTTGGTTCGGCTTTTTATCAGTTCTCTCGGGTAAAGGGTTTAAGCGAAGGGCAAACCTTTTTCCGCCATGGGGTGAGAAATATGGCGCTGCCAATTGTTGCCTTTATCGGTATTCAGTTAGTGAGTGTGATCGAAGGGATTGTGATGATCGAATCTCTGTTCTCTTGGCCCGGAATTGGGCATGGACTTGCGCATGCAATCTTTGCTCGAGATATACCGCTTATCCAAGGTTGTGCGCTGACAATGGGTGTTCTGTTTGTTGTACTAAACAGCCTGATTGATGTGCTGTGTTATTGGATTGATCCCAGAGGCTTACAAGAAAAATGATGAAGCAATTTAATATCAATCAAAAGATTGGCTTAATGATATTACTGGGCTTGTTTATTTTCTCGATACTGGTGGGGGGCTTATCTCCCTATAGTATTGATGAACAAAACCTCTCCAGTCGTTTACTCTATCCTAATGCTGAGCATTGGTTGGGCACCGATCATTTTGGCAGAGACATGATGACGCGTTTAGCCAGTGCGATTGGTCTGTCATTCACGCTGGGGCTGCTGTGTGTCTTTAGCGCTTCAATTTTGGGGGTAACACTGGGGGTTTGCGCCGCTTGGGCGGGGGGACGTATTGAACAAGGCCTGGATATTTTAGTGAATATCTTGCTGGCTCTACCTGGCTTGGTACTTGTGTTATTGCTGTCCGCGATAGCTCCGGGTTCGTTTTTGGTGATGTACCTTGCCATCTCATTGGTTCAATGGCTTGAGTACTATCGCGTGACACGGGCCATTACTCGAACCTTAATGGATAGCCCACAAAGACAAGTATCGGTCATGATGGGCTTTGGTAAGTGGTATCAGTTTAATCGCCATATCTGGCCTGCAGTTGCACCTTCGGTCTCGACGATGGCGGCCTTTGGGGGAGCTAACGCGATCTTAATGATGGCATCACTTGGTTTTGTGGCTGTTGGGATTCAGCCCCCACTAGCAGAACTGGGGTTGATGAGTGTTGAGTTATTCCCATTCTATATTGAAGCGCCGTGGATATTGGCTCAACCGCTGCTGGTGGTCGCTCTATTGGTGCTAGGTTTTCATTTATTGGCAGGAGCGAGTCGTGAACCTCTTAATTCAGCTGACTGATCTTTCGATTAAAACAAAACAGCTAGAGCTGCTGCAGCCCTTGTCATTTAAGCTATATCAAGACAAACCGGTGACGATTCTGGGTCAAACTGGCTCAGGTAAAAGTTTATTAGCTCAAGCCATTGTTGGTTTACTCCCCAGTGAATTGTCACAGCAAGGTCAGGTTGAGGTCTTCGGCCAAACTCACGACCGCAAGTCGCTGATAAGCTTATGGGGGAGGGAGGTGATTATGCTGCCTCAAGAACCGTGGCGTGCCCTCGATCCTTTAATGCCAGCTTACCAGCAAGTGTCAGAGGTGTACCAGTGCTTACATGATTTAGATGAAGAGTCTGCATTTTATCGCGCGCTAAAAGATTTAGAGCGAGTTGGCCTAAAAAGCAGTGCCTTAAAAAGGCCAGGACAACTCTCTGGTGGTATGGCACAGCGCTTAGCTGTGACCTCTGCAACGGCGGGAGGCGCAAAACTTGTTTTGGCCGATGAGCCGACTAAGGGGCTTGATGTTAGTCGTCGAGATGACATTATTCAAGTCCTGATGAACAGTGCCCAAGGTGGCGGTTTGCTTACCATCACTCATGATATTGAAGTTGCTCGTCAGATTGGCGGGGACATTATTGTGATGAAGGAAGGGGTGGTGGTTGAGCAGGGAAGTGCGCAACAAATCTTAAATCATCCACAGCATGCATACACCCAATTACTGATTGCGGCAGATCCTCGTCATTGGAAAGCGCGTGACTACCCGATGATTGAGAAGAAGCCAGTACTTGAAGCGAAGCGTTTAGCGATCGGTCGCAATGGCCTTGCGCTGTCAAATGGGATCAACTTTACCATTCACTCTGGAGAGGTGGTGGGCGTGGTGGGTGATAGTGGCTGTGGCAAGAGCACCTTAGGTGATACTTTGCTGGGCTTGCTAAAGCCGATTGAAGGTTCGGTCAAGCGCTTGAGTGAAGAGGCTAAACCTTATCAATGGTTGAAGCTGTTTCAAGATCCTCCCGCTGCATTGACTTGCAGTGTCACGCTTGGGGTGTTGTTGGAAGACTTGGTTAAACTTCATCAGATTGAGCGCCAGCGAGTTGCGATTTTAATGAGTAAATTAAACTTAGCGCCAGAGCTTTTAGAGCGCCGCAGCACGGAAGTTTCCGGGGGAGAGCTGCAGCGTTTTGCCATTTTGCGCGCAATGCTGCTCGAGCCGGTATTCTTGTTTGCGGATGAGCCGACGTCTCGTCTTGATCCGATCATTGCCAAGGAGGTGATTGAACTATTGGTTGATTTAGCGAAAGAGCAAGGTTGTGCGCTGTTATTCGTTAGTCATGACCCCTATCTGATTGAAAAGCGCTGCGATACGGTGCTGCGTTTGTAAACGACTGGAAGAGCTGTGCTCAGAGTCGAGGTGATTTAGGCGGGCGCTTCAATCATCTCGACTTCACATCGGCTCTGCTGAATTAGGACTTTTAGTTCACCAGCAGGGAGCATCGAAGAGTCATTCATGTGTGAGTGCTGACTTGCATCGGGCGATAGTTTTGAATTCAAGTCGGTAAGTTCTATCTGTCACTCATTGTCAATTGGGGCACTCTCGGTGCCCCAACTTAAGTACATGCCGCGCCAATTTTTGTCATCCTTTCAAGCTCATCGTGAAACCGCCAGTGACACGACAATACACTAACTAAGCATTGCCGATTTTAATGCTGCAAAACATGTGAATCTTGCTATTGCAGTCTTTAGGGGCGACCAGAGCCTGGCACGTCATGGCCTTTAGGACCAGCGCCGTGGTCGCGCATGTTTAAACTGCGGTCCCGTTCTCCAGCATCACCAGAGCACCGACGATGAGTGCATGCATCCCGCGAATCAGTTCTTGCTCCATTTCGCTTTCTTCTGCATCGCGGTCTGCATTCTCGATAGGTTCTCGATCGGCGACCGAATATACCGTGTCCGACACCGCGATGCAGTGAAATGCCACCGTGGCGAGTAGCCAGCGAGCCTGTTCCTTTGAAAGATCATAGCTGCCTGCGATGTGGTTTTGGTGCTCATCGATCTTTGTGATCATGGGTTGAGTAGCCGCCAACCGACGGAACACATAGGGTGCCAGCCCAGGATATGCCTTGATGAACTTTCGGATTGATGCGGCAAACGCGATCAGATAGTCCTTCAGTTCTTCGGGCTGTTTGTTGTCGGGTTGTGGGATTTGCCAGCGACTGAATATCTCCTCGGCGACCAGCGATTTGAGCGCTTCTAAACTCGGAAGGTGCTTGTACAGCGCCATATGACTCACCCCCAGGGCGGCCGCAACACCGACAAAAGTGATGTTTGGCAGGCCTATTTCAATGCCGACCTCGGCAATTCGTTGGCGTGTGATGGTTGGTGGGCGTCCCCGCGTGGCACGTTGTTGTGGTGATTTCATCTCTGCTCCTCGGTCGTAGCGGCAGCTACGATCTCATTCTAACCCATTTTTTAGCTATTTAGTTTAGTGGTTGCAACTAATTCTATAATTAGTTTATAGTAATGAAACTAATTATCATTCGTATGTAGTTGGTGTGCCGATCAAGATCAGGTTTTTTGTTACAAAACCGCTTGCTGGCTAGAACAAAACGCCTGTTGATGGCGCGTCTTTTTAGCTCGAATTACGGGCTTGTTTTGTTTTTATTTATTGGAGTTTTATTTCTTGAGCACGAATAAGGTAGCTGTAGTCAAGACCAAAGAAGCGAGTCCAATCAGCCAAGTATTGAGCCCCATTCGTGGACAATTGGCCGTGGCCGCGATACTCGCTGGCGTGGGCAGCATGCTGACGTTGGTGCCGCTGGCTGGTATCGCGAATATCGCTAAGATCGTCCTTGGCGATGAGAGTCTCGTGGCAGCTGGACAAGCGCAGGACGACATTTGGTGGACGCTTAGTATTAGCGTGCTCTGTATGTTTGTCGGTATGGCGCTGCTGTTTGCTGCTGAGCTCTGCGCCCATCTAGCCGACAATCGCATTACCTATCACTTGCGTCTTGCCACCGTAGATCGCTTGACACGGGTGCCGCTGGGCTGGTTTACAGGCCGAGCGTCGGGCGAGGTTAAGCAGGCGATGCAAGACGACATCGCTACGCTACATAGCTTGAGCGCACACTTTTTCACTGCTGTCGGGCGTGCCGTTGGCGCCATTTTAATTTCGCTTATCTATCTGTTGGCACTGGATTGGCGGATGGCCATCGCCGCACTGTTGCCGTTTCCGGGCTTCTTCTTATTCTTGCATTTCGCCATGAAAACCGGTGGTGCCAACATGCAGCAGTTCGTCGCTCGACTGGCACGGATCAATGCCGCGACGGTCGAGTTTGTGAATGGTATTCCTGTGGTGAAAGCATTCGGCGCAGCTGGTAAGGCGCACGCAGGTTATCGAGAGGCTGTGGATGCCTTCGCCGATGCCTTCGTTCGTTTCACCCGTCCGCTGGTCGCAGCGATGGCTCATGCTCATGCGATGATCGCCCCAGTAACGGTGTTGGGCATTGTGCTGGCCTTTGGTGCGGTGTTTGTGAGCCTTGGCTGGCTTGAACCGGTAGAGGTGCTGCCGTTTGCCTTAGTGGCACCGGGGATCTGCGCGCCGCTGTTGCTATTACACACCTTGCTGCACGATCTTGGCAGTGCCACGGGGGCTGCGCAGCGGGTGCTGGCATTGCTAGAAACGCCGGTGCTGGAAACGCTGGAACCGGACCAGCAGCAGCTCCCGACCAGTCATCAAGTTTGCTTCGAGAAAGTCAGCTATTGCTATGGGGAGAACTCTCAGGCCTTGACGAATCTCAGTTTTAAGCTGGAGCCGGGCACTGTCACGGCGATTGTTGGCCCCTCGGGCGCGGGTAAATCGACTCTGGCGCGTTTACTGCTCCGCTTTTTTGACCCGAGCGAGGGACGGATCACCCTCGGCGGTGTGGATTTACGGCACATCGAGACTTCGCAACTCTATCGCCGCATTGGCTTTGTGTTACAGGAGGTGAACCTGATCCATGCCAGCGTGCGCGATAACATTGCGCTGGGGCGGCCAGCGGCCAGTCAACAGGAAGTTGAACACGCGGCGCGGGCCGCCAACATCCATAAGCGTATTCTCGCTTTGCCGCGTGGCTACGACTCGGTCGTGGGTGAGGATGCTCAGCTTTCCGGGGGGGAGCGCCAACGGCTCAGCATTGCCCGCGCCGTGCTACTCGATCCACCGCTGTTGGTGCTCGACGAAGCAACGGCGGCGGCTGATGCCAGTAACGAAGTGGCGATCCAAAGTGCGCTGTCACGCTTCGCGCAGGGCCGTAGCTTACTGGTCATCGCACACCGGCTCGACACCGTGATGCACGCCGATCGGATTTTGGTACTCGAAGACGGCGCGATTACCGAACAAGGCACCCATCAGCAGCTACTCGCGCAGGATGGATGCTATGCGCGGTTATGGGCTAAAGGCGATTACCAAGGGTCAGCAGTATCGGAGGCGCAGCCATGTTAAAAACATTGATTGAGTTGTTGGGCGAGGATGCTCTGGTATTGCGGCGCTACATTTGGATGGCGGTTATTTATGGCGTGCTCTGCGGGTTGACCATGACCGCATTGGTGCCGGTGCTGCTCCATCTGTTGGGCGGCGATGTGCCGCAGATGGTGCCATGGTTAATCGTGCTACTGAGCGGCTTAGTTATTTGCTGGGTCTTGCGGCGCTACGTGGAGCAAGCTGGTGTTCGAGTGGGGGTGGCTATCTTGCGGGGGGCACGCCATCGCCTCGGTAACCATGTGGCAGAATTGCCAGTCGGCTGGTTCTCGCCACAGAATACGGCTCGACTTAGTCACGTTGTTACGCAAGGGATGATGGCCGTGGCTCAGCTTCCGGCACATGTGTTCACCCCAGTCATTGCTGGCGTGGTTACGCCGATGGTGCTGGTGGTCGCTTTGTTTACGCTGCACTGGCCATTGGGCTTGATTGCGTTGTTGGCCTTGCCACTACTGACGGGAGTGCTTGCCCTCACCGCGAAGCTCTCGCGCCGCGCCGATGATGCCTTTCATCGACATTTTGCCGATACGAGCCAGCGGGTGGTGGAATTTGCTCAAGCTCAGTCTGTGTTACGTGCCTTTAACGGTGAAGGTGGTGGCATGCGCTTGCTGGAGCAAGCGCTAGAGCAGCAACGCCAATCGGCAGCGCGATTGATCTGGCTGTCGGCCGGGTCAACGGTCCTTAATACTTGGGCCGTGCAGGCGGTGTTTGCCGGCCTACTGCTCGCAGCATCGTGGTGGTTGAATAGACACCTTGAGGGAGGCATGGCCACCAGCAGTATCGCTGCGGTCATCGTCGCCCTGTTGCTGGTCAGCCGCTTTATCGACTCGCTGCTGGAAGTGGCCAGTTATAGCGAGGTGTTGCGAAGCGCGCGTGGCCAGCTGGATACGATTGGTGAGTTGTTTGCGGTTGAAGCCTTACCGCAGCCTCACATATCGCAGACACCGCGCGATGCCTCGGTGGAACTGCGAGCAGTACATTTCTGTTATGCGCCAGGCGAGCCTGATGTATTACGCGGGGTGAGCATTCGTCTCGAAGCGGGCAGTATGACCGCGTTGATCGGTGAATCCGGCTCCGGAAAAACGACCCTGGCTCGGCTCGTGGCGCGCTTCTTCGACACGACTCAAGGCAGCGTACTGGTTGGTGGCGTGGATGTTAAACAGATGTCCAGCACACAACTGACAGCGCAAATCAGCCAAATCTTTCAGGACAACTACCTATTTATAGGCAGCATTGCTGAGAATATCCGCATTGGCAAACCCGATGCTAGTGATGCCGAGCTGCTCGAGGCGGCGCGCTTGGCAGGTGTCGTCGAGATCATTGAGCGTTTACCACAAGGGCTGGATACCCCGGTTGGTGAGGGCGGGGCGCGTTTGTCCGGTGGCGAGCGACAACGCATCGCCATCGCCCGTGCGCTCCTCAAAGATGCGCCAATTTTGCTGGTCGATGAGGCGACTGCTGCGCTAGATGCTGAAAATCAGGCGGTGATTGCCGAGGCGTTGGCACAGCTGCGCGGACGATGCACGCTGCTTGTGATCGCCCATCAGCTGTCTACGGTGGCAATGGCTGATCAAATAGTGGTACTGGAAAAGGGCCTGATTGTCGAGCAAGGAACACCGCAGCAGTTGCGCCAGCAGCAAGGACAATACACGCAGTTCCTCGGTCAGCGCAAAGCTGCAAAAGGTTGGCGTATTGCTGCCGCATCAGATGGCGTGGATTACTGATGCGTGCCAGTCTATTTGGCGTGTTCTGCCTGCTTTGTGGTACATCGTTGCTGCTCGGAGCCCAGCAAATGGCATGGTCTCAGGTGTTTTCGCTATCCAGTGATACTTGGCTGACCTTGACCGCGAGTCGGCTGCCACGCTTGGCGGCGTTGGTGCTAACCGGTGTCGGGCTGTCGGTCTGTGGCGTGATCCTGCAGCACATCGTGCGCAACAAGTTTGTCGAACCAGCCACCTCGGGGGGGCTGGATGCAGCCAAGCTCGGCATTTTAGTGGCATTAACCGTGGCACCGAACACTGGGACTGTAGGGCGGATGTTGTTCGCGCTGGCCTTTTGCTTCGCAGCAAGCTTGATCTTTGTGGCGATTATCCGTCGCATTAAATTCAAAAACTCGATCCTGGTCCCTGTGATGGGCTTGATGTACAGCGGTGTGCTCAGTGCTATCGCCGAATTCTATGCTTATCGCAACAACATACTGCAAAGTATGCAGGGCTGGTTGCTGGGTGATTTTTCTAAGATTGTTCAAGGTAACTACGAAATCATCTACCTGATCCTCCCGATCGTGGTATTAAGCTACTTGTACGCGCAACGCTTCACGGTGCTGGGGATGGGGGAAGGCATGGCGACAAGCCTAGGACTGAACTACTCGGTCACGGTGAGTCTGGGCTTGATGCTGGTGGCCGTCACCGTGTCAGCCACAGTGATTACCGTGGGGGCAATTCCCTTCGTTGGTCTGGTTATTCCCAACCTAGTCGCACTGCACTATGGCGACAACCTCAGTCACAGCTTGCCTGTGGTTGCGCTGAGCGGTGCATCACTGTTGCTGGCCTGTGACATTCTCGGTCGGGTGCTGATCTACCCATTCGAGGTGCCTATTGGCTTAACCGCAGGCGGTGTGGGTGGCGTGTTATTTCTGGTGTTGATCTTCAGGAGGCTGCGATGAAACGCATCACTTCTGGCTATGCTGTGTGGATGATAGTCATCGGATTGGCTATCTGCTTCTTGTTGTTCCGCTCGGGACTCGATTTTGATTATGTGATTCCTAAGCGCTGCTCCCGATTGGTGGCGATGCTGATTGGTGGCGCCTGTGTTGCCTGGTCATCGATCGTGTTCCAAACCATCACCGGCAACCGGATCTTGACGCCAGCGACCATGGGTTACGAGGCGGTCTATCTGCTATTTCAATCGCTGCTGATCCTCGTCATAGGGACGCAGAGTCTGGTGGTACTGGGGGCAAACGGCAACTTTTTATTATCAATCGGCTTGATGCTCGGCTACTCCTGGGTCATCCATCGCTGGCTATTCCGAGAGGGTCAGCATGATGTGTATTTGCTGTTGTTGTTGGGGCTGGTACTCACGATGGTGATCAGCACCTTCACCTTATTTGTTCAATTCCAGGTCAGCCCCGGTGAGTTCTCGGTACTGCTCGGCTTTAGTCAGGCGTCTTTTGGCAAGGCAGAGCCTGAGCAGTTACTGCTTGCGTTGATGCTGGTTGGCGCGGTGTGGATGGTTGCATCTAAGACCTTGCCAACGCTGGATGTGCTTTCCCTGGGGCGCGAGCAAGCGGTCTCTCTTGGCGTAGATTACCAGCGCTCGGTGCGGCTCTACCTTGCTTTGATCGCCGTACTGGTGGCGGTTTCGACGAGTCTGCTTGGGCCTACCGCCTTCATGGGCATCTTCGTTGCCAATACCAGCTATGCACTGGCTGGTAGTTTCAAGCATCGGGTCACCTTAGCGACTGGCTGCGCGATTGCGGTTGGCATATTTATCCTGGCCCAGCTTGCAGTTGAACACATTTTTAATTACCGAACTACCGTCGGCATCTTGGTCAACCTGGTATGCGGCGTCTGGTTTCTGGCGCTGATGATGCGCAAGCGAGGAACGACATGATTACCGTTAATCACCTTTCCAAAGCTTATGGTGACAGAACCGTACTTTCCGATGTAAATCTGCGCTTCCCAGCGCAGCAGCTCACGTCGCTGATCGGCCCCAACGGCGCGGGTAAAACGACCTTGTTGATGACGATTGCCCGGCTGCTAAAGCCAAGCCATGGCGATATTTTGATTGAAGGTTGTCGAGCATCGGAGCTGCCTATTGGTGACTACGCCAAGCGTGTCGCTACCTTGCGCCAGTCACCGGATTTTAACTTGCGGCTAACGGTTGAGGAACTGGTCGGCTTTGGCCGCTTTCCGTATAGCCGAGGCGCGCTGAATGCTGATGATTATCGGGTGATCGACGAGGCCATCGCCTTCTTGACGTTGGAGCCGCTCCGTGAAGCTTATCTCGACGAACTCAGTGGCGGGCAGCGTCAGATGGCTTTTTTAGCCATGACGATCGCTCAGCAGACACCGTGTCTGCTGCTGGATGAGCCCTTGAATAATCTCGACATTAAGCATGCCGTGCAAATTATGCGTGCGCTGCGTCGTTTATGTGACGAGCAGGGGCGCACAGTCATTTTGGTGGTACACGATATCAATTTCGCAGCCAATTACTCCGACCACATTGTGGCGATGAAGGGCGGTGCGGTGCATTGCTCCGGCTCGGTGTCGGAGGTTGTGACCGAGGCGCGGTTGGGTGAGCTATACGAGCTAGATTTTGAGATCGCGCAAAGCGAGCGCGGATGCCTATGCAACTACTTTAACCCATTAGGAGAACTGAAATGAGTTTCAACCACCGACAAAGGCATTGGGCCTTGGCTTTGCTGATGAGCGTCACGTTCGCCATACAGGGCTGCCAGCCGCAAGCCGAAGAATCGGTAGCAAAAAGTGCACAGTTAGCAGCGACTAGTCAGTCTTCGTTACCCGCCTATCAAGCGATTACGATCCAGCACCAACTGGGCAGCACCGTGATCAACAAGTTACCGCAGCGGGTGGTTGCTCTAGATATGAATGAAGTTGATTTTCTCGATCAATTGGGGATTCCGGTTGCAGGTATGCCCAAGGATTTTGTTCCACATTTTCTTGCGAAGTATAAGAGCGCTTCGCAAGTGGTGGATACAGGCGCGATTGTTCAGCCCAATCTGGAGCGGGTACATGCGGCCAAGCCCGATCTGATCCTGATCACTTCACTACAGGCCAAGCATTATAAAGAACTGAGCGAGATCGCCCCGACCATCCACTTCGACGTGGACTATCGGGATAGCCGAGTTAGGCATATCGAGGTTGTTAAGGAACACCTTCTGAGCTTGGGGCGAATCTTTGGCAAACAAGCACTGGCCAAGCAGAAAGCCCTTGAGTTAGAAGCCAAGGTTGAAGAGGCTAGGCGCATCATCCAAGGTCGTCCCGAAAAGGCCTTGATCGTGCTACACAACAACGGCGCTTTTAGTTCCTTTGGGGTGCAGTCCCGCTACGGCTTTGTATTTAATGCGCTGAATGTAAAGTCGGCCAGCCCGAAGGGCGCAACCGGCTTACATGGTCAACCAATTTCCAGTGAGTTCATCCGGCAGGCCAATCCAGACGTGATTTACATCGTGGATCGCACCGCCGTGATGGAGCACCGATCAGCTTTGAACGCCGAGACGCTCGGTAATCCCTTACTGCGGCAAACCAATGCTTGGAAAAATGGGCGCGTCGTTTTTGCCGATAGCGAGGCTTGGTATGTCACGGCAGCCAGCCCTAGCTCTTTAGCGCTGATTATCGATGATGTCGTTGCTGGCTACCAAAACTGAGTCATTTTAGCGGGTCTCGCGGAGCGTACCCAAAGCGTAACAATCTCATTTGAAAGCATATTTTTATCACCTAGCGGTGAGCTAATTCAATTTAAACTTGAAAGGAGTCAGACATGACAAAACGTCGATATAAGCATCGTAAGCAAGGCCTTGTGCGGCAGAGCGCGTCTGCAAATTCTATATTTGCCGCTCATTCTCCCGCTGTCTTGAACCAAAAAAAACTGCTTCTCGGGCTCACGCTCAGTGCCTTGACGGTGGTGGCATCACCAGCACTGGCGCAAACCAGCGATAAGGAAACCAATGCCAATAAGCAACAGACCTCGTCTCGTGCTGCTGAAGATGTGACCGTTTTATCCCCGCTGAAGGTGGTTGGGGCAGCCCCCTACGCCGGAGGACAGGTGTCTACTAGCGGTCGTATGGGTTTGCTCGGCGACAAAGATTTTATGGATACACCGTTTAATACGATTAGCTATACAGAGCAGTTTATCGCAGATCAGCAAGCTAGGGATATTAGTGAGGTGATCGCTAAAACCGATCCCACGGTGTTTATGAGTGGCATCCCAGGTGAAAGTAACGAAGGCTATTCGATCCGCGGTTTGCCATCCAGCGTTGGTGATGTGACGATTAACGGCTTGGCTGGCATGGCGGCCTATTATCGCAATTCGCCGGAAATGTTCGAACGTGTCGAAGTACTCAAAGGACCTTCTGCTTTGCTTAACGGGATGCCGCCGAAGGGATCTGCGGGGGGCGCAGTTAACTTGGTCACCAAGCGTGCCGGTAACGAGGCATTAACGCGCTTTACGCTTAATTACATGTCTGACTCGCAGTTCGGTGGGCATGTCGATCTAGGTCGTCGCTTTGGCCAGAAAAAGCAATTTGGGATCCGTTTTAATGGTGTGTATCGTGATGGCGATACTGCGGTGAATACGCAAGACAAAAAAGTCTCGCTAGCTTCACTCGGGCTGGATTGGCGCGGCGATCGGGCGCGGCTGTCGGTCGATCTTTATCGTAGTATGGAGCGCTCGAATGGTTTGACTCGGGGGATCACTCTAGCTCCCGGTTTGGCGGTACCCACACCACCAAGCCCCGATGTTTCGTGGAACCCGCCCTGGGCTTTCTATGAAAGTACCGATAAAGGTGCCATGCTGCACAGCGAATACGATCTAAGTGACCAACTCACAGCTTATGTGGCTGGGGGGATTAGCAAGACCGAATTTGACTCAAATATGGGCGCTGCTCAAGTATTTAATGAAGCGGGAGACTTTCGGATTAACTTCAGTGGCGTGTCCGACAAAGTGGAGAGAAAGTCGGCAGAAATTGGACTGAAAGGTCAGCTTCGAACGGGTCCGGTGGGCCATCAGTTTGCGCTTAACAGTACCTATTACGATGAAGATTATCAGTTGAACGGTTTTAGAAACCTTTTGCCGAATGCTTGGGTGACAAACATCTACAACCCAGTATGGGGTCCAGAAGTCGAACGTCCTAGCAATATCCCTGCGATTACCAAAACCGATACTCGCTTGACCAGCTTTGGCTTAGCGGACACATTGTCGGTTTTTGATGAGCGGCTACAACTAACGCTTGGCTTACGCCGTCAACAGGTGAGCAATGACAGCTATAACGGTGCAACCGGACAGCGGATAGGGCTTGCTTATGACGAAAGCGCCATCACGCCGGCAGTGGCTGTTCTTGTTAAAGCCACCGAGAAAATGTCTGTTTATGCGAATTATATTGAGGGGCTTAGCCAAGGTGCGATGGCACCCAATACAGCGGCAAATGCGGGTGAAGTGTTCGCGCCCTTCAAAACCAAGCAGAAAGAGTTTGGATTTAAATTCGACTTTGGTGAATTTGCCCACACGCTTAGTTTGTACGAAATTGAGCGTCCGAGCAGCTATACCGACCCCGTCTCCAACGTTTTTTCTTTCGGAGGGGAGCAGCGTAACCGCGGAGTGGAATGGGGTTTCTTCGGTTCACCGCTGGATAGCGTACGCTTGATGGGGGGGATTGCCTACTCGGATCCAAAGGTGATGAAGGCTGCTGACCAAGCCAATGAGGGCAAACAGGCAACGGGCGTGCCTAAATGGCAGGCGAAGCTGGGAACGGAGTGGGATATACCAAGAATGCAAGGCCTAACATTGACCGCCAATGCAAACGCGGCTTCCAAGCAGTATCTTAGTGCAGATAACTCGCTATCGGTTTCTGGCCGTACCGTGTACGACCTCGGCGCTCGTTATGTCACCGAGCTATCGGGTCGTCGACTAACCATGCGAGCTGCGGTGACCAATTTGACCAACAAGGCGTATTGGGCAAAGCCTAACTTCACCAGCTTGGCGATGGGCGCACCGCGAACCTTCCAGCTCTCAACAACGCTGGATTTCTAGCTAAGCCATTAATATCGTGATCAAACCGGCATGGCCATGAAGCGAAGCATCGGCGGCTTTTGATTGCCATTGCAGGAAAACGCCAGCGGCCACTGCCTTTCATGGTGCCAAGGTGAACGACCGTGGGAGGCTAGTTTATCGCCTATTCGTCGGGGATAGTTCGTCGGCGATAGTTCGGCCGCTGTGCTTGCTTGGTTAAGCGGGATCTAAGGTGTTGTTTGTGTATTCGGTGATTTCTACGGTGGGGTTTAACGGGCGTAACTTGAGTTGCGGGAAAGGTGAACCCCACACGCTGGTTCTGCCTCATCAACGAATAGCAACGTGTTAGACCCGCTGCTCTAACCGGTCTATATAACGATTGAAAAAATACTTTAAGGCCCTGCTTATTGTTATAGCGGTTGGTCTGCGAGCAGTTTTGTCATAAAGCGACTATTGGGATCTTCTGTGTAGTCGGAGAAAGGCCCACAATAACTAAATCCAAACTTCTCGTATAGGCTTCGAGCCGGTTTGAAAAACGCCTGTGAACCCGTTTCTAAGCTTACCTTCCGATAACTATTTTCAGTGGCAACATTTAGCACATGAGTGAGGAGTTTGCTGGCAACACCAGACTTCCTGGCAGAATGAGCGGTTCTCATCGATTTCAGTTCTATATGTTCAGATGTAAGTTGTTTGATGGCCAAACACCCTTGTAACTCGTTGCCTAACCAAGCGCTGAAAAATGTAATTTCAGGCGCTTTGAGGGCGTCGACATCAAGCGCATGGACACTTTCGGGGGGAGAGGTGGCATACATATCTGCAAGATGCTCTTCCAATAACTGAATGACCTCACCACCGGATAGATCGTCAATGATTATTTCCATCTTTTGGTTTTTACTCCATTGGTATAATTTTTATTGGATAGCGAAGCATATTAGATAGCGAAAGTAACAATTTGCATCGCTATGATTTGGGCAATTTCGTTAATGCTTAAAGCCGTCGCTTATTCATATGAGTCAAACAAGCTACCAGCATTTTCAATTGAGTCACAGAAACGAGTCCACCTACGCCAAACAATATCATCTGTAGAGGCTCGCTTAAGTGCTAAAATCCCTTGTGGGGACGCAAAGCCCATCATCAAGCGTTTGTCTTGCCAAGCCACAGTAATGCTTCTGCTTAATTACCCATTAGTTCAAATTATAAAAAGCTAGAAAAATGTGTTGTTTGTTCCGCTTCAGTATATAGCCCTATATCTTTTTTAATATAAGCGTTTAACTGGCTGATTAGAGTTCTATTTTTATTTGTTCTTATAATAAAACACTTAAGTTTCAATCGATTAATTAGACTTATTCTCTTGGTTTGCCTACGCGCCAGCATCAATTTAACCTTGATTCCATATTAGATATGACTATTATCAAGCTAATAAAGGACTATTACGAACAACAATTTATGACAGGAACTATAAGTACAGCTTATGGACAATCGACTGCGTTATCTTTCCGCACTTCGCTACTTTGAAGCGGCATCTCGACTAAAAAGTTACAGTAAAGCTGCCGACGAATTGTTTGTCACTCAAGCCGCAATCAGCCAAAAATTACGACAGTTGGAAGAGCGCTTAGGGTGTAAATTGTTTATTCGTCGTGGGCGTGAAATGCAGCTAACCGACAAGGGACAAATACTTCAAAAGTATGTCACCGATGGTTTTAAAAATTTAATCACCGGACTGAATCGAATTCAAAACGAACCCTTGGAAGGTGTACTCAATGTGAGCGCTCCTCGTTCATTTTCGACACGTTGGTTGATGCCTCGATTGTGGAAATTTACGATGGAGTACCCACATGTTCCAATTCGAGTGCAAACGGTCAAAGCGATCGATATTCGCCACACCGAAACCGATGTATTAATTTGGCAGGGAAATGAGAGTGTTGCGCACCTTGATTTAGAGCAAGAAACACTATTTGAAGAAGCGATTTTTCCTTATTGTTCTCCACAACTTGCTAAATCAATGCAGTTTGAGCACCCAGCACAACTGCTCGATTGCTGGCTGATTGATTTTCATTCTGCCTCTTTCAGCTGGGATCAATGGTTTCATCGTGCAAAGGTGAGTGCTAAAAGAGAAGCACTTCAATGGATGGAAGTGAGTACTTTTGATATGGCTATCAACGCCGTTGTCGGCGGCCATGGTGCATGTTTAGCGACGGAAAGCATTTCCGCAGATTTTGTTGAACGAGGTTTATTAGTTAAGCCATTTGATATTGGATTGAATCCAGGTATTTGCTATTCCGTGATTAGCGATCCTTCTTCCTCACGTGTGCGACGAATCCATGCGTTTAAATTGTGGCTACACAAAGAACTAAATGGCCATTAGTGGCGTTGTTGAAAGTGGTTGCTGTAAGCCATATAGAGCTGCCTGGCTATCTAAATAATCTGGCCAGTAACTCTCCGTATAAGTTGTCCATTTGAACGTTTAAAGTTCATCGCTTTTGATGAACTTTTGTACCTAATGGCAAATTTGCCATAAACATTAAACGCTGACGGGTGTGACCGATATCTTCCAGTATATGATCATCACAGCTAAGCAGAGCTAATAATACATGTCTGCGCCGATAGGCTGCATAGCAATCCCTCAATGTCTGAATACATCGCAGTAGATGTCGTTTTGCTAGAGCTTTTTCTTGTCTAGGTCTCGTTACAATGGCTGATTGCTTGGTCATCACACGGTCATCTTTAGGCATAGTTATGTCCCTTCTTCTCACAATTAATTTCCCACAGTATTTATGGTTAACAACAGACGATTGAGTCGCGTTCCTTGATTAGATGATGATTTTCATTCATTGTTTAATCAAACTAAAAATACTAAACTCATCGTTCAGAAAAACTTAAGGGTTGTCACATGGCTTTGCTTGCAAACACGCCGCCATTATTAGAGTTCGATTTATTAAGATCTTTTGTAGCAATAGCAGAAAGTGGTAGCTTTACCCGTGCGGCAAAGCAGGTTTTCCGTTCTCCTGCTGCTGTTAGCATGCAGATTAAACGTCTTGAAGAAACACTGGGTAAAAGCTTATTTATTCGCGAGGCGAGGCTGGTTCGTTTAACTCCGGAAGGAGAGTTATTACTCAGCTATAGCCGTCGTTTACTCAAATTGAATGAACAGGCAGTAAGCCAGTTTATTGCCCCACCTATTGAGGGAACGGTCTGTTTTGGTTCACTAACAGATATGGCGGTTGGCATATTGCCAATGGTATTAGCTCAGTTCGCGCGTTCTCACCCAGCTGTCGCGGTAAATGTCATCGCAGGTAGCAGCACCGAGTTGTTGCAGCGCTTAGATAGAGAAGAGCTCGATATGGCTTTGTTTACTGCTGGAAATATTGGTCAGGATCCAACTCGTGGAGAAATTGTTTCCACTGAATCGTTAATTTGGGCTAACCGTAGTGGAGGGCTGGCTGCTGGGAAACACCCTTTGCCTATCGCTGTTGCCAGTCATGGTTGTTGTTGGCGCGCAATGGCGCTCGAAGCTCTGGATAAGCAAAGCATTGATTACCGTATCGCTTATACTTGCGACTTTAGTGCTGGCATGTATGCCGCAATGGAAGCCGATCTCGCCATCGCGGTTATGCCACAAAGCCATCTGAGAGCGCCCTTTGTTCAAGTTGATGGGAGCCATGGTTTGCCTAAGCTTGGTGAGTATCAGTTACGATTTGAACACCGTAAGGACTTAGGTTCTGCGGGCAATGTCTTAGCAAGTTATATCGTTGATGCCTTGAAAACTCAGATGGTTTAGCAGATAAGCGCGACGGCTCTGATGAGGCCATTGAATTTACGACGTATTTTCCTCATAAAGGCATCTTAAATCTTATTCATGCTCATCAGCTCACTTCAGTAAACACAATTACCTAGACACGCAATCGAAATGTTCATCGGCCCCTTTTGTATTAAGTAACTATTGGGATGGCTGCTTGGATACCCTCGCGGTTACGGTTGGCTTCCAGTTTAAGCCCTATAAGCGGTTATTGATTATGCTTAAATTGCAGCGCGACTAAGCGTTGGTATAAGTCGCAGCTTTTCATTAACGACAAGTGATCGCCGGTGTTGACTAAACGGCCTTGATCTAATACCGCAATTTGCTCGGCATGCTGAATGGTTGCAAGGCGGTGTGCAATAATTAAGGTGGTTCGGTTGCGCATCAATTCTTGTAAGGCTTGTTGCACATGGTGCTCACTCTCGCTGTCTAATGCGCTGGTGGCTTCATCAAGTAGCAATATACTGGGGTCTTTTAGTATGGCTCTGGCGATAGCGATACGCTGGCGTTGGCCACCAGAAAGCCTTACTCCCCGCTCTCCAAGGTGGCTTTTATAACCTTGGGGTAAGTTCATGATAAACTCATGAGCATGCGCCTTTTTGGCGGCTTCAATCACTTGCTGGTCGCTAGCTTGCGGGTTGCCGTAACGAATATTGTGAAAAACATCGCTACTAAATAACGCAGGCTGCTGTGGCACCAATGCCATTTGTTGGCGCAGCGCTGTTGGATCTAGCTGGCGAATATCTACGCCCCCAAGCGTGACCTTACCGGATTGAGGGTCGTAAAAACGTTGCAGTAGTTCAAACAGGGTGGTTTTACCTGCACCAGAGGGGCCAACTAGCGCCACCACTTTACCTTGTTCGGCTGTTAAACTGAGTTGCACAGTGGCCGCTTGATCGGGCCGCGAAGGATAGTGGAAAGACACCTTGTGAAATGCGACTTCGGCCGCTAGCCCCGCCGTTGAGATAATATTTTGGCTCGGCGCTACAATATGACTGTCGACTTGGAGTATTTCTATTAGCCTTTCTGTTGCCCCCGCGGCGCGTTGCAACTCGCCTAACACCTCAGAAATAGTAGCCAAGGAAGATGCGACCATAATGGCGTAGAATACAAACGCGGCTAAATCACCGGCAGACATGACGCCGTTTATTACATCGCTGCCGCCAACCCAAAGCATTCCTGCTATGGCACCAAAGACAATCAAAATCACGCCAGAGATTAAAATGGCGCGTTGTTTTACACGCTGGCGACCTATCTCAAAAGCCTTTTCTACTTGGTTGGCGAACAAGGCTTTTTCTTGGGCTTCGTTGCTGTAACTTTGTACGGTTTTAATGTGCTCTATTGCTTCGCCTGCGTAGCTTCCTACATCGGCCATAGAATCCTGGCTTTGGCGTGACAAGGCTCTAACTCGGCGTCCATAAATCAATATAGGCACCAGAATAAAGGGCACCGAGGCTAATACGATAAGGGTAAGTTTTATGTTGGTGGCAAACAGCATGATGATCGCGCCCACACACATTAATGCGCTGCGCATCGCCATTGAAAATGAAGAACCAATAATGCTTTGTAGCAAGCTGGTATCGGTCGTGATGCGAGACATCATGTCGCCACTGCCGTTGGTTTCAAAATAACTGGGGTGCAAAGTAATCACATGATTAAACACCGCCAGCCGTATATCGGCACTCACGCGCTCACCCACCGAAGACACCAAATAAAACCGAAAAAATGTGCCTATGGAAATAAATACCGTGAGCGCAAGAATAAATTTAATCGCGCTCCCCAGCTCTTGCAGCGATTGTTGGGCAAAACCTTCATCAATCAAAATTCGCACCCCATATCCTACCGACAGGGTGAGCGATGCGGTAAACATTAGCGCCAGCAGTGCCGCGGTTACTCGGCCTTTGTAGGGGCGAATGAATCGGACTAACTCAAACAAAATACGCAGGTTTTTGTCTTTTGCTGCGGTGTTCGTCTGTGCTGTTTGAGTGCTTGCATTGGTGGTTTGGGTTTGCATTGCTACGCCTTTATATGACCCAGATACAGAATGAAGATTACACTGCGGCTTAGGCAGCAAAGGTTTAATTTTATGGCTTTATCATATAGCAATGGGGCCATTGCCCCCAATAGCAAGCCTTAGCTTCGCAGAGTTGAAGGATTCATTACTTGAAGAGCCCCAATACACGCTTAAGTTATCGTAGTTCTGGGGATCAACGAATAGCCAACGGCTAACTGCAAGCGGTTTGGCTAAGGCATGCCTAGCCACTGCCGAAGCAATAAATAACACCCCTAGTTTAAATGTCCATCGTCACCTTTGTATTGACTAAGCATTGGAATGGCTGTCTGGTTATTTTTCCGAACACGCCCTGTGCAGAGCCATATGTAGGGTATTGGTAAGCTTAGATACCACTGGCTAGCCGATTAGGTGGATACGCTATCCTGTTTTAACTTTTAGTTGGCATAAAACTTTTTCTAATAGAAATGGTTGGATCTTTGGGTAGGTCAAGTTAGCTGGCATACGATTAAATGACTTTACTTCTGCAGTTTCAAAATCTAGTGAATCACCATAACTGTGAATTTCTGCGAAAAACAGCCCGCCAAAAGTAGTGGCGTCTTCAACGCTTACGGAGTAATTGCAGATTTCAAGAATAGAAAAATCTTTTGCCCCTGTTTCTTCTATAAGCTCTCGGCTTGCCGCCTCAAAAGCGGTTTCCCCGGTTTCAATATGTCCACCGGGGGCTTCCCAAGTATTCCTATTTTGATGCCTTACATAAACAAAACCATGCTGATCTTTCGCAATAATTACCGAAAATTTTAAGTCTACAGAGTTATCTAATTCGTGAAATTTAACTACCATCATTTGTCCGTTGGTTTAATGGCCGCCCTATGCGGTGGCTTTGTCGTTGATTGCTTTGTGGTAGTGTAGCGTTAAGCCGCAGAACGAGCGATGGAAAAGTCGCTCGCCGTATGGCAACTTTAAAAGACGGTTTTATTTGATAAAGAGCTCAATGCTGCTCACTCGTTCTATATCCGACCGGACTTAGCAATGGTGGCGCAAAATCAGAAGCCACCACTGGAATACCAAGGCTTGTATTTTAAACGTTTCAGAAAATGCCCTGTGCAGAGCCATATGTAGGGTGTTGTGGGGGCTGGAGGATAGACACCTTCTACTACCCGATTGAGTGCATGCTCTATCTACAGACAGTCACTGTAGATAGAGCATGCACCGAAAATTGTTAAAAACCAACTTGAAGGTAGAGCAAGAAGAAAGTAGATGATGCTTAAAGGTCTGCTACTTTTTAGGAACTGTAAAGCCGTTGCACCTATGAATGAGAAAGAGCTAATACGCTATAGGCAATAAAAGCTGATCTAAAGTTGAAGCCATATGCGAACGGCAGCCAAGTAATAATTGGCAGAAATGGCGTGACTACAACAACCAAATACAATCCTAACTGCTTGTTACTTGGCACTTACTCTCCTAGACACTTAACAGCTTCTTAAAAGGAAAATTTCCTTGCTATAACAAAGAAATTTCGCTTCTCTCTCCCATTTATTGTTCAATACAGTATCACTGCCTTATAGTGATTTCAGCAAGATAGAGCAAAAATTGATAGTTAAATCATGACCAAAGAATGCGATAGCTGGTGGAAACAAGGAATTGCATGAACACTGTATATCATTTTGGTTTTTTAGCGTAAAACGATTAAAAAGCTAAGGTAGTGGCGATGTTATGGGAAACATTCTTCAAGCCCTTTGCTGCACGGGGTCGGGCAAAAATGGATAGCGGATATCTGCCGAATTATGTTGATAAGGCTAAAAGTGGTTAAAGATTATGGCCACGGTTTTAACGCGATGCTTGGCCGCGAACAAAGCCATGATGCAAGCCGAAGCTTAGCCTGCTCTGCGAGATCGGGGAGCACTTTCTAAACAACTTGAAGGTCGATATGGCTTACTAGACTTGACTCGATTTGCAATTGTCGCAAATACATTCAAGCTCGAGCTGAGGGCTAAGAAGATGGTAGCCAACATCTTTTGCGCGAAGCCCTATTTCGTCGATTAGATGCTGGGGAATGGTGATTTCTTTCACCTGTTGGCATTCTCGACAGATCAGAAACTGGGAAATTTGATGGTGACATTGGTCGTGAATATGCGAGCAGGCAACAAATTTGTTTTGCGAACCTAGTTTATGAACTAACTGATGTTGCTCGAGAAATTCAAGGATCCGATATACCGACATGGGCAGCATAGACTGCTCGGTTTGTTGGTTATACAGATCGAGTATTTCGTAGGCCGACAGTGGCTTGTTGGCGTTTAGCAATACCCTAAGGATCTGCTCTCGTTTTACGGTTAAGCGAGCACCGGAGTCTTTGCATCGGCTCATCGCACAACTCACAATGGCTTCATTTTTTTGTTGCGTCATAGTGACCTTAAATTATCTGTAAACCAAGCTAACTCGCAAAATCTAAACTTAGTAATAAGCGAGGATAAAGCTCATTTGAGGTGGGCGAGCGGTGGAACAAACCATGCTCGCTATCGTCCTCCCAACCTTGTTCTTTTAGCAGTGCAACGGCAAACAAAGGAATATTATGAACCGCAGGTGCTTTTGTTGGACTGCTTGAGCCGTTACGGCTTGCTAAATCACGGTATTCTGTGCCTGCACCTAGGTAGCTGACCAGTAACCGACATGGTACCTGATCGCAATGAAATTTAGGACACATGCTTTGCTCAAGTTTGACCAAACGCAAACCGATATGCTCCAGTTCGAACAAACAGCTGAACATGTCGCAGATGAGCACCAGATCTTCAATCAGAGCTGCACGTCCTGGCCCCGCAGGTAACTTCTGGCTCATATAGTCCGACACTTCGCCAACGCTTAGGCGGGCAGTGATCCCCCGAAACATGCTGTGACTGGCAACCAGCGTTTGTGCATAGTCGAGAATGTCTGAGTCGGTATCGCGCAGCCACACCGTAAGTTCGCGTTTGCTGTCATAGATTTCGGTTAATACCTCGGGGGTGTTTGCTTTACTGGTCAGCGTGTCGCTGATTTGCGCATTCATTGTTTCAAGCCCGCTTTCGATTGCCGTTCAAGATCTAGGCAATGCTGGAAGCCAAGCCCATGGGTGATTGGTTGTATGTGGATGATTGGTTTTTTGGCAAACGCGGGATAGTTAAATATCAAGGCTTCATCCTCTTTACTTTATGATTGATTGAATGATATGTTACATCGTAACATTATGTAAAGAGATGGTGAAGTCATGCATTTTTATTTTCACGGTATTATTACTCGGCTATTCCCTTTTGTCTTGCTGGCGATTGGCCTGAGCGTATTGACTTACTGGGTCGCTTAAAGCATGCAAGCAATCATTTCTATGGATCATTTAAGCATTGGTTATCAACCACATCAGCCGATAGTGAGTGACTTAAATGCTGCTATTCCAAACAATGGCATGTTGGCATTGGTTGGCTCTAATGGCGCAGGAAAGTCTACTTTGCTTAAAACGTTATTGGGGCTGATTAAGCCCTTGAGCGGTCACTTGAGTTATCAGATTAATCCACGACAAGACATCGCATATTTGCCGCAGCATTTAAGTGTAGAACGGAGCTTTCCGATCGACCTCAAAGCCTTTGTGAGTACAGGCTTGTGGTCTGAAACGGGTTGGTGGCGTTCGATGCGGCCTTATCAGCAACAGGTGCAACAAGCACTGGCACAGGTGGGCATTGAAGATTTAGCCACCAGCTTACTAAGTGAGTTGTCGGGTGGCCAGCTGCAGCGAGCTTTATTTGCTCGCATGTTATTGCAGCGCAGTAAGCTGTTACTTCTCGACGAACCCTTTAATGGCGTAGATGAACCTACGGTTGAAGTGTTACTACATCAGCTTAAATGCTGTCAGCAAAATGGTGCCACAATCGTGGCTGCAGTGCATGATCTTGAGTTGGTGAAGCAGCACTTTGAGCACTGTTTGTTGTTTGATGCTGGTGGTATTACGCAAGGTCGTAGCCTGCAATTATTCAGTTCAAGTTGCTCTGGGCAGGCGGATCATCCGCTGCAGGAGTTAGCAGGGTTTACGCCTAACCAACCATTATCGGGAGCAGAGTATGCTTGAGTTGAGCGAGATACTTTTTGCCCCGTTTATTGACTATCAATTTATGAGCCGAGCGCTGTTAGGTTGTGCAACATTATCGCTGGGCTCTGCGCCGATCGGGGTATTTTTGATGTTGCGTCGTTTGAGTTTAACTGGCGACGCTATGGCTCATGCTATCCTGCCTGGTGCTGCCTTGGCTTATTTAATGTGCGGGCTTTCCGTGTTAGCTATGACCATTGGCGGTTTAATTGCGGGTTTGCTGGTGGCCATGTTAGCTGGCGCAACCGCGCTTAAAACCAATAGCAGTGAAGACAGCACCTTAGCCGCCTATTATTTAGGCTCGTTAGCCTTAGGGGTACTGTTAATTTCAGCCAAAGGTAGCAGCATCGACCTGCTGCATGTGCTGTTTGGCACCGCGCTAGCATTAGACAATACCGCGTTAACGCTACTTTTACTGATCTGTTTGTGCAGCCTGCTCATCCTCACTCTTATCTATCGGCCACTGGTTCTCGAATCATTAAACCATGACTATCTGGATGGCTTTGGCAAGAGCGGAAAAATTGCACATTTGGCATTCATGTTTTTGGTGGTTGCGAATCTGGTCGCTGGTTTTCATGCCCTTGGAACATTAATGGCAGTCGGTTTAATGATTTTGCCTGCCTGTATCGCGCGATTTTGGACCCGTAAGCTCGAACCCATGTTGTTACTGTCGATAGCACTGAGTATCAGCGCTTGCTGGGCTGGCTTATTGTTTTCCTATTATTTTGGCTTTGCCACGAGCCCTAGCATTGTTCTTTTACTCACCGTTGGCTATTTGCTTTCGGTTATTTTTAGTCCACAAAATGGTTTGTTGACGCGTCATCAATGCAAGCAAACCCCTGCCCATCAACATAAGGATATGCAGTTATGATTCAGAGATACCTTGTCACCGTATTCATTTATTTTTCTATATTTATACCGACCTTAAGTATTGCCGCCCCGGTGAAGGTGGTGACTAGCTTTAGCGTGTTGCAAGATCTTGTTCAGCAAGTTGGAGGTGAGCAAATACAACTCACGAACCTTGTGGGTGCCAACGGTGATGCCCATGTCTATCAACCGTCGCCTGCAGATGCGCAAGCCGTTGCAGAGGCCGATTTATTGGTCGTGAATGGTTTAGGCTTTGAGGGATGGATGGATCGTTTGGTTGGATCTTCAGGATTTCATGGACTAAAAGTCACCGCTTCAGATGGCATTCATGTGATTCACCTTGAGCATCATCAAGATGGAGACAGTGAGCACCAAGAGCATCACCATGGAGACTTCGACCCCCATGCTTGGCATAGCGTGGTGAATGTGCGTACTTATGTAGAAAATATTCGTCATGCTTTAGTGACCGTGGCACCGCAGCATGAGGCTTATTTTAAGCAAAACGCTGCACTTTATCTAAAGCAACTGACTCGATTGCAAACTGAGCTTAAGGCGCAAATGTCGCAGATCCCAGAAGATCAACGTCAGGTGATTACTTCACACGATGCTTTCGGCTATTTGGCTCGAGATTATGGCTTTCACTTTACTGCACCGCAAGGCATGAGCACCGAGTCGGAAGCTTCAGCGGCTGAGGTTGTCGCTATTATTAAACAAATTCGTCAACAACATATCAAAGCGGTATTTGTCGAAAATATTTCAGATCCTCGTTTAATCAAACAGATCGCACGCGAGACTGGCGTGAAGATTGGTGGCGAATTGTATTCGGATGCTTTATCCGCAAAAGATCAACCCGCCGCAAGTTACATTTCGATGATGAAATATAATGTAAGCACCTTGGTGAATGCGCTTCGCTAGTGATGATAAGTGGTACTGGAAGATAGTGCCACTCACAAGGTCCATTGATGCGAGAGCAGACGGGCGCGATTCGGTGTCACTGAGCGGTTGTCCCTTCAGCCATTTATCTTCGGGATATTTTTCAGTGAGAGAATATCCTCGATAAGCCCAGCATCGATGCTGGGCTTTGGTTTTTCAGCGCGAGGCGATGCAATGTAACTTGTTTGCCATGCAAAATAGTTTACATAAAAAAGCCCCCGCGAAGCGGAGGCTTGTTGAATTGAACGGCGAAGCGCTTAATTAGGCTTTAAATTGTTCTGGAAGTTCTGCGATGTAAACCGCTGGAACACCTTCAAAATCACTGGTAAATAATACCCCGTCATCATTTGGCGTAAATGATGGGTGAGGGTGAGTGATTTGACGGTCGCCGCCTAATACTTCCCAAGAGGAGTTGTGCTTGGCCAACTTCTTAAAGCTCTTGTTTTTGGTGTTCATCACGTACAAGAAGGGGTCGTTCTCGATGTCATAGCTGTCGCCATCGGCAACATCTACTGGTGCATCACAACCGTCACCAACCATCAGTGAGCCATCGAAGTTGCTCATTAGGTGTGAACAAGGTGGCATCACCATTACTTCTTCATTTTCTAAGGTCTCAGGGTTCGCTTGGTAGATCACCCGGTCGGTTTGTCCTTTGAAGTAAGACACGTAGCCCATGGCGCTGCCATCGGGATACCAGAATTCATGGGTACAAGACTCGCCTTCCGCGTGTTCTTTGACTTTACGAACGTTACTGCCGTCTTCATTAACTAACCACATGCGTGCGTCAACAACGTCGTGCGGACCTTCGTGGCAGAAGCCAATCGTTGAGTCATCGAACGGACGGTAGATAGGGTGACCTAACCATGCGTCGGCTTGGTGAACAACGCTCACATCACCGGTAGTAATGTCAACTTTAATCAGGCGACAAGTTGGATTGGTGAAATAGAAGTCGTGGAACATTTTCCAGTCAGTTAGGGGAGCCCAGCAGCTTTTCAGGATCTCAATTCCCACCAGCTTGGTACAATCGCTGTTGGCAACCCAAGTGCCGTAGCCTTTCCATTTATCATCAACGGTGTAAACCACAGTTTCTTCTAGTGTTTCAAGGTCAACCTTCATTAGGTTAAGCTCGTTCTTCACATAGAACATTGCTTTATCGTCGTTGGAAACAAAGCCGCCAAAGGTATTATCGCCAGCACCTTCGGTTAATTGAGTTGCTTTTTGAGTCTCTAGATCCGCCAAGTAGTAGTTGCGATTACCATCAAAATCACCTGCAAATAACAGTTTTTTACCATCTTGAGTAAAGCACTTCTGGTAGAAGTAGTTACGATGACAGGTGATATCTTTAGGAGTTAATCGAGTCACTTTTACTTGGGTATCACTATCTAGAAAAGATTCAAACTCTAGTGTGACGACGTTGCCTTTAGCCATAAATATATCTCCGATAGAGTAAAGGCTGCACTCATACGATAGCAGCCAGTAAATGAAATCATAGAATTATATTGCAGACACCGCAGTCGGTTGTTTCACATCCAACTTCGCGCTCTTCTTCAGGGCGTAGCCCACTGCAAATATTGCTGCCGCACAGGCCAAGAAGAGTAGGCGTCCCCATAATGGATTTGGAATGAATACCATTAGGGTTAGACCAGCTGCCATATAAATTACCAAGCTGCCCAGTTTTGCACGTTGCATCCGATCAACAATGTCTTGTCCTTCTTCTGCGATACATTCCCGGTCTACATCTTCGAAGAAGTCCTTAGTTGTCGCAATATAAGGGTCTTTCGCTTCATTGTAGAATAAGGTTGTGATGCAGAAGAAACCGGCGGTGAAGATCAAGTGTGCTGCAATCGTAATAATAGTGCGTAGTTCGCCTGCTTCACGACCGGTAATGCTATCGATGCCGAACCAAGTGGCTACAAACTGTGGTGTGAAGATTTCGACCACAGACCAAGAGACCAACATACCCACAACAACCGTAGCCCAAGGAGCCCACTTCGGTGTTTTACGAATAATGATACCGAGGAATAAGGGGACTAGGATCGGTGATTGGAGTAGCGTGGCGACTTGCATCATTAGGTCGAATAAGCTTAAGTGCTTCAATGAGTTGAAGAACTGAGCCATCAAAATAACCAAGACACCGTTGACTAAACAAGCGATTTGACCCACACGTAGTAGCTCTTTGTCGTCAGCTTGTCCTTTACGAACAATGGTGGAGTAGAAGCTACGTACAAAAATACCTGAGTTACGGTTAAGCGCCGAGTCCATCGAGGACATTGTCGCCGCAAATAGACCTGCCATGAGTAGACCTACGGTACCTAAAGGCATGGTTTCTCGAGCGAATACCAGATATACCGCATCGCGAGCCTTCGCCCCTAACTCTGGGTAGGCCGCGGCCGCATCAGGATATAAAATGGCTGATGCCCATGGTGGAATAAACCAAATAATAGCGCCAACAACCATCATCACCAGTGCCATTAAAGCGGCTTTGCTGGCGTTCTTAGAATCTTTAGCATTTAGAAAACGGTAAGACTCCTGCATATTGTTGATACTTTGTAGCTGTTTCACCACGAAGAAGATGAAAGTACACACTAATAACAGCGGGTAGTTCATATCGGGGCCCATAATGAAGCCACCGGGGAATTCGTTGATGATTTCGCCTGGGCCGCCAACGGCATAGAGCGCAACGCCTGCACAGGCGATAGAAATCACAGCGACCACTAAAGTTTGAATGAAATCAGATGCGACCACCCCCCATGCACCACTGAGCAGGGATATCACAAGTACCGCAGCCCCTGTGACATAAATGGTGGTAATGATATCGGCATGGAATACTGCAGAAGCAAAAACCCCTAAACCATTCAGCCATACGCCAGCATTAATCACGCTCAAAGGAATGATTACCCAGGTAAAGAATTGCTCATTGGTTGAACCATAACGACGTCTAACGCCTTCGGTTGGGGTGTCGACTCGCATTTGGCGAAAGCGACGTGCAAAATAAAAGTAGGCAAAAACATAGGCGACCATGTTGCCGATAAATACCGCCAGTACCGCGAAGCCATCGTTATAGGCTTTACCAGCAGCACCGGTAAAGGTCCAAGCAGAGAACTGAGTCATGAAAGCAGTTGCTCCCACCATCCACCAAAGCATTTTACCGCCCCCACGGAAGTAATCGCTGGTACTGTTACTTGCCATTTTTTTGAAGATTAAGCTAATCGCAACCATTAGTGCAAAGTAGCCTGCAATGACTAAATAATCATATGTCATGGTTAAATCCTAAACGCTAAATTAATTGCAGGCATTATAGGGTAAAAAAGAAAACGGTATTTGATAAAAATCGAAACATCGGTTCATTATTTGTGTTTTACGTTTAAAATGTGATCTTGATCACTGTGTGCCTGCTTGCGATAATTTTCGATTTTACCTCTCATTATTTAGTCTTTTATCCCCGACAAAGCGTTGTTGTGCCTTGAAGGCGGGGACTCGTTTGCAAATTAGTCCTCCAAGGATTTGCCTTAGAGTTCGATCTGGAACTCTGTTGAATTTCAAAACAGCTAGGTTATTTCATCACAGACGTCGTGTGATGTTTTCATTTAGCTTGTATCGCTTATCTAAACTGCGCTTGGGGCTGTTCTCTGAGTAGAAACGCAATGGTTTGGCATTCCCACAATGAGCAATTGATCCAGAACGTAGATTGATTTGTGCGATTTTAATATTGATCAGTGTGGCAGCGTTTAGGAGTTGCACCATCAATAAATTCACGTGTAAAACAGTATTTCAATAATATTAATTAGCATATTCAATATATATGAATGCATAAAAATAGAAAGTGTTTGCTTGGCAAAGTGTGAAGCTTGTTTAGGCTTTTATACTGCGAGGCCAATGTACTCGTTTAGGCGCGTGTTTTTGTCTGGTATTTGGGCTTGATATTGGGTTGGGGGAGACAGTTCTTGGTGATTAAACATTTGGTTTGCGAATAAGCTGCGGTAGTTGGTTGATTCAGCGAGGCTCATTTTAGAGCAGAGACTCTCGCTTGTTGTGGGTTAACATTTCGGCCAAGGCGATATTCTTTAATTTTTTAAGCCTCAAGGCTCAAATTGTGGCTTAATTTTTTGGCCATTTTGAGTAGTTGCTGTCGGGTATGCTCTAGGTCGTCGACAGGATGATGTACGGTATTTTCATTTAAACTAAGAAACGGAATGGTCGCTACCGCCAGTAACCCGCCGTGAACATTTAAGATGGGTACGCTGATGTTGGTCACGCCGGAAATTTGAGGGCTGGGGCCAACAAAGTAGCCCTGTGCTAAGGTTTGTTCGAGTACGGCTAAAGCCTGATTTTTTTCGTCTGCTGTGTCTTCAAGCTGGGCCAAAATCTGGTTTCGTTGCTGGGGGGTACTGTAGGCGAGTAGGATGATCCCTGAACCAGAATTACAGATACTAAGCTTGGCTCCGAGTCGAAGGCTAAAGCCCATCTTGTAGGGACTTTCTTGGCGAGCGATAACCACCAATTCACCATGTTGATAGTGGCTCAGATGGCAGGATTGATTGACCCGATCACAAAGCTGTTCAAGTAAGGCTGGGGCTTGTTTTAGTAATAGCGCGATAGGGGGGTGTTGATTCGACAGAGTAAACATTTTTAGGGTTAGTGAGTAGGTTGCACTATCCAAGTCATAACCAAGGTAGTTTTTCTGTTCTAGCAGCAATAACATGCGAAATATTTCGTTGACACTACGCCCCAGCTTTTCGGCGATTTGTTTTTTACTCAGCGGTTCGGCTTGGGTGGCGAGTAGCTCAAGTATTTCTAAGCCTTTTTCTAGCGCTGGCGCTCGGTATTCAGGAGAGGGGGTATTTTTCATAGCTCGTTCAGGAAGGTCCTATGCAGGTGATACTTCACGAGGGATCATAGAGATCCTCTGGTGTAATTGAAGGCAGAGTGCCAATTTTGACACTCTGCTTGCCACATTGGAAGCTTGGTTTGAGCTAACGTAGTTGGCTTGTTTCTACAAAATCCATGTCGTCAAAGGTTTGATTCTCGCCCACCATTCCCCAAACGAAGCTATAGTCTTTGGTGCCGCAGCCGGAGTGAATCGACCAGCTCGGCGAAAGCACTAGTTGGCGGTTATTCACCACCAAATGGCGAGTTTCTTGGGGTTCCCCCATCATATGGAAAACGACTTGGGAAGGTTGAATATTAAAGTATAAGTAAGCTTCCATACGCCGTTCATGGGTATGGGCTGGCATGGTGTTCCATACGCTGCCGGGCTGCAGATGAGTGACCCCCATACATAGCTGGCAGGTGTCTAGTACATCTGGGTGGATATACTGGTTGATCACTCGTTCATTGGCGGTATCTTGCGAGCCGAGTTCAATTTTAATGGCGTCATCTAATGATATTTTACGTGAGCTAAATTGCTGGTGAGCGGGGGCGCTAAGACAATATAACAAAGCTGGATTTTCGGGATTTAAGGATGTAAATCGAATGTTTTTTTCACCCTTGGCCAAATAAGCTGCATCTAGATGACCCAGCGTGTACTGTTCGTTATCACTTTCAACCAAGGCCTTACCACCGAGATTGACAATACCTAGCTCGCGGCGCTGCAAAAAAAAGTCGGTACCGAAAGCTTGGTTATCGATAAAGTCTGCTAGCTTGAGTACTTGCGTAATGGGTGATACACCGATCGCGACAATTCGATCAATGTGGCTATATACCACTTGGATCTGATCTTCGATAAAGAGTTGCTCGGTTAGAAATTCCTCGCGTAAGCGAGCGGTGTCAAATTGTTTGACATCTCTTGGATGACTGGCGTGTTTAATAATCATAAGAACCTCATTCAATAATTATATTGAGTGTAGTGTCTATTTAAATATGATCAATTTGATTTGTATATGAATGATGTTTTTGTGAACGCGATCATTGTTGCTTACGATCAATTAAATCAACGGGATGCTGCGTTGCTTGGTATATGCGAGGATTCGGAAGCTGAGTGACGAATGACGAGGTAAGATAATTGGGGCAAAAAAAAGACGCCTAAATGAGGAGTAAAGGCGCCAAGAGACTATGATAGTCAAAGTTAAGTATTGGAATTATGAAGGAATTAGTCGATGATCCCGGCCACTTCGCTGACCAGTTTAGCAAGTTCATCCCATTGCTCATTGTCGATCAAATCGTTTGGAACCATCCAAGTACCACCACAGCAAAATACGCTTGATAGTGCCAAGTAATCGTTCACGTTTTTGGGATTTACACCACCAGTAGGCATAAATTTAACGGGGTAAACTGCTGCTAATGATTTTAACATTGCGACGCCGCCAGATGCTTCCGCTGGGAAGAACTTAAGCGTTTCAAGACCCATTTCCATCGCCTGTTCAACCAGACTTGGATTATTCACACCAGGAACAATAGTTACATTGCGTTGCTGGCAGTATTTAACTGTGCTTGGGTTGAAACCAGGGCTGACTACAAAATCTGCACCTGCATCCATCGCTTGGTCAACTTGTGCAGGTGTTAGTACGGTACCGGCACAAATTAGCATTTCAGGGTAAGCTTCACGCATTGCTTTGATTGCGTCTGCTGCTTGCGCAGTACGGAAAGTTACTTCGGCGCAAGGTAGGCCGTTTTCAATCAGTACTTCTGCTAATTTTACTGCTTTAGAAGCATCGTTAATTGCGATAACGGGTACAACTTTGATCTCGCTAAGGCGTTGATTGATGGTTGTCATGCTTGTCTCCATTAAATAGTTGGCATTACGTCGCGAGATATTACCGCGCCGCGATGTTGAATTACATTTCCTGCTAGCACATGGCCTGCCTGAGCCGATTGTTGCATATCGCCACCAGTGAGTCGTTTTGCTAAATAGCCAGCACTGAATGAATCGCCAGCGGCCGTGGTATCTACGACTTTATCGATTTTATTCGCGGCGACCTCAGTTAAGCCATCTTTATCTACGACATAACAGGCTTCTGCGCCACGTTTCACAACAATCTCGGTTACGCCCAATTGTTGGCTGCGTTCAATGGCTTGTTGTTCATTGGCATCACCCCATAATAGTACTTCATCATCGAAGGTGAGGAAGGCAATATCGGTAATTGCTAGTATGCGCTTATAGAAAACCTGCGCTTCGGCGGCTTCTTTCCATAGTGCTGGGCGATAATTGTTATCAAAGACAATTTTTACCCCTTCGTTACGGCACATCGTGAGCACTTCAATTAAGGCTTCACGGCTTTCATCAGATAGGATCGCTAAGCTAATACCGCTTAAATAGATCATCTGGTGCTGGCATAAGTCTTTTGCGAGTGCACTTAATTGCTGATCTTTGATCCAATATTTTGCTGCTGAATCATTCCGCCAATAGAAAAAACTACGCTCGCCGTCATCGGCGGTCTCAATTGCGTAAATGCCAGGCAGCTTTTCTTTAGAAAGATAGACCATCTCGGTATTAATGCCTTCTTCTTTCCAAGCCGCGAGCATTTCAGAACTAAAAGGATCAAGCCCTAGTCCGGTCACGTAAGAAGTCGTAATACCGTGTGGTTTGGTTAAACGAGATAAGTAAACAGCGGTATTTAAAGTATCACCGCCAAAGCCTTGTTCTAGAGAACCGGCAACTTTTCTTAGCTCGACCATGCATTCACCGATAATGGCTACACGGGAAATTTGGGTCATTAGAATGCTCCTGATCATTTATTGCCGCGATTATACACAATTCCGGGTGGCTATAAATAAAAATTAAAACGATGTTTCATTAATTTGTGATGAAGGTCTAAGTTGTATCATAAAAAAATGGCTAACCTCATCGAGGCTAGCCATTTTTAATGTTCACGTTAAATCTTAGGTTGTTTAGCCTAAAATTGATTTTACATAGGCTTCGATTTCTGGCACTTGGCAGTTGTCGAAGAAACATTGTTGGAAGCGCTCACCAGAAACTGCAGTTTTCACTAATTCTGAGTCAATCGCTTTCAATGTATCTAGGTAGTTTTCTTTAACGACAGCAGATTTAACCTCGTTAAGGATCCCAGCATTGCGTTGTTGTGGTTCTGCACGCTCTAGTGGGTAACCTTGACCACGCTCACCAGTGGTGAAGGCTTTTTCGAAGATATAGCGAACGTTTAGCTCAGCACCCCAGCCAAAACCTTTCGCAAACGCTAGTGCTAAAGCATTACCGTTGTTGATTTGGTTGAATAGGAAAGCATCAGAAGGATCTAAACAGTAACCACATACCACACCTGGGTGGATGTTGAGTGACATCATCGCACCTTGGCCAGTACCACAACCAGTAACGACAAAGTCAACTGCTTTAGAGTTGATAAGGATACTCGCCATAATGCCGAGGTGGATGTATGTGAGGTGATGGTCGTTTTCATCGCTCATACCCACGTTGTAAACAGGGTAGTCTAGTCCACCAACAACTGTTTGTAGTTGGTCTAGTACTGTTGCGTTTTTGCCAGCTTGGCTATTTTCCATCATTAATGCAATTTTCATTAAATTCTCCTGCAGTATTTGCTGCGATAAATTAAAGTGTGATTAAACGAAGTCTTTACGCATAGGGGTGAAGTTGTCGATCAACACACCCGCTTCTAGGCAGACACAGCCGTGTTCAATATTTGGCTGTTTATACATGGTGTCACCGGCTTTGACGACTTTTACTTCATCACCAATGGTGAATTCGAATGCGCCCGACATGACGTAAGTTAATTGCTCATGCGGATGGCTATGCATTGGGCCAATGGCTCCTTTTTCGAAGTGCACTTCAACCGTCATGATGTTATCGCTATAAGCAAGAACTTTACGAGAAACGCCTGCTCCGAGGTCTTCTAAAGTGATTTGGTCGTTAAATACAAACATAGTTCACCTAATGTGTTAGTGATTAAGGGTCAGCGCTTGGCGACGTTCACGGGTTAAACGGTAGATGGTGATCAAGTTCATATGGATCACGGTAATTTCTAGGAGTGTTCCACCAATGGAGCCCACCGTTATGTTGTTGATTAACCAACAACTAGCCCCTGCGAGGAAGCCGAGTCGCATCGGAATACCTTTCAGTACAAATACCGAGTAGGTTCCGATAATCGTGCCTAGTATCGGCCAGAGATCCCAGAGGGTATCAGACATGTAAATGCCACTGGCCAAACTAATGCTGATAAATACCACCGCAACCTTTTTCGATGAAACATAAATCGCGGTTGCGGTTCGTAGCGCAGAAAGTAAAGCGCTGAGCGCAGAAACGACTGAGCCCAGCAATAAATAGTGTACGAGATGGTTGAGATTGAAGATTAACATCACAATCTTCAGGGTTTTATCATTTTTCTGATAAAAGGTTGATATCCCTAAAGCAAAGCTCACAAAACCTAATGCTTGCGCAAAAGATAAATCAACCACCATTATTTTAATTACTCTCTTTTTTTGTCGCGTTTAGCGTGATAACCAGCCGCCGTCGACAGCAATGGTATAACCGTTGATGTAGTCAGACGCTTTAGACGCAAGGAATACACAAGGTCCTGCTAAATCTTCTGGTGTGCCCCAGCGAGCAGCTGGAATACGGCCAACAATTTCGGCATTACGGGCTTCATCGGCACGTAAGGCAGTGGTGTTGTTTGTCGCCATGTAGCCAGGGGCAATCGCATTTACGTTCACGCCGTGAGCAGCCCATTCGTTGGCCATAAGACGAGTTACACCCATCACGCCGCTTTTAGATGCGGTGTAAGAAGGCACGCGAATACCACCTTGGAAAGATAGCATTGAGGCGATGTTGATAATTTTGCCGCCTTCACCTTGTGCGATAAATTGCTTGGCAACTGCTTGAGACATGAAGAATACAGACTTGATGTTGATGTTCATCACGTCGTCCCAGTCTTGCTCTGAGAAATCAATCGCATCGTTGCGGCGAATAATACCGGCATTGTTTACCAGAATGTCGATACGGCCAAATTCTTTCACGGCAGTTTCGACAATTGATGGAATGTCATCTAACTTCATCAAGTTGGCGCGAATGTCGATAAATTTACGGCCAGTTTCCGCCATTTTTTCGATGGTTTCGGTGGGTTCAACAATGTTTACACCAACGATATCACAACCCGCATTAGCTAAACCTAATGCCATGCCTTGGCCAAGACCAGTATCACAGCCAGTTACAATGGCCACTTTGCCTTGTAAGTTGAATGAATCAAGAATCATGTTATTTCCTCTAAACTACCTAATTTAGTGATAGCTTCAATTGAAGTGTCACTATTAATGCGCTCAATATACCAACAAATAGAACCGCTTTCCATTTATTTTTGAAATTACGTTTTAAAAAAATTGGTAAGAAGGCATAAGTAATCGTTGAATTATATGCGCGGTTTCAAAATTCTGAAAACCGTTTTCAAAATTAGTGGTCGTTCGCAAAGCTTTGGTTATAATGTCAACAAACATAGTTAAGTAAGGGAAAGTAATGGAAAAGGCAACTCAGCCTGAGGCGGTATCGTCGGTATTAAAGGTGTTTAACATCCTGCAAGCCTTGGGCGAGCAAAAAGAGATTGGGGTCTCTGAGCTATCACAACGTCTCATGATGTCTAAGGCAACTACCTATCGTTTTTTACAAACGATGAAGACCTTAGGCTACGTCTCTCAAGAGGGGGAAGCTGATAAATATTCTTTAACCCTTAAGTTATTCGAGTTAGGCGCTCGGTCATTAGAATATGTTGAGCTGATTGAATTAGCCGATAAACAAATGCGGCATATCTCCGAGCATACTAATGAAGCTTTGCACTTAGGTGCCTTAGACGAAAGCTCCATCATTTATATTCACAAGATTGATTCGGGTTACAATCTACGTATGCAGTCGCGTATTGGTCGCCGTAATCCTTTATACAGTACTGCCATTGGTAAAGTATTGTTGGCCGGGCGTGAAGAGAGCTTTGTCCGTGAAGTTCTTACTGGTGTGGAGTTTATTAAACATACTGATAAGACTTTAGAAAATACAGAACAGCTACTGGCGGAACTGCAAGTGGTTAGACAGCAGCACTATGCGGAAGATAACGAAGAGCAAGAACCTGGACTCCGTTGTATTGCAGCCCCTATATTCGATCGTTTTGGTAACGTGATTGCAGGTATTTCTATCTCTTTCCCGACCATCCGTTTCGATGAAAAGCGCATGTCTTATTATGTCGGCTTATTACATAAGGCCGGCAAGAATATTTCTGAGCAACTGGGTTATCAGCATTATCCAAGCTAAAATCCGCAGCCTACGGGCTGTTTTTTTTGTGCCAACTTAGTATGTAAAACGCTGTTTCATTTTTAATGGGTTTAAAATGGGTACCTCCCTTACTATCAATGTTTTTGATTTTCTCGTGAAGCTCGATCCTTTTGATCGCCTACCAACGGCTCTGGTGGATAGCTTAGCTAATTCAGTGAAGGTGAGTTACTTAACTCAAGGTGAAGAGATACAGTTTAGCGCTCAATGTGAACAACGTTACTTATATATTATTCGCACCGGGGCGATCGAGCAACGTCTGAAAGACGGCGAATTACGTGCTCGTTTGGGCAAAGAAGATCAGTTTGGTTTTACTTTCTTAGGCCCTTTAGATAAAGCAGAAGATGGTTATCGTGCGGTTGCCATTGAGGATTCCTTACTTTACTTAATTCCTCATCAGCAGCTACAGCGGATCTGTCAAGAATATCCAGAGTGCGAGAATTATTTTGCCACGCAAGCTTTAGTTCGTTTGAGTTCGGCGGTGGATTATTCCCGTAAAGAGGATAATGGTCTGTTCTTCCGTTCGGTGGGAGAAGTTGCGAGTAAAAACATTGCGATTGTCGACGCCGATACCCCGATCCAAGAAGTCGCTCGTGTCATGTGCGGTGAGCAGCGTAGCTCTTGCGCAGTGGTCAAGCAGGGCGACGACATTGTGGGTTTGGTGACGGATCGCGATATGACCCGTAGTGTGGTTGCTACGGGGATTGACCGCAGCTTACCTATCCAGCAAGTGATGACGCCACAGCCGACGCTGATCCAGAGTGATGATAAGGTGATCCAAGCCATTTCTTTGATGTTGCAGTATCACATTCGTTGCTTGCCTGTATTAAAAGGTCAAAAGGTGGTGGGTTTACTTACCACCTCTCACTTGGTACATAATCACCGTACTCAAGCGTTATTTTTAATTGAAAAAATAAAATATGCCAGTTCGGTGGGTTCGTTGGCCACCTTAAAAGACGAGCGCTTGTCGATTTTTGAGTCTTTGGTTGACAGTGGGGTTAGCGCCGAAATTCAAGGGCGCGTGATGTCGATGATTATGGATGCTTTTACGCGTCGTTTAATTCAACTCTGTGAGGAACTACTTGGTCCTCCGCCAGTGGCATACGCATGGGTGGTGGCAGGCTCGCATGCCAGAAATGAAGTCCATATGTTATCCGATCAAGATAGCGCCATTGTCCTGGCCGATGAGATTAGTGCCGCTGATAGAGTTTACTTTCAGCATCTTGCGATGAAGGTATGCAATGGTTTAGCTGCCTGTGGTTATCCATTGTGTGATGGTAAGTATATGGCGGCTACCGCTCAATGGTGCCAGCCCTTAAGCCGATGGAAAGCCTATTATCAAAAGTGGGTGGCTAGCCCAGAATACAACAAATTATTGAGTATTAGCGTCTTTTTAGAAGTTCGTGCGATCTATGGCGAGCATGAATTGGTTGATAAAATGCAGCAGTATTTACATCAGTGTATTCAGCAGAGCCGTAATTTTATTCCTGCCTTAGTCAAAGACGCAGTTGATACCCAACCTCCGTTAGGGATTTTCAATAATTTGGTCCTGGAAAAGGGCGGAGAGCATAGTAATACTTTAAATATTAAGAAATTTGCCTTGAACCTGATTATCGATTTAGCCCGTATATTCAGTCTCGCTGCGGGAGGATCGCTGACCGGAACCGAGGAACGTTTTCGCTATGCTGCGGAACAAGGCACGCTTTCTCAGGATAGTTGTGACAACATTATTGGCGCTTATCATTTTATTTCGCAAGTTCGTTTTATTCACCAGATGCACGCGATAAAGGCAGGTAAAGAGCCGAATAATCATATTGCGCCTGCTTTATTTAGCAGTTTCGAACGAAAACATCTTAAAGAGGCCTTTAAAATCATCAGTGAGCTACAAAGTGTAGCCAAATTGCGGTTTATTAAGGCGTGAGCGAAAAACCATGTTTAAGACGCTGAAAAGAACCTTTGCTAAAAAACTGTCCCCAGAAGCGCAACGTTTAGCGATGCTTGCAGATCCCACGTGGTCACTTGGGATCCGCCAATATTTATCGACGCCTTTGCCCGCGCTTACGGCTGCATTTAACTCACTTCAGTTTTTGGCTTTAGATTTTGAAACCACAGGGGTTGATCCTCAAGAAGACCGAATTTTGAGTATCGGTCTGGTGCCGATGAGTCTTGCTCAGATAGAAATCGCTGAAGCGCAAGAGGTGTTCATTGCGCACGGGCAATACATAAAAGCGGATAGTGCAAGAGTAAACCAGATTACTCCGCAAATGCTTGATGGGGGGCTACCTTTAGAAGAAGGTATTAGTCTGTTATTTCAAGCTTTATCAGGTAAGGTGTTATTGGTGCATGGCGCTTGCATTGAACGAAATTTTATAGATGCTTACTTTAAACAATACCTTGGCATTGAACACTGTCCTTTGTATATCATTGATACTTTAGCGATTGAAAAGAAACTCAGTTATTCGGGGAGAACTGGTGCACATAAGAGTTTTCAGCTGAATGATTTGCGTCGTCACTACGGTTTACCTGACTACGCTTCTCACTCCGCCGCCAGTGATGCCTTCGCTTGTGCTGAATTATTCATGGTTCAGTGTAAGAAGTTGAATATAGCAGCTACGACTTCCCTGCGAGATTTACATCTCTAACTTGAGCATGGCGCTTCTGGCCATGGTTGAACAGGCCATCACTGATTCTGATCAGGCTCTTTAAAGGCCCGCTGGCTATAGCATGTTGCTTTACTGTGGTTTGACGGTTGCTAATAGTTGCTTCAAGTATTTCACGGGTATCGCGTAACTGATTGCACTGGGGTTACTTAATACCGCTTCTTTAGTTGTTTTGACAAATACTTTGTTGATGATGCCTATGACTTCGCCCGTATCTGGGTGGTATAGCGGACTTCCGCTATTCCCTGGATAGGCAGTAGCGTCGAGCTGATAGACATTATAGGGCGCTTTCAATCTTTTGAGTTGAGCAGGGTTTAATTCTCGAGCTGAACGCGCAGGTATCACGACCGGAGTAATACTGGAAATGATACCGCGGTGAGTGACAGGATAAAGTCCAAGTACTGCCCCGATAGGAAAACCGGTAAAGGCATATCGCTCGCCTTCCCTTACCGTTTGGTTTGACACGCGCATTGGCCTTAAGGGTTCTCCTTCAATTTTCAGGAGTGCGAGGTCGTGCTGTTGATTACTTGCCAGCAAGGTTGCGTACCTTAGTTGGGGAGACCGACCTTGGCCAACAAATACCACTAAGCGTTCTTTTTGTTGTTGATTTAAGGTTTTGGGAATGACATGGGCATTGGTCGCGATGACATTGCCGCTAACGGCAAATCCGGTACCACGTAAGGTGGCTCTTGGTGAGTTTAATTTGTTGAACGTTCCCACGCCGACCACCGAGGGCTTGATCTGCTCAATGGTATCGGCAAGTTGGCTTGATGCGGTGCTACTGTATAGCGCCAAGATGATAAGACTTACGATGACTGGAATGAGCCGCATATAGAGTTATTCCTTGAAATGCTGCCTCATATTAATTTTTACTCTAGGCTAGGGCAAGCTAGTATGAAAAGAACATCAAATAAAGTGTTGTGATAAAAACGTTATAACAGGGATGAATAATGATGAGTTTCAATTACGAAGATGCATTTTCGCGCAACATAGGGTGGCTTACCGACGATGAACAGCAACTATTACGCGGGAAGCGGGTGGCCATCGCTGGGGCCGGTGGGGTGGGTAGCGAACATATTGTTACCTTGGCGCGTTTAGGTGTCGGTAAATTTAATATTTCAGATTTTGATGAATATGAAGTGCATAACTTTAACCGCCAAGCGGGCGCATTCATGTCTACCGTTGGGCAAGATAAAGTCAAGGTGATGGAAAGTGTTTGCCTAGATATTAATCCCGAAGCCGAGATCTGTAGTTTTCCTGAGGGTGTATTTGAGCATAATGTTGACCAGTTTTTAGAGGGGGTGGATGTTTATGTTGATAGCCTCGATTTTTTTGCCCTATCGGCACGTAAGTTAGTTTTTCAGAAGTGCCTAGAGAAAAACATCCCTTTGGTGACCGCTGCCCCCCTCGGTATGGGCTGTGCATTTTTGTGTTTCATGCCTGGTGGTATGAATTACGAAGAGTATTTCCGTTTTGAAGATTGCCAAGATGAAAATGAGCAATATATTAAGTTTTTAATTGGTTTGTCTCCCGCAATGTTGCAGCGCCCTTATTTAGTCGATCCAAGTAAGGCCGATTTTCACGCGAAGAAAGGACCGTCGACGCCGATGGCAGTGAAGTTGTGTGCAGGCGTGGCGGCGACTTATGTATTAAAAATCCTTTTAAAACGAGGTGATTTAGTCACCGCTCCCCATGGTTTACATTTTGATGCTTACCGGAATCGTTTTAAAAAAACCTGGCGGCCAATGGGCAATCGGAACCCTTTGCAACGGTTGGTGTTTAAGATTGCGAAAAAAGTGGTTTTAAATTGAGGGCTTAGCAACTATTCGCTGAAATATAGCGGGAGTCGTTGCTTGATTAGAGGTGTCAGTAAATTTTACATATTGCTCATGAAAACGGATGTCATTTTATTTAAATTATTGTTTTCTAATCGTTTTTTAAGTTGGCATTTGAGTTGCATTGATATACTTGTATTTAACTCTGCGATGACCAAATGGACGGGCAATATGAATAAATTAAAATTGACTGGTATGGCATTAGCTTTAGGTGTTTCAAGCCTTTCGGCAAATGCTGTTTTAATCACGGATTGGGATTACTTAAACGACGCGGGTTTCGGCACTGATTATGTCTCAGAAGCTGGCGACGCAACAGGGATTAACGCTTCAGGTGCTACCTTAGATGACTTTGATACACTCTTTGGTGGTGAGCTTCCTAAAACATTGGCTTGGGGTCAACCTTATAAAGAGGTTAACCCTAACGAATTGCAAAGCTCTTTAATCGTTGACGATGCTAAAACTGGCTCGGTAACCACCAGTGTAGTGAATGGTGTTGGTGCTCTAGCTTTCTCTGAAGGTACTGGTTTAACCCATGAAAACTGGGGTGTAACGGGTGATACTTTGGTATCGGCGACCTTATTCGATGGTTTGTTTTTAGGCCCAACATCTCCAGTGGTGTTGCCTCCAACGGCTGGACCAACGCTACAATTTGAAATTCAATTTGAAGAAACCTACAACCACCCTACTGGCGGCGTATGTGAATATGGCGACACTTTAGATGGTGCAGTTGGTATCAATGAGGCTGGTTGTGCCGATTTATTTACCATTGTATTAGACGACAGTGTTTCTTTCACTCAGGAAGGTGATGCGATTTTCTTAAGCAATAGCTTCACCATCCCTGTAGACGGCTTAGACGATTATGAATACACCTTAACAACTCGTTTGTTAGGTCTAACATTCGTTGAGAATGTCGATTGTCCAGAAGGTAAAACCTGTATTGGTTTCTTAACTGAAGAAGATGATACCAATACTCTTGAAGCTGCATTTGCTATCTCAGCCAGAGAAGTGACAGAACCTGGTACCTTAGCTATATTTGGTTTAGGTTTATTAGGTTTGGCTGGTTTGCGCCGCCGTGCTTAAGGCTTAATAAAAACGTCGCTAAGAGTTAGCGTCATTAGTTGATATTAAAAGCGCAGCCCAGTACTGCGCTTTTTTGTTTTTGAGTCCTTGTCATTGATATTATTTAGCTGCTTTTAACTCTGGCGAGTGAGTGGGTTGCTTTAGATCGAAAGCTTTGAGAGTGCCTTATGATTCGTAATAAATACATAAAAAATTTGGCAAGCTATCCGGTGATTGGGCCGATGGTGAGAAGTGGTATTTCACTGCTAGTGAAACGAGAAGCAAAGTTAATTGCTCAACATTTTGCCGAGTATCTGCGTCCTGTGGTTGCTTATCGTCCCGATATTGTGCATGAAGCGTTTAGGATCCGTCATGATGTTTATTGTGAAGAACTAAACTTTGAGCCAATTCGAGACGATGGGATGGAGCAAGATGAGTTTGATGAATATTCTCGGTTCTGTTTGATCCAACATAAACCCAGTGCGGATTTTGCAGGTTGTGTGCGGATTGTATCCCCAAGTCATAAAGATGAATTACTTCCTATCGAGAAATACTGCGCGCAGGCAATTGAAGGCGCGAAATTCCATCCGGATCAATTTGAACGCTCTGAAATATGTGAGATCTCTCGTTTAGCGGTACGACCTCAGTTTCGTCGTCGTAAAGCGGATAATTTTGAAGGCGCGGCAGCGGGTGCCATTAATGAACAAACCTACTCAGAAGAAGAGCTACGCTGTTTTCCATTTTTGGCGATAGGTTTATATTTGTCGATAGCTTCGCTTGCAGTACGCTCCGGCACACATCATGCGTTTGTCATGATGGAACCTCGTTTAGCACGCAGTATGAGCTTTTTAGGGATCAAGTTTGAGCAGCTGGGGGCCGCTATCGACTACCATGGTTTGCGAGCGCCTTACTATATTAGTGCGTCGATGCTGATGCGAAGCTTGCCGGTTGGTTTTCAAAAACTGATGATGAATATTGACAAAGAAGTAGCCAAGGGTTGTCTGGCCGCCAGAAAAAATGATGATGATGATGAATACATTAAAAAAATGTATTCATCAAACTTCAAAGCAAAACCAAAATCAGACAATAGCCTAATGATGAGAAAAGGTTTTGTTTATTCTCCTGCGAAGGGCTTGTACCTACCGCAATAACTGCAAGCTTTCTCACCATTGGTCAGATGGTTATTTTAGCTGAGCTTCTAGCTCAGCTTTTTTATTCAGCAAGGCCGGATCGAGATCGATTAAACTATTCAACAAGGTTCTCGCCTGACTATGTTTGTTACTCGCAATCAGCGCTTCAACATAATGAACGCCAATTTCGTTATTGGCTTGCTGTTGATAGCTTTCTGCCAGAATTTCGGTGGCTTTTTCTGCTTGACCCGCTTTAAGCAACATATAGCCATAAGTGTCTTTAATCTGGGCGAGTTCAGGTTTGAGTTGATAGACTTGTTTGGCGTATTTTAAAGCTTGTTGGTTGTCTTGTTGCGCATGATATACCCACGCGAGGTTATTCAAGGCAATGATGTTTTCAGGCTCCTTACTGATGATCTTCTGGTAACTTTGCAAAGCTTGCTGAGGGTTTAAACTCATTTGTAATTCTGCTAATTGCAGCTGTAATGGTTGTGCGGCTTCACCATGCTCAGACAGTGTTTTTTCTACAAATGCAACAGCACGCTCGGGTTGATTGGCGTCTTTGTAAGTTTGAATTAAACGATTTGCGGTTTGCATGCTGGGGTGCTTGCTATATAAGTCTTCAAAAGTCTTAATCGCTAAAGGCAAGTTTTCTTGGGTAAGATAAATATAACCTTGTTGTTGAATCGCGGCTAAGGTTTTCAACTGGTTTGGGGCGAGGCTATTTAAGGCCTCTTGGCTTGCCGCAGCATTGCCTGTTTTAAGCAACAATACCGAATTTAAAAAAATCATTTTTTGATTATTTTTAAATACTTTGACTGCTCTGTTGCTCAACGCCACAGCTTCATTTAGCTTATTATTAGCCTCTAATACATTAATGTTCTTAATATAAGCCGCTAACGATAATGGAGAGTTATCTAACCAGCGTCGATAAGTGCTAATTGCATTGTCGTTCTGCTTATCTTGTAAATATAGGTCGCCAATTAACTGCCAGATTTGGTCGCTACGTAGCAAAGGCTCGACCTGTTCAAGGCTTGTAATCGCTTGCTTAAAGTCTTTTTTGAAGACGAAGTAGCGGCCTAATTGTTCTTGCAATAGATTAGAGTTGGGTTGTTCCAGTAGTTGCTGATCGAGTAAGGCTTTAACCTCTGCCATTCTATCTAGTTGGCTGGCATGCCCCATTAAAAATTGAAACACTCGCAAGTTTTCTGGATTTTCGGTCTTGAGTTGGTAAATAATTTGGTAAGCTTTTTCGGCCTTGCCGATTTGTACATAAGCAGAAGAACTAAATAGTGTAGCTGGTACATCTTTCGGATTATCTTTAAGAACTGATTGGTATGCATCCAGTGCTTCTTGATAACGACCGAGTTGCTCTAATAATGCGCCTTTATACAATTTTACCGCTTGGTCTTTAGGGTGTTCACCTAGCCATTGCTCAAGTGCTGCAAAGACCTCGTCGGTTTTTTTCTGCTTGTAATGAAAGGCTTGGATCCCCAGGAAAGCTTGGGTTTGCGCTGGATTTTCTGCGAGAACTTGATTTAGGGTCTCTAAACCTTTGGGGTCATTCTGTTTTAGTTGTAACAAGCCCAATTTAGCCTTGGCCGATAAGTTACCAGATGCGGCAGCCTTTTCGGCAATTTGTAGTGCCTCTTCAGTTCTCCCCAGCTGGTTGAGCTGGATGCTGACGGTACTCAAAAAATTGCTATCTTGAGCGTCGGTAAGCGAACTCTGGTTAAGCTGCTCTAGTGCAGAGTCTAATTGACCAATACGAAACTGGGTGGTCACATACAGGCGTTGAGCAAGGGCGTTGCCCGGGTCTTTGGTAATCACTTTCTCAAGTTGAGTGAGTGCTTGCTCATACTTGTTTAGTTTGTAAGCGGATATGCCTGCAATTAGTTGGGTTGAAGTATTGTTTGAACCATTTTGTAAGGCTTTAGTGGCCAGTGTAAATGCGCTATCAAAATCTTCTTTTTGAAACTGAATATAAGCTTTTAATTGGTTACTCAGTATATGGTTCGGCGCCATTTTTAAGATCCTATTGAGATAGGGTTCGGCCTCCGAATACTGTTTGTTTTTCACTAATGCTTGCGCCAAATATAGGGTGAATTGAATCGCATCTGGGGCCAATTCAACGGCATGACGATAGGCCGCCACTGCCGTTTCTATATCGTTGGAGAGCGTTGCTAAGTGGCCTTTCAGCAGCCAAACATCGGTGTTATTTGGCGCCTCTTGTGCCAGCTGATCGATGGTACTATTGGCTTGGTCATATTGCTTATCAGCTGCAGAAATACTGGCGCTTGCCATTCGTGAGTAGGTATTCTCAACGCCCAGCTCTTGTGCCTGATTCAGAGTGAGACGAGCCTTATCGATTTGACCTTCTCTAAATAGCGAGAGGGCATAAATGGCCAGCAGTTCGGTTTCTACATCTGCTTCAAGGGGGCGATTATCAGGGATCAGTTTAGAAATTTTGTCGGCTTGATTTTGATTTAAATAGCTTCTTGCGAGTAGCGGTAAGACTTGCGCTTTGTCTGCGTTAAGCGCTAAGGCTTTGAGCAATTCTTTTTGTGCGGCTGGATAGCTGCCTCGATTCAAATAAATTCGTCCTAAAGAAAGTCGGGCTTGTCCGAGTTCACCATCCTTCTTTATCGCATTTTTCAGTTCGATAATCGCGGCACTATTATCCCCTTCGGCCAGATAATTAGTCGCCTTCGTTAGATGCTCTTGGGCTGAATCGCCACCACAAGCGACTAAGCTTAAACTTAGTGCACCTAATACTAGTAATTTTTTCATTCCAAACTGATGATTACTCATATCTTTCCCTGTTTGTTGGATTGATAAATTTGATAAAGAGCATACAACGGAATTAGCTCGATGTCCTACTTTGAGCAGCCTTTTGTTGAGAACTCAAGTTATACTCTTACTTTCTTCTTCAATATGCGGTTTAATTAGCCCAGATTATATAATTTTTATCACATAGGTGTGTACATGGACGTGAGTATTGCTGTAATTGGTTTAGGTTATGTTGGTTTACCTTTAGCCATTGAATTTGCCAAGAAACGCAAAGTGATTGGCTTTGATATTAACCAGGTGCGCGTCGCTGAATTACAGCGGGGGATTGATCTGACTCAGGAAGTGAGTGACGATGAGTTAAGTGATGTTGCCAATAACATGAGTTATAGCAGCCAGATCGAGGAATTGGCTAACTGTAACGTCTTTATTGTTACAGTTCCGACACCAATTACAGAACACAAACAACCTGATTTGACTCCATTGATTAAAGCCAGTGAAACGGTTGCAAAAGTGCTCAAACCTAAGGATATCGTGGTCTATGAATCGACGGTGTACCCTGGTGCAACCGAAGAGCAGTGTGTGCCCGTATTAGAGCAACATTCAGGCTTGGTATTTAACCAAGACTTTTTTGTTGGCTATAGCCCAGAGCGAATCAATCCCGGCGATAAAACTCACCGAGTTTCTACGATTAAAAAGATTACCTCTGGCTCCACACCTGAAATTGCAACTGTGGTCGACGATCTTTACAGTGAAATTGTGGTTGTTGGGACCCATAAGGCTTCTAGCATTAAAGTCGCCGAAGCAGCCAAGGTGATTGAAAATACTCAACGTGACGTGAATATTGCATTAATCAATGAATTAGCTTTGATTTTTAATCGCCTTGATATTGATACCGAAGCAGTATTGGAAGCCGCGGGCACCAAATGGAACTTTCTTCCTTTCAGACCGGGCTTAGTTGGCGGACATTGTATTGGTGTTGACCCTTACTATTTAACCCATAAAGCTGAGTCAATCGGTTATCGTCCAGAAGTTATCTTAGCGGGTCGTCGGATAAACGATAATATGGGGCGTTATGTGGTGGGTCAGTGCGTGAAAGCAATGGTGAAACGCAACATTTCGGTAAACCAAGGTCGTGTATTGATTTTAGGTTTGACCTTTAAGGAAAACTGCCCTGATATCCGAAACACCAAAGTGATTGATATCGTGCATGAGTTTTCTGAATATGGGGTGCAGGTTGATGTTTTTGACCCTTGGGCTGATAAACAAGAATGTCATGCAGAATACGGCATTGATTTGGTTGAACAGCCAGCGGCTGATAGTTATGAGGCTATTATTCTGGCGGTCGCTCATCAGCAGTTTAAAGAGATGTCGGTGCAGGATATTCGAGCTTATGGTAAAGCTAAACATGTACTATATGATTTGAAGTATTTACTTCCAGTGAAAGACAGCGACCTACGTTTGTAATAGGAGTTCATGGTGAATCGTTTTGAACAGGTATGCGCAACATTAAAGGCCGAACCCAAAGTATGGGCTATTTCTGGTGTCGCTGGTTTTATTGGCTCAAATCTCTTAGAGGCCTTACTGAAGCTAAATCAGCGGGTGATTGGTTTAGATAATTTTGCCACTGGCTATCAACACAATTTGGATGAAGTCCAAGGTTTAGTGAGTGAGCAGCAGTGGCAGCGTTTCCAATTTATAGAAGGTGATATTCGAGAACTAGAACACTGCAAGCAGTTTGTTGCAGGTGCCGATTATGTCTTACACCAAGCGGCTTTGGGCTCGGTGCCTCGCTCGATCAACGATCCAATTACCACCAATGGCGTAAACATTTCAGGCTTTTTGAATATGCTGGTGGCTGCTAAAGAACAACAGGTCACAGCTTTTGTTTATGCAGCATCTAGCTCTACCTATGGCGATCATCCTGACTTACCTAAGGTTGAAGAGGTCATTGGGAATCCTTTGTCACCCTATGCGGTGACCAAGTATGTGAATGAATTGTATAGTTCGGTATTTGAGCGGACTTATGCCTTTCCATCTATTGGTTTGCGCTACTTTAATGTGTTTGGCCCACGACAAGATCCAAATGGTGCTTATGCAGCGGTCATTCCCAAATGGACTGCGGCGTTAATTGATGAGCAACAAGTCTTTATTAATGGCGATGGCCAAACCAGTCGCGATTTTTGTTTTATCGACAACGTGGTGCAGATGAATATTTTGGCGGCAACTGCGGGCTTAAGTCAAAGTGAAGTCTTTAATGTGGCACTGAATGATCAAACCAGCCTTACCGAGTTATTTGAGTTGCTACAACAAAATTTAGCAATTCATGGTGTGGTTCGACAATCGGTCCCTGAGTATCGTGATTTTAGGGCGGGTGATGTGCGACATTCTCGAGCTGATATTGGTAAGGCGCAGAAATTGTTAGGTTATGCGCCTGCATTTAATATCGGCCAAGGTTTGGCCAGAGCCATGCCTTGGTATATCGCGCATGCTGATTCTGAGCATCAAACTTAAATTAAGCTGGTTACGCTAGTCGAGCTTATAGTTTCGCTGATGAGTGATGTTACAGGGAACGAAACAATGGGCTGTGGGCTATGTCACACCGTAGGCAAGGATGCTGGGGGCGTTTATATCTATGCTGTTGTCCCTTGCTTTGTGGAAGAGTTTAGCGCATGAGTCAAACAGCGGTAGATTGGCGTGTAATTACTCAACTGGATGAGTTGATGCGCCTCGAGCCTCAATGGGAGCAACTTGCGGATACTTGTCAAGCTTCGTTGTTCAGTCAGTTCAAGTGGATTAAACACTGGTTAAAGGTTTACTGGCAGGAGGATTGGCAGCTGCTCGTCTATGCTGGTTTCGCTGAGGGTCAGTTGGTAGCCGTTGCTCCCTTTTATCGGCAAATCTTGAAAGCAGGCTTTGGTCTTAAAAAATTGTCGCTGTTGGCACAAGGTGAAGAAGAAGAGGCTGAGTTAGCCTCGGAATATATTGATGTTTTAGTGATGCCGAATTACCAACAGCAAGCATTGCCGGTGTTATCTTTGTATTTACAAGATCTCGATTTTGATTTATTGCTGTGTCGGGCGATTCATGTCTCAAGTCATTTGTATCAGTTGTTGGCTGGAGTAAAACACTGTCAGTGTTATCCTGCGAAATCCTATGCGGTGAATTGCGAACAATGGTCAATTGCTAAGCTATCGCGTAATGGGCGTTCTAAGTGGCGTAGAGCCAGCAAAACACTAGCGCACTCGTCAGCAGTGTTTAAATGGCTAAACTTGTCGGAGATGGAGCATTATTGGCCAGATTTGGTTGCCATGCACCAGGGGCGTTGGCAAAACCAAGGACAATTGGGGGCGTTCTCTGCGGCTCGTTTTATTCAGTTTCATGGTGATTTTCGACGCGAATACGCCAATCATGTTGCAATGAGTGGCCTGTTTGTTGGCCAAAAAGCGATTGCCTTAAACTACTTCTTGCTGGATAAACAACATCTACATTTTTATCAATCTGGCTGGGATGACGCTCAATTTGCCCATTGCTCTCCAGGTTTCGCCTTACACGTTTGGAGCCTGTTGCATAGCAAAACGACGATTTATGATTTTATGATGGCAGGAAAGTTGGGCGGCTATAAAACGCAATTTGCTGCTGAAGAAACAGAAATGGCTAATCTCTGTCTCGCGAAACGTCCATGGAGGGTAAAGTTATTCAAGTTAATCAACAAAGTCATTCCAACATGAATGCGGGTAAGGGGATGCGGAGACAATTTCCGGTTAAAGAGCAAACGGCTCCTTTAGGCTTTTTTTTCTTATATCTGTACACCATTGCGGTATTGATCCGTCCTCATGAGTTTTCTTATGAAACCGCGAATTATATTGTCATTAAGGTGTTTGCGATTTCGTCTTTAGTATTGACATTATTGACGCTCCGCCCGATGAAGCTCTACCCGCAGCATTATATGTTGTTAGCTTTAGTGCCGTTGATTATGGGGTCCGCCTTTTTAAATGGCTGGGGGACTGGCGGGATCTTTCAGGCGCAGCGTTTATTTGTGAGTTCCATCGTGCCATTCTTTTTGTACAGCGTATTAATCACCTCACCTAGTCGGCAGCGTTGGTTGATGGTGGTTTGCATTATTGCTGCCCTTGGCATGGTATATAACGGGCATGTACAGCAAAGTACGTTTAATGGCCGTTTTGGCTCTGGGATCGGTGGCAGTATTACGGTAGGTCGAGAGGAGATGCGGATTAGTTATCTGGGCTTCTTCAGTGATCCAAATGACTTAGGTATGTTTTTAGTGATGAATATTCCTTTTGTGGGGTATTTTTATGGTCGTGGCGGTAAATTAGTTAAATTATTAATGTTAGCTGCGCTTGTGGCCCTAGGCTACGGCGTCTATATGACTGGCTCGCGAGGCACCTTGTTGGGTTCTATCGCAGTGATAGCGATTTATTTTTTAATCAGTAATGCGGGCGCTCGCCTGGTGTTATTTATCGTGTTTAGCGCCCCCATTGCCGCAACATTGTTGGCTTCGTTTGGGGGCTTATCGGCTTCCGAGTCATCCGCTCATGGGCGACTTGATGCATGGTACGATGGTATTCAAATGTTGATCTCTAGTCCGGTATTTGGTGTTGGCATGGGCAATTTTGTGGACGTCCATGGCATTGTTGCACATAACTCTTATGTTCATGTCGCCGCTGAACTCGGGGTGCCGGGTTACAGTTTTTGGGGCGGCACTTTGATCCTAAATATGCTGATTGGATATATGTTTTTAAAGCGTTCTGACGCAGAGCTTGAGAATGATGACCAGTTGAGCGCCGAGCTTGAAAAAGAGAAACTGGAACAATACGCAGAAGAAGCCAGTCTCAATAAGACCTTATTTTATTCTATGGTCGGCTTTATGGTGACTGCATTTTTCCTTAGTCGACAATTTACATTGTTGTTGTTTATCTTTATGGGAATGCAAACCGCGAGTCACCTTCGTTTGATGAAAATCCGCCCGGTATTGGCAGAACTGCTATCCGCACAAATGGTATGGCGTTGTATGTTTTATGCCTGGGCGATTATTATCGCAGTTTATATCACCTTGAAAGTGAGTTTATGAGAACCGCTATGCAGCAAAGTACGATTCATCATCAATGGCGAGAGTATCGCTGATGCAGCTATTTTATTATAAAGACGACATCGGCAACTTTGGCGATGACTTAAATCCTTGGTTATGGCCGAAGCTACTTCCTGACTTTTTCAATGATGATCCCTCTGAATTGTTAGTCGGTATAGGTACCTTGCTCAATCATCATTTACCAAGTGATAAAACTCTACATATTGTTGGTTCAGGCGTGGGATATGGCGACATCCCCCAAGTGACTGAGCTTTGGAAAGTGCATGCCGTGCGTGGGCCTTATTCAGCAAAATCACTGAATTTAGATCCCAGTTGTGCGATCACTGATTCGGCACTGTTGTTACGCAATGTGATGCAGCCAGAACATCAAGCCAGTGGTGATATTGGCTTTATGCCGCATTATTTAAGTTGTCGTAGTGCCGACTGGCAAAATATCGCAGAGAGCTGTGGTTACCGGTTTATTTCTCCTGAATGGTCGGTTGAGCGAGTATTTGCAGAGATGCAGCAGTGTCGCTTAATGCTTTGCGAAGCAATGCATGGTGCGATTGTCGCCGATGCTTTGCGGATCCCTTGGCATCCAGTTTTATTATCGGACAAAGTGAATACCGTAAAATGGAAAGATTGGTTAGACACCATCAATATTGACTTCCAACCGACAACGATCAGACCGTATATTCATTATGCTAATGTTGGTACCAAGCAGTATCTTAAAGATGAGTTTAAACGTACGGTGCGATCCTTTGGTTTTGGGAAAGATTGGTATCCACCACAAGCTCGAAACTCAAGTATAAAGAGTAAAGATGAAACCATTGCCAATCTAGCTGCGCTTGCCAACACTAAGCGTTGTTATCTGAGCGATGAAAATTTACAAAATCGTTTGTTACAGCAACTGAATGATGCTGTTGAACAAATGCAATATAGCAGTGCGGAAGCTGGAACTTATGCAAGATAACTTAACTGTGAGTGTCATTATCCCAGCTTATAATGCTCAAAGTTTTATCGAAAAAGCCATCCTTTCGGTATTGGCTCAGTCAGCTGTTGCGAGCGAAATTATCGTGGTGAATGACGGATCTAGCGATGCAACTGCAGACATTTTAAGTGGATATTTGGATCGTATTATTTATATCGAGCAACAAAATGCTGGGGTTTCTGCGGCGCGAAATGCAGGGATAAGCGTTGCCACCAGTGATTTGATTGCCTTTTTAGATGCTGATGATTATTGGCATCCGGATAAATTGGCGATTCAACTCGAAGCGATGCAGGAAAACCCCCATTGGGTGGCTTGTTATACTCGAGATTGTAGTGACGATAGTGAGTTGAACCAAACAGAGACCGAAAGTGGACTCACATTTGAAGATAAAACTATCGAACAAATATTCATTAACCCTTATTTGACGACTTCAACGGTACTGGTGAAACGTGAGTTATTACTGAGCATCGGTTTATTTGATACTCGTTTACTTACCGCCGAAGATATCGATGTTTATTATAAAATTGCCAGCCTTGGCATGATTGGCTTTGTTAATCGAGTGCTGGTGCATAAAAAAAGTGTTGAGAACAGCCTGGGTTCTCAACTCTGTTCTTATGCGGATAATTTGGAAGTGATTGACCGATTTCTTACGACTAAACCGGCTCGTAAGCTCGAGGCTATTGCGCCGATGATTAAAGCTAAGGTACGCCTAAATTGGGCCCGCGAGTTGATTTGGCGCGGCCAACCTAAGGCCGCAATCCCGATTATTAAACAGGCGTTAAGTGAAGCCCCGAGTTTTGCTGCTCGTTTATTGTTGTATAAGGCGCGTCTTAAGCTAATCTTTGTAGGAAGCAGTTAATTTAGTCAAAAAACAGGGAGTTGATAATGGCTGCGTGTTTGGTGTCCGTTGTTATTCCCGTATACAACGGAGAGCGTTTACTTGAAGCCTCCGTTGATTCAGTACTACAACAAGATTTTTCAGATTTCGAAATTATATTGGTAGATGATGGTTCAACGGATGGTTCAAGGTCGTTGATTGAATCACTTGCCAGCAGCAATCCCAAGATAAGGGCGTTTAGTAAACCCAATGGGGGCGTTGCCCATGCTAGAAACTTTGCGATAGAGCAGTCGCGCGCGCCCTTTATTGCTTTTTGTGATCAAGATGATTTGTGGGAAAGTCACAAACTCTCTTCTCAACTCCCCTTATTCGATGACCCTGAGGTCGGCTTAGTCTTTAGTAATGCCTATGTGGAGCTCTGTCAGTTTAAGCAGACCAAACAAACTCGACTAAAGCCTCTGCAGCAACAACAAATCCGAAGAGACTTGGTCAATGAAAACCTGATCATGTGTTGCACCGTTATTGCTCGCAAAGATATGATTTTAAGGGTCTCTGGTTTCGATGATGATCGACGTCTGATGGGCGTTGATGATTGGCATCTGTGGCTGAAGCTATCCCGCTATTGTCGATTTGACTATGTTTCTGCTCCTCTTGCAAAGCATATTATTCACGAAAATAATTATTCTCTTAATGATCAGAAAATGCATCAAGCGGAGTTGGTTTGTATCAGTAAAATTGAAGCAGAATATGGGGCTGAGTTCCCCGGTATTAACTGGGCTGAAATAAAGTCAGCAATCCATCGGCGTTATGCTAAAAATTATGTGTTCTCTGGTGAATTTAAGTTAGCGGGTAGCAGTTTACTGTTGGCTGACCAGTGTCATGCTAATTTGCACATGAGACTGAGGGGATATTTATTGAAATTGATCCCAAGTCCACTATTAACTGCGGCCCAGCAGCTCAAGCGACGATTTTGAGAATGACTAACTGAGAATGATGGATCTTGGGCTGCGGTGTAAGATTATTGAAATTGCTCCTAAGTTTAAGTTCAAGTTCATGGTGAACTGCGGCTTAGCAGCTCAAGCGACGATTTTGAGAATGACCAACTGAGAATGATTGAGTGAACATTATCAATCATGGTTTGCAAAGGTTCGCTTGCTAAAACCGGCCAAATAAAGTCAAAGGATATTGTTATGGAAGCAAAGGCCATCATCGTTATTGGCATGCATCGTAGTGGGACTTCAGCCTTATCGGGTGAGCTTGCCCAGTTTGGTGTTTTTATGGGTAAACACCTATTTAAAGCGCAAGCTGGGGTCAATGATAAAGGTTTCTGGGAAAATGCTCACTTAGTTGACTTCAACGATCAGTTATTTGATGAATTAGGCAGTTCTTGGGAAGACCCCTGTTATTGCCTTCATCCGGCTCGCAGTTTTTCTGAGGCATGGCAACAACGGGCACTGCAATTGATTGAACAGGAATATGCTGGTTCAGCGGTATGGGGAATGAAAGACCCTCGGGTATCCGTATTATTGCCTCTATGGCGGCCAGTGTTGGAGCGAAGCCCTGCCCAGATTAATTACTTATTGATGATCCGTAATCCTGTTGAGGTGGCGGGTTCATTGGCGAAGCGTGATGGTTTCTCTCAGGCTAAAGGTTTAATGTTATGGCTTAATTACAATTTCTTGGCCTACCGTGAAACTAATCAAAGTTCTCGTTTAGTCGTAGACTTTGCCGACTTATTGGTTTCGCCTGAAACGGTGAGGAGGCAAATATCTGAACGTTTTGAACTGGACCTCATAACTCAGGGCGGTGGTAGTTTCATTGAGCAGAAGCTTCGTAGAAATGTTGCATCTGCCGTTCACCGGGAAGGCGAGCTTGCTCGATTGGCAGAGCAAACCTATCAGGCCATTTTGGCTGGAGATCCCGACTTGGTTGAGCAACTTTATCAACAATATCAGCAATATTTGTCCCAATTAGACCCTGTCCTGGTGGAACATATATTGCGGTTGCAACGCGCAGAAAGTGATTACCGTAACTTGTTTGAGAGTGCATATCGTTCCTTCACTTGGAAGCTATCGTGGCCTCTACGAACACTTGAAAAGCGGCTGACGAAGGCTCTTTTGCCAAAGGGGTCATGACCTTTTGCCAGGCTGGTAAAGGCGTATTTTTATCGAGGCTAAAGCGGGTGAGGCAAGCTCTCTGGTTGATGAAGATAGACATTTTCCTTTAAAATGCAGGCGTAGATAAACTGAATATTTCAGTTTATCTACCTGAGTGTAATTTTTGTATGATGTATATCGATTGAGGCTGCATATCAAGTTGGCTCAGCCTCATCAGTGACAAGCCGGGTAACGAAGCTTTTTAAAGAGCTGGCCTCAAACTATTTTGAATTGGCCTGACGCTTGTCGACTGAATCGAAATTGATCCAGAATCATCTTATTCGGCTTGGTTAGCTTGGTACAACGAGGGCCGCCAATCGCCGAAAATATGCTCTAGTTGATAATGCTGCATTTGTTGTTCTGTGAGCTGAGGTCGTTGTTTATCGCGTGATTTGGCACCCGCACCGCTATTGTTGTATTCCCAAAAACGAGAATTTTCAGGCCTGAACCAAATAATATTTTGCTGGATATCCCGACCGCTCATTTTATCCCATCCGTAGAGGTGGTCGTCGAGTTCACAATTGATAAAGGCGACATGCCCAATTGCCTTAGGGTCGGCATAGTTACCATCACTAAATTGTGTGGTTGGGTGCCATGGCCGTCCTAAAGCATAACTATTAGCTGGTACACCGGGCTCTTTGCTGAGCTGGCAATGGCGAAATACCAAGCCATGTGTTTGCTTGATGTCGGTACAAGGCGCACTAATATAGCCATAGACTTGCTCGTGGTGTTGCGCTTCTCGATTACGAGCTACGATCTCGCATTTGTCGATGAGGGCAACTCCGCCTCCGAAAATGAAGTCGATGGTGCCAGCGATACGGCAGTGGCTCAAGTAACAACGTCCGGCACGTAAATACAGGGTATCTTGATAGCTTTGCAGATCGAGATCGATTAACTGAACGCGGTCGGCATTGTCACCTAAGGCGAGGGCGACTGCTTGGGTATGTTTTAGTTTGCTTGGGTCACCTTCCGCTTTAGCCGCATTGGCTGGAAAATCAAAGCCATTTTCAATGCTTAGCGAGCGGATCTGTACGTCAGCTGCGTCAATACAAAGCGTGTAACTATTAAAGGTGGCAAATTTCCTACCTTGCGAGTCAATCATGCCGTTGGCCATAGTGGCACTGACAATGCAGTGGGTTTGGCTTTCGCCGATGAGCTGGGTGTTCGCTCGAGTCACTTTAATCTTTTCTTGATAACGACCGTTGGCTATATAAATTAAATAGGGTGAATGATCATCTGGTGCGTTGTCGAGCGCCTGTTGGATCGAACTAAAATCGGCGTCTGCTTGCAGAGACACAGTTACTTGCTGGATGTGATTAGGGATTGTTTTATTCGGCATAGTCTTCAGTGATTGGCGAGTCTACATGAGGGCAGACTCGCACTGTATTTAGTGGAAGAAATTAAACTGTTCTTTGAGGGAATCAGCCTGTTGTTGTAGTGCCCGAGCACTTTCAGCGGTTTCTAGGCTGGTGGAATGGCTCTCTCGATTGAGTTCGTGGATTTCACTTGAATTACTGGCAACCTGTAAAGAAACCTGAGCTTGTTGCTCGGCGATGGTAGCGATGGAATGTGACTGTTCGGCGATTGCTGAGACTTGCGATGCGATCGCTTCTAGAGAAGAACCCGCATTCTCCGATTGTGATAACAGTGCATTTGCCTGTTGGCGACTTTTCTCGGTAAGGCCAACAGCATTATCCGTTGAATTTTTCAGTTGTCCCATAATGTCTACCACGTCCTTCACGGAGACTTGGGTTCGGTGGGCGAGGGTGCGAACTTCATCGGCAACCACCGCAAAGCCACGGCCTTGTTCGCCGGCTCTGGCTGCTTCGATGGCAGCATTCAAGGCGAGTAGGTTGGTTTGTTCTGCAATCTCATCGATCATCTTGGTGATGTTATAGATAAGCTGGCTGTCTTTTTCGACTTGTTCTATCGCTTGCGAGGAGCTGTTGAGCTGATCGTTTAATAATACGATGTTATTGCTGACATGATCGACCACCTCTAAACCCGATTTTGTGTCGACATCAGCTAAACGCACATTTTCAGCAATGGTTTCTACTTGCTCGGCAACCGATTGGGCAGAGGCTGCGAGTTGTTCGGTTGCACTCACCACCAACTCTACTTTTTGCTGTTGTAAATCCGATTGAGTCAAGTTGGTATCGGCATGGCGCGCCACATTGGAAGACTGCTCATTAACCTGATTACTGGTTTGATTGATTTCTCCTACTAGTGAGTGTAATTGGGCTGCCATTTTGGCGACGCCTTGAGTTAACTGTTCAATTTCATTCTGGGACTGGCTAGAGCCAGTTGGCACCGAGATACTTACCTCGCCTTGACCCAAACGGTCCATAAACACTTTCAGGCGACTTAGTGGGCGAATGGTTTGCTTAATAATTAAGGTCATGACGGCGTAGGTGACAAGGCCAATCGCAAGTGCAATCACAGCAATTAATTTGAGTAGTGTTTGGCTATCTTTGGTCAACTCATTCACCAAAGTCCCCCCAATGAGTCGCCAGTTCCAACCTGGTACCTGGGTATAGACCAAATATTTTTCTAAACGTTTGCCATCCACTTCAACAGGGAAGCGGATCATGCCTTGTTGGCTATCGCTTAAGTTAGCAAAAGGTTGCTGCCCATCGGCATCACTAAATTTGAGCAAGTTAGTTTCATTATTACCAATTGAACCGAGTAGGTATTGACCTTGGTGCTCAGCTTCCTGATCGGCGACGATGGTGGTGCCAGTGCTGCCCCACTTGATGTTGGTTAAAGATGCGAGGATCGCAGCAGTGGCTTTTTCTACGGGTAAAGAGACCGCAAACACCGCACCGACTTTGCCTTCAGAGTCTTTAATCGGATCAAAATATACGATGTAGCTATGACCATAACGGACCGTTTGTTGTGCAAAAGGAGTCGCCTGGCTTAAGGCCTGATAAGCAGGATGCTGGCTATCGATAACATGGTTTAAATCACGTTGGTCGCTGTCATTTTTGAGAGAACTGGCGATGCTTAACCATTGATCGCCCATTGCGGAGTAGATGGTGGCAAAGGCTCCGGTATCTTGGGTAAAGGTATCGACTAGATCTTCGTTATGGATCAAGGGCATGCCGTATAGGCTAACGTTTTGGATCTTCTTGTTTGCGTAATCAAGAATGGTGGTTTCGACTTCATAGCCAGCTAAATAACCATTCTTAAAGGTAGAGCTAAGCACTTTAGTCGAATCCAAATAGGCATTAAATTGACCGCTTACCGTTTGTGCGACAGCATCTAGTTTAGATTGCTGCTCCCTTAAGCTGGTTTCTAACAACAGCTTTGAGGCGTTTTGATAAACTAAGGTTGCGATCCCGCTAAATGCGATGACGAGGCAGAAGACAATCACCAGTTTAAGTTGAAAGCCTACGCTACGATTTTTATAAGCTGCAAACATAGTAGTCCTTAATCAGCATCATTTTGAAAAGCCAAATGTGCAATATCAATCATTCGAGTTTAGTCGGTTGATATTTCATCGTAAAAATTAATTTTATAGAGAATATTTTACCGAAGATGCGTGTTGTTTATCATAAGTACATCTGCTTTTATTAACTTAAGTTGTTCCCAATAATGATATTTTTTTGTTTCTGTGACGCGGCTAACGACTCGCTTTGTGTCACCATGAGTAAAGGCTTAGCCCTTGATTGACTAAGAGCATAAGCCTTCATTGAACGATGAACTTACCGATCGTCTATTTTAGTAGTTGTTGTAATTTTTTGGCTTGCGCGTCCCCTGGAACCTTGTCTTGAGTATTCACTTTTGACGCGGCTTTTAATTCATCTAATTGGCTTATGTCCACTAAGTTGCCATTTTGGTCAGTGGCTTTTCCATCAATAATAAATTGGTTGCCATTGAGTGTGCTGGCATTGACCACATCACTGTATTTACTCTTAACAAAGAAGCGATAGGATTGATTATCGGTGAAGTCACCTTGTTTGACTGCGTCAGAATAGGGGCTCTTGCGAAACAAGAAATTGAAGCGAGCGTTATCGATAGCGACGTTATTTTCTAGTATCAATGAACCAGGATTGAAGTTGTCGGTAAATCCATCCATGTTGTTATGGAAGGCGATACTGTTTTTCACCACATGGGCAACGGGCAGACCTTCCCCGCCTAGTTTAAAGCCATTGCCGCGGGTGCCTCCTTTGCCTTTTACGGTTAAGGTTTGACCGTTCATGTAGGAAATGGAGTCAATAATTGTCACCGCACCATTAGAGCCATCTTCGACCTTATTGAATAAATCCCAGCCGTCGTCAATATTGTGGTGAGAGATACAACGAATGAAAGTATTACCATCACCGACACGTATTTTTGCCGCAAAACCGTCGGCATTAATTTGCGAATCATCCATATTGTTAAAGCTAATGCTATCGCTAACCACGTTATAGCTGGCCCATAACGCACGACCAATGCCCTTGGCAGACGAGATCTGAAAACCAGTATCGGGGGATTGATGAGTGACCATGTGAGCAAAATTATTGTGACTGCCGTGAACATTGGTTCGGGCGCCAATCACTTCAAGACCGGATATATTCCAGTAACTCGCATCATGCAGGTAGGCGTCGGTAATGCGAACCTTGTTGCCCTTGGCTTTTAGGGTTTTCATATGGTCGGGGGTACCACTGGCAGAGATAGGGATTTCTAAACCTGGGTAATCGCCGTCCTCGAGTAAAATTGTGCCGCCCGGGGGGACCAGTTGAATGGCGTCGGCTAAGCTGAGTCGACCATTGTCACCCTGTGGATTCACCAAAATTTGCATTGGGTTCTTCAGCGCTTGTTTCACCACCTTATACTGAGTTTGAATCGCACTGGTATCTGGACCTTCCAGTGGCGTGAAGCTCAGATCAAACTTAGTATTGCTTTGTGCTAATTGTGTGGGGTAGCTAAACATTTCGCCCGCAGCCACATGCTGGTTTTCCACCAAACTCTGTCCATCTTGGCTCAGGCTAAATTGACCACTGTAATTGGCTTGGGCTTGTACGGTGTAATGATTGGTCGCCGAGACCTCAGGAGACATCGCTTGTACAATCGGAGTTTCCATTTTGGCAACAAAACGGGGCGCATCCGCGGTGTTGGCTTTGCTTAGTTGGAGTTTTACCTTGCTCACGGTCACTTTTGCATTCCGTGAAGCAAAGAAGCCAAGGTATTGATGGGCAGGGTCTTGCATTTCAACAACGTTGGCATTGGCCCCTTTGACTGCTTGGATTTGTTCAAGTTCACCATGGCGATAGCTAACACTGTAACCGGTGTTGGTTCGGGTTAAACCGATTTGATAAGTTTGTGCTGGGCCGTAAGGCACACCTTTGATGAACTCGTCGCGTTTCATCCGGTTTCCGCCTGTTCCCCAAGGCTGGTAAATGCCTTCACGGTAAGTGGCGTTGATATTGATTAAGCCATTGTTGGCTTTTTTATTGGCTCGTAAGATGGCTGCAACCATGTTGGATGCAGCCGGAAATTCTTCTAAACCTTCAGGCTGAGGATCGAGTCGTGGTTTACCGATCACATCGCGCAGCATAATGCCTGCGCCTTCTTGGCGATTGGGTTTAGATCCCGTTTCTGGGCCTAATTGTTCTAAAGTGATGGTGGCTGAAAGACTAAAATTTACATCGGTGGGCAGCTTGGTGTAATAGAAGGTCATCCCTTCATGAGAATTGGCAATTTTTCCACCACGGCTTTCAATGGTGAATTGATTGGCCACTGGGCCAGGTTGCACGGGCTGTCCATTCACGGTGACCTGATTGGTACCAACTTTTTCCGGTAAAATAGTGGAGCCAAAGTTAAGGTCGGTGGATTGGCCAAAGGTAATGGCTTGCCAGACTAAATCATCCGCACTTGCGGCATAGGCATTCAACGCATTGAGCGTGAAGGCCGAGGAAACGCAGACTACAACGGTCGATAATTTCATTAGGGATACCTATATTAAAAAAGCCTATTTTGAAAAGGAGAATCAAAATAGGCCTTGGTTTAAAAAGTAGTAACTATGTGACTAGCTTAGAACTTGTATTTCATACCGATACGGAAGCGAGGACGCCAGATATCTTTTGCCGCTTTAGGAGAACCTACACCCCAAGCATTGTCATATTTATTGTTGGCGTCTTTATCTTTGTCTGGTGCTAAGCCAATTTCAATAAATGGAGACCAGTTACCTTCGAATCCTGTATAAGTCGCTTTGGTATTAAACTCACTGAACCAAGCTTTTTTATCTTCCCAAGCGTTACCTTTGTTAGCACTGTTCCAAGTGTAATCAAATGACGCGCCGAGTTTCCAATCTTCAAAGCCTTTATAACCAGCTTCGAAGGTCCAACGATTGTAGTGGTTATTTGGCTTGTCAACCGTTGAACTCTGTCTTTCGTAGTTGTAACGATGACGCCAAGAAACTGCCCAAGCTTTGTTAATTTTGTAACCCAGGGTCAAGTTGAACTGGTGACTTAATTTAGTAGAGCCAGATTCCCACTTATATTGTGGTTTTAGCGAGAAGCCAGACTTGCCGATTTTGTATAGGTAGCTGATGTTGGCTTGTTGGCCAGAACCAGTGTAATCACCGAAAGCGTCATCATTTTTATTGTTTGCCCATTTGGCTTCTACTTCGAAACCGATACCATTTTTAAGGCGGTGACTAATCGAAATACGGTCTTTATGTTTCGCATTGTTACCTTTATAAGATGGTTGGTATTCGTGACGCATGTTTACAGTTGCCGCGCTGACTGTCGCACTTGCGAATAAGCCAACGAGAACTGCGGTTGCAATAGTGCTTTTTCTCATTATGAAACTCCGTTTTGTTTTAATGGGTACACGAGTTCAATATAAGTGCTGTTTTTGTTTTGTAAAGATGGGTTAGCAGAGAAATGTGATCCAATATAAATAGTGATAAATATTGACAGTTATATTTGTGATCTAGCTCCGGAGAATGTTGGTGCTAGCACTTCATTTATGGTTGACACAGCACCGTGCCAATGAACATATTTGATGCATTTGATAGTCTTTATTTAGCAATTTTTGGTAACGTTTTCGCCATATCGTGAATAATTAATCAAAAGAAGCTTTTCGATAGACCTCTTTATTTAAGAGCTAGGGTTTTGTTGTTTGTAAAATTAAATTTTTATATGAAAGTTGTTTTTAATTTGCGTGAGTTGCATCAACTGTAATTTAGTATCGTCTTTGAATAGACTATTACCGATAGCTGTATCGCTAAATCATGTGCAGTCGCTCACAAATCACCATCTGTTGACTCTTTAGTTATTAAATGCTCATTCGTTTAGATTTAAAATTCAAGCTATGCATAAACTCATTTTATGCGATTATCGGCTTGTGGACCGCTGACTTCTCAAAATCTCCTATGATTGGTACTTACTGGCAACCCGTTATATTTGAAGGTTAGTAGCTCTCATCAACTGGCTACTCGTTTGGTTTGCTTTTAAAGTGTTGATTTTAAATATTTTTTTAGTTTATTTGTTGTTTGTTATGACAGTAATGATAAAGAGTTAATATTGTTGCCACTTGTTTGGTGTTTTTTTGGAAGTCCATCTAAGGCTTAGCTCTATGGCTGGGCGCTTGCATCGATTTCCGTTCATTCGAAACTTGTTGTATGTCAAATTCTCATTATTTTATCGCTCACTTTTAGAGATATAAATCAACGCGCAGAGTCGTACTTTAGCCGAATCAAATATGTTGAAATGCTGTTGCTCTATTTATGTCTTAACAAATTAGAGTTGTTATACTTGATATAGGTATTGATCTTTCTGGTTCCGCGATGCTTGCCACTTAGACTTGTCTATAAAATAATGCCTAGTCAACACAACACACTAAATTAGAGTATTCTAATGTTGGTGACTTTCTTAAAAATAACATTAAGCGCTATAATTTTTTCTAGTTTCAGGATATAGCACCAAGCTGAATCGCCTGATCGTCTTTATCCCCAGTTTAAATTTTTCCTGACATCAATGCAGCCATTTATGGACGTTTTTGTCATGACAGAAGTGTGATGTAGATCTCGTTATTGTTGGGGTAGATGGTATTCAACTCAAATAACGGAACGATGTTTCACATTTTTTGTAGATATCTTTTAAAAAATAAAATCACTGATCACATTTATGGTTTTATTGAGTGGCACTTATGGATTTCTGCGTGTTTAATATAGCTAACAGCTAAAAGGTGGTGTTATACACAGTCCGCCACTTTTTAGAGGATTACTAGAACTATTAAGGACGAAAAAATGTATGAAAGTCGTAGGCTTGGTTTAGCGTACCTATCCCCCTATATTATAGGGTTGATAGTGTTTACCGCTTTTCCATTTATATCATCGTTTTTTATGAGCTTTACCGATTATGATTTGATGACAACGCCTAAGTTTGTCGGCATTGAAAATTATCGTTATATGCTCGCTGAGGACGATTTGTTTTGGAAGTCAATGGGCGTGACATTTATGTACGTTTTTTTGACAATCCCAGTAAAATTGGCATTTGCTCTTTTTATTGCTTTCCTTCTTAACTTTAAACTAAAAGGTATTGGGTTCTTCCGTACGGCTTACTACATTCCTTCTATCTTGGGTAGTAGTATTGCAATTGCGGTATTGTGGCGAGCTTTGTTCGCGATTGACGGCGTATTGAACGGTTTGTTAGCGGTGGTTGGTGCCGATCCAATTAACTGGTTAGGCGAACCTGCATTTGCGTTGTTCTCGATTACTTTGTTACGGGCTTGGCAGTTTGGTTCGGCGATGGTTATCTTCCTTGCTGCATTGCAAAACGTGCCTCAGTCTCAATATGAAGCCGCTTTAATTGATGGTGCTAGTAAATGGCAAATGTTCATGAAAGTGACGGTGCCACTGATTACACCTGTAATTTTCTTTAACTTCATTATGCAAACCACTCAGGCTTTCCAAGAGTTTACCGCTCCTTATGTGGTGACTGGTGGCGGCCCCATGAAGTCGACTTACCTCATCTCTCTTTATATTTACGAGACGGCGTTTAAGTTCTTTGATATGGGCTACGGTAGTGCATTGGCATGGGCTCTGTTTGTTGTTGTTGCCATCTTCACTGCAATCGCATTCCGTTCATCTAAATACTGGGTATTCTACTCAGGTGATAAAGGAGGTAAGGCATAATGGCTACTTCTATGTCTACAGCCGAAAAAGCACAAGTTGCTTTGGCGAATAAAGAAAACGACCGTACTATTCGTCGTGAGAAAATTAACGCGACTATCCGTTACATTATCTTAGGTGCTGTCGGTTTTGCGATGCTTTATCCTTTATTATGGATGTTCTCTGCGTCGTTAAAACCAAACCATGAAATCTTTAGCTCAATGAGCCTATGGCCACATGAGTGGAGCATGGAAGGTTTCATCAACGGTTGGAAAACCGGTACCGAATTTACCTTTGGTCATTACATCTACAATACCTTTGCATATGTATTGCCAAAAGTATTCTTTACTGTGGTTTCTTCAACGATTGTTGCTTATGGCTTCGCTCGTTTTGAGATCCCCTGGAAAGGTTTTTGGTTTGCAACCTTGATTGCCACCATCTTATTACCTCAATCAGTATTGCTGATCCCTCAGTACTTGATGTTCCGCGAAATGGGTTTATTGGATAGCTACTTGCCACTTTACTTACCGTTGGCATTTGCAACTCAAGGTTTCTTCGTATTCATGTTGGTTCAGTTTTTACGGGGTATCCCAACCGATATGGAAGAAGCAGCCATGATTGACGGTTGTAATTCGTTCCAAATTTTATGGTACGTCGTGGTACCGGTGATTCGCCCTGCGATTATCTCGGTAGCATTGTTCCAATTCATGTGGTCGGTGAACGACTTCCTCGGCCCACTTATTTATGTATCAAGCGTAGAGAAGTACCCAATTGCTTTAGCTCTGAAAATGTCTATCGACGTTACCGAAGGTGCTAGATGGAATGAAATCCTAGCAATGGCGTCTATCGCAATTATTCCTTCAATCGTAGTGTTCTTCATGTCTCAGAAGTACTTCGTTGAAGGTGCTGCAAGCAGTGGTATTAAAGGTTAGTTTTCGGAGTTAAGACAATGGCAGAAGTTAAATTTAAAAAGTTAGAAAAAGTATATTCAAATGGTTTTAAGGCCGTTCATGGCATCGATTTAACCATTCGAGATGGCGAGTTCTTGGTAATTGTGGGCCCATCAGGCTGTGCAAAATCAACAACCCTACGCATGCTTGCTGGTTTAGAAACCATCACCGGTGGTGAAGTCACCATTGGTGAGAAGGTAGTGAATAACCTTGCACCGAAAGACCGTGGTATTGCGATGGTTTTCCAAAACTATGCTTTGTACCCACACATGACTGTGGCAGAAAACTTAGGTTTTGGTTTGAAACTACAAAAATTACCTAAAACCGAGATTGAACAACGAGTAAATGAAGCGGCAGCAGTCTTAGAAATTGAAGACTTACTCGACCGTTTGCCTCGTCAGCTTTCTGGTGGTCAGGCACAACGTGTTGCGGTAGGTCGAGCGATTGTTAAGAAACCTGAAGTGTTCTTATTCGATGAGCCACTATCAAACCTTGATGCCAAACTGCGTGCTTCAATGCGGGTTCGTATTTCTGACTTGCATAAACACTTAAAAACAGAGAATCGTCCGGCTACAGCGGTTTATGTAACTCATGACCAAACTGAAGCGATGACCATGGGTGACCGCATCTGTGTGATGAAACTGGGTGAAATCATGCAGGTTGATACACCTGAAGATTTGTACAACAACCCTGTGAACATGTTCGTAGCGAGCTTTATTGGCGCACCAGAGATGAACTTGTTCGACGTGAAACTTGAGGAAAAAGATGACTCATTAGTCGTTAACCTTGATGGCCAGATTTTGACCTTGCCGCCTCAAAAAGTCGCGAATATTCGTGCCAATGGTTTTACTGACACTGTATTTGGGGTTCGTCCAGATAATATTTCTCTGGCCTTAACTGCCGAGAACGTTGCGGGCGAACAAACCTTGAAAGGCGACGTTATTCGTATGGAAAATATGGGTCACGAAGTGTTTGTTTACTTCAAAGTAGGCAGCCATGAATTGACCGCTCGTGTTCCTATCGATGATGTGAAAGCAGTTCTAAATATGGAACTGAAGAAAGATGTGACCTTTATGGTGGAAACCGCTAAGTCGCATATCTTCGATAAAACAACTGAAAAAAATATCTCTTTAGATCATTAATTTGAAGTAAAAACGTAACGCGCGTCCACAACGGACATCGGTGGACGCGTATCTTGAGTAAAACTGAAGTGAACATTTCTGAACACAAATAAAATAGCTTGGAGGCTATAATAATGATGAAGAAAACACTACTGGCGACCCTAACAGCGCTAACTCTTGGAGCAATGACTGCGAGTGCATATGCACAAACAGAATTGCGTATGTCTTGGTGGGGCGGTAACAGTCGTCACCAGGCAACCTTAAAAGCCATCGAAAAATTCCATGAGAAGTACCCTGATATCGTGGTAAAAGGTGAATACACTGGTTGGAGTGGCCACTTGTCTCGTTTGACCACCCAGGTTGCTGGTAATACTGAGCCTGATGTTATGCAAACCAACTGGAACTGGTTACCTATCTTCTCTAAAAATGGTACCGGATTTTACGACATGAATGGTCAAGCCGGTGCTTTGCATTTAGATAATTTCCCTAAAACTGCGCTTAATATGACTACTATTGATGGCAAAATTAATGGTTTGCCAGTTAGTATTACTTCGCGTGTTTTTTACTACAACAAAGACTCTTGGGCTAAAGCTGGCGTTGATTACCCTAAAACTTGGGAAGATTTTAAAACTGCTGGTCAAGCTTTCAAAGCTAAATTGGGCGCAGACTACTTCCCGTTGGTTGTAGAGTCGCGTGACGTATTTGCAATTAACCGTTCAATTTTCATTCAAAAATACGGTAAAGACATCATCAATCATGATTCAAACTTATTAGACTTCAGCCAAAAAGAAATGACTGAGTTCTTCCAAGTTTACGTCGACATGGTTGAAAATCATGTATTCCCTTCTACCAAGCAGTTCGCTTCTTACGGTAAAGGTAATATGAACGAAATGCGCCCTTGGATCGATGGTCACTTTGGCGGTTTGTACATGTGGAATACATCAATCAAGAAATACGCTAACAACTTAGCTCCACCACAATCAATGGAATTAGGTCCATACCCAATGGCGCCTGGTGCAACTGATTCAGGTCTGTTAACTCGCCCATCAATGATGTTCTCGATTGGTCGTAACACTAAGCACCCAGAAGCGGCTGCTAAGTTAGTTAACTTCTTGTTGAATGATCCTGAAGGTGTTAAAGCAATGGCCGATGCGCGTGGTGTTCCACTAAGCAAATCTGGTCTTAAAACTTTGAAAGATGCAGGTTTAGATACCAACAGCTTGCCATTCCAAGGTTATACGCTTGCACAAGAGTTACCCGTGGACGTGTTGCCAACACCTTATACAGATAACGCTCAGTTAATGGAGTTATTTGCAGAAGAAATGCAACACTTAGATTATGGTCAATCGACTCCAGCTGAAGCTGCGAAGAACTTCTTACGCAAAGGTAATCGTGTATTATCGCGTATTTCTAAATAATCTAGATTAACCTCGGTTAATTTAAGCACCCCAGAGATGGGGTGCTTTTTCATTGTAAAAGATATGCGGTTTACTGAAGTGGATTGCATTGCTAAGATTTGAAGTTGCACTTCAAAAGCTTGCCTACCGTCAGCACCCTGTCGATATTGTTGTTTTGTAACGTAAATTCAATACATCGATGACAGTCCAATCAAGCCCTGAACAAGTGGCTAAAAATTTATTATGTCGTGGCTGTCGTGTTCTAGCGCATAAAGCTAGATAGCTGACGCATTGTACGCAGCGAATCACCTAGATAACGCTGTTTTAACTGTTAACTTGATGTCCTTAAACGAGGATATATATTTTCGATGGAGATCGTTATGTCTGATACTCGCCAATCTTATCTACCGCTTCTTACTGACTATTATCAAAAGTTATACTCATTGGCCAAAGCAAGCGATACTCCGTTGTTGGCGGATGGCCTCGATAGCCGTGACAATTCGGCGATTCAGTGGACTTACCCTGATGGGACCAAAGTACCAATGAGCAATTTGGCTAGCCAACAAAATTTCTTTCGCGGTTTAGTGGCCCTCTCGACGATTACCGGAGAGGCATGTTTTGCGGATCAAGCCAAGCAAACGGTGGACTACTTTTTAGAGCATTATGTTGATCAGGCTAGTGGTTTATTCCATTGGGGCGGCCACCGCTTTATTCATCGCGACAATGGCAATATTGAAGGGCCAGCGAGTAAAGAGTGTGTGCATGAACTCAAACATCACTTTCCCTTTTATGACTTTTTATATCAAGTGGCCCCCGAAACCACCCAAAATTTTCTAAAAGGCTTCTGGTCGGCGCATGTGCTCGACTGGAATAAGTTAGATTTAAGCCGCCATGGACAATACCTGACGCCTTGCCCCGATGATGTATTTCAGCAGCATCAGCCAAGTGCAGTCGTTGATCCGAGCAAGCTACCAGCCTTACCCGAAACGGTAGGTCTTACTTTTGTCAATGCGGCCACCGATTTGGTGTATGCAGCTTGTCATTATTATAAATATAGTGGCGACCAAGATGCGGCGACTTGGGCGAAACACCTTTACCATCAATTTGTTTTAGCGCGTCACCCAGAGACAGGCATGCCGGTCTATCAATATTCTTCTCCGCTGCAGCGTGAACCTATTCCCGAAGATGATAGCCTCACTTATTCTTGGTTTGGCGATCGTGCTAAACGTCAGTTTGGGCCCGAATTTGGTGATATTGCCCGCGAAGCCAATGTGTTATTTAGAGATTGTTGGCCTGTTGTGGTTGATAATCCACTGGCTATTTTAGAGTGCGCCAAACAGCTTAACGACCCGCAAATGGCGGCGTGGGCAGTTGATGGCATTAAAGCTTACTTTCAATATGCTTGGGATGAAGCGAGTAACGAGATCATTCCAATGTGGAATAGTGGTCAAGATATGACCGGGTTTGTATTACCACGAGATGGTTACTACGGGGCTAAAGGTGGACAAATCAAACGGCATGCTGCCGATCCATCCTATTTGCTGCCGTTAGTGCGAGCCAGTGTGCTTAGTGATAATTCAGAGTTAAGAGCATTAACTGCTAGCATGTTTGCTCGTTTTGGTTTGGGGGAGCTGGATGCACAGTCACTGGCACCTATAGCGATTGCTGAGCAATCTGATTTGAGTTCTGCTTATTTAGTCTTTGCACTACTAGAGTTATATCAAATTAGTCAAGATAGTCGATTGTTGAGTTTGGCAGATTTAGTGGGGCAAAACCTATTGAAGCAGCACTATCATCGCGGTTACTTTTTGGCCAGTAGCGAACACGTTTATGCGCGTCTTGATGATCCGATCCCCTATGCCTTGTTAGCTATAGAAGCCGCCTATAAAGGTCTCTATTCTGCGATTCCTGTCGCCATTTCTAAGGGTGGCTACTTACATGGGGAACGTTTAGTGAAAGGGGAAGTTAAAACCGTATACGACTATGACGTATTGTATAGCGAAACCTTAGATGGTCGTAGCTTTATTCCAGAGGGGTTAGCAGTAAATTAATTGAGCAGACAAATACTATCTAAAAGTCCACAAGTATTGACATCATCACTAAGCCCAGCAATCCAATGGCGGTATTACTACCGCTATCGGGTGTTGTTGGCGCGTAACATTATTCCCTTCGCGTGGCCAATTTTAATTGAGTTAGCTTGTGTGGTGTTAATGGGGATCGTCAGTACTATTCTGGTGAGCCGATTAGGAAATGTACAAACCGCTGCCGTTGGGGTGAGCGATAGTGTTACTTTTATCATCATTTCTGTGCTGATGGCTGTGGGACTAGGGGGCTCGGTGCTGATCGCCCACGCTTTCGGCAAACGAGACATGCAAAAAGTCGGCGCTGGCGCACCACAAGTGGTGAACTTGGCGATTGTGTTCAGTTTGTTGGCTGGACTTGGCATTTTTGTTTTTGCCAAACCATTGTTACAAGTTATTGCTTATGGGGCTGACGAGCAGGTGATTGCGATGGCGGCCACCTATCTGAAGACGATTGCTTTTAGCTTTCCGGCTTTGGCGATTGTGTTTGCTGGCAGCGGGGTATTGCGAGCGGTGGGGAATTCTCGCTTACCCGCGATGAGCAACATTCTGATGAACCTTCTGAACATTGTATTTAGTTATCCGTTGATCTACGGATTTCATTGGCTTGGTGGTGATGTTTGGCAAGGTTTTGGCTTGATTGGTGCTGGCCTTGGGATATGTGTTGCTCGTTGGGCGGGCGCATTGATGATTCTGTATTGCTTAGCCAATAATCAGCATTTTAATCTTAAGTTGAAGTCGTATATTACAGCCTTTAACCGGATCATTTTAAGAGAGATCTTGGGGATTGGCATTCCTGCTAGCGTTGAATCGATGATGTTTAACGTTGGCAAATTGATCACTCAGATGATGGTTGCAGGGATGGGCACCGCAGCGATGGCTGGTAATGTGGTGGCCTTTTCTATCGCATTATTGATTAATATACCTGGGAATGCCTTGGCGATTACCTGTACTGTGTTGATCGGTCGGCGTTTAGGGCAAGATAAACCGAATGTGGCTCAGCGGGAACTGCGATTATGCTTCTACTTTGCAACCGCACTAATAGTCTCCTTTGCTGGCTTGAGCGCTTTGTTTGCCGAGCAATTGGCGCGACTCTATACCAGTGAACCCGAGGTGATTGAGATTGTAGTCAAGTTGATACATATGAATGCCTTGATGTCGCCAATATGGGCTGCTTCCTTCGTATTACCAAATGCCTTTAAAGGCGCGAAGGATGTGAAATATACGATGTGGACCGCGATTGTCAGCATGTGGGGTTGCCGGATTGTTCTGGGTTATGTCTTAGGTATTGTCTGGGGGTTGGGCGTATACGGAGTGTGGTTGGGAATGTTTGCTGACTGGTGGTTCCGAGGAGCGTTATATTGCTGGCGTTTGATTAATCTGCGTTGGTTGCATCCGTATCTTCAATCTAAGTCGGGATAAGCGTACAGAGCTCGATTGTCACTTAGACGCAAACTGGCTATTGATCCATTGCTGCAAGAGTTGTGGCCACACGGCAAGCGGCAAACCTTCGGTCTTGCTGATACCAAAGCCATGGCCGCCACGTTCAAATAAATGTAGCTGGGTCGCTATTTGATGGCGACTCAGCGCTCGCCATAGTCGCAAGCTATTCTCTACACTTACTGAGGGATCGTCACTGGCATGCAGGATGAAGCAAGGCGGAGTCTCTGGGCTGACTTGTTGTTCGAGTGAATAAGCTGCAATTTGCTGAGGACTCGGATTTGTACCAATTAATAGTTGACGAGATTCTGGATGGGCAATGGCTTGCTCCATGCTTATCACCGGATAAACCAAGGCGCTAAAATCAGGCCGTGCACTAAAGCTATCGATGTGATCATGGTGCGGATAAATGACCTGCTTAAATTGGTGACTGAGCCGCCCTGCAACATGACCGCCGGCGGAGAAACCGAGTACACCAATGTGCTGTAATTGCCAGCGATGGGCATGCGCTCGGATCCAGCGAAGCGCACGTTGAGCGTCGGCTAGTGGAGTATCTGCGGCGAAGCGGTGACCGTCGCCTGGCATTCTATAATTGAGTATAAAAGCGTGATAACCAAAGTGATTGAGCTGCTTTGCGATTTCACTCCCCTCTTGATCAATCACCACTCGACGATAGCTTCCTCCCGGTATGATCAATACGCCAATGCCTTTACTTTGCTTACTGGGATAGATGATTATTTCAGGATCCTGGGTTTGACTGAGCGCTCGATTAGGCGCTGCGAGATGGTGACTTCGTTCAGTGACTATTGGCTTAAGATGGGAACTGTCTGATGGCTCAGACCATAAGCGGAAGACTGCTTGTTGGGGAAATAGTTGCTGAACCGATTGAAGGGGGGTCGTGATTAGGGACATACTTGGATCGCTAATATTGAGATGAATAAAACCAGCCCGAGGGGGCTGGTTTAAACGCTGGGGTTTAATCCATTACTTAATTAATGAATTCACGTAATCAGCGATTTCTGGTACTTGGCAGTTTGCAAAGAAACATTCTTGGAAACGCGCACCAGTAACTGCAGTTTTGACTAGTTCTTGGTCAATCGCACGTAGTGTATCTAAGTAGTTGTCTTTCACAACTGCCGCTTTCACGGTGTTTAGGATACCTGCATTGCGTTGTTGTGGTTCAGCACGTTCGAGAGGGTAACCTTGGCCACGCTCGCCAACTAAGGCTTTTTCGAAGATGTAACGAACGTTTAATTCAGCACCCCAACCAAAACCTTTGGCAAAGGCCAACGCAAGAGCATTACCATTGTTAATCTGGTTGAATAAGAAGGCATCTGAAGGATCTAAGCAGTAACCACAAACGACACCAGGGTGAATGTTACAAGACATCATTGCGCCTTGGCCAGTACCACAACCAGTGACGACAAAATCAACTGCTTTTGAATTCAGTAAAATGCTGGCAATAATACCAAGGTGGATGTAAGTCAGGTGATGGTCATTCTCATCACTCATACCTACGTTGTAAACTGAATGACCTAGAGGGTCAGCCACGTAGTTTAGTTCTTTTAAAACAGTAGCGTTTTTTCCGGCTTGACTGTTTTCCATTAATAAGGCGACTTTCATTAAATATACTCCCGCTTGAGAAAGCTAAATAGCTTTCTACTATTGATAATTATGAGACGAAATCTTTACGCATTGGTGTGAAGTTATCGAGTAAAACACCAGCCTCTAAACAAACACAACCGTGCATCACGTCGGGTTCTTTGTAGAGTGTGTCACCGGCTTTCACGACTTTAGTTTCATCGCCAATGGTGAATTCGAAGGCCCCTGAAAGAACATAGGTTAACTGCTCGTGTGGGTGATTATGCATCGGCCCAACAGCGCCTTTTTCAAAATGTACTTCCACCGTCATGATGTTGTCGCTATAGGCGAGTACCTTACGTGATACTCCATTACCTAAGTCTTCTAAGGTAATGTCTTGATTAAATACAAACATCGCTCTCTCCTTTATTGCTAAGGCTGCTTCCCCTTTCGCCGGAGCATTTGGACAAATATTTGTCCACTAATGCTCAGCTGGGGCTTGTGACGCAAATTTTAAGTTCAGCACGTCATACTCAAGTACGAAGATGACCAGTCAGCGTGCAGAACGTATCCGCGGTATATATCAGGGAAGCCTGATATATCTGCGTCTGCGGCACTGAATAAGGAGCATCTGCGTTTATTTTCTCGTTAGCGAGACAACCAGCCACCGTCGACAGCAATGGTGTAACCACTGATGTAGTTAGAAGCTTCTGATGCTAAAAATACGCAAGGACCAGCGACATCGCTAGGTAAGCCCCAACGACCCGCAGGAATACGATCTAAGATTTCTTTGCTACGAGCTGCATCGTTACGCAACGCTTCGGTATTGTTAGTTGCCATATAACCAGGGGCAATAGCGTTTACATTAATGTTTTCTTTCGCCCATTCATTAGCCATCAGACGAGTGACGCCCATCACTGCACTTTTTGATGCAGTGTAAGACGGAACGCGAATACCGCCTTGGAAAGACAACATTGATGCGATATTGATAATTTTACCGCCATTTCCTTGGGCAATGAATTGCTTGGCAACCGCTTGTGACATGAAGAATACTGACTTGATGTTAATGTTCATGACATCATCCCAGTCTTTTTCACTAAAATCGACAGCATCTTCACGGCGAATAATACCAGCGTTGTTTACTAAAATATCAATTTTACCAAACTCACTTAGCGCAGTGTCAATAATGCTAGGGATATCATCTAATTTCATGAGGTTAGCGCGTACATCGATGAACTTACGGCCAGTTTCAGCCATTTTCTCAATGGTTTCTGTTGGCTCAACAATGTTAACACCAACGATGTCACAACCCGCGGCAGCGAGGCCAAGTGCCATTCCTTGGCCTAAGCCCGTATCACATCCGGTCACAATAGCGACCTTGCCTTCAAGATTAAATGAATCAAGAATCATAACTTCTTCCTTTATGTGTAGTTAAATTTGTGGCTGGAGCAAAAAGCCCGTCACCGTTTCTATATTTATAATTGAGGTATCAGAAACGCTGTTCAAATAATATTAAAAAGCAGTTTTAAAAAAGAAGATCAAAGTCGTGTTTTTTTATTTTGAGGTCATTTTTTATTGCTGTTGGAAGCTTTTTGACCATTTTGTGAGCAGGTTGTGGGGGCTGATTCGTTGATATCGTTTTCAATAAGTCGTTATTTTTTTATCGCATGTCGAACTGTAACTACTATTTATTGTGAAGATCGACTAGCCTAAGGACATTATGGGCTTTCATGTTTATCAAGGAAGATAACAATGGACATCGGTCCAATTACGATAAAGCAATGCCAAGATGTGGTGGTTTATCAAGTTGATTTCGACCTTAAGCAGCAATCGCACAGTCTGTGGTTTGAGCTAAACTTGCCTGGAGCTTTGTGGCCGAGTGAGAGTGGCGATGCCGCCATGCTGGCTTTATTGCTTCCGGCTATGTTGGCCAATGAAAATATTCATGTGCGTGGCAGGGTTTCTGCTCAATTACTGTTTCACCTCAATGGTGCTTATCAAACCTTGGTACGGCAGGTGATCCCTTATCTGCATCAGATATATATATCCGCTGATAGCTGTTGTGATCGTTCCAGCCAGGCAAAGGGCGTCGCCACAGGGTTTTCTGCAGGTGTTGATTCATTCTGTAGCTTGAGGGACTATTATTCAGAGCAGACGCCCGATGCTCTTAAAATTACTCACCTCTTATATAACAACGTAGGCTCTCATGGACATGGAGCGGATAAAGAACAGCTATTTCATGCGCGCTATGATCGATTAAAGAAAACTGCAGATGAATTAGCGCTACCCTTTATTATGATTAATTCTAATTTAAATGAGTTTTATGGAAAGGGCTTAAATTTTCAGCTAACCCATACAATTCGCAACGCATCGGTAGCGCTGTTATTACAGGAACATATTGGGCATTTTTTGTACTCATCAGCTTATGTTTACGCTGATTTATTTGTTGGTCCAAGTTATGACATGGCTTATAGCGATACCTATAGCTTACCCTTGTTATCTACAGAGTCCTTAATTTGCCATTCGGTTGGCAGCGAATATACGCGTGTTGAAAAAACCAAAAGAGTCGCAGAGTTACCGGCCTCTTACAAGGTATTAGACGTATGTGTGGTGGCCGATAATGCTGAAAATTGTTCACAGTGTGAAAAGTGTTTAAGAACCTTATTTACGTTGGATATGTTAGGTAAGTTGGAGCTTTATCAGCACTGTTTTAACCTCGAGCGTTATCAACAACATCGGGCAGGGTTTATTCGCGACATGCTGATTAGTGACGACCCGCTGTTAAAAGAGATCCTTGATTGGACCAAGCAACATCATTTCCGCATTGAAAAGACGCATTATTTCGCGGCTTTGCTACTTTACATGCGACGTTTCCCATTGCTGTTCCTGCATCGACTTAAGATTCTTACCAAACGCCATTTGGTTTCGATGGGGCTCTATCAACCGAAGTCATATTAAGCCACTTAATTTACCACGCAATCACGCAATAGAGAGTGCATATTTTGGCTAGGCTTATGCTCGTTTCAGTAACTGCTTGGCTTCTTGGAATACTTTACGGTCAATGATCAGTAGCCCTGTTAGGTAGACGCTAGCACCGATCAGAATGCTGAAGAGCAAGATAACAATCGCACTAAAATCGGCGAGTAGTGGTTTGCTGTAATAAATACTCAGCATCATTAGTGCACCTGCGAAAGCGGGGACAGCAATGTGTTTAAACAAGTCCAGTAAAGGAATATTGATCCCTCGGCTGTTATGTAATACGACGATTAAATAGGCAACCGGGAAGGCGCATAACCAAGCCATTGCCAGACCATGTGCCCCATGGTGGGAGCCGACATAAATGCTGGGCACTAATACGGTCAGTAATATGGTCGCATTAATGAGCATGTGTCTCACCTTTTTAAGGCTTTTTAGCGCAGGATTAAATAGTTCTTCACTAAACCTGAGTGGCATCACCAGCAAAATCAGTGTTGCAGGCGTGACGGCATCTAACCATTTCTCCCCCAATACCAGTGGGATGAGTTGTTCGACGGTGGCAGCTAAGCCCCAAAAAATAGGTAAAGTAATCAGTAAACACAGCTTTTGTGATTTAATCACATAGCTGGCGATCATTTTAGGTTGGTCCTGAATTTTGGCGAAGGCGGGAAAGGCGACTTGACGTAGGATAGGCATTATTTTCTTTTGCGGCATCATCGCGATTTGTAAGCAGATGGCATATAAACCGACTTCTACTGGCGTCATCACACGGCCAGCGATCACGATATCTATATGTGAGAATATATAAAACATGATGGTGAGTAAGCTCAGTCCGCCACCAAATTTGAGCATCCCGCTGATTTCAGAATAGCTGAAGCTAGGCCAATAAGTTATCGGGCGAATAGCCATGACCATGCTGGCTTTTAGTAGATAGAACAAGACCTGCCCATAGATAAGTGCCCAGAAGCCATAGCCTAAGTAGGCCAAAATTAATGTGGTCACTGCAGCCGCCGCATTGGCTATGCCTTCGATAATCGAAACTCTTTTAAAATCCATCTCTTTGGCGAGCAGTGCCGCTGGAATAATTTCAAAAGCCATGATCAGCACACACCATGCATTTACTTTTAAAATGGCTGCGACTTCAGGCGACTGGTAATAATGGCTGACGGGGCCTGCCAATAAATATTGCAGACTAAAAATGCTGAGATGCACAACAATAATCGCACCAAACATCTGTTTAAGGATATTGGTGTTGAGTGCTTGATGTTGAATTAAGGAGGAGCTAAAGAGCGAACCTAGGATTAACACAAAAAAACCGGATAAAACATCGGCCATGGCCACTAGGCCGTAATCTTCGGGGGATAATAATCGAATCACCCAGAAGGTCATCACCCATCTTAAGGTTTGGGTCGCTATTTTTCCTGCGACAACCCATTTTAATGAAGTGAGAACTTGGCTTTTTAAATTCGTGTGCTTTGATGCGGCCGTCATCGATTCGACTTTCCTTTGTCCGTTTCTACTGCTTAAACGCATTGGTTTACTAGGTGCTTAGGATATTACGAACAGGCCCTGCGTCTAACCGATGGCATCTTCGTTGATTTGTTCTCCTGAACTCAAATAATGGTCAATCTGCTTACTGTCACCGGACAATATCTAGGTTCGAAAAAGGATGCAAGTACTTTACTTTCGCATCCGCTGATCTTTGAAGAGCGCGCGAGTGCAATGTTCGTTATCGATTGATTCCTAAAGAGGAAACTAACCCTGCTACGAGTGACTCATGAGGCGGTCGATGTTACTGTTTGTTCATCGAATTTTTGGTTATTTATGCTATTTTAACAATAGTGGGTAAAAAGCGGGTATTGCTAACTAGCGAGCAACCGATTTTATTCATTGAGCGTGGATATAAAAAATGGATTTTGGGTCAATCAAAGATGGATGAACGAAGTGACGATAGATAAGCCGAAACTGGTTATGGTAACGAATTTGTATCCACTGCCTTGGGAACCGAACCGGGGCAAGTTTAACTATCAGCAGTTTGCTTTACTGCAGCAAGATTACCAGTTGGCGATCTTGGTTCCGGTTGCATTTACCGATTGGTGGCGAAATCGTCGACAGATTAAACAAAGCACCGAGTTGCGCTATTGCCCATACTTTTATACACCTAAAATTGGCCGTCGTTTTTATAGCGTGACTATGTTTTTGTCACTGCTGATACACAGTGGCTTATGGTTATTCAAATTTAAACCTCAGCAGCTCATGGCATGCTGGGCATTTCCTGATGCGGTTGCTTGTAGTTGGCTTGCGCGGTTATTTTCGCTCCCCTTTTTCTTTAAAGTTCATGGTTCTGACATTAACCAGCTAGGGTCTTATCCGGGCCGAGCAAAACAGATCAAGGCCGCGGCCGATAAAGCGATATCGATCTTATCCGTATCTCAAGATTTGGCAAAAAAACTGGTGAGCTTGGGGATTGAAGAACAAAAGGTGAAAGTCATTTATAACGGCGTCAACCATCAGTTGTTTGACCAGTGCTTGCCAGCAAAAATGGCCGATGATTACTTATTGTATATTGGTAATTTAAAGCATGATAAGGGGGTGGTGGAATTATTGCAGGCCTTTACGGCGATAGCTGAGCAATTTGCTGAGCTTAAATTAGTTTATGCTGGCAGTGGGGGGATGCTGGCAAAATTGCAACAAATGACTGCAGAGGCGGGTTTAACTCAACGGGTGGTTTTTTTGGGGGCGGTTGCGCATGAGGAACTCCCCCAGTGGTTAGGTCATGCTAAATTATTGGCCTTACCCAGTTATGCCGAAGGGGTGCCAAATGTGGTGCTTGAGGCGATGGCTTCCGGTACTCCGGTGTTGGCGACTAAAGTGGGTGGGATCCCAGAAATATTTAACCCTGCTTTATGCGGTTGTTTAGTCGAGCCTCGTAATACTGAGGCTGTAGCGAAAGGCTTACAGACGATATTGGAGCAAAGTTGGGATAAAGAGGCGATAAAAACTTGTGCTGCACCTTTTACTTGGCAACGAAACCAGCAGCAGCTGTTAAGCATGCTTAGCCAAGCGGAGGGCTAAGCTTGTTTGGCCTTTACGCAAAAATATGGTGTAGGGGACAGACCGAATAATTCTCTGTAATTAATAACATTTTCTGACTAATTTTGCTAATGTCAGCGTATTCTCAGCAAGGACTTATCCGTTGCTGCAAGCTAGGGAGAGCTTCATAAAAATGAACATTTTATTTCATCACCGAACGCGAGGAAGAGGCGCTGAAGGGGTGCATATTCGGGGTGTGGTCAAAGGTTTACGTGAGCTTGGTCATCAAGTGAAGATCCTCTCTCTGCCTGGGGCCGACCCCGAAGAGGAATTACCCACCAACAACGAGCCAGAGCCTTCTGCGACGGAACAACCTGCCGCCCCGAAACGCGGACTATTTACCCGCATCACCGAATTGACTAAATATACCCCTGAGTTTGTATTCGAGCTATTTGAGCTGGGGTTTAATGTTATTGCTTGGTGGCGTTTACGTAAGACCGTTAAACAACAAAAGGTTGAACTGATCTATGAACGTTATTCCTTATTTATGTTTGCGAGTGTTTGGTGGGCGAAGCGTCACCATCTGCCGATTATTTTGGAAATTAACGATTCCTGCTTAGTGCATCGGGTTCGCCATTTATTCTTTCAAAGTCTGGCGAAGCGGGTGGAGCAATGGATATTTAGCCATGCGACTGGTTTGGTGTTTATTTCCAGTCGTTTTCAGCAGGTCGCGGTTGATACTTATCCTAACATTGCTCCCTCGGTTGTCTCTCCTAATGCGGCTGATTTAGACCAATTTGTCATTGATGAGCAAGCGGCACAACAATTACGCCAACAACTACATATTGAAGATAAGGTGGTCGTTGGTTACGTCGGTGCGTTTGTCCATTGGCATGGTATCGACTGGTTTGTTGATATGATCGCGGAACGATTAAAAGATTACCCTGATATCGTCTTATTACTGGTTGGAGATGGCGCTTGTTATGAGTCGATAAAGCAGCGGATTGCCAGCGCGGGGGCGGAGCAACAAATTATATTGCCGGGGAGAGTGGCCCATGATCAGGTTCCAGTTTATTTGTCGGCGATGGACTATGGTATTTTGCCCGATTCAAATGATTATGGTTCACCGATGAAATTATTTGAGTTTATGGCCATGGGCAAAGGGATGGTTGCGCCAGACTTTACGCCAATCGCCGAAGTGGTTGCCGATGGTGAAACCAGTTGGTTATTTCCAGCTAATCAGCGTCAAGCCTGTGTTGAACGGGTGTTAGATTTGTCCCTGAAGGCCGAAGAGCAGGCCCTGGTGGGGCGCAATGCGCGGCAATATATCGAGCGTGAAAGACAATGGCGGCATAACGCTGAACAACTACTGACTTTGGTGAAATGATGGAATTTTTAAAAGCAGACTTTCGACGTAAGCAACAAATATTTGCCGATGATGGGGCTCCAACCAGTATGTTGCGCATTGTGATGGCGGATGGTTCTAGCGCCAATATTATTTACCGAACCATGCGCTGGTGTGCGACCCACCAATTAGCCTTGCTTGCTTATTTTTTTCAATGGTTGAATAAGTTTCTCAATGGCTGTGTGATTGGTAGTGGTGCAGAGTTTGGCCCTGGCTTTGTGATCATGCATCCGGTTGGTATCGTGATTAATTCTAAGGTGAGTGGCGGTGCAAATATCACTTTGGAAAGTGGCGTTGTGATTGGGGATGAAAAGGGCAAGTCACCGCGCTTGGGGAATGATATTTTTGTGGGTGCGGGCGCTAAAATTGTGGGTGATTTAGAGCTTGAAGATCTGGTGAAAGTCGGCGCCAATGCGGTCCTTACAAAAAGTGCTCCTCGGGGAGCGACTATGTTGGGGATCCCTGCGAAGGTTTACCATAAAGCCGAAAATGAGGCTGTAGAATAAATGGAACTGGTATTTTGGTTAGCAGTCGCATTGATCGTCTATGGTTATACGTTGTATCCCTTGTTATTGTTGCTTTTTAGCGGCATAAAGCAAGCTGTTCGAGACACGCGCTATCTTTGGCGACGTCATGAGCGACGCTCTTACGAACCGAAACAATGGCCTTCGGTATCGATTATTATCGCCGCTTACAACGAAGAGCAGTGCCTCGCTCAGCGGGTCGACAATCTGTTAAAGCTCAGTTATCCCCAAGATAAACTGACGATTCATATTGGTTCAGACGGCAGTACCGATCAGACCAACTCTATTTTAAGAGCCGTTGAAGCCGAACATTTTCAAGCGCATATCTTTGAACAAAACCGCGGTAAAATAAATGTATTGAATGACCTGGTTGATCAATCTGAAGATGAAATTTTGGTGATGTCTGATGCCAATACTGATTTTGCAGTCGATGCGATTGAAAACTTGGTGAGGCATTTTGATCGGCAAGAGGTCGGCGCGGTATGCGGAGAACTTCATTTAGTGGATTCGGAGTCTGCGGATAACAAAGATGGGATTTATTGGCGTTATGAGCAAATGCTGAAGTTTCATGAATCTCGTTTAGGTGGTTTACTGGGAGCCAATGGGGCGATTTATGCGATGGCTAAACGCTTCTATCAAGTTTTACCAGCGAACACTATTGTTGACGACTTCATGATTGTCATGAATGTCTCTAAGGCTGGTAAGCAGGTGATTTACGAGCCCAATGCGGTGGCTTATGAAGAGGTTGCGCCTTCTTTAAAGGAAGAAGAAAATCGCCGAATTCGGATTGGTACCGGTAATTATCAAGCTTTTAATCGTTGCTTATGGGCTTTAAATCCCTTACGAGGGGCTCGGTGTTTTACTTATTTTAGCCATAAAGTACTGCGTTGGTTTACGCCGCACTTTATGTTAATTGCTTTGGTGAGTAACTTACTGCTCATTGGTCAGCCACTTTATCTGTTGCTGCTAGTGTTGCAACTGTTCGTCTATACCGTCGCGGCATGGGGAAATAGCCGCAGTAAACAAGGCAAAAAGCTGCCCGGGAGCATTGCTTTTTTGACCTTTTTTGTGGCGATGAATACAGCTTTATTGAAAGGCTTTTATGCTTTCTTATTTAAAAATGTGCAAGGAACTTGGCAAAGGACGTCACGGTGATTATCTCTTTAATTTTGTTATTCATTTTACTTGCTGTAGCGGCGGTCTTGTTGATCATTCGTAAGAAGCAAATGCATCTGTGGTTAGCGCATTACCTAAAGCTTAAATTGAAGCCTAAGGCTCACTTTGAAGGGCCAACTCATATTTTATTTTGCTTTGTTGATCATTATGAGCCGCAATGGGGCAAAAATATCAGTTTAGAACAAGAGCGAGCCAGAGTTGACCGCTGGTTTCATGATTACCCAAAAGTGGCGGGTAAACATCAGGATGCAGACGGATGTCATCCAAAACATTCATTTTTCTATCCAGAAGAAGAATACCGTTTTGAACACTTAGCCAAAATAGCTGACTTATGCGCTCGGGGTTTTGGTGAGATTGAAGTTCATTTACATCACCATGATGATACCAGTGACAATTTGCGTAAAACACTGGAAGGATTTACCGAATTATTGCATCAACAGCATGGCGCATTTATGCGTAGTGAAGCGAGCGGAAAGCTTCAGTATGCCTTTATTCATGGGAATTGGTGTTTGGATAATTCTCATCCCGATGGCATTTTATGTGGTGTTGATGATGAATTAATCGTCCTTAAAGAAACCGGTTGTTTTGTTGACTATACCTTTCCTTCGGCACCGAGTGCTACGCAACCTGCGACGGTAAATTCTATTTATTATGCTAAGGATGATCCGCATGCTGCTAAATCGCATAATAAAGGCCAAATGGTGAAAGTGGGTGGCAAGATGTGGGGCGATTTGATGTTGATCAATGGCCCCTTGGATTTAAATTGGAAAGTGCGTAAAAAAGGTATTTTTCCGCAAATTGAAAATTCAGATATTCGGACGAGCATGAAACCGACCAAGGATCGAGTCGATTTATGGGTGAAGTCGAATATTCATGTTCAGGGACGGCCGGAATGGCGCTTTATTAAAATACATACTCACGGTACGCAAGAAGCCGATATGCCAACTTTACTTGGTCAGCCTTTTGATGAGATGTGTGATTACCTAGAGCAAGAATATAATGATGGCCATAACTATGTCTTGCATTATGTGTCGGCCCGCGAAATGTATAATATTGCCAAAGCGGCGGAAGCGGGTAAAACTGGCGATCCTCATCAGTATCGTGATTTCTTAGTTGCAGCGCCAAATTATAAGACCTTAGCAAGCAGCGGTGATAGCCTTGCTTAGGGCATTGTGTAAACAGTCTATAGTTAGATTTTTTAACTGTCGACGACGGCGCTGGAAGACTCCTCAAAATGGCTTATATGTGTTTAACTATCATCGTATTGGTGATGCTGCTGGCACCGACTTCGATCCGAACATATATAGCTGTACCGCCGAAGTATTTGAGCAGCAGTTGGTGTTTTTAAAAGCCAATTTCACCTTGATTTCGGAGGCGAATCTATTGGCTTTACTGGAAGATGACCAACCTCTGGACCGTGCTTACGCCTTGATTACTTTTGATGATGGTTATATCGACGCCTATCAATGTGCGTTTCCGATATTAAAAAAGCATCAGCTGTCGGCAGTATTTTTTGTGGTTACAGACTTTGCTGAAGGAAAGTCGATTGCTTGGTGGGATGAGATAGCTTGGTTGATTCGGCATACTAAACTATCGAGTATCAAGCTTGAACATTGGCGCAAGAAGGTGGATTTATCCAACGCAGACTTAAAACTTAATATCCGTAAGGTGCTCAAAGCCTTTAAAGAAGATAAACAGTTGCCTATGAGTGATAAATTGGCGCAGCTGCGTCAGTTATGTGGGGTGAAAGACATCCCTGAAGTGACTCTGTTCGCGAATTGGCAACAGTTGAAAGAAATGTCTGATGCGGGAATGAGTATTGGCTCACATACCATCGACCATCCTATTTTGGCTCACCTTAGCGACGAGCAACAAATGCGCCAATTGGCGGTATCAAAACAGCGTATAGCTGCGGCCACTGCTCACGACGTAAACTTAGTGGCTTATCCGGTGGGAAATAGTGGTAGTTTTAATGGTGTTTCCGAAACCTTGGCTCGAAATGTTCACTATAAAGCGGCCTTTTCATTTTATGGTGAGGCTAATTATTTCTTAAGTGAGAGTAATCGTTTTAATATTGATAGAATTTCCGTGGATGGCAATAAAGATGAAGCGGCCTTGAAGGCGCAAATTATGGCGCTATCGTCCAATACCTGAGTCAAGACTACCAGCTAGGGGATGCGAATGAAACGAAGTCTATTGGTTCCAATGATCGTCATATTGGCCGGTTTTTTTAAGGCCCAAGCCGCACCACTATGGCCTTGGCAAAATGCATCTATGGGGGAAGGGGCCCCGGCTTGGGCAACTACCGATATTGCTGCGGGGCAGATTTGGTACGTGGATATTAATGCACCAGAATCTGCGGAAACCGGGAGCCATGATCAGCCTTTTCATCGAATCGCTGCCGCCTTGAAAGTTGCGCGACCGGGCGATGAAATTTGGTTGGAGCCGGGGGTTTATCACGAGCAAGTGCGGATCCGTAAACCAAATATTACCCTGCGATCGAGTGTCTTACATCAGGCAAAAATTGAAGTTCCTTTTAACGAAAAAAAAATACAGCAAGCGATCCGTATCGATTTTACTGCGAAAGGTACGAGAGTTATTGGTCTAGATATCAGCGGTGGTTACTACTATGCGGTGTCTTTACATACTAAATGGAAAGGAGGACCTCATTCGGGAGTTTCTCAGGTCTTGTTATCGCAAAATCTGCTCCATGGTAGTGGCCGAGATCTACTCAAAATAAATCCTTATGTTTGGCAAGTGTTGATAGAACGGAATCAATTTTATCGTTCTGGCCAAAGAGATAATAGCAACGCCGAAGCAATTGATGCGGTGAATGCCAGTGAATTATGGATCCAGGATAATCTGATTAAGGGGATTGCCACCTCTGGTATTTATGTAAAAGGTGGTTCGCATGAGGTATTGATTCAGCGAAATTTGATTCGAAACGTTGGCTTAGCGGGCATTTTGGCTGGTTTTGATACCAGTCCACAGTTTTTTAATATGACTGATAATCCTAATATGTATGAGGCCAGACGGGTTCGTATTATTAATAATATTGTTGATGGAAGTCAGGGTGCGGGGATTGGGGCTTATTCAGCGGAACAAGTTGTGGTGGCTCATAATACGGTGCTTAATTCTGCAATACGTTACCATGCACCGATCTATTTTGGCTTGAGTTTTCAAGACCGAGAGTTAGATGCCAAACGTCCACCTAGCAAGGATATTTCGGTCTATAACAATATTTTTTCATCCTTGCGACGTGATGGCACCGTATTGGAGGTTCGTTATCTTGAAGATGACACATTAGGTGGCTTGTCGTCCTTACAAGGGTGGCCGAAGGCGAATAATAATCGCTATTTCTCGGCCTTTGGGCCTGCTAGTTTTACCGATATGCGACCTCATGCGAAACAGCGCTCATCGAATTTAAGTGAGTGGATGAAGTGGTGTGCTTGTGAGGCGGATACACAACTTATTGAAGTGACTCTAAGTTATCCAAATTATATGCCGCAGGGTGCTGATTTTCAGTTTACTTCAAAGGCCGAAAGTTTAGCGGTGGACTTCTATCAAAATAAACGTGTATCGACCACCTATGTAGGGGCGGTGATTCCTAATTGAGCTGTTTAACCAGTCAAGCCAGTAACAGAAGATGTATAAAATGAAAATTGTCCATGTGGTGAGTAGCCTCAATATGGGAGGTGCTGAGCGTTTAGTTGTGAATCTGTCAATTGAGCAGAAGAGGCTCGGACACCAAGTGACGGTGGTGTCTTTTGGGGCTAAATCTGACACCTACTACACGCTCCTACAAACACATGGTATTGCTGTGCAATTGGTGGGGGGAGGGCTGATTGCTCGATTCACTCAGTCACTCAAATTATTGCTGGCGGCCGATGCGATTAACATCCATTCGACGCCTATTGTGAGAGCGCTGGCACCACTTTTCCCAATGCTCTATTTTAAGAAAACGATTTTTATCGTGCATGGTGAAACGAGTCCTAAGCTACGCCTATTTAAACCCGCTATCTTATTCGCTTGTTTGTTTATAAAACATGTGGTTGCCGTTTCTGAATCGGCTAGGAGGTCTTTATATCGCCGTTTTGCGGTGAATACAGGGCGGGTTGGGATCATCGAAAATGGGGTTCAACTTGCAGCAACCTGCAAGCACGCACCTACTGGACCAGAGTTACCCTTGAAAGTTGGTGCGGTGGGGCGCTTGATCCCGCTGAAAAATTTTGAGTTACTGATTGAGAGTGTGGCGATTATCAATCAAACGGACTCAAGTCCTATCGAATTACATATTTTTGGGGATGGCCCAAGTTTAGAAGACTTAAAAACACTGGCTCGAGACCAAGGTGTTACGGTTAACTTTCACGGCATAGTGTTAGAGCAGGATGAAATTTACCGTCACATTGACCTGTTGGTGATTAGTTCAAATACTGAAGGGCTGCCAATGGTGTTAATTGAAGCCATGGCGCGAGGGATCCCGGCGATATCCACTCGTGTAGGTGCAATACCATCCGTGATTGTTGACCAGCAGAATGGTTGGCTAATTGATGTCGGTAATGCGCGACAGTTGCAACAGGCATTAGCTCAGGTTATTCACTCTCCAGGTTGCCTCTCTACGGTCGGTAGACAAGCCTATACGACCGTTGAGCATCAGTTTTCAATTGCTGCCGTGGCTGCAAAATATCAGTCTCTGTATTGAGTGCTTGCTTGTTGGCTGAGCATTTGTTGCAGTGTTCCGAGAGTGTCGCGGCAATCTGTCGCGTTGCATAAACTCGATCCGACCAAGATAGCCGATTCTCTATGGCCTGATAACGCAGCAAGTAGGTGATTTTGTTTTTGTTGCTTAAGGCTGCTGGTTAGGCCTCTGGCGCTTAAGTATGCATAAACTAACACCGCTGGCTGATTGTTTTTGGCTAAAAAGTAGATGCTATGGGTTTGTGCATCTCGTTTTTTAGTTTCTATTCTCATTCCGTCCGGAATGATGCTGTTGTTAAAGTAACTGGCCTTATTATCTAGGCCATAGCCGCTAAATGTAAAATACCACAACGATAGCTGATGATCGTTTTGTTCAATGAGCTGATAGCGCAGCTCGCTATACCTTGAGATCTGCAATGGACCGTGGGTATCAGATGCTCTCACTCGATTGCTTGAATTGAGCGTTTCTGCATCAAAAACTGGTAAATCTAAACTCAGTGGGGAGAGTAAAATTAAGGCGAACAGACTTGCGAATATTGGCTTTAAGGCAATATTTTTTTTGCTGCTTAATCGGTGGTGTTCGGTGGTATTCGCTTCTTTCTTGGCGAGAGAATTTCCAACATAGAAAATCATCAGTAAATAAGGGGCATACACATACCAGCCTAAATTATTGTGATCGCCAACAATCGAACTTTGCATGTTGGTTAAATGGCCGATAAAAATGATTGTGATAATTCGGATCCAGTTAACCAATAGCGCACCGGCCATTGTAATGATGAAAAACAGCAATATCCGGCGGGCTGAACGCAGATTAAAATAGACAAATAGTAGGCATAAAAACAAGGAGGTAATAAAATATCGAAGCCCACTACACCCGTTCGCTATCTCAAATTGACCCGAAGGAATGGAGACAATGTTGCCTTCAAAGTAGCTCGGTATACCAGTAAATGCCATGATGGTTTCGACTGCAGTGGTGGATAGCTGCTGCAAGGGGGGAGAGAAGTCCCCATATGGGCGTAATAAATAAAAATACTAAAGCGTATAAATAGAGGCCTTTATGGCTGACAAAAATGCTTAATAGCGCACTTAGTAAAACCAAGGGAAGCAAGGCTCGAACTGGCAGGCTAATTTGTCCAAGATATAAACAGAGCTCCACCATTAACAAAAATACTAAGATTAGGGTGAAGCCATTGGGCTTGCTGCGAAATTGCAACTGTTCTCGAATATCATATAGAACATAAAGCGCGACAAAGGGGATCAAAAATGCGTGTGAGTATGTTCCATCATCGAAGCTATAACGCCAAATATCGAGTATCACAGGCCAGAACAAGAGGCTGACTATTACCGTAAGTGCTAATACAACGACACTCTCGACTACACCTTTCGAATGTTCTGGCGAGTTGTGGTGCGATGCCACCGGATTAACGGCCTTTACCAAATAAAATGATCTCTGCAGTTCTGACCAGAATCAAAAGGTCTAAAAGAAAGCTGCGATGCTTAATGTAATATAGATCGAATTTTAACTTCTCTAAGGCATCGGCTTCAGTACTACCATAAGGGTATTTAAGTTGTGCCCAACCAGTCAGCCCGGGTTTAACATTGTGTCGTTGGTTGTAATAAGGGATCGATAATACCAATTCCTTTACAAAGGCCGGCCGCTCAGGTCGTGGCCCAACAAAACCCATGTCACCAACAAGTACATTGTAGATTTGTGGTAATTCATCAACTCGATATTTTCGGATGAAGTTACCCACTCGGGTGACTCGGGGATCTTCTTTTTCAGCCCACTTCGCACCATCTTTCTCGGCATCAGTTCGCATACTACGAAACTTATAGATACTAAATGGCTTCCCGTTGAGCCCAATCCGCTCTTGTGAGTATAAGACTGGGGCTCTAAAGCCTTCTTCCAATTTTATCATTACCACTGTAATTAGCATTAAAGGCCAGGTTAGACTCAATACAATAAGCCCAAGGAAGGTATTGCAAATCCAGTCTAAAGAGCTACGTAAGTAGTTGGTCGAGTGAAAGCCATTACTGTATATCACCCAAGATGGGTAAATCAGGTTCACCGCAATTTGTCCTGATTCTCGCTCAATAAAGTCGATGATATCGGTAATTTCTACGCCACGCAGTTTACACAAGAAGAGGCTGTCTACAGGCAGATTGGCACGTCGTTCGTCGGCAGCAATCACAATTTCTTCAACGCCGTTCGCCAGCACAAAAGACTCCAGTGGGCGGTCTAGCTCAAGAATTGTTTCTCGCTTGATACCATCTTCTGAGTCACCGGGCATGCGGACAAATCCAGCCATTTCGAAGCTTACTCGGTCTGATTTGCGGCGCATTCGCTTTTCTATGATGCTGGCTCGCTCTCCGGCACCTAGCACCAAGATGCGCTTCCGCCCCATGTGTTCATATTGCATTTTAAGCGCAAAGTAACGAACCACCGTTAGTGCCATCATCACTGCTGCATACAGCAACTCTCTAAAGTTACCGGGTAATACTTCTAATGGGCTTACAACGTAAATAACCGAGGAAATAAAATAGCCGAGAGCAATACTCACCAACAAACGGCGAATCACGCCACGAAAAGTCTCGCGTATTTTTTGGTTGTATAAGCCAACCGAGAGGATCGATAGTTGAATCGGGAAAGTGAATGCCAGCAAATGCATCAGCAGAGTGCCTTCCCCGTATGGCGGGATATTCTCAAACCCGCTAAAACGCAATAATTCAACGCCCAACACAAATATGACGATGAGCACTAAAAATTCGGCAATAATAATGACTCTACTACCAGGATCTAGATTGTGAAACTTCGAACCAGCCACGCTTCTTCCTTGAAACCAATTAATTGATATTAATTTTAGACGAACAAGTATACCGAGATTAGCTCGTAGAGCTACAAAAATCCCCTGTATAGCAATTCAGATAGTTACTCATGAGTATGTTACTTTAGCGTTACAGTTGTTTTAATACCACGATAAATATCGATATATCAAAACTATTTAACTCAATAGATTTACAAGATGAGCGCTCGCGCACTATCATGGGAAAAAGGATTTATTCAATCAATGTTATTTGATGGACACTCAGCGTAATGGACAGTGCTATGAAAAAACTTAATAAAGTCGTTATCAAGTCGCTTGCGTTTATTGTGGTTGGTTTTTACCTATCTGCATGCTCAAGCTCTTTACCTAATTTACAAGAGGCTTCTGTAAAACCCTCTCTTACTCAAAATCCCGCGGAATATAAATATTTGATCGGTCCGGGCGATGAACTGAACATTTTTGTTTGGCGCAACCCCGAGATATCTGGAACCTTTTTTGTTCGCCCTGACGGCAAAGTGTCAGCGCCGCTGGTCGAAGACCTTGAGGTATCAGGTAAAACCACAACTGAGATGGCCCGTTTAGTCGAATCTGAACTGGCTGAGTATATCCGTGATCCAATTGTGACCGTGACCGTAGAAGGTTTTGTCGGCCCATTCAGTGAACAAGTTCGGGTAATCGGCGAAGCCTCTGCTCCACAAGCGGTCAATTATCGAGAAGACATGACCTTACTGGATGTGATGATCCAAGTGGGCGGTTTAACTGAATTCGCTGACGGTGATAATGCTCGCTTGGTTCGAGTGGTCAGTGGAGAGCAACGATCTTACGGTATTTCGGTTGGTAAATTGATTCAAGATGGAGAAATAGACGCCAATGTCGATATTTTGCCTGGTGACATTATTATTATCCCAGAAGCATGGTTTTAGGCGGAGTAGCGGTTTAGATGCAGGAATTTATTGAGGACTTTTTGCAGTACCTGAGAGGGGTATGGCTGAAGCGACGTTATATTATTATTGCACTTTGGTTGCTTTGCCCTATTGGCTGGATTGTTGTGACCTTGTTGCCAAATCAGTATACGGCCGAAGCAAGAGTATATGCGGATACTCGCTCTTTGTTACAGCCACTGCTGAAAGGCTTAGCCTTGCAAACAGACCCTGCTCAAGAATTGCAAATGATGGTTAAAACTCTGTTGAGCAGAAGTAATTTGGAAAAAATTGTTCGCGCGAGTGACGCAGATTTAAGAGTGAACAATAAGCTTGAATATGAAGAGCTACTCGATGATTTAAAAGAAAAAATAATCATTGATAAGACAAAACGAGAAAACCTGTACACCATTAGTTTTGAAGCTGACTCCCCACAGTATGTGCGTGATGTAGTGCAAGCTGCCCTTGATGTATTTGTTGAAAATACTTTAGGTGAAAAACGTCAGGATACAGATACGGCGAATTCTTTTATTAATCAGCAAATTGAAGAGTATGAGACGCGCCTGATTGAAGCAGAGAAACGGCTCGCGGCTTTTAAGCAAGAGTACACAGCTTTTTTGCCCGGTAAAGAATCGACTTATTACAGTAATCTTGAAGGGGTAAAAAAGAAGCTTGAAGATACTCGTTTACAGTTAAGCGAAGCAGAGACAAAGTTAACATCGGCTCGGGCTCAATTAGCTAGTGAAGAACGTTTAGCATCTCAACAAACCGCTAAGGTCAGAACTGAGTTCGATGACCGAATTGTCTCAATGCAAACCCGACTTGATGATATGTTGCTGCGTTATACGGACAACCATCCAGATGTTATCGAGGTTAAGCGACAAATTGCAGGCTTGCAGAAACAGAAAGATAGTGCTTTAACCGTTGCGCAGACGCCTGCCGCGATTGCCTCCGACTCGGTGATTTATCAGGATCTGAAAATTACCGTGAGCCAGTTGGAAAATGAAGTGGCTTCGCTGAATGTTCGTGAACAACGCTATAAAGACAATGTTTCTGATCTACAAGACCAGTTACGCCAGGTCCCTGATGTGGAAGCTAAACTCACCGGTTTGAATCGAAATTATGAGATTACTAAGTCGAAATATGAAGACTTGTTGTCTCGCCGAGAAAGTGCTCAGATTTCTGAGAGCGCGGGCAAGACCACCGACGATATTAAGTTTAGGGTGATTGACGCTCCAAGGGTGCCATTAGAGCCTTCTGGACCGAAGCGGCCACTGCTTATTATTGGAGTGCTGATTTTAGCTTTGGGTGCCGGTGTTGGTTTGTCTCTGGCATTTAGTCAGATTAATCCAGTGGTATCGAGTATTCAGCAGCTATATCAGCAAACTGGCTTTCCGGTGCTCGGGGTTGTGTCTGCCACCGACAGCTCTGGTTTGATTAAAGTCGAAAGGCAAAAAATGCGTATATTTGTATTTTCAAATATATTGTTATTGTGTTGTTTTGTTGGGTTTATGGTCATTAATTTACTTCCGGGCTTACACAATAAGCTTATTTCTATCTTGGGAGGCATTGGGATCTTATGAGTACCATAGAAAAAGCGATGGGTAAGTTGGCCAAACAAGCCCAACAAAATCAGCAGTCGAATAATGCTGCAGCTCCAGACTCTGTCATGGATGTGAATCCGCCGAATCAAGAACCCAATGCAAGGCCTCGCGAAAAGGCTGTATTGCAAATTGATTCAAGTGTATTAAGAAACTTAGGGATGTTATCCGATGTTCGTTCTCGAGAGACTCGAATGCTTAGTGATGAATATCGAGGCGTTAAGCGTAAGTTATTGAAAAATGCATTTGATCCAAGTTTGATACCGCGTAATAAAAGTAATCTGATAATGGTCACCAGTGCCAACCCTGGCGAAGGGAAGACATTTACTTCGATTAATTTGGCACTTAGTTTAGCCTTGGAAAAAGATAAAACAGTACTACTGATTGACTCGGATGTATTGAAACCCACCGTGAGTAAAACCTTAGGGATTGGCCAACATATGGGCCTTATGGAATATTTACTCGGCGAGACGGATGATATTGCAGATGTCATTTATCATACCAATATCCCAAATTTACGGATTATGCCGGCAGGAATGCCTCATCACTTAAGTAACGAGTTGTTGGCAAGTGATAAAATGCGTGCTCTGACTGAAGAGTTAAATAGTCGTTATGCCGACCGAGTCGTGTTATTCGATAGTCCACCAATTCTTGGGGTGAATGAAACTGTGGTTCTGTCTAATTTTATTGGTCAGGCGGTGGTGGTGGTTGAACAAGACAAAACGAAGTTGGCCGCAATTAAGGCGGCTGTTTCCCAATTTAGTGAAGAATTGGCGATAGGTTATGTGTTGAATAAAGCAGTGCACGGTAAAACAGGAACTTACGGTTATGGCTACGGATATGGCTATGGATACGAGGAAGAACAAAGCGCTTAGCATCGTTGTTGCGCTGATAGTTGGTTTATCGATGTCGGTGTCGGCAGCAGATTTTAGCTTCCTTCCTAAGCTAAGTGCTGAGCTGGTTTATACCGACAATGTTGGTTTAACTGAAGATGCGACTCGATCAGGACAAATCGGTGTATTTACAGCGGGGCTCGAATCTGAATTTATTGGTCATGATGGTCGTTTGACGCTCGACTACCAAGCTGAGCAAATTTACAATTCAGACGATTCAGATAAGAATAAGCTGTATCACGATCTTATTTTTATGGCTGAAAAAAAAATCCGCAATACTGGTGTTACGGTCGGTCTTGTCTCAAAGATGTATATAATGCCTGCTAAGGTTAATGACAATGCGATAACTGATGTCGTGACTGGTGATTTAATACAAGGCAGTTCACATGAGCTTTCATTAGGATATAAATCTAACCCTCGTAAATGGATTGATTTGAACACGGCGGTGTTTTCTACTTTTAATCGTTATGAAGATGACCGCGGTAATAACAATGATTTAGAGGGAGCTTTGTTATTTAAGAATGGACAGAAAGTAAAGAACGTTACTTGGCTTGTTGAATCCGCTTATTCGAAGCGTGAGGCTCGCGCTAATTCTGCTGCAACCGAAACTCTGAAATATAAAATCGAACTGGGTCTTCCACCACGCTCGGGATTTAGTCCTTTTCTACGTTATTATGCCGAAAGCTACCTCGAAGGTGTGAATGCCTCATCTACGGTCGGGGAGTCTGAAAGTTGGGGACCCGCGCTTCGTTATTTTCGAACTCAATTAAGCTATCTCGAAGTGAGCTATAATTTTTCTTTAGAGCGAGAAAAGAATGATGACTATATCGGCGCAGCGCTGAATCTTCAGCCAAATCGCAGAACCAAGTTGCTATTTGAGTATGGTCAACGGTTTTATGGTGATGCTTATAGCTTTACCTTTTCGCATGAACGCAGACGGATTAAAACCGATATTTCTTACATAGAAGAACCCACTAGTTTTGACCGGCGGTTTTTTGTTGAAGGGGATATTCTTGCAGAGCAAAAATTAAATAAGACTTTACGCTGGAATAGTGCTTTGGACTTACATCGTAGTGGCATCGATTTTGAAATTCGCCACCAAGATCGAACCAGTTTGACTGAGCTTACTGATTTTATTCAGGATAAAACTTACGGTGTCGGCTTAGGTTTAGATCACAAGTTAACTCGTCAGCTTCGAGCGGCTTTTAAAGTTGATTATGATTACTATCGCTTTGAGCGAATCAGTAAAGGTAAGCAAGTCGATAAATATAGCCGTTATAATTTGTCGCTCACTCAAGATCTGATCGAAGGTTTTTCTCTAATTTATCGTTATCAATTCACTCGTCGTAGCTCTAGTATTGAGGGCCGTGACTATAATGAAAATCGCGTTTCAATTAACGCTACTAAGCAGTTTTAAATATGTATGAATCTTTTTTTGGTTTAAGCGATAAACCTTTTAAGCTAAGCCCTGATCCTAAATTCTTTTTTGCGAGCCCTCATCATGATCGCGCGATCTCTTATCTGCGTTATGGGCTATCACAAGGCGAGGGTTTCATTGTGGTGACGGGCCCGATTGGTACCGGTAAAACCACCATTGCTCGTAGTTTACTGGCCTCAGTTGATGAATCGATCGTCGCTGCGCAGATTGCTACAACCCGACTCAGTCCAGATGAGTTAGTCCGCTTAGTCGCGGCTCAGTTCTCCATTGAAGTCGAAAGCTTAAATAAAGCCGAAATTTTAAAACGCTTTGAGCAGTATCTACTGAGCTTGCATCGGCAAGGGAAGCGCGCGTTATTGGTAGTCGATGAAGCGCAGAACTTACCAGCAGAAACCGTTGAAGAGTTGCGGATGCTGTCTAATTTTCAATTAGATGATAAACCCTTGTTTCAGAGTTTTTTGCTTGGGCAAGAAGAGTTAAAACCAATTATTGAATTACCCGAAATGGAACAGTTTCGGCAACGGATCATTGCTTCTTGCCATTTACAGGCCTTTGATGCCGAACAAACTCAGGGATATATTTTACATCGACTCAAACAAGTGGGTTGGCAACAAAACCCACAATTAGATGACGATATTTTTGTTCAGATTGCCGACTTTACCAAAGGTATTCCTCGGAAGATCAATATTTTTGCCGACCGCTTATTTTTATACGCATTTTTGGAAGATTTGCATACCATTGGTTCCAAGGATGTGGCTGCAGTCATTGAAGAAATGGGCGGCGAATTGTCTGGATCGCTTCAGGGCACGCCACCTCAGCAAGCAAGTGTGAATATTGATCAAGTTCTAGGTCGCCAATATAGCGATGGCTTAACTTCTCCCGATGTGTCAGTGATGGCCGTTGGTGAGCAACAGATGAAAGCGAATCTATTAGATGTGTCTAGTTATCTGGAAGAAGTGGTGCTGAGAAAGATTAAAATTATCCGTTACTTAGACAAAATGATAGAGAAAAAACGCAAAGAAATTGTTGAGTTAGGAGAAAGTCGCTAATTTGACTTTCCCTTTATGGAGTGGCGCTTCTCGCGTCGGCTATTTAGCTGTGAATGAAGGATCGCTATTGGCGAGCGGCCCAATCTTGCTTTGAGGCTCTATCTTGCGTTGAAATGAAGGCCAATGTGAGCGTTGATTTGCTCACAGGATGTTGTAGGGAGTATGAGGGCTCGTAATGGCAGAGCTTGATGTGTAGTCCTGCAAAGCCGCAATGGAGAGTAAACCATTATTCAATTCACTTTAGTCTGGTATGGCTAAGTAGATATTTGGCTTAAAGCTTTTGACGCGTTGTTTTGCGGAATGAGTTGTCCCCATTATGCCACATCGCGTTCGCTGCGATTAAAAGGTTTTCATCTCGAACCTAAAATGACCACCCAGTATAACTGCCCTGAGGGCTAAGATGGATGACTTAGATTGAGTATAATTGTAGGCCTATTCGGATATAGCTTAGCTGCAATAATTTATTTGTTGTTTAGCTTGTTATTGTTGACGACCAAGCAGAGTGGTTTTCAGCGGCAAGCTTTAAGTTTAGCGGTGTTTTTTACTTTTATTTGGGCTGTTCTTGGTGCCGCCCAAATGCGCTTTTCATTTGCCTTAGGTTATTTTTATTCTTTGGAAAGCTTGCGTAACGGGCTATGGATGTTGCTGTTATACGCAACCATTGCGCCGCGCTTTAGTTTTGGTAATCTGTTGCAAGGTTCTTGGCGCCGTAAAGGCGTATTGCTTGGTCTATTGGTGATTGCCTTATTACAGTTGTTGGCTGCTATTTTTCATGTCCCACTGAATCAGTTTTGGCTGATTAGCCAATTGTCACAGGCAGTGGTGGGTCTATGGCTAATTGAGCAGTTGTATCGACGTATCGATGTCACGGCTCGGCCAACCATTAAACCGATGTGTTTAGGTTTGGGAAGCGTGTTTGCTTTCGATTTTTCACTGTATGCTAATGCGTTAATCACCTCAGGTATTTCTTTTGATTTTTGGGTCTTACGTGGCTTAGTGGCAATTTTGGCCGCCCCTTTGGTATTGCTAAGTGCGCGTCGGGTCAAGCGTTGGTCGACTAAAATTTATGTCTCACGAGATGTGATTTATCACAGCACTCTACTGTTAGTTGCCGGGGCTTACCTGCTAATGATGGCGCTGGTTGGCTATTACCTCCGTTATGAGGGAGGAGACTGGGGAAGTATTGCCCAGAATGGTTTTTTTGCCTTAAGCGTGTTGGTACTGGTGAGTTTATTTTTATCGGAAAAGTTGCGTAAGCAGCTTAAGGTTCAGATCACAAAGCACTTCTTCGCCAATAAATATGAGTATCGTGAAGAATGGATGAAGTTTGCTGCGGTGTTAGAAGATGACGGTATCTCGCCCTATGCGATTGCGCTTAAAGCGATTAACCAGCCCTTCGATTGTCATTTTGCTAGCTTAGCCATCGTGGAAAATGGGCGATTTATAGTCAAGGCTAGTTATAATCTAAGAGAAGATGATTCACAGATTTTGGCTTGTTTGGAACACCTTGGTATGGCAGCTATCGAGCATCAATGGATCGTTGATATTGCGGAATTAAAAGCCGATCCTAGTGTCGTTCCATTTAAGGTTTCGACTCTGGATTTGCAGCAAATTACTAAATTTGCCTATGTTATTCCAACCAGTACTGCTGCCGGATTTAAGGGGGCAATCTTGTTATCTCCGCCCACTTCGATCCATAGTGTAAACTGGGAAGATCGCGACTTAATGCGTGCTATTAGCCGCCAGTTAGCGGTGTATTTGAATCTTCATCGTTCCAACTTAGCGTTGGCCGAAAGTCAGCAATTCGACACCTTTAACCGGATGTCGGCCTACCTGGTACATGATTTAAAGAACGTATTAGCGCAGCTGCAATTGTTATCAAAAAATGCCATTAAGCATAAACATAATCCTGAGTTTATCGACGATGCCTTTGACACGGTCGATTCGGCTGCCAGTCGCTTAAGAAAGGTGGTTGCGCATTTAAGTAATAAACAACGTATTGATACTGTGGTTGCACCATTTAATCTGCTTCGGGCATTGCAGCAAGTTTTAAAGGTTAAGGTGAGTAACCTACCAGCACCGGAGCTGGATTATCAAATTGGATCCGATTTTGAATTGGTTGGAGATCAAGAACGCTTCATTAACGTACTCTCACATTTGGTTCAAAACGCCCAAGATGCCAGTGATGAGAGTGGTCAGGTCTTGCTTCGCGCATCTTTGCAAGCGCAAACTTGTTTGGTCGAAGTTGAAGATAAAGGCGTAGGTATGAGTGTTGATTTTATTGACAATCGCTTGTTTAAACCCTTTGATACAACTAAGGGAAATGCTGGTATGGGGGTGGGCGCTTACGATGCCAAACGTTTCGTCGAAGAATTGGGTGGACATATCCAAGTGATAAGTAAACAGGGCGAAGGTAGCTTATTTAAGCTATTTTTACCGATTCACAAGATTTAACTAAGTCTGCGGGCTTACTAATAAGTAAATGGATGAGATGACATGGAAACGCTATTAGTCGTAGAAGATGACCCTGGTATTCAGAAGCAATTGAAGTGGAGCTTTAGTGATTATCAAGTGGTGATAGCTGGTGATCGTCATCAGGCCATTACCGCACTTAGGCGCTATGAGCCTAAAGTGGTCACTTTAGATTTAGGTTTGCCACCGGATGAAGCCAATGCCAGTGAAGGTTTAGCAACCTTGAAAGAAATGCTAGAGCTTAATCCTAAGCTTAAGGTCATTGTGATTACAGGGAATGAAGATAAAGACAATGCCTTAAAGGCAATCGCGATGGGGGCTCATGATTTTTATCATAAACCGATTGACGATGACACGCTGTCGGTGATTATTGCCCGAGCCCTGTGGGTGGCAAACATTGAGCTTGAAAATGAAACCTTGCGAGGCGCATCGCTGGATAGCAATGGCTTCTTAGGTAATTCCCCTCAAGTGCAAAAAGTGTGTCGGATGGTGGAACGGATTGCGCCAACGGAAGTCACCACGCTGCTATTAGGGGAGAGCGGCACTGGTAAAGAGGTCTTGGCTAGGGCGATTCATCAGCAAAGCCCCCGTAAAGAGAAGCCCTTTATTGCGATAAACTGTGCCTCGATCCCTGAAAACTTGTTGGAAAGTGAGCTATTTGGTTTTGAGAAAGGTGCCTTTACTGGAGCTCATAAAACCACTGAAGGGAAGATTGAATGTGCCAATGGTGGCACCTTATTCCTTGACGAGATTGGTGATATGCCTTATCCACTACAAGCGAAAATATTACGTTTTTTGCAAGAGAAAGTGGTTGAGCGTGTTGGTGGGCGTAAAGAAATTCCTGTGGATGTGAAAATCGTTTGCGCGACTCACCAAAACTTATCGCAAATGGTAGAACAAAAAGAGTTTCGTGAAGATTTGTTTTATCGGATCAGCGAAATAACCATTAATATTCCACCTTTGCGGGAACGCGGTGAAGATGTGATTCTGCTGGCGCGCGCTTTCTTGCAAAACTACAACAAGCAGATGCAGCGAAACATTAATAATTTTAGTGACGATGCCATCGCCGCTCTCAGTCATCATCGCTGGCCCGGCAATATTCGTGAGTTGCAAAATAAAATTAAATCAGCAGTGATCATGGCTGATAACAAGCAAATTACTGCTGAGGATTTGGCCTTATCGGTGGGTGATGAAGAGGAGATGAAGCTGGCTTTAAACCTACGCCATGTTCGAGAAGCAGCAGAGAAATTGGCGATTAATAAGGCTTTGGCCTTAAGTGATGGCAATGTCTCAAATACTGCTAGTTTATTAGGCGTGACACGACCTACCTTATATTCTTTATTTGAAAAACACGGTTTAAAAACAGATTAACTCGGGTGAATTATTTTGCCCGTAATTCCCTACCGCCGACGAAAGGGTTTGGCAGAAAGAGATGAGGAATATGATGGATAATTCACAAACAGAGATGAATATTTTGGTGACCCCTGAGATGGCTAACTTTTCAGGAAAGATGCATGGCGGGTCAATGTTAAAAAAGTTGGATGAAGTGGCTTATACCACCGCGATCCAGTATTGCGGACATTACGCAGTGACCTTGTCGGTGGACCAGGTGTTATTTAAGAATCCGGTAGAGATTGGCGAGTTTGTCACTTTTTTAGCCTCTGTTAACTATACTGGCCGAACCTCGATGGAGATCGGGATTAAGGTGATAGCCAAAAATCTGAAAGAACAAACCGTGCGGCATACTCATTCGTGCTTCTTCACCATGGTGGCTGTCGATGATAAAGGCCATTCGATTAACGTTCCGCCACTCGAACCACGCACTGAAGTGGCTAAACGTCGCTTTAACGATGCCTTACGCCGGCGACAGCGGCGCATGGAATAATCACTGAGTAATAATAGGGCCTGCATTTGCAGGCCTGTTTGATTAATAGCCATTGATGCGATCGAAGTATTCGGGTAAAAACAGCGATATCTGTGGGATGTAGGTAATCAGCATTAAAAATAGCAGCAGTAAGCTTAACCAAGGCAGACAGGCCTTAATCACCCAGCCCATGCTTTTACCGGTAATTCCAGCAGTGACAAACAGATTGAGTCCTACCGGTGGCGTGAGCATGCCGATTTCCATATTGACCACCATAATGATGCCCAGATGGATTGGGTCGATCCCCAGTTGAGTGGCGATTGGGAACAAGATCGGAGCCATAATTAGCAAGATGGCCGAAGGTTCCATAAAGTTGCCAGCGATCAGTAACAGAATGTTCACTACCACTAAAAATGCCCAGGGTTGTAAGCCATAAGCGACGATCGATTCGGCGATCATATGCGGAATGCGCTCGGTAGTAAGCACATGCGCAAACAACATCGCATTGGCAATGATGAATAACAACATGATGCTTACTTTAGCTGCGTCCTTGAGCACGTGGCGAACCTCTTGATTGTTCACCGATTTGAAGATGCTGATTGGCAATAACCAAACATTGCGAGCGATCGCTTTAGACAGGCTCTCCCCTTGGTTTCGCCAGGCCTGACCTTTGAGCGGCCCAATATCACGATAGCCATAAACCGAGACTAAGAAGGCGTAGACTGCCGCGACCGATGCCGCTTCGGTGGGACTGGCGATACCGCCATAAATGGATCCCAGCACGATGACTATCAGCATTAAACCGCCCGTGGCTTTGAGCGCCGATATCCCCCATTGGCGACAGCCGGGATAGGGCTGCGCCGGAAGATTTTTGATCCTTGCAACTACGTATATGGCGAGCATTAAGATACTGCCCATCATGAGCCCAGGGATGAAGCCAGCCATAAACATGCGTGACGCCGAGACCTCGGTGGCGGCAGCATAGACCAGCATGACAATCGAGGGGGGGATTAAAATACCCAAGGTACCGGCATTAGCGATAACACCTGCCGCGAGGGACTCAGGATAGCCTGAGCGTACCATGCCAGCAATCACGATGGAGCCAATCGCTGCCACGGTGGCGGGACTGGAGCCCGATACCGCGGCAAATAACATACAGGCCAACACCGAAGCCATGGCCAGTCCACCACGAATATGGCCGACACTGTCCATTGCAAAGTTAATCAGCCGTCGCGCCACTCCCCCAGTTGAGAGAAATGCCGATGACAAAATGAAGAAGGGGATCGCAAGCAGCGTATAGTGCTCCGAGGTTGCTTCAAATAGCTTTAGAGCGACTGATGCCAAGGAGTCATTGGAAAACAGTAAAATGGTGGTCATACTGGCAAAACCTAAGGCGACCGCGATGGGCATACCAATGATCATGCAAATAAACAGTAAGATAAAAAGAGTGAAGGTGGTCATGGTCAGATCCTTTGCCGGTAATGCTTATTGTTTTTCTATTTCGTCAGCTAAGTGCATGCTGTCTTTGGCTTCGTCTGCGAGGTGGAAACCATCTTGTTGATTGGTGATGACCTTCCAACCTACCTCTAAAAATCGAACCACTAACAACACAAAACCGATAAATAACACACTCATGGTTTTCCATTTTTCAATCGGTAAATCTTCCATTTCAATGCCGATCCGTTGCAGTTTGCTTAGGTATACCCAAGAGCCATACATAAATAGGCTGCAATAGAATAAACATAGAGCTAAGGCCAATAGCGTGAGTAGTTTACGTTGGGTGGGCGGAAGAATTCTGACAAAGGCATCGACCCCAATATGGGCGCCTTCTCTGACTCCCCAGCTAGCACCGAGTAGGACCAGCCAAGCGGAGCAATAGAGAGTGACCTCTTGTACCCAGTGGATCCCAGAGTTAAATACAAAGCGCATGATCACTTCGATAAATACCAGTAGCGTCATGGAGACCAACAGTAGGGCGATGAAGTTTTCTTCGAAACGCCGGAACCAAGTTACAAATTTCATGCTATGTCCTTATGAGCAAAACCGCTTGGGGACTTGCGCAGAGTGAGGGGCCTCTGCGCAAGTCAGCGTTTATTGGTTGGCAGCCGCCGCTGCTTCGATAATATTTTTACCGATTTCAGTTTCAAATTGTCGCCATACAGGCTTCATTGCCTCGACCCATTGTTGGCGCTGCTGAGGAGTTAGAGAGATAACTTGTGAGCGTTTTGAAGCGATAATATGGGCTTTATCCTGTTCGGCTTTGTCGGCAGCAATCTGGTTTCCCATGGCGACAGCTTCGTTTAAGGCCGCTTTTAATTCAGTACGGATATCATCGGGCAGCCCGTACCAGAAATCGGCGGAGGTGACGATGAGGTAATCCAATACGCCATGGTTGGATTCAGTAATGCTGTTTTGTACTTCAAAAAACTTCTTCGAATAAATATTGGACCAGGTGTTTTCTTGGCCATCGATGGCGCGAGTTTGCAACAGGGTAAATACTTCCGAGAAGGGTTTTTTCAAGGGAACCGCGTCCACAGCTTCAAACTGTGCGGCTAATACGTCTGAAGACATGATGCGAAACTTCTTACCTTTGACATCAGCTGGTGTATACAGGGGTTCATTGGCCGATAATTGTTTCATACCGTTATGTAGATAGCCTAGACCGACTAGGCCCTTGCTTTCGAGAGAACCTAATAGCTCTTGGCCAGCATCACTGGCTTGAAATCGCTCAACCGCAGCCATATCTTTGAATAAGAAAGGAAGATCAAATACTTGCAACTTCTTCGTGTATTTTTTGAATTTAGATAGCGAAGGCGCAATGAATTCGATGTCACCTAAAAGCAGCGCTTCTAGCTCCTTACCGTCCCCATAAAGTTGCGAGTTGGGGTAGACTTTTACTTCTACTTTACCGGGTAAACGTTGTTCAGCGAGTTGTTTAAATTTAAGTGCCATTTGCCCTTTGGGAGTGTTTTCTGCAACCACATGAGAAAACTTAAGTTCAATCGGGGCGGCATGGATTGCTGATGCAAACGCCAAGCTTAGGGCGGTGAGTGTGCTTGCCAATCGTTTCATATTATTCTTCCTTGTAATGGCTTATGTAGGGATTACGCGATAGCTAACAGCAAGCTTTAAGCCAACAATGAACTATATTATTTAACCATTTGTTTACAATGGCTTATTGGTTTTTTCATGAGCGGTAAAGAAAAGGGATGGGTTATGAACGGGGGGGATCCCCCCCTTTGCTGATGATGAAATGGGGGGATTTCCCCCCTTAGTCTAAATTGACGTGTTTATAATCATCCTTTTCTAATTGGTATTTTTTCATTTTTTCGTAAAGGGTTTTACGGCCGATCTGTAACTCTTCTTGAACCGCCTTTAAATGGCCTTGATGGCGATGTAGGGCATCTTGTAAGAGGGTTCTCTCGAATCGGTATAGTTGCTCCGCTAGGTTTAAAGACCGTTGTTGAGACTGGGTATTAAAGGCAACGTCTTCGCCCATCAATACCCAGCGTTCGGCCAAATTACGTAGCTCTCTAACGTTGCCGGGCCATTCTTGTGCCATGAGTTCGGCGAGGCGCTGCGGACTCACCTTGGGGCTGCTGAGTTGATAGCGAGCGGAAGCCACCCGTAAAAAATTCTCTAACAGTAGGGCGATGTCTTCGCTGCGTTCGCGTAGCGGGGGAATATGCACTTCGACGACGTTGAGTCGATAATAGAGGTCACTGCGAAATTCACCTTGTTCACCGAGTGCTTTCAAATCGCTTTTGGTGGCGGCAATCACCCGCAGATCAAGTTGTACTGCTTGATTACTGCCCAAAGGTTCTACACTACGTTCTTCTAAAACTCTGAGTAATTTTATTTGTAAAGCCATCGGCATACTTTCGATTTCATCGAGAAATAGCGTGCCATGATTGGCGTAGGCAATTTTACCGATGCGTTTTTTCTGGGCGCCGGTAAACGCGCCTGCTTCGTGGCCAAATAATTCACTTTCTATCATGTTTTCCGGCACCGCGCCGCAGTTGATGGCAACAAAAGGATGGTTGGCGCGTACACTATGATCATGCAGAAAACGAGCGACCAGCTCTTTGCCGGTTCCTGTCTCCCCATTGATCAACACATCTGCTGGGGTATCCTTAACATGGCTTAAAATTTTGCGCAGTCGCATAATTGCTAGGGTACTGCCAAGTAGTCGTGGTCCAGGGCCACTTTGGGCGTCTAGCTCCGCTTTTAGCTCTCGATTTTCTAGGGTGAGTTGCCTTTTCTCTTGGGCGCGTTGTAGAACTTCGAGTAGATGGCTGGTGGAAAAAGGCTTCTCAAGAAAATCGTAGGCACCATCACGGATGGCTTTAATTGCCATCGAAATATCACCATGGCCAGTGAGTAGAATAATCGGCAGATCGGGATCGATCTGCTGTGCCTGTTGCATCATTTCTAAGCCGCTGATCCCCGGCATGTTGATATCTGAGATAATCACGCCGGGCCAATCCTGTTTGAGTTGGCTGAGCGCTTGCTCGGCACTGCTAAAGGTTTCACAGTGGATCTCCTCCAGCGCTAAGGTCTGCGCCAAAGAGCGTAGAATATCTGGGTCGTCGTCGATGATGATTACCGGTGTTTGCACTGTTACCTCTTAACTATTGATAGCTTGGACAGGGGGACTCGCTGAGCGGAGTCGGATTTCAAATTCGGGGCCAATGTCGCCATGATTACCAACCACTAACTCACCATCGAAGGTTTCCACCAGTCGTTTAGAAATCGCCATGCCTAAACCTAAACCTTGTTTCTTGGTGGTAAAGAAGGGTTCAAAGATACGTTGCAACTGTTCTTCACTGAGCTGCGGCCCATTATCCCAGATGGCAATGCACTGCCAATCGTCGTGTTGGTATTGGCGGATCCCAAGGCGAGCATCGGATTGTTGCTCTAAGGCGTCGATGGCATTGTTAATCAAGTTAATCAGCACTTGTTCCAGTTGAATGGCGTCGGCCTTAACCCATTGCTCCTCTAAGCCGGAGAATTCGATTTTTATCTCATGTTTCACAATTCTATTGGCTAAGATCGCGAGCGCCGCGTTGATTGAACTTGAACTCGAAACACAAGCGATTTGGCCGCTAGATTTGCGAGAGAAAATTTTAAACTTGGCGATCATCTTGCTCATCTTCAAGCAGAGTTTAAGAATGTCTTGCAAGTTATGAGTGACTTGCTGATATTGTTGCTTTTGCTGAAAGCGTAGTGCGTTTTCGGCGTAGTTTTGCAATGCAGTCAAGGGTTGATTCAGTTCATGGTTGATCCCTGCGGATAACTCTCCTAGGGTGGCTAATTTGGCTGCTTGCACGAGTTCATCCTCGGTCTTCTTCAAGGTGCTAGCGGTTCGTTGGTAATCATTCAGCGCTTGTTGTAACTGTTGGTTGCTGATGGTGAGTTGGGCGGTGCGTTGTGCTACGCGACTCTCTAGTTGTTGGTTGATTTGGTCTTGTAATTGGCGCGCTGACTGTAATTGTCGCCAGTAGAAATACAATAAAACTAAGCCTAAATAACACAGCGAACTGAGCAACATAGCCTTAGCAATCGCTTGCATATAGCCTTGGTCTGGCGATAGGGCATAGAGGCGCCAGCCGGTGTTCGCTAAGATCCGGCGGGTGTAGATGTAGTCTTGGCTTTGGTCTCGGAAATTCGGTAAGGTTATTTCACTGTCACGCTTTTTTGGGGCCATGTTAAGCAGTAAATGTTCACCATATTGCTTTGAGTTGATTAACTGTTGGCGTTGTATTTCAGATAAAGGTTTAATGCTTTTATATAGCCAATGTGACTGTGATGCGTAAAATACCACACCGTGTTTATCGGTAAGCAAATATTCAAAGCGAGGGTCTCGCCAACTCTTATCGATCACATTTAAGGCAACTTTGACCACCAATACTCCAATCACTCGTTGCTGCTGGAGTACTGGCGCAGAAAAGTAATAACCGCGTAATCCTGAACGAGAACCCAAGGCGAAGTATTGTGCATTCTTTCCTTGCATGGCCGTTTGAAAATAAGGGCGATAACTGTAATTACTATCGATGAAGGTTCGACTGCTTTGCCAATTACTGGACGCAATGGCAGTGCCGTAAGCGTTGAGTAAATAAGTGACATCGCTGCCTTGCAGTTGATTAATTTTTTGTAAATACAGATTTAATGCATGGCGCTGGGCGTCATTGTCTTGGTCATTTAAGGTCGCGAACAGCGGCTGTTGTACTGCCAGTACTTTTGGAAAATTGCGAAAGCGATCCAGTTCATGCTGAATACTCAGCTGCAGACGATAACTCTCTCCTGAGAGTTGGGCTTGTCGTTGCTGCTGATCTTGATATTGCGCCGCGGTGCCAGTGATGAGCATTAGCATCAGCCAAGCGAGAATTAATAGTAGTTTTTGGCTGTTGGTCATGTTGTTGCTCAGCTGTTGTTCCATCGCAAGCCCTGTCAATGTTTCAATGTTGCTAGTTTATTGATTTTTTGTAAGCAATGCTGGTTGCTTAGTCACATAGTGGACATGCTTCACGGTGCGGTGATCTTATATTTCCTAAAGTTATAAAGAATCCCTTTTTATTCTTTATTGTCTGGACTCTGGCGTGGTTAAACTAGCAGCAATTGTGATTTAGGGTGTGAAAAAATGCTGTTAAAGGAACTTTCGTCATTGGCCAGCCCACTGTCTGAACAACAGGTGAGTTTGTTACAACAAGCAACGGCTGAACTATCGGCTACTCAGTTAGCTTGGGTCAGTGGGTATTTAGCTGGAATTGGTCAGAATTCTGGACAATTGGTACCCCAAGCGGTAGCGCACGCAGCGGCTAAGTTAACCATTCTTTACGCCTCTCAAACGGGGAATGCTAAGGGCGTTGCGGAAGAATTGTTGAGCGCGGCGCAGGCCAAGGGCATCAATGCAGAGTTAGTCAATGTTGCCGACTATAAAACCAAGAGTTTGAAGACCGAAAGCCATTTGTTGCTGGTGAGTAGCACTAACGGGGAAGGCGAACCACCCGATGACGCGATTGAATTCCATGAGTTTTTGGTTTCAAAGAAAGCGCCTAAGTTAGCGCAGTTGAAATACGGTGTATTGGCCTTAGGTGATTCAAGCTACGAGTTTTTCTGCCAAACCGGTAAGGATTTTGATGAACGCTTAGCCGCCTTAGGCGCTGAACGTCTTTGTGAGCGAGTCGACTGTGATGTTGACTACGATAAAGACGCACAAGCTTGGGCGGAGCAAGCGTTAGCGCAAGTACAGCAAACCTTGCAAAGCGCGCCCAGTAGCGCGACAGCAAATTTGGCAGCTAGTACGCCAAGCAGTCGTCAATATAATAAGAAAAACCCCTATACAGCCGAGCTGTTGGTTAGCCAAAAAATTACCGGTCGTGATTCGGCTAAAGATGTTCGCCATGTCGAAATTGATCTCGCAGAATCAGGCTTACAATATCAGGCAGGTGATGCCCTTGGAGTATGGTTTGAAAATGACCCTCAGTTGGTGGAGCAAATTCTCACGCGCTTAGTTTTGAGTGCCGATGAGGAGGTCTCGATCGATGGGCAGCCGCTTGCTCTGGCAAAGGCCCTCACTAGCAAGTTAGAAATCACTCAAACCAGCGGTGCCTTTGTCGAAGCCTGGGCGAGTTGGTCGCAGAGCAAAAAATTACAGGCACTGGTGGCCGATAAAAACAAACTGCGGGAGTATGCTGCGAGTCATCAGGTAATCGACGTATTACTTGAGAAAAAAGCTAACGTGACTGCGCAGCAGTTGGTGGATGGATTGCGTCATTTAACCCCTCGCTTATATTCGATTGCTTCCAGCCAAGCGGAAGTTGAGGAAGAAGTCCATCTCACCGTGGGAGTCGTGAATTACCAACAGGGTGAGCAGCAACGTTTTGGCGGAGCTTCAGGATTTTTTGCGCGCGCTGAAGAGGGCGCTGCGGTCAAAGTTTTTGTGGAGCATAATGATAACTTCCGTTTACCCAGCCAGCCCGATACGCCAGTGATTATGGTTGGTCCGGGAACCGGCATCGCGCCATTCAGGGCCTTCTTACAGCAGCGTGATGCCAGTGATGCTGAAGGTAAAAACTGGTTGTTTTTTGGCGACCAAACCTTTACTCAGGACTTTTTGTACCAAACCGAGTGGCAGGGCTATCTTAAATCCGGTTTGCTCACCAAGTTGGATGTGGCCTTCTCGCGCGATCAAGCGGAAAAAATCTATGTGCAAGATCGCCTCAAAGAGAATGCCGCTGAAGTTTATCAATGGTTAGAATCCGGGGCTCACTTCTACGTGTGCGGGGATGCCAATCGAATGGCGAAAGATGTACACCAAGCGCTGATCGAGATTATTGCTGAGCAGGGAGCGAAAAGCCCTGAGCAAGCGGAAGAGTATTTAAAACAGTTACGTAGTGCCAAGCGTTATCAGAAGGATGTTTACTAATGAGTGATAATTTAATTGTTGAAGGCAAATTGTCGGATAACGAGCGCCTGAAACGAGAAAGTAACTTCCTGCGTGGCACCATTGAAGCCGATCTGCAGGATCGGATCAGCGGTGGTTTTAGCGCCGATAACTTTCAGCTAATTCGTTTCCATGGCATGTATCAGCAAGATGATCGGGATATTCGAGCGGAACGAACCAAGCAAAAATTAGAGCCGCTACATAACGTGATGTTGCGGGCGCGGATGCCGGGCGGAATTATTCAGCCCAAGCAATGGTTGGCCATCGACAAATTTGCCAGCGAAAAAACTATGTATGGCAGCATTCGTTTAACCACCCGTCAAACTTTCCAGTTTCACGGTGTGTTAAAACCAAATATTAAGTTGATGCATCAAACTTTGGATAGTATTGGTATTGATTCGATTGCCACCGCTGGCGACGTTAACCGCAACGTCTTGTGTACCAGTAATCCGGTTGAATCAGAATTGCATCAGCAGGCTTACCTGTGGGCCACTAAGATTAGTGAACACTTACTGCCGAAGACACGAGCTTATGCTGAAATTTGGCTCGACGGTGAAAAAATAGAAGGTGGTGACGAAGAGCCTATCCTCGGCTCAAATTATTTGCCGCGTAAGTTTAAAACCACAGTGGTGATCCCACCGCATAACGACATTGACGTGCATGCCAACGATCTTAACTTCGTGGCCATTGCCGAACAAGGGCAGTTGATTGGCTTCAATGTTCTCGTCGGTGGGGGCTTGGCTATGACTCATGGTGATAAGTCGACCTATCCACGTCGAGCGGATGACTTTGGTTTTATTCCCTTAGCTAAAACTCTCGATGTTGCCGCTGCAGTGGTCACCACGCAACGTGATTGGGGGAACCGAGTTAATCGTAAGAATGCCAAGACCAAGTACACCCTCGATCGGGTGGGGATCGATACTTTTAAAACGGAAGTTGAAAAACGAGCGGGGATTCAGTTTGAAGCGAGCCGTCCTTATGAGTTCACATCGCGTGGCGATCGCATCGGTTGGGTCGAAGGGATTGATGGTAAGCACCACTTAACCTTGTTTATTGAGAATGGCCGCTTGCTTGATTATCCGGGCAAACCCCTAAAAACCGGCTTGGCTAAGATTGCCGAAATTCATCAAGGTGATTTTCGCATGACCGCCAACCAAAATTTGGTGGTAGCAGGGGTCCCTGCTGCGCAGAAGGCTCAGATTGAAGCCTTAGCGCGTGAACATGGTTTAATGAATGATAGCCATAGTCAGCAGCGCTTCAATTCCATGGCTTGTGTGGCTTTTCCTACCTGTCCATTAGCGATGGCCGAGGCAGAACGTTATTTGCCGAGCTTGGTTGATGATGTAGAAAGCCTATTAAATAAACATAACATGGCCGAGCAACATATTATTTTGCGGGTCACTGGCTGCCCCAATGGCTGTGGCCGTGCCATGTTGGCTGAAGCTGGTTTAGTGGGTAAAGGGCCTGGTAAGTACAATTTATATTTAGGTGGTAACCAAAGTGGAACACGTATTCCTAAGCTCTATTTAGAGGGCATCGATGAACAACAAATTCTGTCGGAACTTGACGGTTTAATTGCTCGCTGGTCGGTAGAACGTGAATCTGAAGAAGCTTTTGGTGACTTTGTTATTCGTGTTGGTATCGTCGCTGAAGTTAAAGTAAGCGCTAGGGATTTTCATGCCTAACTTAGATTTGCAGCAGCTAGTTAAGCTGCCGCATGAGTTAAGAAAAGCAGAGTTAGCCTCGGTCAATCAGACCTTAGAGGCTAAAACTGCACAGCAGCGTATTGAGTGGGCTTTAGAGCACTTACCACAACAGGCGGTGCTTACTTCGAGCTTTGGTATTCAAGCGGCTGTGAGCTTGCATATGTTGACTCAAGTAAAGCCAGATATGCCAGTGATTTTGACTGATACGGGCTACTTATTTCCTGAAACCTATCGTTTTATCGATGAACTGACGGCCCGTTTGAACCTAAATTTAAAAGTGTATCGAGCTCAGCAGTCTAATGCTTGGCAAGAGGCGCGCTTCGGTAAGCTTTGGGAGCAGGGGGTCGAGGGCTTGAAGCAGTACAATACGCTTAACAAGGTCGAGCCGATGCAGCGGGCTTTTCAAGAACTAAATGTTCAAACTTGGTTCTCGGGTTTACGTCGTAGCCAATCATCGAGCCGTTCAGAGCTGCCTGTGCTGCAGATCCAAAATGGGAGTTTCAAATTGTTGCCAATTATTGATTGGAGCAATAAGGACGTGCATTACTATTTGCAAGAGCATTCCTTACCCTATCATCCGCTCTGGGAGCAGGGTTATGTTTCGGTAGGGGATGTGCAAACGTCACAACCCTTACAGGCGGGTATGAGTGAGGAAGACACCCGTTTTTACGGTTTGAAACGTGAATGTGGGATCCACGAAGAAGTTGCGGGAAGTGGTATTTAATGAATATGTAGCTCATATGAGCTCCAAACAATTCAAATGCTGGTGGGGTGGTTATTAAACCATTCTGCTGGTAGGTCTGATAAGTTCAGGCTCGTTTTGTTGGTGCTTTTATGGCCTGCTTGAAAGGGGGATTTACTGCTATCGCTTATCTTTTTGTGTGGTACTTAAAGTCATAGAAATGCCTGTTGAAGTATTCTGCGCAGTTTATCGCTTATAACATTCGCTGAGGTAAGTCTTTGGGATTGCGATATTTTGCTGCTAATTCAGGGAGTACCCAAGTCTAAACGTTGCTCCGCTCAAACTAATTCGAAGTAGTTTTGTAATAATACGCTCAGTTGTTCCTGATAAGATGGCTGTGGCTGTTTTTCAATCAGTTTCGCCAACTCGTCACCAATCGGTGTAAAACGATGATAAGTCAATTTCACTCCTTTATAGCGAGAACGTAGTTGATATTGGGTTGTCCCGTGGGTTAGTGCGGTATTGTGTTGAATAGAAGGGCGAATTTCTAATTCTCGATCGAACAGCAGACCTAATTCGGTGAGCTGTAAAATATAGTGATAAGGCATCCGGTGCTGGCCTAAGCTTATTTTTTCCAACCTAGCTCTTACCAAGCCTAAGTTACTCGCTGGCCTGACGGCTCCGGTGATGATCTTGTGATTGCTTTCCCCCCCGACCGTTGAACTGAGCTCACAAGCCGTATGAAACCATAAAGCTTCTCTTTGCGTCATTAACTTCAAAGTCCTTAGTGCCTTGACCGAAAAGCTGCCGGGAATGCTTAATTCTTGGCTTAAAATATCGGCCCACAATAACTGCATCGATTTTACTTGGGTATTACTGGCAAGCTTTAAAAACTCGCTCATCCAATCGGCATCAGGTTCACTGCCAAGGTCTTGTTCGCTAGTTTTTTGTGCTGCAAGGAAAAATATGTTCTCTAAGTTTTTTTGTTCAACCGCTTGCTCAACAATTGAGCGAGCCTGAGCTCTTTGCGACCAAGTTGAATTGGGTTGCTGCTTTCTTAGCAAGGCATCTAAACCGCGTTGTTTGGCTATTTTTACCAGGCGTAAGCTGGTGTTTTCTACTTGGCTGGTTTTATTTTCGATGATCGGCTTGTCTGACATTGAACTCTCCCTCGCTTTAGCTGTTTTACTGAGGATTTGCGCATAAAGCAAGTTTGCTTTTGTTGTTAAAGGTGTTAAATTTAGGTTAACTAAAAACCGTGTGGGGGTAATTGTGTTAAAAAACCTTACCGTATGGGCGAAACGACACAAACTCTTAACTTTGTTAATGAGTGCTTATGTGCTTAGTTTATTGGTTCTGATGATGATGTTTGAATAGGCGTAATGCTGCTTACGCCAGAGTGACGATTAAATATGCGAGTAGATGAGTTTAATCACTTGCTTAATTTCTTGTTTGTTCAATGCCCCATCTTTGGCAAATAATATTTTACCTTGCGTATCGAGTAAAATAATCGCTGAAGATTTAGGTTTTATATCTAGTAAATCAAATAGTTGCCCATCTTTATCTAATACAAAACTAGCATGTGGAAATTTTTTCTTATTGCTTTTCAGCTTGCTTTGAACAAACATTGAAGTACCGAAAATAGCGTCATCAAGGTTCACAATAGTGGTTGTTTGATATGTTTGAGCCGCAAAGTTAGCATTTTTAATCGCCTCAATCATGGCTGCATTAATCTCTTTAGCGCTGCTGCGTCCAGCCATTGCCTGTACCAAGCGGACTTTACCTGCCAGTTGTTTGGTATTCCATGGACTATAGCTTATCTGTTCGTCAACTAGTTGTAACTCGCCCACCTTGTCTATAGAAATGTTGGGCAGAGACTCTCCCAGACTGAGGTTGAGTGCCATCACCCAAGTTGGTAGTAGGCTGAAGAACAATATTAGATATTTCACGTGCCGTTCCTTTTTATTGACAGTTAAAGCAGGTCAGACCTGTTATAAACATTTATAACAAAAAAGCAACAGATGTTAATAGAGGGCATCACTAATCAGTTCTACATCTGCGAGCTGCATCTCGTTTATCAGCTCTGAAGATCCAGAGATTAACACCAGGGTATGCTGTCCAAGAGTAATCGTTGGGCCTTCGATACCACTATTGGCGTCTATAGTTAGCCAAGCGGGTGAGGCACTACCAACGCTATGTGCAGGATAAACCATATACAGTGAATAGTCTGGGGCTAATTCACTGAGCATCAACGCCAGTAATAAGGCGCGTTCATCGCTATCCGCCAGATTATCCTTGAGTACATGGAGCGGTGGAGAAAAACTGTCACTGATTTCTCGTTTTACTGGAATGGTGAGTAGCCATGCTTGTGCCTCCGCTAGCGTTTGGTTGAGATCTTTCAAGGGCTGAAAGTTTTTTATTAATGGCAGCATTCGATTCCGATTTTGGTAGAACAGCTGCGAATAATTGGGCCGAACACAAGGGTATTGAGTGCCTCGCGGATGTCGACAAGGTAATAGACCTAAGTGGCGAAATGCGTCTTGAGTATATTGTTGGTAGGCTTCCCAAAGCATCTCGGAAGAAGGGGTATCAGGATTACTGGCTAATATTTTAAGAATATCTTTTGGTGCCGCCGTTGGCTGCTCAGCATATTGATTGATCATGACTAAAGCGTGCTCTAGGCGAGGGTTTAAGTAAGCACTAATCGCTTTGGTTGGATAAGTCAGACTATAACTGATCCTAAATTGTTCTATTGCCGATTGTTTTAAGAGTTCTTGAGAGAAATGCAGGCGCATTTGTCGTAGCTGACCTTGGGGATTTGACCATTGCCACTCGCCGTTAAAGGCTTGCTCATCTAGCGGCTTAAGCGTTAAGTCAGCGGCCGATGCAAGGGGACTAAACAGTAATACGGGCATTAAAATAAATCGCCATAAAGCCATTAAACTAAGCATCAATAGCTCCCGATATAGTGAGCGTATACTTAAGTTAATAGCAGTATTTGGTTAAATTACTAAGTTTTGTGAGTGCTTTGTTACTCGGGGCAGGCGCCTTGTTGATAGGAATTAACTTCGACATCGCCACAAGCAGAGCAGGCATTTCCATACTCTTTTAGCTTCCCTGCCACTTCTGCACATACCGGATCATATTGCATACTACAGAGTTCAGGTCGGGGGCTTTGGCAGATGTTATCAGCGTTTAATAACGGCGCTGATGTTTGACTACAAGCCATTAAAAGTAGAGCAAAAGATAAGATAGTTGAGTGCTTAATCATGGGCTATCGCCTAAACTTTCAAAAGATAATTATTGTAGATGAAATACTGATGATACGTCGATCTATTTACTTTTTTTGGGCTCTGTTCTTCAGCTTAAGCGCAGCGCAGGCGGGGCAGATTATTGTACAAAAAAGCTCAGACCCAAATAAAATTGATGTTTTCGAATTAAAAAAGGAATTGCTCGAGCAGCAACGCTGGCAAGAACAGCTTCGCGCAGAGGCTCATTTACAGTGGCTCCGAGAGTTACCTATTGGTTGTGTGGTTGGCGAGAATGGTGATTATCAATGTGGTTTAGTTTGGTATCGGCCCTACCGATATCGGCAACAGCAGTTGTTCATTGAAGTACCTAGGCCTCATTCGAGAGAGGAAAAACAACAATAGCGTAAAGTTGTGGGCATTTCGATGTTATTCTAAGGCTTAGATTTTTGCTTTAGAACAACGAACATTTATGCACATTCATATTCTAGGTATTTGTGGAACTTTTATGGGCGGCTTAGCCATGTTAGCCCGAGAGTCTGGCATGCGAGTCACTGGTAGTGATTTGAACGTTTATCCACCGATGAGCACTCAATTGGAGTCTTTAGGGATTGAGCTGATTCAAGGTTATGATCCTTCGCAGCTTGAACCCGCACCCGATCTGGTGGTGATTGGTAATGCGATGAGTCGCGGTAATCCTTGTGTCGAGTATGTGCTGGACAAAGGCTTAAAGTATTGCTCTGGCCCAGAGTGGTTAAACAATCACATCCTGCCTAATCGATGGGTATTGGCGGTGGCTGGGACTCATGGTAAAACAACGACTGCCAGTATGCTTGCTTGGATCCTCGAGGATAATGGTCTGGCGCCTGGTTATTTAATTGGAGGGGTGCCTCGCAACTTTTCCGGTTCAGCTCGTTTGGGAAATACTCCTTTTTTTGTGGTTGAAGCGGATGAATATGATAGCGCCTTTTTTGATAAGCGTTCTAAGTTTGTTCATTACCAACCTCGAACATTGTTACTCAATAACCTTGAATTTGATCATGCAGATATTTTTGAAGATTTAGCCGCAATACAAAAACAGTTTCATCATTTGTTGAGAATTGTCCCATGCTCAGGCCGGATCATTGCGCCAAAGATGAATCAAGCGATACAAGACGTGATTGCCATGGGATGTTGGTCGGAACTGGAGCTCACTGGTGAGGGCCAAAATTGGCAGTGGCAGGCGCTTAAAGATGATTGTAGTGAGTTAACCATTAGTCTTGATGGACAACAACAAGGATGCCTAAGTTGGTCGCTGATTGGGCAGCACAATGCCGAAAATGCCTTAATGGCGATAGCCGCAGCAAGGCATGTCGGGGTATTGCCAGCGCTTGCGATTGAAAGCTTGCAGCGTTTTCTGCCTCCGAAACGTCGATTAGAGTTACTTGCTAAGTTGGATGATATTCGCCTATTCGACGATTTTGCCCATCACCCCAGTGCGATTCAGAGCACCCTTGCAGGATTAAGAGCGCAAGTGGGCAAGGCAAGGATTATTGCAATCCTAGAAGCGCGCTCTAATACCATGAAGATGGGGATCCATCAGCAAAAGTTAGCCGAGAGTTTACAGCTGGCTGACTTGGTCTACCTCTATCAACCGAACGAGGATAATCAATATATATGTGATACGGCAGCACAGTTAGCACAAGCAAAAGTGTTTCAAACTGTTGAGCAGATAGTCGAACAAGTGAAGTCGGTGATGTGTGGTGGCGATCAAATACTAGTCATGAGTAATGGTGGTTTCGAAGGGATCCATGGCAAATTAAAAGCGCTATTAAGCCAATAAAAAAGGGCCTGATGAGGCCCTTGATCGTTTTTAGTTACTGACCCGGTGGGCGTAATAACGACAATACAAAGTCGTTAAGAAAGTCGACCACTTCTTGGCGCTCTGGGCTGTCTGGACGATTAATCATTTGTACCGCTAGGTACAAACCTGCATTAATCGTTTGAGCCGCTTGTAAGGCATTCAAGGCACTGCTAATTTCATTGTTGTCGAAACCAGCTTGAATACTTTCACCAATTTGTTGATTGATTTTAGCCATTACATTACTGAAGCGTGGCCAAACATCTTCGCGTACCGAAGAACTCCACTCTAACCAAATGTGAATGACATCCGAGTTGGTGTAAACCAATTCAACAAGTGCTGATAGATGGTGCTGAACGGCAGTAATGGCATTTTCATCGCTAGGATAAGTTTGTTCAACTACGCCTAACATGGTTTGCTCTACTTCCGATAAAACGGCATCAACTAAGTCTTCGCGGGTATTAAAGTAATTAAAAACCGTTGCGACCGATACATTTGCAAGTTCTGCGATTTCCGCATGACCTGCACGACCGATACCACGGCGGGCGAAAATTTCAACAGCGCATTGCATGAGCTGTTTACGACGTACTTCAGGCGACAGCCGAGTACGGCGTCTTAAGGTGCTAGTTTGCATATTTTAGTTCTCGCGTTTGTTGTTTCAATTATTATTTTTTATGAGGCATTTGTTGCTTACCATTTCAGACAAAAATCATCTAAAATATGGCGTTCAGTGCTGAAACATACACGAACATGCGAATACCTTCAGCTAAATCATAGTGTATTTACAAGCTAATTAATAGTTACTGACATAAGTAACTAATGATTTTTTTGTTAATTCATTGAAATATCGTGTGTTTATGTATTTTTTAGGTCCGGTTTATCCAAGTTTTTACTGATGGAAATCAGTTTATTAATAGGTCAGAGTTATGAAACATCGCGTAGAAGAAATGATCAGTGAGCAAGATATTGCACAACGAGTAACGGCTATTGGAGAGCAGATAAATGCCGCTTACCCCACTGACCGAAAATTAGTACTTATTGGGTTGTTACGCGGCTCATGTATTTTTCTTTCTGATCTGGCTCGTAAGATTGATCGCAAGCTAACCTTCGATTTTATGACTGTATCGAGTTACGGTAGTAGCATGGTCAGTACTCGTGATGTTCGAGTATTGAAAGATTTAGATGATGACATTAAAGGCTGTGATGTGATCATTGTCGAAGACATTATTGATACGGGCAACACTCTGAACAAGGTTAAAGAGATGCTGTCCTTGCGTGAACCAAACAGTGTGGCTATTTGTACATTATTGGATAAGCCTTCACGTCGAGAAGTTGAAGTGCCTGTTGATTGGATTGGTTTTTCTATTCCCGATGAATTTGTTATTGGTTATGGACTTGATTTTGACCAGTACTATCGCAATTTACCTTATGTAGGCAAAGTTATTCCGCTAGATTAAGCCAACTATCTTCGGGCCTAGGGGCCCATCTTTTATCTTCATTTAAGTAGTGATTATGCAGGCATTAGCAATTCAAGGTTTACAAAAAACGTACCCCGGTGGTGTTCAGGCGGTAAAAGGGTTTGATTTATCGGTAGAGCAGGGAGATTTTTTTGCACTTTTGGGACCTAACGGAGCGGGGAAGTCGACCACGATTGGCATCATTACTTCATTGGTGAATAAATCAGCCGGTAGCGTGAAAATTTTTGGTCACGATATCGATCACGACTTAGAAGCGGCTAAATCTTTTGTTGGACTAGTACCACAAGAATTTAATTTCAATCAGTTTGAAACAGTACTACAGATTGTGGTCAATCAAGCTGGTTATTATGGGGTTCCCCGAGCACTGGCGATGAAGCGTGCGCAAACTTATCTTTCTCAACTGGATTTGTGGGAAAAACGCGATGCACGTGCTCGCGAACTCTCTGGCGGGATGAAGCGACGCTTGATGATCGCACGGGCATTGATGCATGAGCCTAAACTTCTTATTTTAGATGAGCCGACCGCTGGGGTTGATATTGAGTTAAGACGTTCGATGTGGGCTTTTCTTCAGCGACTCAATGCTCAAGGCATTACGATCATTCTTACGACTCACTATTTGGAAGAGGCGGAAATGCTCTGCCGTAACATTGGTATCATCGATAAGGGGCAGTTGGTTGAAAACACTTCGATGAAGCAATTGTTGTCTAATTTAAACATCGAAACTTTTATTTTTGATATTGAAGATGGGATCGAAACGGTGGCATTAAATGGTTTCGCCACTCGAGTAACCGATGCTCATACGTTAGAAGTGGATGTTGAAAAACAACAGGGCCTGAATGCAGTGTTCCGTTTGCTTGATGAAGCAGGCATTGTGGTGAAAAGTATGCGCAATAAGGCGAACCGTTTGGAAGAATTGTTTGTCAACTTAGTCGCTGATGGGAGACAAGCATGAATTTAAGCTTATATTGGACTGCGCTGAGTAGTATTTTAACCAAAGAGGTCATTCGTTTTGGTCGAATTTGGGTGCAAACTCTAGTACCTCCAGCGATCACCATGAGTTTATATTTTGTTATTTTTGGTAACTTGATTGGTTCGAGAATCGGTGAAATGGGCGGCTATAGTTATATGCAGTTCATCGTGCCAGGTTTGATCATGATGTCGGTGATTACCAATTCCTATTCCAATGTGGCGTCGTCATTTTTTAGCTGTAAGTTTCAACGTAATATTGAGGAGTTATTGGTCGCGCCAGTACCAAATTATATTATTATTTTAGGTTTTGTGGGCGGTGGCGTGGTGCGAGGTTTATGTGTCGGCTTCCTTGTGACCATGGTCTCGCTGTTTTTTGTACCTTTGCACCTGCATAGTGTAGCGGCCATTATTTTCACAGTACTACTCACTTCCATTTTGTTTTCTTTAGGGGGGTTGATTAATGCCATCTATGCCAATAGCTTCGATGATATCAGTATTATTCCTACCTTTATTTTGACGCCACTGACTTACTTAGGTGGCGTCTTTTATTCAATTAGTTTGTTGCCAAGCTTTTGGCAGGGCTTATCACAAGTGAACCCTATTGTTTATATGGTGAATGCTTTCCGTTTCGGTTTTCTGGGTATTAGTGATGTTTCGCTAGTGCTATCGTATACGATGATATTAGCGTCGATTGCTATCTTGTATACATGGGCATTTATTTTAATTAAACGTGGTTATGGTTTGAGGTCATAATGGAGGGGAATTCTCGCAGTGTTAGCTCTAATCAACAAGGTATTCACGAGAATTTGCAAAAAGTGGTGCGACGCCACTTACAGCAGCCCTTCCAAAAGCCTTATCAACAGCACACCTTAGAAGCGTTCTTGAATTTAGAAAAGCAGCTTGCTGCTGCAGACCGCCCACTGATATTGGATTCTTGTTGCGGTACCGGACTGAGTACGGCTGCGCTTGCTCAACTTCATCCAGAGGCCTTGGTTGTTGGCTTAGATAAGTCGGCTCACCGCTTAACCAAGCACCAAGCGCATTTTGACCAAGCCGGGCAAAATTATATTTTGCTACAAGTCGATTTAAACGATTTTTGGCGTTTGGCTTGTGAAGCTGGCTGGCAGCCAAGCCATCACTATTTGTTATATCCCAATCCTTGGCCAAAGTCGCGGCATCTGCAGCGGCGCTGGCATGGGAGCGCGGTGTTCCCCTACCTCCTAAAACTTGGCGGGCAGTTAGAGCTGCGTAGTAATTGGCAGACCTATTTAGATGAATTTCAAATGGCCTTACAATTAGCGGGTTACAGTAGTCAAATTCTCCCTTATCAAACCGAAACACCGATGACCGCTTTCGAGCGCAAATATCAAAATAGTGGGCAAGGCTTATGGCAGTTACGCAGCCAGTTATCGGCTTAATGTTTCGTCGTCTGGTTTGCTTCCAAATGGGCTATTCCTGCATCAAATAGCTGGTATAGCCCATCTAATACGGCGCTAGCCTGCTGAAAATAATCGGCAACATTGATGGTTGGTCGAGGTTTGTTAATGAGTTCTAGCTGAATGGTCTGAAGCAGTTTTTCTAGTAAAGGTTGATAACTGGGATCCTGTGGAATGAAACTATCGGCAAAGTGATTGAGAGAATGTGCATCTATTTGGGCAATCTTGTTGTGTAAAAATGCTAAGCGGATCCGCTCGACGCTGCTGCTTTGATTGGCAGCGGCCAAGCCTGAGCCAAGCGCTCTTGCTTGGCCGATAGATTCAGCGGTTTCCAATAGTTCAAACCAGAGAAAATCGATATTTTTATGCTGCTTACTGAGGTTGGCCAAGCTGTAAAAACCAGCTAAATCTTGGGCTAAAAACAGTAGGTTTTTAATCATTAGGCTATGTTGAGCGATATTATTTTCTAAATTGTTATTCTGCCAACTGTGTTGCAGGCTTTGCCAGTGTTGACTAAAGCTGTCCCAACGAGCTTGCTCGGCGATGAACTGATCTTCGCAGAGGGTGCTTTGATAGCGGCGAATTTGCTGTTGTTGTGTGGCAAGCTCAGCTTCTGCTTGAGTATTCCCTTTTAAGATCGCAGAGCTCAATCCACGGTGCTTTTGTAAAGCAACGAGCAGATTTTTGAGTTGTTTTAAAGTATTTAGCCCAGCATATTGCTGTTGGCTGTGTTGTTTGCCTAGCAGCCAGGAGAGGCTGAGCCCCAGAGCAATGATGCTTAAGACACTGATGGCGATAATCGCGCTGGTATTCATGTTACGCTCCTTGCTGACTTAACACGCTAAGGTGTTGTGCAATATCGGCGCTTTGTTCTGCGCTAGAGGTATTTTGCCGCGCGGAATCAGCCACTTGATTAATGTTTTTGGACAGTTCTATAGTGGCTGTATATTGTTGCTCACTATTGCTGGCGATGATGGCTATTTGTGTTTGTAATTGTTGATTCTTATCGAAAATGGCAAGTAACTGCTGGCGTGAATCATCAACGGTGTGCTGGATCTGCTGCGCCTGTTCGGCCAGTTCAGTGATAGATTCTAGTAATTCATCGATATTGGTTTTCACATCTTTCATACTACTGCTAATTTCATTCGCCGATTGGTAACTGCGCTTCGCTAATTTTCGAACCTCATCGGCGACAATGGTAAATCCTCGCCCATGTTCGCCAGCCCGCGCAGCTTCAATCGATGCATTTAAGGCAAGTAAATTAGTTTGCTCGGCTATCTCTTCGATGGTTTTAGAAATATGACTGACAGTATGTGATTGTTGATGAAGTTGAGTGACCTTATTGAGGCTAGTGGTGCCCTTGTGGACCATTTTTTCAGTGACTTTTTGAGCGCTTAGAGCCGCCTTTTGGCCGAGCTCTGAGTAGTGTTTTGCTTCAGTACTCGCGCTTGCCACGTTTTTTACCTGTTCAGCGACATCTTTGATACTTTGACTCATTTCAATCACTGCGCTTGCCGAGGCCTCACTCGCGGCGGCCTGTTGTAGTGCCCCGCGAGCGACCGACTGCGCTTGTTGAGAGAGCTCTTTGGAGCAGTGGCTAATTTCCGCAAGGGCGTCTTGGTGTTGGGCAACTTGGCGTTGCTGTTGTCTCATCAGATCTAATTGTTGATAACGGGTATTGTGAAAGAAGTATGCCGCAAAACCTTTACTGTGTTCCTCTACGGGGTGTTGTACATGGGCGGTCAGCAGTTTAAGTAAGTACAGGTTGGCGATGGCGAATACGATGTTAACGGATACCATACTAAGGCTGAGTTGCGAATGATATTGCAGTAATATCAGTAGACTCAAACTGATGACTAGTAGATGACTAAATAAAAATAAGTAGAAAATAGCCCTTGCTCTACGCATGTATAGTCCTTGCTGGGATGAACACTGATGCTGTTGTTTATCGGATAAAGCAAAGACCATTCCTTTTTGATGATTTTATTTTAAAGCGTGATTGAGAGAGTCTTGGCAAAGTCGTAGCATTTGCTGGTGGTGATAGCGTAGTTGCGGTAATTGCTGGCGCCGATTAAGTTTGTGCCAATGCAGCATAAGATCATTAAATTCTTCATAATACTGGTTATTTATCTTGGTATTTAATAACACCAAGGTTTCGTCTATTTGTTGTTTGGTGCTTGCGAGTGCCACACTGGGAAGTCGTGATTGAGCCAGTTGTTGTGCTTGCAGGCGCCAATGGCGTCGTAGATTCCGATCTAGCGACAGGATCAGCCGTTGGTATTTGGCCCGTTGTTGCTGTGCTACACCGCGACGAGCACGGATAATTGCAGGAATAGGAATGACTGCTACGACGAATAAACTCAATATCACAAACCATACACTCAGCACCGCTGCGCTCCTGTGCCAGAAACCGAACTAGAAGGATCTTAGCAAAAAGCAAACCATAATCTAGAATGAAGGCTTTCTCACCATATATATCGCTAGTTTTTTGCAAAATGTTAGTGAACTGTGTGGTTGTTGTGTCTTGGGTGTTAATTTGCTTGTTGAGCGCGGTGTTGCGGAGAGGCCACTCATAAAAAACGCACTAATTTAGTGCGTTTTTTTAAGGAATGCACAATCCTGAGCTTAGCTAAGTTGCACTGGAATCGCCTTACTGGTACGAACCACATCATTGTGCTGATTGAGGTATACCAATGAAGGTTTATGTTGCTGCACTTGTTTGGCATCAAGGCCTACGTAGGCACAAATAATGACGCGATCGCCGACGGCGGCTCGTCGGGCAGCGGCACCATTCACTGAAATGATTTTAGAGCCGCGTTCGCCTGCAATGGCGTATGTTGAAAAACGTTCACCATTCTCGATGTTATAGATATCTATTTTCTCGTATTCCAGTATGCCGGCTAAATCCAAAATGTCCTGATCGATGGCGCAGGAGCCTTCATAGTTCAGTTCTGCATGAGTTACACGAGCCTGATGTAACTTGCCTTTAAGCATGGTTGTTTGCATGGACTTCTCTCTATTAATTGACGATTTGTTTCAGCGCAATCACGCAATTATCGATGAGTCTAACTTCCCCGAGAAAGGCCGCTAGTAGAATAACAGCACGTTGTGAGTGAGGCGTTAAGGGAGCGAGTGTATCTGCGTCAACGATATCGATCCCGTCACAAATAAAACCATGTTGTTCAAGCTGTTGTTTGGCTTGAATGGATAGCGATTGCTGGTTGCCGTAGCTTAATTGCTCGGCTAATGTGTACATCTGTTTGGCCAGTTGTGGTGCCACTTGGCGTTGCTCTGGGCTTAGTCGAGAATTACGCGAACTCATCGCGAGTCCATCGGTTTCTCGTATCGTAGCCAGCCCTATAATCTGGATTGGCAACAGGAGGTCTTGTGTCATCTTACGGATCAAGGCTAATTGCTGAAAATCTTTCTCGCCAAAAATTGCCACTGAAGGCTGTACTAAGTTAAATAATTTACAAACGATGGTCGAAACACCATCAAAATGTCCAGGCCGCAAGGCCCCTTCTAAGATGGTGGATAAACCAGGGACTTGAACTTTGGTTTCTTCGGCTAAGCCGTTTGGATACAAGGTCTCAGGGCTTGGCACAAATGCTAAGTTTGCACCAGCTGCCGTTAAGGCTGTTAAGTCTTGCTCAAGGGTGCGCGGATAGTTTGCCAAATCATTGGGGTTGTTAAACTGTAGCGGATTCACGAAAATAGACACCACTACATAGTCACATTCGGTCTGCGCCCGTTTGACAAGTGCGATGTGACCCGCATGTAGGTTGCCCATCGTGGGGACAAAACCAATTCGTAATTGTTGGTGGCGAACATGATCTAATTGCGAGCGTAACTCGTCGGGTTGCTGAATGACTTTAATCATTTAGTTGAAGCTCTGCTCTGTGCCGGGAAATTCTCCGGAAGCCACTTGCTTGATGTAACGACTAACAGCACTGGCGATATCCCCCGTTTCGGCTAAAAAGTTTTTCGAAAATTTGGGAATATGCCCCTTGCTAACGCCAAAAGCATCGTGCATCACCAAAATTTGCCCATCAGTTACATTACCAGCACCGATACCGATGACAGGGATAGTTAATGCGGCGGTAATTTGCTGGGCTAAGGCCAATGGAACACACTCTAATACTAATAATTGTATACCAGCGGCTTCCAAGCGCTTGGCGTGGTCGAGCATTTGCTGTGCTTGTTGTTCACTTCGCCCCTGTACTTTATAACCACCAAATACATGCACCGATTGTGGCGTGAGACCGAGATGACCACAAACCGGTACCCCCCGCTCAACAAGGCCTGTGATGGTTTGGCTCAGCCATTCTCCGCCTTCTAACTTCACCATTTGAGCGCCTGCCTGCATTAACTTAGCGGCATTTTGGTAGCTTTGTTCGGGTGTGGCGTAAGACATGAAAGGAAGGTCGGCAACAATCATGCTGGTGTCACTCCCTCGAGCCACACATCGGGTATGATAGGCAATCTCATCAACAGTTACTGCAAGGGTATCTTGGTGGCCTTGTAGTACCATCCCTAGTGAATCACCTACGAGTAGCAGATGCATGCCAAGTTGGTCAAATAACGCGGCAAAGCTCGCATCATAGGCGGTGATACAGGAGAATTTCTGGTTATTCTGTTTAAATTGTTGTAATTGAGAAACCGTTATTCTGCTCATAATAGGTTACCGTTTACACCAAGATAGGCATAAATTTGTTAGTGAATTTTTTGTTTACGCCCATTCGAGTGGACGTTTATAAACTTGTAAGCCGTTAGTATCGATAGATTCTGCTAATTTTAGTAGCTGACTCCCGTCAGGTAAGCATAAATCTACGGCTATTTCAGCAAGTGGTAATAATACAAACTCTCGCTGCTTCATGCCATAGTGCGGTACGGTTAGTCGGGGACTATCGATGATTTGATTGGCGTAGAGCAATAAATCGAGATCTAAGGTGCGTGGTCCCCAACGTTGATTTTTGCGAACTCGACCTTGTTGTTGCTCGATGGATTGAGTGAGATCGAGTAGCTGAAGCGGTTGTAAGGAAGTGTCTAAACTGAATACTGCGTTTAAATAATCGGGCTGGTCCTGTGGTCCCATCGGGCGACTGCGATACAAGGATGAACTAGCCACTAATTTCAGTTGTGGATGAGCAGCCAGTGCGCGTCTAGCTGCTATTGCCTGATGAAGTGGATCGACTAGATTACTGCCTAGGGCAAGATAACAACGAGCCATGGTTAATCGTCAGTTTTTTTCGGCTTACGGGGCCGACGACGGCTCTTGGTGCGGGCAGACGTTTTATTGAGTTCTCGCACCATGGTATTGCGACCTTGCTCATTACTGCGCTGCCATTGTTGCCACCATTGACTAAGCTCCAATAATTTGGGTTCTTGAGTGGCCTTGGCGCGTAATTCTAAGAAGTCAAAGGCGGCTCTAAAACGAGGATGACCAAAGGTTTGGAAGGCGCGCTTGCCGAAGCGACGATCAAGTCTTGCTTGTAGCTGCCAAATTTCGCGAATACCAGTGGTAAAACGTTTAGGTATTGCGACGCTCTTGCATTGTTGTTCTAGTAACCAGTTCATCGCCATGGCAGAGGCATCATGCTCACCAAGTGATAATTCGATTAATAACTCGTCTTTCTTAATTTCCAATAAAGGCCACAGTAAAGCAGCGAAAACGAAGGCTGGCGTGACTTTTTGCTCGCCATTTACCCGTTTATCGGTGCTGGCTAGCGCCATAAGCATGAAGCGTAGTTCTGGTGATTCTTCATCCCATTGCTGTAATAAGGGTTTGAGTAAGGGGAATAATGGGTAAAGAAGTTGGGTTTCGGCCAACATCTTAAAGGTATCTCTTCCTTCACCGCTTAAAAATAATTTGAGGCATTCTTCAAACAAGCGGGCGGAAGGGATCTCTTTTAGTAGATGCCCATGTTGAGCAATTGGGGCTAAGCTCTCTGGCGCAATACTAAAATCGAGCTTAACGGCAAAACGTACCGCGCGGAGCATCCGCACCGGATCTTCTCGATAACGCGTTTCCGGCTCGCCGATCAGTTGTAAGCGTCGTTCGGCAATATCGGTAATTCCGCCAGCAAAGTCGACCACTGAAAAATCGGCGATATTGTAATATAAGGCGTTCACCGTGAAATCTCTGCGCTCGGCATCTTCTTCAACGCTACCGTAAACGTTATCTCTTAGCAGCATGCCTTCTTCACTGCGTTTCGATTCGTTGTTTGCAGCATCGCTATCGTGATGGCCTCGGAAGGTGGCAACCTCGATAATATCGCGCCCAAATAAAATGTGTGCTAAACGGAAACGGCGACCCACTAAGCGGCAATTACGGAATAAGGCTTTGATCTGTTCTGGTGTCGCATTGGTTGCAATGTCGAAGTCTTTAGGTTGTTTGCCGAGCAGTAAATCCCTTACGCCGCCACCTACTAAATAGGCTTTATAACCAGACTTATGTAAACGGTATAATACCTTGAGTGCATTTTCACTAATATCCTGACGGGAAATATTGTGTTCGGCACGCGGGATCACTTGTTGCACCAGTTTGGCCGGCTCGGCACTATTGGTTTGCATGATCCGTTTATATACTTTGGCGAGTTTGCGTAAAATGGGTGCCCCCTTGAGCGCGCATTATCTACATGGTGAAAATAAGGCGCTAATATAGCTTTTTTACACAAAAATACAACCAATTCACGGTTCTAGCATGTCGATCTTTGTCTATCCAGCCGGTCACTCTTTGCTGCTTCTTTATACAAAACAGTACGATGGCTTGGCGTGAGGCAAAGCAAATAAGCTCGCTGTTGGGACTAAATAAGTGATAGGAGCTATCTGTAAGCGCCGATGACAAAGCTTAGAGTCAGTTGATTGATGCGGGTTGGTATTATTCAATGCCTTAACGACTGAGCTTTTAATTCTTAGGCTAAAGGGAAGGTCTATCGGTGTAGGGCTTGGTGAGCGTTAATGGCTGTTCTTGTATCCACTTGAAGCCAAGTTGACTTCGAAATCCTAAGCGACTTTAGCGGAGCGCTGTTTTAGGGATTGTTTTTAGCTGCCAATTGATGACTGCCTCGGTCAATATTTGTTCACAACTGAGTTCAATCCAACCCGTTTCAACCGTTTGTCCTAGAAAGCCTAGCGCATGCAGCAACAGTTGTTGCGCTTGCTTGCCCGAAATTGAAGGCGCGTGATTCTGTTTACTCAGCTTATGGCCTTGTGCGTCATAAACCAGGGGAAGGTGGAGATAACGTGGCGCTGGCTGTTTTAGTAATTTAAAAATGCTCAGTTGGCGTCCGGTGGTGAAGATCAGATCAGCACCGCGTACCACCTCGGTAATACCTTGTTGGTAGTCATCCAAACTTACCGCAAGATTATAGGCGTACAAACCATCACGTCGCTGAATGATGAAGTCTTCTTCGGCTAAGGCTTGCGTAATCGAGACCTTGCCATACAGACCGTCTTGAAATTGATAAATGGGCTGGTCAGTCATCAAGCGAGTTGCTAAATCACCTTGCTTGGGTTGTTTATGGCGACAGTGGCCTAAATAGTAACCGCCATCGGCTTTAATTTGTTTGCGAGAGCACTGGCAAAAATAAGCTTTGTGGTCTTGTAAGCATTGGTCGATGAATTGTTGATAGCTGTCTAAGCGTTGGCTTTGGTAGCATACAGTTTGGTCCCAGTAGAGCGAAAACTGTTCTAGTTGTCTTAAGATCAGGCTGCTGGCACCGGGCTGCTCTCGGGGCGGATCAATATCTTCGATACGGACTAGCCATTGGCCATTGTGGCTTCGGGCCTGTAAATAACTGCCAAGGGCGGCAACCAGCGAGCCTAAATGCAAGGGGCCTGAAGGGGAGGGTGCAAAGCGGCCTACGTAGGGCTTAGTGTCCATAGTTAAGTGATGGCTAATAAGTTTAGGCAGAACGAAACTGAGCTCATCTCTGCCTAAACTTGAATAAACTAGCCTACCAGCTGCTTCTCTTTGATCTCAGCTAGGGTTTTACAATCGATACACAGATCGGCTGTGGGTCTTGCTTCTAAACGACGGATCCCGATTTCGACACCACAGGCATCACAAAAACCGAAGTCTTCATCAATCTTGAGCAAGGTCTTCTCGATTTTCTTGATCAGTTTGCGTTCGCGATCGCGAGTTCGAAGTTCAAGGCTGAACTCTTCCTCTTGAGCCGCTCGGTCAACTGGATCAGGGAAATTAGCCGCTTCGTCTTTCATGTGGGTAACCGTGCGATCGACTTCTTCACGAAGTTGATTACGCCACGCTTCAAGTATGATTCGGAAGTGGTCAATCTGAGCATCGTTCATGTACTCTTCGCCAGGCTGAGCTTGATAAGGTTCAACCCCTGCGATAGAGAGCACACCTAGTGTTTTCTTTTTGCCTTCAGGCATACTTCTCTCCCAAATTCCGTACGACTTTATTCGTTTAATAGTCGAGGATGTAAATTTAGGCGGGTATCTATATCAGAAAGGATTAGTTACCGCAAATAAAATGAAACGAATTTGCTATTGCCACCTAAGCTCAGTGAAACATTTTGGACTGTTTGTCGATTTATTAACCGCTCCTATATTTGTCAGGGAGAATGACTCACTGTTGATCAATTCAGCAGTGGTGCCGCTAAGGATCAAGTTGGTCCGTAAGGAATGGTCTGGCTTGAGTTTACTTAGCTTCGTGTTACCAATATGTGAATATAAGTATACACGTATATTGCAATATGCGGGTGATTTAATAGCTTGCTAATGGGTGTTGTAAAAGACAGGCCTGAGGGCTGAGACTAGCCTTGTAGGCTAGAATTTCCACGCCTTGTTGTTTTGCTTGTTCGAGCAAAGCTGCATATTGAGGATCGATGTGAGCGGCAGCCTGTACATTGTTAATACCGCTGTGGAGTACCGCAAACAATAGTACCGCACGATGTCCCTGTTGTTTCATCGCCATTAACTCTCGCAAATGTTTTTGCCCCCGATGGCTAACCGCATCGGGAAAGTAGCCTTTTCCTTGTTGTAATAAAGTGCAAGACTTGACTTCGAGATAGCATAGTGGCTTTTCAGGAGCGCTCAGTAAAAAATCGACGCGACTGTTCTCGCTTCCATATTTCACTTCGCGTTGGATATTGGGGTAAGCCTTCAGTTCGTCAATCTGCTGATTGTTTATTGCTTCTTCGACTAAGTGGTTGGCTTGAGCGGTATTCACGCAGATGATGTCGTTATTGGCTGTTTGGCAGAGTTCCCAAGTGAGGGCGTATTTGCGTTTGAGGTTACTCGATTGGCTATACCATACGGTGCTACCTGGCTCGGCACAGCCAGTCATTGCCCCCGTGTTGGCACAATAAATCGTGGTTTCGCTGCCGTCGGCGAGTCTTACATCGGCTAGAAAGCGCTTATATCGTTTGAGTAGGATCGCGGCTTGTAAAGGTGGCTTAAATTGCATGGGGCTGACTGTCGGTAAATGATTCGAGATGATTTGATGCTAGCATTTTCACGGCTGGCTTGCGTAGTGGTATCTTCGTTGTTCGTTACTTGGGTCGATCGCGCGAATTGGTTAAACTAAGCAGGTTTTATAATGATTTAAGTTTAGGAGCTGCTTTGAGTGCGTTACCGGTAGCACAGATTTTCCCTGCCTTGTTAGAGCAGTTCAGTTTACGGCAAAACTTTATTGTGTGTGCTCCGCCAGGAGCGGGCAAGTCGACAGCTCTGCCCTTGATGTTGCTGCAACAAGCCGCTTTCAAGGGGAAAATTATTATGCTGGAACCCCGTCGTTTAGCGGCTCGCAACATCGCCCAATACTTGGCGAGCCAATTAGGTGAAGCGCTTGGTCAGCGGGTTGGTTATCAAATGCGCGGCGATAACCGCCAGTCAGTGAATACCCAGTTATTGGTTGTGACCGAAGGGGTATTAACTCGTTTGATCCAAAGCGATCCTGAATTGAGCGGAGTCGGGTTGCTTATCTTCGATGAATTTCATGAGCGTAGTCTCCACGCCGATTTAGGTTTAGCGCTCAGTTTGGAGGTGCAGCAAGCTTTTAATCCTGAATTAAAGTTGATGTTAATGTCGGCCACTTTAGAAAGTGAGCATTTACAGCAAATCCTTCCCGATGCCTTATTACTTGAGAGTGAAGGGCGTAGCTTTCCTATTACTTACAGTTATCATCCGATAGCACGCGATTGGCAATGGAGCGAACGTGTGGCGCAACGCTGTATGCTGGCGGTATCAGAGCAGGTGGGGAATCTGTTGGTATTTTTGCCTGGTAGCGGCGAAATTCGTCAGGTGGCTCAATATTTGTCTGCTGAGCTGCCCGCTGAGCTAGAGCTGCACTGCCTATATGGCCAGTTGTCCTTGGCTGAGCAGCAAGCGGCAATCCAACCACCCGCGCAAGGGAAGCGCAAATTGGTACTCGCGACCAATATTGCTGAAACGAGTTTAACCATCGATGGGATTAGCTGCGTGATTGACTGTGGATTCGAGCGGCAGGCGAGTTATCATGCAAGCAGTGGAACCAGCCGCCTGCAAACCAAGATGATCTGCAAGGCTTCGGCTATCCAACGTGCGGGGAGGGCTGGACGCTTGCAAGCGGGCCACTGTTATCGCTTATATAGTGAAGAACAGTTAAATCATCGTCCCTTTGCCAATAGCCCAGAAATTTGTCGCAGTGAATTGAGTCGTTTGCAGATCGAATTGCTGCAATGGGGGGCTAATGCGGCAGAGTTAACTTGGCTGGATGCGCCGCCTGCGGCCCACTTAGCTCAGGCTGAGCAGCTGTTGATTGAGTTGGGACTGATGACCTCACAAGGGCAGCTAAGCCCAACGGCTGAGCGACTTGGCCGAGCGGGAATTGGACCGCGTATGTTTGCTCTTATTGAACAAGCTCAGTGCTGGCAGCAACAGTTTTCGCAAGCCGGCTTGGTATGGCGAGCTTGCCAATTGGTTGCCTTGTTAGAATTGAACTTACCCATTAAAGCCGATGAACCGAATCAAGCCATCCTTAACTTACAAGGCGCCGCGAAGCAACAATATAAACAGCAGCTTGGCCAGCTCGCTCAGCGTTTTAAGGTTACGGTTTCCGACCCCATCGATGCCAAATGGGATGGTTTACTATTGGCCCAAGCTTTTCCTGATCGGATCGCCTTAAAGCGGCAAGGAACGGCGTATACTTGTAGCGCGGGGTTTGGTTTAGAATTGGATGAGCAACACCCCTTGCTGAAACAGCAAGCGTTGGTGGTGGTTGATTTATATTGGCCAGAAGGACGTACTCAAGCGCGGCTGGCGCTAGCTTGTCCACTTGATTTAGCTGAGCTTGAAAGCCGACAAGCCGAGCGTTTTAGTACTCAGTTGTATTGCAGTTGGTCTGATTCGGCGAAACGAATTGTTGCGGAGCAACGTAAACAACTGGGGGCACTGGTATTACATCGACAGCCTTCAACTCGCTTTGAGCCTAGGCAAATTAGCCAAGCCTGGTTGCAACAAATACATAGTAAGGGTTTTGCCTGGTTACCGATTGGTGAACGAGCCCAAGCATGGTTACAGCGGGTATGTTGTGCTCAGCAGTGGTTTAGTGAATTGGCTTGGCCCGATTACAGTGAGCAGGCCTTGCTCGCCGAGGTTGAACAGTGGCTATTGCTGGATCTACAAGCGTGCCGTAGTTGGCAGCAACTTAAAAACCTTGATTGGTTAGCGTTACTTAAATCGCGACTCACTTGGCAGCAGCAACAGCAGCTGGAACAATATGCGCCGATCCACTATTTAGCGCCTTCGGGAAATCGAGCGACCATTCGATATCAGTTGGGGCAAGCGCCGATGGTGTCGATTAAACTGCAAGAGATGTTCGGCCAACCGCAGTCGCCACGGCTGGGGAATAAAATCGCTTTGACACTGGAGCTATTATCCCCTGGCGGGAAAGCATTACAGCGAACCCAAGATTTAGCCAGTTTTTGGCAATCAGCTTATATAGAAGTAAAAAAAGAAATGAAAGGGCGTTATCCTAAGCACCCATGGCCCGATGATCCGGTTCTGGCACAAGCCACCCATAAAACCAAACGTCAATTAAAGCAGTAAGGCAGTATGAGTCCAAAAGTGTCCCTTTCTACCCCAAAAAAAGCGAGTGCGAAGAAGCCGGCTGCTAAGAAAAAAGCGGCCAATAGTCGAACAAAGCCTAAATCAAGGGCACGCAGCAAGGCGAAACCATCTCGTAGTCAAAAGATTTCTTTAAAAAAACGTTTGTTTTCTTTGAGCTGGAAACTTGCTTTAGTGTCGACCCTATTGATTGCAGCTTGGGGGGTATTGTTAGATGGTAAAATTCAGCAACGGTTTAGCGGTGACAAATGGCAGTTACCAGCAGCTGTATATGGTCGAGAGTTACAGCTTTATCCCGGTTTACGTTTAAGTCGTAAAGAGTTGCAAGATGAGCTGGCCTTGCTGAATTACCGTAAGGTGAAGCGGGCCAAACATGGCGGTGAGTACGCCGTGTCTAAAACTAAAATAGAAGTGGTGCGTCGGCAGTTTGATTTTGCCGATGGTGTCGAGCCAGAGTTACCGATGTTACTTACCTTTGGTCCATCTCGTTTGGCCAAAATTCAACATCGTGATAGCGGAGAAGAGATCGCACAAACACGTCTCGATCCAGTGCTGCTAGAACGTTTAAATGTGACCGAGCAAGAAGATCGCTTATTTGTGCCGCTGGCTGAGATCCCCGATAATCTGAAACAAGCACTGATCCTCACCGAAGATCGGCACTTTTATCAGCATGATGGGGTTTCCATGATGGCCATCGCGCGAGCCATGTTGGTTAACCTGCGAGCGGGTCGCACGGTACAAGGCGGCAGCACCATCACTCAGCAACTAGCCAAAAATTTCTTTCTCACTCGCGAACGAACGCTTTGGCGAAAAATACAGGAAGCGTATATGGCCTTGCTGATTGATTTTCGTTATAGCAAGGATGAAATCCTTGAGAGTTACTTAAACGAAGTTTATCTGGGGCAAAATGGCAGTAATGCGGTACACGGTGTTGGTTTAGCCAGCTATTTCTACTTTGGCCAGCCGGTGAGTGATTTGTCGGTGGAACAAGTTGCGTTATTAGTGGCAATCGTGAAGGGGCCTTCTTATTACGATCCTTGGCGTCATACGCAACGCGCCACTGAGCGCCGTGACTTGGTGCTACGTATTCTTGCCGAAGCAGGAACTTTAACTGCTAAGCATTACAAACAAGCGGTACAGCAGCCTCTTGGCTTGAGTAAACGCGGTAGTATGGGTTACCAAAAAACCCCTGGCTTTGTCTCTTTGGTTCGTCGCGAGCTACAGCAACATGCAAGTAATTGGCGCAATTATAATGGGGTGAAGGTGTTTACTACGCTCGATCCTTTATCGCAACGGCATGCTCAGAGTGCCGCGCAAGCAGTACTTAATCAACTCGATAAGAGCCACAAAAAACAATTACAAACTGCGATGGTGATTAGTGAGCGACAAACCGGAGCAATTCGAGCGCTAATTGGCAGTCGGGAGCCTAATGACCATGGTTTTAATCGGGCTTTAGATGCGCGTCGGCAAATTGGCTCATTGGTCAAACCCTTCGTTTATTTAACCGCTTTAGAGCAAGGCCATCAATTGGGAGAATTATTGGAAAATAGCCCCTTATCGGTACGCCTAGATGATGGCTCAACTTGGCAACCAAATAACTACGATAAGCAGTTTAGTGAGCCGGTGATGTTAGTTCGTGCTTTAGCCGAGTCGCTGAATGTGCCGACAGTGCGTTTAGGTTTAGAGCTTGGTGTGAATTCGGTATTACAAACTTTGCAACAAGCGGGTTTAGAGACCAAAGCAAAACCTTACCCGGCCTTACTGCTGGGAAGCCTCAGTTTGTCACCTTACCAGTTGGCGCAACTTTATCAAACGCTAGGCGGTGATGGTGAGTATCGTCCGTTGTACGCGGTACATCAAGTGAATGACGGCCAAGGTCATGTTTTATATAAAGCGGATAGTGAGCCACAGCGCCGTTGGTCGGAAATGGCCAACTATCAGATTTTATATGCAATGAGTCAAGTGACTCGCAGTGGGACTGCTCGTTCACTAAAATGGCGGATCCCTAAGGTAGATTTGGCGGGTAAAACTGGTACCACCAATGATTTACGTGATAGCTGGTATGTGGGGATCGACCAACGAGAAATTGTGACTGTGTGGGTTGGGCGCGATGATAATAAACCGGCTGCTGTTACTGGGTCATCGGCGGCACTGCCAGTTTATGCTGCCTATTTAAAAACCTCTTATCCGCAATCGTTACGAGCCATGCAACCCGATCAATTGAGTTGGGTGCATTTTGCAAGCCGCGATGGGCGACCTACAATTGCGGGTTGCGGCGAATCAGTCTTGTTACCCGCACCAAGCAGTCAAGCCGAGTTGGCGAAAGGCTGTATCCAGCAGACGGCGAGCAAGGCAAAAACGTGGCTGCAAAGCCTCTTTAACTAATCTAAAGGACCGATCATGCTACAAGCAATTCAAGCGCAAGTGATGTTGCAGCTTCAAGACGATATGAATACTAAAGTTAATCCAGATTGGTTGCAGGCGCGCTCACCATTTTTACGCGCAGTTGTGATTGAAGGGGCAGAAGCCATTGAGCACCATGGTTGGAAATGGTGGAAGAAACAGCACTGTGATTTAGAACAACTGCAAATGGAGCTGGTAGATATATGGCATTTTGTGTTGTCAGAGCGACTACTGCAGTTTGCGGGAAAGCATTCTTTGGCTGAGGATTCCATTTTTGCGAATATCGCTGAAACAAGCCTTGAGTTTGATGGCCAAAGTTACGTCTTCACTGAGCTTGATTTACTCGAAAAGTTAGAGCTGTTGATCGGCTTAGCGGCAGCTAAACGCACCAGTATCGGGCTGTTTTCTGCCTTGCTCCTTGATTGTAAAATGGATTGGCAATCCTTGTATCAACAGTATGTGAGTAAAAATGTACTTAATTTTTTCCGACAAGATAACGGTTATAAACAAGGCACTTACCGTAAAGTATGGGATGGGCGCGAAGATAACGAGCATCTGGTTGAATTGATGACTCAACTGGATGCAACGGCGGCAACTTTCCAGCAAGATTTGTATCATGCCCTCCAACAACGTTATGGCCGCTCTAAGTAGAGATATGTTCCATTTTGGCGCATGTTTTGCGCCTAGTTAGCGCAGTTTATTGAGCTGTGTAGATACCTTTGCAATTTTTATTTATATCATGCTAGGAAAATCGCAAAAAAAGAGTATATTCTGCTGTGTATTGACTTTGTTGTTGATTGAATTAGATATTTTTGTGAAATTTGGTTTTTGCCACGCCTTGGCCTTGTTATTGCAACAATTTATTTGTGGGTTTAGGCAGAGCGCCGAATACCAAATATTTTGTTAAGTTGTAGAGGTAAATAACATGGCTTTTTCTAGTTTTAGAGGTGCTTCAGGTGCCAGTTTTTGTCCAAGTAAATCAGCTGACGAACAAGCGCAGACGCCGACTAAGCCCAAAGTTAACTAATTGCAACATCACTCCTTTACCTCATGTGTAGCGAGAGTGAAGTATTTACTTTGAGTTCATGGTGATTTTGAACGGTTAATGACATTCGCTTAAACGAGTGTTGATTTTGCTACGCTATTGTTGCGTTGCAAGAGACGATTCCGCTTGCTTATTGGTTCACCGTCGCTGGTGGTTGCGCTTCATCTTGCGCTGATCGTTGGTGGATTGAAAAATATTCAATCGTAAAACTAGTGTTGCGCAGAGCCTTGCAAGAGTTTGTTTACTGCATCTGCAAGGCTGGGTGATGAGCGATTAAAGCTTAGGTATAACTGGTGCGATAACCGGGACGATAACGGTCGTTAAATGCCGATTGCTCCAAGAGCGCTTCGGGCAGTCGATGGCTGGCGAAGGCGGGCTTAGACTGTGATACTGGCGCTTGGCGACTTGCAGCAGGGCTAGCCTGAAATAAGTTTAATAATTCCTGTTCACGGATAGCTTCAAACATAACGAACTCCTATTGAATGTTCGCGCCATGCTGGCGCTTTAGCTGAATTTTTAGTCCGCCCGCAAGTTGGCGAGTAAATCGGCGGCAAAGCTAAGTTAGCAAATAGACATCCAGACGTCCATGCATTAAAGCTTATATCTCATAACAATCTGTTATTACATTGCAGGCTGAAAGAGATAAGATAAGCCGAACAGATGGATAAGGTGAGTACTACTGGCATGTTAAAACTGTTGTACCTGATCATTGGCTGGATATCAGTACTATTGGGTACCCTCGGCATTTTCCTTCCTTTATTACCGACCACGCCTTTCATGCTGTTGGCTGCGGTTTTGTTTTCTAAAAGCTCGCCCCGTTTTGAGCGTTGGCTGCAACAGCACCGGGTCTTTGGTCCCTTGATTGAGGATTGGCACCAATATGGCGTGGTTAGCTTGCGAGCGAAGTGCAGTGCGACCATCATGGTGCTTATTTCCGCTGCTTTGATGTTGTGGTTTCAGGTGCCTTGGATAGGTCGTATGGTGGCCGCTGCTTGTTTATGCTCGGTGATGATTTTTTTATGGACTCGGCCTTCCAGGCGAGATCCTTCCGATTAACATCAAGTTCTATTCTGCTGCTTGTGCGATCAGTGCAGCAGTATTGACCGCCGCAATTTTTACTCCGAAGCTTGTGATGTTAGGCAAGGTGCAATTGTGATGTAGGCGAATGGTCTCAGCGCTCGCATGAGGTTTGTCATGGGTGGTATGGGCATCGGCAACCAGTTCGACAGAATATCCCAAACTTGCCGCGCGGCGAATGGTGGTATCCACACAAAACTCGGAGGCATAACCGCAGACGATGAGGTGTTCAACTTGTAGGCTTTTAAGCAAGTCCCCAAGGTCAGTATTGAGGAAGCTATCGGGCGTGGTTTTTCGAATAAAATAGTCGTTGGTTTGGGTCTTTAGGCCCGCTTGTAGTTGCCAGCCATCACTGGCAAATTCGATCGCTGAGTTTGCTTGTTCGTGCTGAATATAAATCACTGGCTGATGCTTCGAGCGCGTCCATCGGCTGAGAACATTTATTCTTTCAATGACTTCATTTATTTCAAATGGTCTGGGTTCGGGATCAAACAAAACGCTTTGTACGTCAATGATTAATAGAGCGGATTTCATATCTTTCCTGCTTTTAATGTTTCATCAGCCATATTGCTTGAGTGTGAGCAATATGACTGATGATGGCTTGCTTAATTGAGTTGAGCGAAACAGCGCTCGGCCGCTGCAATGGTGGCATCGATATCCGCTTCAGTATGCGCATAAGAGGTAAATGAGGCTTCAAATGCTGAAGGTGCTAAATAGATCCCTTCGGCTAGCATTAGATGGAAAAACTGCTTGAAACGTTCGGTGTCACAGGCACAGGCCTGAGCAAAGTTGGTTACTTTTGGTTCTTCGGTAAAGAAGAAACCGAGCATCGCGCCAACTTGGTTGATGCTCAGTGGAATGTTTTGCCGCTCGGCTGCGTCTTTTAGGCCCTTGGCTAAACGTTCGGTTATCGCATGAAGATGTTGGTGGACCACTGGATCACGTAGTGCACTTAAAGAAGCTAAACCTGCTGCCATCGCGATGGGGTTTCCAGAGAGGGTGCCTGCTTGGTAGACCGGACCAACAGGTGCTAAGTATTCCATGATTTCTTTTTTACCACCGAAGGCGCCCACAGGCATGCCGCCGCCAATGACTTTTCCTAAGCAGCTGAGATCAGGCGTGACGCCGTAGTGTGCTTGTGCACCGCCTAAGGCGACCCGAAAGCCAGTCATTACTTCGTCAATAATGAAGACACTTTGATATTTATCACAAATGGCGCGTAGCCCTTGTAAGAAGCCGTCGACAGGTGGAATGCAGTTCATGTTGCCAGCAACGGGTTCGACGATGATACAGGCAATTTGCTCTGGGTAAGCGACAAATAAGGCTTCAACCGAGGCTAAGTCGTTGTAGGTGGCGGTGAGTGTATGTTGGGCAAAATCGGCAGGGATCCCTGGAGAGCTGGGTTGGCCTAATGTAAGGGCACCTGAGCCAGCTTTGACTAAAAGTGAGTCGGCGTGGCCGTGGTAGCAACCTTCAAATTTGAGGATCTTGTCGCGTCCAGTATAACCGCGAGCGAGACGAATGGCACTCATGGTTGCTTCGGTTCCCGAATTGACCATGCGCACTTGATCCATCGAAGGCACCAGTTCACATACTAAGTTCGCCATCTCAATTTCACTGGCAGTGGGCGCGCCAAAGCTTAGGCCTTTGGCTGCGGCATCAACCACGGCTTGGTGAATTTTAGGATGGTTATGACCAAGGATCATCGGTCCCCATGAGCCCACATAGTCAATATAGCTATTGCCATCGACATCAAAAATACGGGCTCCGTCAGCTCGTTCAATAAATAATGGGGTGCCGCCAACGCCATTAAATGCTCTTACGGGTGAGTTTACGCCGCCAGGAATAGTTTGTTGAGCTTGGGTAAATAGTTGTTCTGAAAGAGACATGAAGTAATCCTTTAAAATCGTCAACGAGGGCTGAAAAGCACCGAATGGCGCTCACTATAACAAACAATGTAGGAGGGAAAAATCTCTGGTTTGTTGCAAGGCTTAATTATCGGTAAACTAGCGGTTTTTATTGTTCAGTGAGTTTTTCGTGCTTAAGCCTAAGTTGGTTGTGGTTAGTTTGGTTGGTGTATTAGCACTTACCTGTGTTTATGGTGTGTCGGTGGTGGTGGAGCAAAAGGACCAACTCAGTGCGCAGTTACAACAGCAGTTGAGTGTAGCTTTAGATAGCCAAGCAATATTACAACAACGCCTAGCACTCTTGAGTTTAGAGCAAGATACTAGCCTTGCAGAAATTGCGTCGTTAAAACAAAGTCTAAGTGAACGCAACGCCGAAAATTCCGACTTAAACCAAGAGCTGATGGTTTACCGAAAAATTATGGCACCCGAGCAACAAGCTGGTGGCTTGAAAATTGAGCAGCTGCATATCGAACCCACATTAAGTCCTGGTTACTTTCGAGTGCAGTTGTTATTAATGCAGGTGTCGCGTAATAAGCGTTGGTTAAGTGGTGAGGTGGAGTTGGTGGTGGTGGGTAGTCAAGATCAGTTGCCGAACCAATATAGCTTAGCTGATTTACAAACCACGCCCGATCCCTTAAGTTTTAAGTTTCGTTATTTTCAGGAACTAAATACCGAGATTAAACTGCCAGTAGGCTTTTTAGCCGAGCGAGTTGAGTTAAAGGCTAAACTGAAGGGCGATCGTTGGAATAAGGCGGCGGAAATATTATACCAAGAAAACTGGCCATCTTTGGGTAATACTTGAATAAATTACTCGGGTATTGGATAATCTGGCTTAGCTTATATATTTAAGGAATACACCGTGTCAGAACAAGCTGTAACTGAACAGGTCGCGTTTCCAATTCAATTTACCGATGCCGCGGCATTGCGTGTCAAAGAGTTGGTCGCGGAAGAAGAGAATCCTGCCTTGATGCTACGCGTTTATGTTACCGGCGGCGGTTGCTCGGGCTTTTCCTATGGCTTTACCTTCGATGAAAAAGTCAACGAAGGGGATACCTTAGTGGAGAAACAAGGGGTCTCTATGGTTGTCGACTCGATGAGTTTACAATACTTAGTGGGTGGCGTTGTCGATTTTACATCGGGTTTAGAAGGTTCTCGTTTCTTAGTCAATAATCCGAATGCCAGCGCAACTTGCGGCTGTGGTTCTTCATTTAGCATTTAAGTTCGCTAGAAATAATTTAACCGATTGCTTATTTTTTGATTAAGCCACCTTTAGGTGGCTTTTTTGTTTTACAAGCCAAGCCAAGGCTTGTATTGATTTTGTCAGCTCTGTGCATCAAATAATGCCCTAGTCAATACTTACTTGTATACTTTGAGCCTATTTAGACCAAAGACAGGGAGTATTTGATTGTGTCTACAGGCGTAAAGGGTTTTTTGGCCGCTCGTCCTTATTGGCTTTCTATTGTGATTGTTGGCATCGTTGCGCTATGGATGTTTTCTGGTCAAGTCTCTAATTGGGAGCAGGGCAACGACAATCCGCAGCCTCCCATTGAACAAACGACACATCAACTGACTCGAGTCTTGGTTAAAACCTTTCAAGCTCAGCGCATCGAGCGGAACTTGTTGCTATATGGACAAACTGAAGCTAGTCGTCAGAGTACTATTTCTGCAGAGATCTCGGGTCGACTGCTTGAGTTTTTAGTGGATGAGGGCCGACCAGTGAAACAAGGACAAGCCTTGGCTCGGCTCGATATTCAAGATCGCCGTTCTCAGTTATTACGCGCTGAAGCCTTATTAGAACAGCGCCGGATTGAATACGAGGGTGTCAAAGCTTTAAGTAAAAAGGGCTTTCAAGGGAAAGCGCGAGTCGCCGAAGCGAAGGCTTCTCTGGTTGATGCCCAATCGATGGTGAAAACCCTCACCTTAGCCATCGACAATACTCTATTGCTGGCACCTTATGATGGAATTTTTGATGAAAATATAGTTGAGCAAGGTGCCTATTTGTCGATTGGCGATCCTATTCTTCGCTTAGCCGATACCCAACAACTTCGTGTGCGCACCGATGTGTCCGAGCGCGATATCGGGTTGTTGCAGCTTGGTCAAAGGGCGCATGTGAGCTTGGTTACCGGCGAACAGGTAGAAGGGCTTATCGATTTCATCGCCAGTATTTCTAATCCCAATACCCATACTTTTAAAGTTGAGGTATTAATTGATAATCAGCAGCATCTTTTAAAGGCTGGGGTGAGTGCGAGTGTGCGTTTTCCTTTGCTTGAAGTGGAGGCGATAAAGGTGAGTCCAGCGGTGTTAGCGCTAGATGATGAGGGCAACCTTGGGGTGAAAACGGTGCGCGACTCAGTGGTGCAGTTTGTTCCTGCTCAGCTAGTTCGCTCAGATCCTGATGGTGCTTGGCTATCGGGTTTTAGCGGTGATAATGAGGTGATAGTACTGGGCCAAGGGTTTGTGAGTGCAGGAGATAAAGTAGAAGCGGTCTCTCAGGTTGAGTCGTTGGCGCAACCGGAGGCAAACTAATGCATCGCTTTATCGAGGCCATACTGTCACGCACTCGTACGGTGATCTGCTTGTTGGTATTTTTATTTATTAGTGGCACCGTCACTTATATCAACATTCCTAAAGAGTCGGATCCCGACGTTGAGATCCCGGTTATTTATGTTTCTATCCCGCATGACGGCATTTCACCTGAAGATGCCGAGCGCTTATTACTGCGGCCTATGGAGCAAGCTTTACAGGGTTTAGAAGGTATCAAAGAAATGACCGCAGTTGCCAGTGAAGGCTTCGCTTCGGTCGTTTTAGAGTTTGTGGTTGGGGTTGATATTGACCAAGCTTTAGCCGATGTGCGGGCGAAAGTCGACGAAGCCAAACCGAACCTGCCCGATGGGGGGGAAGAGCCTGAAGTTCATCAAGTTACGCTTGCGACCGAACAGCCAGCGGTCACTGTATTGTTATCGGGAGACTTGCCACAACGAGCCTTGTTAAGCATTGCTCGTGACTTGCAAGATCGAATGGAAGCGATGAAACAGGTGCTGGAAGTGAACATTGGTGGCGACCGCGAAGATTTTTTGGAAGTAATCGTCGATCCTTTGCTGATGGAGTCCTATGGCTTGGATCAGGCCGATATCGGTTCCTTGGTGAGTCGGAATAATCGTTTAGTGACCGCTGGGACTTTAGATACGGGAAGTGGCCGTTTTGCAGTGAAAGTTCCCTCGGTGTTCGAAACTGTGAAGGATTTGATCGATTTACCAATTAAGGTGGATGGCGATCGCATCGTAACTTTTGGCGATGTTGCCAGCGCTCGGCGTACTTTTAAGGATGCGAGCAGCTATGCACGCGTCAATGGAAAACCAACCATCTCCTTGGAGGTTAGTAAACGTCCCGGTGAAAACTTGATCGAAACCATCGAGCAAGTGAAAACCCTGATTGCCGAAGAGCGCAAGCTATGGCCTGATTCGGTGGTGGTGGACTATGCTGGCGATCAATCAAAAGATATTCGGACCATGTTGTCGGACCTGCAAAATAATATTTTATCGGCAGTATTGTTGGTGGTGGTGGTGATTATCGCGGTGATGGGTTTGCGTTCGGCACTGCTGGTGGGGATTGCTATTCCGGGGTCTTTTTTGGCTGGGATCTTGGTTCTGTCGCTGGGTGGGCTCACCATTAATATGGTGGTGCTGTTTTCACTGATTATGGCGGTAGGGATGCTGGTGGATGGTGCCATTGTGGTTACCGAGTTTGCCGATCGGCAAATGAGTGAAGGGGTTCCTCGTCATCAAGCTTATTCTTTAGCATCCCAACGCATGGCTTGGCCGATCATTGCTTCCACTGCAACCACTCTTGCGGCGTTTGCCCCCTTGCTGGCTTGGCCAGGAATTATGGGACAGTTTATGGGGTATTTGCCGCTGACCTTGATTGCGACACTGAGTGCATCATTGGTGATGGCATTAATTTTTGTGCCTTCTTTAGGCAACATCTTTGGTCGCCCACGTAGCTTGAGTCACCAACAACAGCAAGCATTGATTAATGCAGACCTAGGGAAATGGCAGCAACTCACAGGCATGACTGGCTGGTATTTACGTATATTAAACAAGGCGGTAAGTGCTCCTTGGCGGGTTTTATTATTGAGTATTGTAATTGCTGGGGTGGTGCTCTTTACTTATGTGCGAGCCGGTAAAGGTTTAGAGTTTTTTCCCAAGGTTGAACCCGTGGGCTTTAATATTATTGTTCGCTCTTATGGTGATTTCTCGATCGATGAAAAGCTGGAAATCATGAAAAAAGTCGAGCGTCGGATCATCGATATTGAAGATTACGATACACTCTACAATAAGGTTGGTGGCGATCAACTGGGTAATATCCGGGTGAACCTAAAAGATTGGGATCAACGTCGGCCAGCGGAGGAGGTGATTGCCGATATGCAGGCTCGCCTAGCCCCCTTGGCGGGTTTAGAAATTGAATTTCCTCAAGACAAGGCGGGTCCACCCGCAGGCAAGGATATTCAGTTGGAATTGAGTTCGCGTTTTCCAGAACGTTTAGCCCCCATGGCGAAAAAGATCCGTGCACTGATTGATAATAATCCACATCTGGTGAACGCCGAAGATTCTAGCACCAAGCCAGGTATTGAATGGCAGCTGAAGGTGGATCGCGCTAAGGCCGCACGGTTTGGCGCCGATGTGACACTACTGGGCAATACCGTTCTGTTTGTGACCAATGGTTTGAACATTGGTGAATACCGCCCCGATGATGTCGATGATGAACTGGAGATAAGAGTACGTTTCCCTGAAGAAAATCGCAGCATTAGTCGTTTAAGTGAGTTGCGGGTAAAAACCGCCTATGGTCTTGTTCCGATGACCAATTTTGTGTCTTTGGAAGCGAAGCCCAAGCAAGACGTGATCAATAAGGTCGATGGCCGACAAGTACTTACCGTGGGCGCGGATATGGCGGAAGGGCAGAACTTAAGTTTAGAATTGCCTAAATTACGAAAGCAATTGAAGCAATTGCAGCTCGATCCCTTGGTCGATATCCGAGTGCGGGGTCAGAATGAAGATCAACAAGAAAGCATGGCGTTTTTAGAGAAAGCTTTTGTGGTCGCCTTATTTGTAATGGCGCTGATTTTGATTACTCAGTTCAATAGTTTTTATCAGGCATTTTTGATCCTCTCAGCGGTGTTATTTTCAACCGTGGGAGTATTACTTGGCTTGTTAATCGCAGGGCAAGCCTTTGGCGTTATCATGAGTGGCTTAGGGGTGATTACCCTTGCCGGAATTGTGGTAAACAATAATATCGTATTGATTGATACCTATAACGTGTTGCGTGCCCAGGGGCTGCCTGTGCAGGAGTCGATTATGCGAACGGGTGCTCAACGTTTACGGCCAGTGATGTTAACAACTATCACCACGATCTTGGGTTTAATGCCGATGGTGTTGCAGCTGAACATCGATCTGTTTGAGCGAAGCATTCAATTTGGTGCGCCGTCATCACAATGGTGGTCTCAGTTGGCCACTGCGGTGGCTGGAGGCTTAACTTTTGCGACCTTATTAACTTTGATCCTCACTCCATGTTTGTTGATGTTGGGACAAGTTGTGCCGCGGCAGTTGCGGGCTTTGACTGGCCGAGTTAAGCCTGTTAAGGCTGAAGTTCGCTAAGTTGTGCGGCCTAAAGTATCTTGTTAGTTCCAGAGATTCGCGTTACCGACTATAGCGCGAATCGCTTGATATGCTCCCTTCTAAGACACATCTTGAGCTGTAAGATAGTGATGACGATTTTCGTTTTCTCTTGTTTTTCGGTCGGTCGTTTATTTTTTTTGCAATATGAGCTTCTGGTTATCCGGATAGGATTTTAATTATCTGCCAGGTAAGATTTGATTCATCAATCGTCATTTGTTTAGGTATTGCCAGCAATACGTCCTGTGCGAAGGCGGAAGAATCGTTTAAATTGTAAACCTTAGGTTTGAAAGTTCGCAGATCATCGTGAGTGGAATGTTTGTTGAGTCGCTCTCTATCGCAGTGATTAGAGTGATTATCATTAATTATCAACGTTTTATGAGTTTTCTGATCAACCATGGTTTTCCCAAAGGTGGGTATTCGATTGGTTCCTGTTCGAGGTGTAAAAGTTGTGCTGAAAGGGTCTCCTCACCCATGGTCTCCAAACAACATCCTCAAGGAAAGGTTGTTTTTACCGCCTTACAAAAAGGACTTGGGGAACTGCGTCAGCAAGGTTTAATCAGCCGGGCCTTAAAGGAATGTGGCATGATCTATCAGCGAGTTTCGAATTGGAAAGTGACTAACTAAGCAATTGGTTTTTTATACGCATTATCATGAGTGAGAGGAACCGTGAAAAAAACGACAAAGGCCCTGCTGTGGTCGGCTTTGATTTTTCCAGGTTTGGGCCATTACTACTTAAAAAAATATTTGAGTGGCAGTGTATTACTAGGGCTCGCGCTTGCTGCTTTTTATTATTTGAGCCGTCAGGCAATTCAGAGAGCAACGCAAGTGAGCGAGCAAATTCTTAATGGGAGTGTGCCTTTGGATGCAGCTACGATTGCCAAGTTGGTGACTCAAGCTCCTACGGGAAGCGATGCAGTGATGTTAAATATTGCAACGCTGCTCTTAGGGGCATGTTGGCTGGTCGCGTTACTTGATATTTATCGCCTGCGGCGAAGTTTGTAATTTAGCGATAATGCTCCAACATTTTGTAGTACAGCATACCGATGGCTAAAGCTTGATTGCCAAACCACTCGTTGAGTGGGATCCGAAATTGCTTCATGGCACTAAAGGCGTCAAATTCGCTTAAATGACCACTGATCGCGTTAGCCATGATTTCACCCATGATATGGGAGGTGGCAAGCCCATGTCCGGAGTAGCCTTGGCAATAAAATACATGAGGTGATACTTTGCCTAACTGTGGTATTCGATTGAGCACGATACCCGCAGTACCAGTCCACTCAAACTCGATATCAATGCCTTTTAAGCGGGGGAAAGTATGCTCCAAGGCTGGCCTTAGCTCAGCGGCAACACTTTTTGAGTCTCGTCCAGAATAGTTGGTTCCACCACCAAACATCAGCCGCTTATCTGCGGTTAAACGATAGTAATCAAGAACAAAACGACAATCGTATACGGCGACATCATGCGGATTTATCAACTTCGCTAACTGGTCACCGAGTGGCACGGTTGCCATATTGCCTAAGGAGGCTGGAAACAGCAATCCTCGCAGCTGTTTACGGGCTAGGTGATGATAAGCGTTACCGGCAATTAGCACCGAGTCGGCGTTGATCCGTCCCTGCTCACAGACCACCGTGCAGGGCTCTGCTTCAATAATCTCAAGTACTTTACTGTGTTCGAATATCTGTACGCCTAAGTTTGCAGCAGCATGTGCTTCGCCGATACACAGATTGAGTGAATGTAGGTGCATGTTCCGTTTGTTTAAGAGGCCGCCGTGATAAATCGACGAGCCCAAATAGTCGGGGATCTGTTCGGCATTCAATAATTGCATATCGTCGCCCATTCCGCGTTGTTCTGCCTGTTGAAACATCGCTTGCAATTCAGGGAGATGAGCGGGTTTATAAGCCGTTTGCAGGTGGCCATATTTTAGGTCGCAATCTATGCCGTATTTAGCGACCCGATCTTGAATGATTTGGTGACCTCGCCAGCGTAAGTTCCAGACGTATTTTTCGGCTTCTTCGCCAATCTGATGACGCAATTGCTTGGTCATGGCTTGATCCCCAGACAGACTGCCGGTGACTTGACCGCCGTTACGTCCGCTGGCTCCCCAGCCAATTTTATTGGCTTCAACTAGCGCCACTTTATAGCCTTTTTCGGCAAGCTCTAGTGCTGTCGCTATCCCCGTAAAGCCGCCGCCAATAATTGCAATATCTACGCTTAATTCCCCTGTCAATATGGGGTAGTTGGTTTCATGTTTGATGGTTGCCGAATAATAGGAATTACAGCGAGCTTGAGACATGACGAAACATCCTTGTGAGTAGCTTTCTATAGTGTGTTGTGCTGTCTATCTAAGTAAAAATCTAACATTGCTTGGGGATGTAAGTAAAATGTAAATAAAAATATAGAGTTTATGCTTGCTTGTTGGTTTTTTTGACTGTGGTTTGGAGTCTTGTTGGTTTAGGCTCGGTGGAATATCTGGCTGACTTTAGCAGTCAGCAATACTGGAGATGGCGTATTCTATGTACTCTGACTAGCTTTGAGGATCCCCTCTCTCTAGGAACAGCACTGGCTTACATTTATTTATGTTTGTGATTGTTGAGGGATAAGCCGAACGGAAGCTGCTAGCATGCTTGGGAGCTCTGAATAGATTGGCGTCTTCCATTCTACTAACTTTAGCCATTAGTTCTCACCTTGCAAAGGCAGCGACTCGTGTTTGCTGCCAAATTGAAATTTATTTTTGCCACGACGTTTCGCTTGATACATGGCTTGATCGGCGATGTGTAATAATTCATCCATGTTGTTAGCATGGTCGGGGAATAGCGCAATACCTAAACTTGCGCCAATCTCGTGGGATGTGGCTGCAACTTCGATGGGCTTAGATAATTTGTTGAGAACTTTGATTGCCATTAGCTCCCCTTCTTGAGGGGGCTCGGTGCAGAGTTCTAATCCTTGTAAAATCATGACAAATTCGTCACCACCAATGCGAGCGATAAAGTCGGTTTTTCTTAAGGTATGCCGCAATCTGTTGGCGGTTGCGGTTAATACTTGGTCGCCGCGGTGATGACCATAGTTATCATTAATGTCTTTAAATTTATTTAAATCGATGAAAATCAGCGCAACGCGACTCTGTTCAGCTTTGGCTTGGTTGATGGCTTTGGCTAACTTTTCTTCTAACTCAAGTCGATTCGGTAAACCGGTTAAGGTATCGATATGCGCTAACTTCATTAACTCATTTTCGGCATTCTTCTCTTCGGTGATATCACGTACCACCCCCATCATTTTTGCTACTTTGCCATTTTTATCGTTCACCACATTGCCCGTTTCACGGACCCAGTGAATACTGCTGTCGGGCCAAACCACTCGATACTCTTCGTCGTGATTTTCGCCAGTTTCGATGCAGCGCTGTTCACCAGCTTTCACTCTTTCTCGGTCTTCGGGATGCACACTATTACAAAACAGTTGGTAACTAGGCTGTATTTCGCCGACTTTATACCCAAACATGGCATAAATTGCATCCGACCAATACAGTTGCTCGGTATTTACATCCCAGTCCCAAGTGCCGATACGGGCAAAGTATTGGCTACGTTTAAAACGTTCTACTTCTTCTGGTTGTGCTCGTCCCAATTGATCTGAGTGGAGTATATATAAGCGGTTACCGTCGGCTTGAATGATGAGTGTCAGTTCAAATTCTAAGTGCTCATTTGTGGCTAACAAACCATAGCTTTGACGTGTTTGATTGGCTGCCAAGTGTTCAATGTTGGGAAGAATCGTGCTGATAGCCTGACCAATGACCTTCGTCTTGATATTTAATAAATGAATAGATGGTTGATTCATATACAGGATCTGGCCCTGCTCGCTGGTTAATATTAAACCTTCAGCTAGGCTGGCGAGAATGCTTTCTTGACGCAGTTGTTGCTGTTTGAGTTTTCGGTAAGCACCGAAGCTGACAACAAGCAGCAAGGACATTAAACATAGAAATAAATAGGTCATAAACGCTTTATATTCCGTTAGTTAAGACTGCATTTATTGGAAGAGTTATGAACACATATTTTCAGTATGCTGCAGTATACCTGCTCTCTTCATTCTCGTTTTTACGGCTTGTGTGACACTTGCTAGTGAATTATTTGTCCCGTTATGTAGCCAATCTCTCCCTTGTTGAAATGATTGTGCTTATCGATGGACGTCATTTGTGAGCCTCGATTCAACAGCGTTCATGCTGTTGGAAATGACTGGTGAGTTTATCATGCATAAAGCTGCCTAATCGTTCGATGTTATTTACCGAAGGATAGTTGGGGCGCACCACAAAGGCGATTTCTCGATGGGGGCCTTTTTCATCGAGGCGCACCGAGGCCAGAGAAGGGCGATGTTGTACCAAGCTTTCTAAGGCCATTTGTGGCAACAAGGTGGTGCCCATTTTACTGACCACTAATTCGATCAGCGTATTTAGGCTAGTGCCACTGAGGCTATGGCCAGCATCTGATGAGATATTACAGGCCGACAGTACATGATCTTTTAAACAATGCCCTTCTTTGAGCAACATTAAATTAGATTGTTGCATTTCTTTGGCTCTGACCGTGGCTTGGGTGGTCATTTTATTGTCTTTATGAGCGATCCAATAAAAATCCTCTTGCCAGAATGGAAAGTGCAATAAGTTCTGACATGGATAGGGAAGCGCTAAAATCGCAGCATCGAGCTTACCGTTAGTGACTTCCGAGACCAATTGCTGAGACTGATCCTCTATTACGGTGAGTTCTAACTGTGGATAGGTTTCCAGCAACGAAGGCAATACTAAAGGGAGTAGATAAGGCGCAATGGTTGGGATCACGCCAATCGACATTGGCGTGCTTAGTGGGTTTTGAGTGGACTCGACTAGTTTGCCGATGTCGCCCATTTGCAATGAAATTGCTCGCGCTTTCTCTAGTAGTTGTTTTCCCAAGGGGGTGACCAGTACTTTTTTGTTGTCTCGCTCAAATACCTGAAAGCCAAGTTTACGTTCCATATCGGTGATGGCAGTGCTTAAGGCCGATTGAGAGACTGCGCAAGCATCGGCGGCATTCTTAAAATGCAAATGCTGTTCAATGGCTAGCGCGTAATGAATTTGCTTCAAGGAGATCATAGATATACCGCTCTCTATTTAAAATTTGAGTCACCAATACAGCGACCTTCAAGTGATTTGATGATTCACTATATTTTCAAATATTCAATATGCGTTCTAAAAAACAGAAGGTCAACTTCAATTTTTCCAACTGTAACCGAAGCTCGATCCGAGACATTATAGCTTCACTGCCAAGGCGGCAGACCAAATTAACTAATAACAACTCATTATGACTGGAGAAATTAAATGTCTGTAATTAACACTGAAATCAAACCTTTTAACGCAAGTGCTTTTAAACAAGGTGAATTCATCGAGGTAAGTGACGCGGATCTAAAAGGCAAATGGGCGGTCTTCTTCTTCTATCCAGCTGACTTTACCTTTGTTTGTCCAACTGAGCTAGGCGACGTGGCTGACTACTACGACGAATTTCAATCTCGTGGCGTAGAAATTTACTCGGTTTCAACCGATACCCACTTCACGCACAAAGCGTGGCACGATTCTTCAGAAACCATTGGTAAAATCCAATACACCATGATTGGTGACCCAAATGGCGCGATTACACGTAACTTTGAAGTCATGCGTGAAGCACAAGGCTTAGCTGACCGTGGTACCTTCATCGTTGACCCTGATGGCATCATCCAAGCGGTAGAAATCACTGCTGAAGGGATTGGCCGTAACGCTGAAGACTTACTGCGCAAAGTAAAAGCTGCCCAATATGTGGCTGCTCACCCAGGTGAAGTATGTCCAGCTAAATGGAAAGAAGGTGAAGCGACGCTTGCGCCATCTTTAGACCTAGTCGGCAAAATCTAATGAGTAATGATTCGCAGCCTTCGCGAATCAAGACGAGTCGGGGCCAGATGTTCGGCCCTGATAATTATTGAATTTGTTGCTTGAGCCAATAGGGCTTAACGACGCAAACATCAGGAGACTTATTGTGCTTACTCAACAAATCTTAGACGCTTTAAAACAATACACGGCATCCATGCAAAACAGCGTGAATCTTGTGATTCAAACTGGTCAGCATAGTAAACGACAAGAATTAGTGGACTATCTTACTGGGATCAGTGGCGTAAGCGAACAGCTTAGCATTGAACAGCGAGATACCCAGGGCGAGCTTCGCAGCCCACTTAGCTTTACCCTTGAAGCAGATGGAGAAGCCACTGGTATTCAATTTTCAGGTATTCCAGGCGGCCATGAATTTAATTCCTTGGTGTTGGCTATTTTACATAGTTCTGGTACGGCGATTCGCTTAGATGAGCGTTTGAAGTCGACCATTGCCAACATCAAAGACAAATTACACTTTGAAGTTTTTGTTAGCCTAAGCTGTCATAACTGTCCTGAAGTGGTTCAGGCATTAAACCAATTTGCGCTGCTGAATCCGAACATTAGCAGTGAAATGATTGATGGCGGTTTATACCCCGATTTAATTAAGACTCGCGACATTCAAGGTGTGCCCTCGGTCTACCTAAATGGTGAATTATTTGCCAATGGTAAGGTGGATGCAGCCGAGCTAGTAGACAAGTTGTTAGCCTTATACCCAGAGGCAGCTAAAGGCAGCGCTGCTGAGGCGCTTCCTTTACAAGATGTCACGGTGATTGGCGGTGGCCCTGCGGGTGCTAGTGCCGCTATTTACAGTGCTCGCAAGGGCTTAAAGGTGACCTTAATAGCCGATCGTTTGGGCGGTCAGGTAAAAGATACGATGGGCATTGAAAACTTAATTTCGGTGTCTAAAACCACCGGCCCTGAGCTTGCAGGTGCCTTACAAGCACATATGAATGATTACGAGATCACCACCAAAGAACATATTCGAGTAACAGAGGTGATAGATCTAGGTGATCGTAAAAAGTTGCTATTGAGCACTGGTGAAGAAATTGAAACCAAAACGCTTATTTTAGCCACTGGTGCTCGCTGGCGTGAACTGGGCGTGCCGGGTGAGAAAGAAAACATCGGCAATGGCGTGGCCTACTGTCCTCACTGTGATGGCCCCTTCTTTAAGGGCAAAGATGTCGCAGTGGTTGGTGGCGGTAACTCCGGTATCGAAGCAGCACTCGATTTAGCCAATATCGTGAAATCGGTCACCGTGTTTGAATTTATGCCTGAACTGCGTGCAGACCAAGTGTTGGTAGATAAGGCAGAAGCTACCGCAAATATTCAAATTCGGCGTAATGTTGCCACCAAACAGGTGCTTGCAGAGAAGGGTAAAGTTACCGCGCTTGAGTATCAAGAACGCGACGGTGGTGAAGTACAGCAGCAGCAGTTACAGGGCATTTTTGTGCAGATTGGACTGGTACCCAACAGTCAGTTTGTCAGCTCGGTGGTCGATACCACGGCGCGCGGTGAGATTATTATTGATGAAAAATGTCAAACCTCGGTACCCGGGATCTATGCTTGTGGTGATGTGTCTACAGTGCCTTACAAGCAAATTGTAGTGGCTATGGGCGAAGGTGCTAAAGCTTCTTTAGCGGCCTTTGAATACTTACTCACTGCACCTAGTAGTGATGAAGAACAACAAAAACAAGTTGCATAAACACTCATTTCCCTGAGTCTTGGGCTGGCTTTGCCAGTCCTTTTTTTGCGTGAGCAATGGGTAATAAGCAAATCTTTAGTTGAACATTGATTAGCAACTATTGGTGCTATACAGCCGCATAATTAAAAGAAACGCAATTGACCTTGGATGGAAAGCAAGCCAATGATAAGCAGATAGATAAATAGCACCACCTAGTTATATGAACGAAAGTAAGAGTGCGGATCAGTTTGATAAATTAAGGTCGAACGATAAACAGTATACCCAGCCGCAATAGAACACCATGAAATGGCTAAATAATGCCCGGCTTCGATTGCTGTTGGCCATATTTCTAAAACTGAGTTTGCCAGGCAAATGACACCACCAAGCCATATCAGTCGCCCTAATATTTTCATTAAACTCTCCCTCCTTGCTTCGTCACACAACGAACAACTAACTGATTATCAAGCTTTTTACTATGTATCAGTAGACACGGACAATCAATAATAATGATTGACTACTGAATCATGCGAACACTTGTGTAAAGAAAGGATTCAACAAATGTGAAGAAACAATTGTTGATTAATCGGTGAAGCGTATAGAAAAAGGAGGGGAATAAGTGCTGGAGGAACAGCCAGCGAAGCGCCAAGGCCCTTCGCTGGTTTAAGTTTCGCGATGAATCGTCAAACTTAGCTGCCTAACAATAACTTGTCGTCGTCTAGCTCGGTATCATCGTTACGCGCCTTGGCAAACAGTTCTAGTAAGTCTTTTACTTCACTGTTAGCGCGGGTCTCGCCAGATAAATCAAACACAATTTTGCCTTCATGTAGCATGATGGTGCGCGAGCCATAATCCAATGCTTGACGCATCGAATGGGTCACCATCATCACCGTCAGTTGCTTTTCGGCAATAATTTGTGAAGATATATCCATGATCAAGGCCGCCGTTTTTGGATCGAGTGCCGCGGTATGTTCATCCAATAGCAGGATACTGCTGGGTTGCAAGGCCGACATCAGCAAACTTACCGATTGTCGTTGACCACCCGATAACAAACCCATTTCGGCATCTAAGCGATTTTCTAGACCTAGATTAAGACGACTCAACTGCTCGCGAAACAATTTGCGCAAGGATGAATTGAGCGCTGTACTCAGCTTGCCACGACTGCCCCTCCCGTAAGCCAAAGCCATGTTTTCTTCAACCGTGAGCGTACCACAGGTGCCGGCCAAGGGATCTTGAAATACTCGGGCAATATCTTTGGTGCGTCCAGTGGCCGGTAGGGAAGTCACATTGCGTTCATCGAAAAATATCTTGCCCTTGTGGGAAGATACGTCTCCAGCAATGGCATTGAGCAAGGTTGACTTACCTGCACCGTTAGAGCCAATCACGGTTACAAATTGACTTTGAGGAATGGTTAAATCGATGCCCCTCAATGCCAGTTTTTCGGTGGGTAAACCGCGATTAAAGGTAACGTGTAAATTTTCACAAAGGATCATTGGTTGGCCTCCTTAGCGCGTTTGGCTTTCCACTCGTTACGTAACTGCGGAAAGATTAAGGCAAGTCCAACTAACACCGCGGTAATCAGGTTTAAGTCGGAGGCGGTGAAGCCAAGGAAATCAGCGTTTAAGGCCATCGATACCGCCACCCGATAAAGTAACGAGCCAACAATACAGCTCAATATAATCACTAACATTGAGCGGCTGGCAAACAAGGATTGACCAATAATCACTGCCGCTAAACCCACCACAATGGTACCAATGCCCATGGTGGAATCAGCAAAGCCGTTGGTTTGGGCGAATAGGCCGCCCGCTAAGCCAACTAAGCCATTGGATAATGCCAAGCCCACATAGACTTTTTCTTTCACCACTATCCCATTGGCTTGTGCCATGCGGGGATTAGCCCCGACTGCACGCATGGCTAGGCCATATTGGGTATTTAAAAACCAAGCGACAGCGATGCCAGCAAGTACCGCGCATACTGCGACAAAAATCACCTTGAGATACATGTTATCCAGGCCCAAACCTTCAAAAGGTGTGAGCACCGTTGGTTCCATAATCAAGGCGACATTTGGTTTGCCCATCACCCTCAGATTAATGGTGTATAGGGCAGTCATGGTAAGAATACTGGCCAGCAAGTGTAAAATGTTAAAACGCAAGTTGAGCCATGCCGTAACTAAACCGGCACAAGCTGCCGCAAGGGTTCCAATGAGTGTGGCGAGGTAGGCATTTACCCCCATCACAATCAGTGAAGCGGTGACTGCCGCACCTAAGGTAAAACTACCGTCTACGGTGAGATCGGGAAAGTCTAAAATGCGGAAAGTCAAATAAACACCGATGGCGACCAACCCGAAGATAAAGCCGATTTCAAGGGTGCCTAAAAATGCAAACATTGACATTATATGGCCTTATTATTTGAAGATCTTATTGGCGCGCTTAAGCACACTCGCCGGAACCTCAATCCCCATGCGTTGGGCGATTTTAGGGTTCACATAAAGATCGGTGCCTTCGGCCATTTTTACATCGATGTTGCCAGGTTTTTCGCCTTGCAAGATGCGTAGTACAATTTCACCAGTTTGATGGCCTAAGTCGGCGTAGTTATAACCGACAGCTGCAACCGCACCTCGTTCTACCGAAGCTGTATCTGCGGCAAATACTGGGATTTTTGCATCGATCCCTACTTTTACTACCGATTCAAAGGCGCTAATAATGGTGTTGTCGGTGGAGCAGTAGATGGCATCAGCTTTACCCACAAGTTGTTTGCTGGCGATCATCACGTCTGAAGATTTAGGTGCAGCCGATTCGATCACTTCGATACCCATGGCAGCAGCGGCTTCGGTCATCGCTTTTACAATTGCCACAGAGTTCGCTTCGCCTGGATTGAAAGGAATGCCCAAGCGTTTGATATTAGGCATAAATTCTTTGATTAGTTCGAGCTGTTGTTGAACGTTAACCATGTCGCTTAGGCCAGTCACATTGCCACCGGGTTTGATTAGGCTAGGGACAACTTTTGCACCAATTGGGTCGGTGACTACCGAAAATACCACCGGAATGTTTTTACTGGCACTCACTGCGGCTTGCGCTGAGGGGGTGGCGATGGCCACGATGACATCGGGTTGGTCGCCTACCATTTTACGAGCAATTTGCGAAGCAATTGCTGGTTGACCTTGGGCGCTTTCATAGGTGAATTTAAGTGCATCACCGCTGTAGCCATTTTCTGCCAAGTATTCTTTCACGCCATCGCGTACGGCGTCTAAGGCTGGGTGTTCAACAATGGCGGTGGTGGCAACATATACCTGTTTCGCTTGAAGGGGGATACAGATCATTGCAGCGGAAAGCAGCATGGTTTTAAGCGCAGCATGTAGCTTCATCAATTCGTCCTTTTTAATTGTATTTGCGTTGTATTTGCATAGCTCGCTAGTGTACTCCACCGTTTAAGCGCTGCAAACCGCTAGTCTCTTTAAACTGCCAGCTAGACCGTGATTAAGCACATTTTGTGGTGATTATTCATGTTTAGTTGCGCAAATGGTGACTGTTCGAGCTTAATAAAGGGTCTCATTTTTTAGATTAAGTTGTGGTTATTGCCATTATTGTTGGTTTTATCAACTGGGTGGTGGTTTCATTGCCTTAGTTTTATGCGACATTTTGTGGAATAAACCGTATAAAATTTATATCATTTAATGATTAAATTTGGGCTCATCATTGCCAATAGCAGTGGATTGTTAGCCCGCCAACTCGTGACCATAAGATAACCAAGCCTTGAATCGATATTTCGCCCTTTTTCGCCCTTTTGTATGGTGGCTGCTACTACTTGTTTCTAGCTCGGTGTTTGCCGATGGTAATCTCACCATTGAGTCATTTAGTAAGGCAAAGCGCTTATTACTTGAAAAGGTCTATGTTGAGCCTTCCGACAGGAAGACCCTGTATTGTGAAGCTCGGTTTGATAGTCAACGCAAATTGACGCTGGATCGAGGTTTCTCAAGTCCAAAATATAAAAATCGCTTGGCTAAATACGAAACTGAGCACGTGGTGCCAGCAGAAAATTTTGGCCGTAGTTTTGTGGCGTGGCGGAAAGGTCATCCTTTGTGTGTTAACTCAAAGGGCAAAGCCTATAAAGGGCGAAAATGTGCTGAAAAGGTTAATGCTGAGTACCGTTTGATGCAGGCTGATCTGTATAATTTGTTCCCAGCGATTGGTGCGGTGAATGCCAGTCGCTCTAATTATAACTTCACTCTACTTAGCAGTAATGCTTCCAGTTTTGGCTCTTGTGATATGCGGATCAAAAATCGCAAGGTTCAGCCTCCGGAGTCTGCGCGCGGACAAATTGCCAGAAGTTACTTATATATGGAAGCGAGTTACCCCAAATATAAGATGAGCGCGAGTCAACGACAGTTAATGCAAGCCTGGAATAAGCAATATCCAGTCAGTGGTTTTGAATGTAAACGCGCAGCAAGAATTCAACAAGTGCAGCACAATGTGAACCCGGTATTGCACAAGCTATGTGGTTGATTAACCGAGTGCAACACCATCAGAGTTATTCAGGCTAAAGGTTTTGCTCTGATTGCTTAAGAGTTGATGCTGACAGCAGCATGATAAGCGGATATTGATATAGCAAAGCAGTCGCATGGCTTAGTGGCAAAGCTCTGTTAATAAGCCGGGGTGTTGGTAGCTTAAGGCGTAGCCGAGCTTACCCAGATGTTTTTTCTTGCCTTTACAAAGTAATTGCTTAAAGCGTTTAGAGCTCTGTTTGTTCCAAGCTTTTTTTTGTCCCAGTTGTTGGGCGCTGTAGTGGCTTTGGGCGATGACTTTATCGGGTGCATAGGCCAGCATCTGTCTTGCAACTTGTTCTATTTTAGCGAGATAGTAGTCGCTATCGCTTAAACGAGCTGGGTCAATGGAGATGTCTTCTGCCAGCGTTTGTCCCCAATGAAATTCTAGAAAATTAATTGGAGCTGCCTGTGTTTTATCCCAGCCTATGCCATTGGCAAAATAGACTAGGGAGCGAAAAGCTTGGTTGGCCAAAAATTGCCGACCCACATGTTTTGGCATGTCTTGGTAATCTATTGCTGCGCCCTTAACACTAAACTGCCAACTATTGTTACTACTAGCGAGATCTTGCCAAAATTGCGCCATTGGAGTTTCGGTTTGGGTGCTTGGCTTTGACCAATTCTCTTGAATTTTTACCAGTACCGGCATGTTTGCACCTCCTCTGCGCATATCCATAAAAGTGCTAAAGGTATGGTGACCATCGGTCAGGTAAAGTTGGCCGTCGGGTGCGACGATGGCTGTTTTTATATCACTGGAGCGGCTGACTAATGCTTGTGAGCAGCTGAAGCTAGCTGGCTGCAAAGGGGAAGACTGTGCATTCCATTTTACTTTGTTGCTGCTTGCCCCATAAGACTCACAAATTTCTTGATACATCTTTTGTGGTTCGGCTTGGTAGCGCCCCAATTTGTAATTCACTTGGTCATGGCCAATTAGCGCCTGAGTGGGACGTAAATCCCCAAGCTTAATCCAGCGAAATTGACCTTTTTCAAAGTCGAATGGTTTGGTTTGTAGATCGGTTTTAAGCGAAGCTAAATAGGGATCACTCTGGCTTATTTTTGCTTGGCAAGCGGTGCTTAATAAGGCCGCAAACAAAGCAATGGCAAGCCCCCATGGGGCGTGTGATTTTGGTGAAATCAATACCATGGTGTAATCTCCATTCCTTTTAAGCCAAGTAAGTTACCGATTTTTAGTGAGGCAAGTATTCTAAGCGCTGTTGATATTCTAATGATGTGTTATTAATCTGATTTTTTAATTGGGCGGGGCCTACCATTGCTGTCGATGGCGACATAATTGAAGGTTGCATGGCAAACTTGGAAGCGTTCACCAACATCATCTTCTTTCACTTGGCGGATCCAGACTTCAAGATCGATAGACATTGAGGTTCGGCCTATTTTACTGCACTCACCATAACAGCACACCACATCACCCACTTTCACCGGTTTTTCGAAGGTGATACTGGAAACCGACACGGTGACTATCCGGCCATTGGAAATTTCTTTGGCTAAAATACCACCCGCTAAATCCAATTGAGACATGATCCAGCCGCCGAAAATATCGCCATTGGCATTGGTATCTGCAGGCATGGCTAAGGTTCGGAGTAATAATTGCCCTTTTGGAGCACTAACTTTCTGATTCATGTTCTAATCGCCACAATAACAAATAAGTAATTAAGCAAACTGCTGGTCTGCTGTTGAAAAATACTATTATATCAAAAATATAAGCAAACTCACGGAGTGCATAAGTAGAAGACTTAGAGGCTGCAAGCATGAACTAAATTGACTTAAATAAGGCTGTATACGGCTCTAAAAGTATATGTTTTCACAACTTACTCTGGTCTTTTCAAATTTATTCTACAATCGCCTTCATGTCATGGCTATTTTAAGTATTACTTATAATGGTTGATGTTCTTGCTGTTGCTTGTTCTATGATTGGATTAATCAAAAGTAAAAGCTCTCTGATTGGCAATCCCTTCACAGCTGTCTAGACTATCAATAGGTGGCTTAGCTTGCTTGAATGCAAAATATAAGTCTACGGATCGTCGGGGGGAAATATGTTTTTTAATAAGCGACTGTTGAAAGAAAACCGGAAGTTAACTGAAGAACTCCAGATGCTTAAACAAGCGCGTGCTGGTCTTGAAGAAGGAATGTTGAGAATATCACTGGATGAAAAGGGGCGTGTGACTTCGGTGAATAAAAGGTTTGAACAAGAACTTGGCTTGAGGCAAGGGGATCTTCTTAATAAGCACATTACCGACCTGGTGCCAGATCAAGCGAAAAACACTGAACATTACAAGCGAATGAAGCAAGCAATTGAGCAAGCGGTGCATTGGGATGGCGCGCTGCAAGTGAACAAGGGCAATGCTGAAGAGGCTTGGCTGCGAGCTATTTTAGAACCGATTAAAAATAGTAGTAACAAGCTTACTCATTATAGCTTATTTGCTTCAGCCTTAACTCGAACTATTCAAATGTCGCGCGAACAAGAAGACATGCTGAATGCCTTAAATCGTTCCGCTGCGGTTATCGAATTTTCTATTGATGGTGTGATATTAAAGGCAAATGATAATTTTCTAAGTACTATGGGATATACCAACGCACAAATAGTGGGTAAACATCATCGTATTTTTTGTAGCTCTGAAGAATCAAATTCTCTAGAGTACCAATCGTTTTGGAGAGGCTTGGCGAGTGGCCAATTTGTATCGCAGCGCTTTAAGCGGCTTGATAGCCAGGGGCAAACCGTGTGGTTAGAGGCCTCGTATAATCCAATCCACAACGATAGGGGAGAACTTTATAAGGTTGTAAAGTTCGCCACTGTGATTACTGATCAAGTGATTCAAGAACAATCAGCAGCCGAAGCGGCTCAATTAGCCAATGAAGTGTCAGAGAAAACTGGACATCAGACATCTCAAGGACAACAAGTGATTAAGGCTACCAATCAGAGGATGCAGGAGCTTGCAGAGTACATGAGTGAAGCGAACACAGGTATTGCTGCCTTAAATGATCATTCTCAAAAAATTAGTGAATTGGTGAACAGTATCAGTGGTATCGCCGATCAAACAAACTTACTGGCACTGAATGCGGCGATTGAAGCCGCGCGCGCTGGAGAGCAGGGACGTGGGTTTGCTGTTGTTGCAGATGAAGTTCGCCAACTAGCATCGAGAACGAATACCACGACCGAAGAAATTGTGATGATGGTTTCAGAAAATCTCAAACGAACTGGCGACGCGGTTAATTTGATTTCTCAATGCGAATTGAAGGCTAGCGAAGCACTAGAGTTATCGACTGAAGCTGGACAGATGATGGAAGATATTCAAAGTGGCGCGCAACAAGTGGTAGATGTAGTGAGTCAGTTTAACCAGAGACTCTAGGGCGTGGTTTTTGAATAGGGCCAGCGAGAATTCTCACTCATTGGCTAGGGACTTGTTTCAACAAACAACAAGCTAACATTGATTGTTTATAGAGCTCTGGCAGCGTGGTAACTGACCTTATGCTGCTCTAGAAATGTCAGCGACTTTTGCTGATTTATCGAGCAAACAATGCTTTTAAATCAAACTTTATTGGCACCAAGCTTAGTTACCTAAAATACAGATGATGAAATTAGAGTCTAGTGCTCGTACAGCATGGAAGTCTCTTAATGAAGTCTTTAGCACTGAACTAACTAAAGCTACAGTAGTTATGGTCTGCTGGTGCTGCTTTGCTCTTATCTATAGCTACATGGTTGATATGGAATTAGAGCGCTTATTCACTTGTTGGCAGAACGGATCTTAGTCACAATAAACTTGCTGATTCCCCTTTCATACTTTAGAGGTCGTTATGAAAATCAAACCCGAAGTCGATCTGCATTTACATACCATCGCCAGCACCCATGCTTATAGTACCCTGCACGACTATGTTCATTATGCCAAACAGAATGGCATTAAGATGTTTGCGGTAAGCGACCACGGGCCAGACATGACCGATGCCCCACATGAGTGGCACTTTATTAATTGCGCCTTGTTTCCCCGGGTCGATCAGGGCATTGGCATTCTTCGCGGCATTGAAGCCAATATCAAATCGCCAGCGGGAGAAATTGATTGTAATGAGCGCATGCGGGCTCAATTGGACATCATTTTATGTGGCTTTCATCAGGAAGTGTTTCAACCGAAGTCCATTTATATCAACACCGAAGCCATGCTTAATACCATCAAAAATGGGCTGGTGAATGTCATCACCCACCCGGGCAACCCCAGCTTTCCTATCGATGCTGAAGCCATTGTCAAAGCGGCGGCGGAATATAACGTAGCCTTGGAAATTAATAACAGTTCGTTTATTCATTCTCGTAAGGGCAGCGAAGCCAATTGTGAACGGATCATTCAACTGGCTAAAAAACACGATGCGCCTTTAAGTATTGGTTCAGATGCGCACATCGCCTACGACATAGGCCGCTTCGATAAAGCCTTGGGGCTACTAGAGGCGAACGCCTTTCCTGCCGAGCGGATCATTAATCGCAGCATGTTGTCGCTACTGGATCATTTAGCCGATAAGGGAAAAGCGCTTCATCAAGAATTTGCCGACTTACTCAGTTAAGTGGAGGATCCGCATTTGTATGAAAACACTTTGCGGTGCGATATACGCCGATGAAGCTAAACGGGGGCGTCCAATGCAAAAACCTTGCTTAAGCGAAGTAGTTTTTACCGTGGATGCCCATACTAGCTGCTCTAAGCAAGTCATTGCTAAAATAGTTTTCCCGATTGCTATTGACTTATTTGTTATTTAAATTTACCGTGTTCCTTCATTTTTGTTTTGACAGTAAAAGGAACAAACTGTGAGTGAACAAGCGGAGATTTATCTTAGTACTCGGAGCCGTCAGTTAGAGCCTGCTGATTTTGCGAGTGAAGCAGAGTTTAATACATTCTTAAATGATAATTCTTTGCAATCCGGTAGTTTTCTTCATGCAGGAACGCCTTATATTGTTCGCTCAAGCGGAAGCAGCACTCCTACCAATTCAATGCAGCAATGCAGACAACTGCAAACTATCCCTTCTTGTCACCGTCGCTCGTTAGCCAATGTAAATGCTCAGCTAGGCAGCGACATAACACTTGGTTTGGCCGAGTTATTTGACCAGCAGATTGCTCCTGCCGCCAGTAGACTCAATCAATGGGTGAATAAAGAAAAGGTTAATTTTGCGAGTGCAGGTGTAGGGTTACTAGAGAATCGAGGCGCGGCTTTAGAGAACAGCTTGAAAGTTTACGAAAGAAGTTTAATGGCGGTGAGAGCCGGGCACCAAGCTAAGTTACCTAAAATACAGATGATGAAATTAGAGTCTAGTGCTCGCTCAGCATGGAAGGCTCTTAATGAAGTTTTTAGCACTGAACTAACTAAAGCTACATCGGTTGTTAAAGCGCGTAAAGGAACGGTGCTTAATAATGCTACTCGTGGAATTAATAAAGCTAAAAGTGCACGTACGGATGCGCCAATTAGAGTGACAAACGTTAAAGAGCTACAAAGCCTAAAGCGGATGTCATTGGGGCTAAAAGGAGCTGGTCATCTTCTTCTCGGTTACGATATATATAGACGAGGTAAAATCGTGCAGGCTGATTTTGAACAAGGTAAAGATTGGCAGAAAACTGCGGTAGTTCAAACTGCAGGCTTGTCTATAAGCTTTATTGCTGGAGCTTTAACAGCAAAGGCTGTGGCTGCTGCAGCTATCACTATCGGCTTAACTGCTACGCCTGTAGGGTGGGTAATTGCAATTGGTATTGGCATTGGAGCGACTTATTTGGCGGCTGTAGCCGGAGATGATTTTGGAAAAAATTTAGCCAAAGACGTTTATGAGCGAAATGGAACCTTTAACCGTATTCCAAGGTCATTGTAATGGAACATACCGCTTTAACTTTTGCAGATTGGGCTCAACTGTTCGGGGGGCTTTGCTGGGTATCAACAATGATAGCTTGGCTGGCTTTTTCTAGAAAGTGCATGGTGAGGCTTGAGCGGGAGTTTAAAACGCAAGGCATAAGTAGGGTAGATTGGGATGGACCTGGTTTTAGGGTGCTTAGCTACGCAACAGTTATTCTGTTCAAAACAGAAAGGATGAATGACTCTAATTATCAGTTTGTTCCTGTTAGAGAAACTAGAAGGTTAGCAACAAGGCTAGATTGGTACTTGGCTTTATGGTTATGGTCTTCTGGTATTGGTTTGCTTCTATCTATAGCTACATGGTCTATATGGAGTTAGAGTCACTAATTTTTATAGATATGCTTAAGTTTTTTTCATGATTGCTTTTGTGTCGTCAATGGTTGCTTGGTTGTCGAGTATTCTTTCCAGAACTTCTACAAAAATAGTCAGTGAGCAGTTGAATTAAGAATAACGATTGTTGCTGTGGCAGGCGATGATTTAGGCAAATTTAGCCAAAGACGCCCATGAGCATAATGGTATATATAGCCGTATTCCAAGGACTTTATGATGGAGCATGCCCCTTCAATCTACGCAGATTGGATACAGTTATTTTTTATGATGCTTGGAGTGTCAGCAATGATAGCTTGGCTATTAAGTGCAAAGCTCACCATGCGACGAATAGAGCCCGAGCTGATAAAGCAGGGCTTCAGTTGTGGAAGCTGGGATGGACCGGGTTTTCGGGTATTGAGTTATGCAACGATTATTTTGTTTCAAACAAAATTGCTTAATGACAGTAATTATCCTTTCGTTCCAGTGAGTGCTACCCGTAAGCTAGCGACGAAAAAAGACTGGTACATATCACTGTGGCTTTGGTGCTCATTAGTAGGAATGGTAATCCTAGTGTTCCTTTATTGAAACTTGTTGTTATGACTAAAAGGTTAATTTTGCGAGTGCAGGAGTTGGGTTACTAGAGAATCGAGGCGCGGCTTTAGAGAACAGCTTAAAAGCTTACGAAAGAAGTTTAATGGCGGTGAGAGCCGTGCACCAAGCTAAGTTACCTAAAATACAGATGATGAAATTAGAGTCTAGTGCTCGCACAGCATGGAAGTCTCTTAATGAAGTTTTTAGCACTGAACTAACTAAAGCTACATCGGTTGTTAAAGCGCGTAAAGGAACGGTGCTTAATAATGCTACTCGTGGAATTAATAAAGCTAAAAGTGCACGTACGGATGCGCCAATTAGAGTGACAAACGTTAAAGAGCTACAAAGCCTAAAGCGGATGTCATTGGGGCTAAAAGGAGCTGGTCATCTTCTTCTCGGTTACGATATATATAGACGAGGTAAAATCGTGCAGGCGGATTTTGAACAAGGTAAAGATTGGCAGAAAACTGCGGTAGTGCAAACAGCGGGTTTATCGATGGGATTTTTAGCAGGAGCTGCCGCTGCCAAAGCTGTGACTGCTGCAGCTATCACTATCGGCCTAACTTCTACGCCTGTAGGGTGGGTTATTGCCATAGGCATTGGTATTGGTGCGACTTACCTAGCAGCAACAACGTTCGATGGTATTGGACAGAAAGTTGCTACACAAGTGTATGAGCGAGAAGGGATGTTCAACCGTATTCCAAGGGCATTATGATGGAGCCAATTACGATTGCGGATAAGCTTTTGTTTGTATGCAGCTTATTTTGGCTATCAACAATGGTTGCTTGGTTATGTTTTTCTCGGATCTCAATGAGGAGGTTCGAGGAGCAGTTTGAGCTACGAGGTGTTGAAAGGATCGATTGGGATGGCCTCGGTTTTCGAGTGCTGAGCTATGCAACTGTAATCTTGTTTAAAACAGATAGATTAAATGATGATAATTATCAATTTGTTCCTGTTAGTGAAACACGAAAGTTAGCGACTAAAAAAGATTGGTTCTTGGCCTTATGGTTATGGGGATCCGGCATCGGGATGTTGGTTGTAGGTTTCACTTATGCATTTTTCTTTATGGCCTAGGCACTTTTAGCTGAAAGCATTTATGACAGAGATACTTCAGTCTTTAATAGGATCCCTGCTTCACTATGATGTATGTAGTTGGTGTTTCGTCGTTTGTTGGTTGTGCTTTGTCCATGTTTTCAGCAATGATAGCGTGGTTATGTTTTGCTCGAATAAATATGCCCAGACTTGAAAAGAGTTTAAAAGAGCAAGGTATTGAAAGGGTAGATTGGGATGGGCCTGGTTTTCGTGTTCTTAGCTACACCATAATTATTTTGTTTAAAACAAAGCGACTTAATGATGATAATTACCCATTTGTTCCGGTTACAGCCTCTCGACAGTTAGCGACCCAAACTGATTGGTGGCTTTCTCTTTGGCTATGGGGATCGTTTGGTATAGCGATGGTTTGTATGATTATTCTGTCAGTATTCTTTCCAGAACTTCTACAAAAATAGTCAGTGAGCAGTTGAGTTAAGAATAACGCTTGTTGCTGTGGCAGGCGATGATTTAGGAAAAATTAGCTAAAGACGTTTATGAGCGAAATGGAACCTTTAACCGTATTCCAAGGACTTTATGATGGAGCATGCCCCTTCAATCTACGCAGATTGGATACAGTTATTTTTTCTGATGCTTGGAGTGTCAGCAATGATAGCTTGGCTATTAAGTGCAAAGCTCACCATGCGACGAATAGAGCCCGAGCTGATAAAGCAGGGCTTCAGTTGTGGAAGCTGGGATGGACCGGGTTTTCGGGTATTGAGTTATGCAACGATTATTTTGTTTCAAACAAAATTGCTTAATGACAGTAATTATCCTTTCGTTCCAGTGAGTGCTACCCGTAAGCTAGCGACGAAAAAAGACTGGTACATATCACTATGGCTGTGTTGCTCATTAGTAGGAATGGTATTCCTAGCATTTATCTATTGACCTTATGATTACTCTACCCCAAAAGCAGATGAAGCGGCTTAAACGCGAGGTTAAAAACTTGTATGAGCGAAATGGTATTTTCAACCGTATACCAAGGTCATTGTAATGGAGCATCCTCCTTTAAGTTATGAGGACTGGCGTTCACTTTTTTTCATGATTACTTTTGTGTCGTCAATGGTAGCTTGGCTATTAAGTGCAAAGTTCACCATGAGACGAATAGAGCCCGAGCTGATAAAGCAGGGCTTCAGTTGTGGAAGCTGGGATGGACCGGGTTTTCGGGTATTGAGTTATGCAACGATTATTTTGTTTCAAACCAAGTTGCTTAATGACAGTAACTATCCTTTCGTTCCAGTAGATGCCACCCGTAAGCTGGCTACGAAAAAAGATTGGTACATATCACTATGGCTTTGGTGCTCATTAGTAGGAATGGTAATCTTGGCATTCCTTTATTGAAACTTGTTGTTATGACAAAACTGCAAATTGTCTGCATTAGTGTGGGAGTAATACTTAGTACCTTTTGTTTTGCAAATGGTGAAGGTGTAATGACTAAAAGGTTAATTTTGCGAGTGCAGGAGTTGGGTTACTAGAGAATCGAGGCGCGGCTTTAGAGAACAGCTTAAAAGCTTACGAAAGAAGTTTAATGGCGGTGAGAGCCGTGCACCAAGCTAAGTTACCTAAAATACAGATGATGAAATTAGAGTCTAGTGCTCGCACAGCATGGAAGTCTCTTAATGAAGTTTTTAGCACTGAACTAACTAAAGCTACATCGGTTGTTAAAGCGCGTAAAGGAACGGTGCTTAATAATGCTACTCGTGGAATTAATAAAGCTAAAAGTGCACGTACGGATGCGCCAATTAGAGTGACAAACGTTAAAGAGCTACAAAGCCTAAAGCGGATGTCATTGGGGCTAAAAGGAGCTGGTCATCTTCTTCTCGGTTACGATATATATAGACGAGGTAAAATCGTGCAGGCGGATTTTGAACAAGGTAAAGATTGGCAGAAAACTGCGGTAGTGCAAACAGCGGGTTTATCGATGGGATTTTTAGCAGGAGCTGCCGCTGCCAAAGCTGTGACTGCTGCAGCTATCACTATCGGCCTAACTGCTACGCCTGTGGGGTGGGTTATTGCCATCTGTATAGGTATTGGAGCGACATATTTAGCGGCACTTCAGGGTGACAAGTGGGCGCAATATGGAGTCTCAAAACTTTATGATAGGGAAGGCGTGTTCAATTATGTGCCGAGGTCGCTTTAATGATAGCTGTATCTGATTGGCTACTTTTAGCTTTTTTTATTTTTGCTATTTCGATGATGATAGCGTGGTTAGTTTTCTCAAATATGACTATGAAAAGGATAGAACGAGAATTTAATCAATTAGGTATTGAAAGGGTTGACTGGGATGGGCTTGGATTCCGCGTGCTGAGTTATGCCACGATTATTTTATTTAAAACAGAAAGAATGAATGATCAAAACTATCAATTTGTCCCAGTAAGCGCTACACGTAAATTAGCCGCAAAAAGAGATTGGTACTTGGCTTTATGGCTTTGGGGATCTGCAATAGCAATGTTAGGTATATTACTAGTTTTATCCATCTTTTTCTCTGAGTTAGTGGCTGACATATAGCACTTTGTTATAGCTGATGATGTACTTATTGGGTGTTTCTTCATTTATTGGCTGTGGTGTATTTATGCTTTCAGTTATGTTGGCATGGTTGTGCTTTGCGCGAATAAGTATGCCTAGAATAGAGAAGAGTTTAAAAGAGCAAGGTATTGAAAGGGTAGATTGGGATGGGCCTGGTTTTCGTGTTCTTAGAGCCTGTAAATTAAATTGTGTAATTGCTTATAATTAGGCCTGAACAGGCTAAGGATAAGCAACATGGATAAGAAAGTTCTCGAAGCATTTGCTCGTGAAGCCGCTAAGTCAATCAAGACCCCTTCAGATCTAGATGACTTTCGTAAAATGTTAACCAAGGTGACTGTTGAGACAGCGTTAAATGCTGAGCTTGATGACCACCTCGGTTATCAGAAACACGCTGAAAAGCCCGATAAGAATAGTCGTAATGGTTATTCATCCAAGACCTTGATCACCGACGATGGTGAGATTGAACTGGATGTACCTCGAGACCGAGATGCCTCGTTTGAACCGAAGCTTGTTCGTAAGCATCAAACTCGATTTCAATCGATGGATGACAAGATATTAAGCCTTTACGCCAAAGGCATGACAACTCGTGAAATCGTCGCTACGTTCAAAGAAATGTACGATGCTGATGTCTCTGCAAGCCTCATATCTAAAGTTACCGACTCAGTTCTAGAGCAGGTTGTTGAATGGCAATCACGGCCACTGGATGCAGTCTATCCCATCGTCTACCTTGATTGCATCGTGGTGAAAATCCGCCAAAACAAACAGCTCGTCAATAAGGCGATTTACTTGGCTCTGGGCGTAAATATCGAAGGTCAGAAAGAACTTTTAGGGATGTGGATATCTGTGGGATTTAAGAATATCTGTGGGATTTAAGAAGACACCCATCCCAACGATTCAAGAAGACACCCACCCCAACTAACGAAACGCTTATAATAGTCTAAACTATCAATAGTTATTTGTTTGGGGAGTTATCATCATGCCTCGGCCAAGACGCTCGCAGGTGAGCTTATCGGATACACCCTACTATCATTGTGTTTCGCGTTGTGTTCGGCGGGCGTTTCTGTGTGGCGAAGAGCAACAAACCGGCAAAAGCTATGAGCACCGCCGCCAGTGGGTCGAAGATTATCTGCTCAAATTAGCGTCGGTGTTCGCGATTGATGTTTGTGCTTATGCTGTCATGAGTAACCACTCGCATGTTGTATTGCATATCGATAGGGCTCAAGCAGAAGCTTGGTCAATGGATGAAGTGTTAGAACGCTGGCATAGCTTGCATCAGGGCACCTTACTGACTCAGATGTATCTCAACCTTGAGTTACGTCCGCAGTTGAGTGAGGTGCAACTACAAGCCATTCGCGCCACCGCCGAAGTGTATCGGACTCGCCTGTATGATTTAAGCTGGTTTATGCGCCATTTAAACGAACACATTGCGCGAGCCGCCAATCAAGAAGACCAATGTACCGGTCGATTTTGGGAAGGACGCTTTAAATCCCAAGCGCTTTTGGATGAAGCCGCCCTCATGGCGTGTATGGCTTACGTAGACCTAAACCCCATCAGAGCCAAGATGGCGAGCACTCCGGAGGACTCGGCCCATACCAGCGTACAACGACGAGCAAAAGCCGCTCAGCTAAAACAAGCCCAGGCAACAAACCTGTTTCCCTTTGTGGGTAACCCAAGAGAGGCTATGCCCCAAGGCTTACCCTTTGAGCTGAAAGACTACCTTGAGTTAGTCGATATGACTGGACGCATGGTAAGAGAAGATAAACGGGGTTACATCGACAGTGGAGAAAGTTCCATCATCCAACGCTTAGGGATAAATGAAGCACAGTGGCTGACTTTAAGCGGTGAGTTTGAACGGCACTTTTCTGGCGCAGTCGGTCAAGAGCGCTTGCTCAGACAATATCATCGGCATATGGGGCATCAACGAACGACCGGTTTAAGTTGCAGCAAACGTTTGCTAAATCGCGCTTAAGCGCGAGCTTGCTTTCGAACTATGTCTGAACCATCAGCTTTGCTGAGGCGTGTATTGTTTCAAAAATCAACGAAATGAGCCATTTTTGCAAACTTACCCGTTAATTGGCATGAGAACAGCCAGAGGACTAAATGATTGCAGTGGTGTTCACTTCACTAACGTTGTTACTGTCTTTGTGTTTTTATCATGGATGTCTACTTTAACTCTTGGTTAAGCTATTTTGAAGTTGTCATTAATCGGTTACTCGTTAGGCGAGTAGTAAGTCATTAGCGCTTTTTCGATATCGATACCAATAGTCACCCCGCCAATCGGATTATCATTTGCTGCGGAGCTTATGGTCAGACTAACTTGTACCAGAAAGTTGCGTGTGGAGGCATCATAGTTAATATCATCGATAAACATAGCACCGTTACCCTGTAAGTAGGTTTGGCTGTATTTGGCTTCATCTCCTTGCCAATAGTCGGAGGTTGGTTGACTTTGCCCTACATTCACTCCTCGCGCGTCAAACACGATTATCTCTAAGTAAAGCCCTGCCGAGTTAGCGGCGATCTCTTCGAGGTAGTCGGATAACTCACTATTGATCATTGAGTCAACTTTAGCTTGTAACCTTGTTGGTATCTTTTGCAGGCCGCTATTTAAGTCAGCGAGGTTGGCGTCTGTTAATGAAGATGTGCGCTGATTACTTTGCTCAACAGCACGGATCACCTGCGGGTTGTTGACCCATTCACTGATTTTCTCTGTGGCAATTCGCTCTATCAGGACTCGCTCAGTATTGGACAGGGTGGGCAGTGAGCTGACGCACCTCGGCAACGCCTGATTAAACGCGTCGAGAAAGTCTGGGTGATTGGCTAAGTAGGCTTTAGAAAAGTAGAAACCCAACGGACTATATTTTTCGAATTGCGAGTTAATTTCCTTTCCTAGTGTTTGCTTTTGCACGTTCTCAAAGGTTTGCTTATCCATCAAAATGCTATTAACCCGACCTTTGATCAGTAGTTTGACCAGCTGGTCTAGGGTATTCACTCGTTGCACTTTAATCGTCGGATAGGCAGCTTGCAGCCACAGATCGACAGTGGCGCCACGCACAATGCCAACCTTATCCTTCACAAGCTCTGGAGACGTATAGAACCAGTACCATTTCTCTAAGGCAGCCGGGGAGGACAATGCAGCAAAGTCATTGGCTTGAGGGAAAGGGAGGGAAGTGAAAAAACCATCTGCTTCACCCGCTCTAACCCGGGAGTAAACCCGTTTCCAGGGCGCTGTTTGAACCGCATAGGGCCAATCGAGTGTTTCCATCAAACACGCTAAAATTTCAACCGAACTGCCTGCCAGTTGGTTGTTTTGTATTTCTTGATAGGGAGGCGATATATTGGTGTACAGGCGCAATGTAGCAGGATTGCTGTTTGCATGCAGACTACCGAAAAGTAGCCATGCCATCAGTGTGGATTTCACCATGATGTTGAGGTGCCCTCGGTTGTAAGTGATTGCGCTTAATCGGAGGCGTTTCAGTATGTTCATCGTTTTGCTTAGTCAGTGTTGATTATACTAAAGCATAGTGCATGCGAGGACTGGGCAGGGGGAAATAGCATTCCCATGACCACGACAGAACCACAGTATGGTTACAATCTAGTCTGCGTTCATCTTGGCCGCAGATTTCTATTGTCGAGGGGCACATAGTGTTCCAAATTGTTATCTAAGGATAGATCCGTTGGGTCATCAAAATCTCCGTAGTATGCTTTGTGGGCAATGCCATTTTCAAAACCGCTATGCCTAAAAATGTCACGCATATAAGTGGTTGCCTGCGTTACATTTGTTCGAAGCAGGAGAGCAAATTTAGTGATCCAGAAGTTACAGCGCTTACCGCTAAGCTTGAGGAATTGAAGCTTAAAAGAGGTTTCCAAACGTCACTTAAGCACAAAACTAATGTTCGTGAATTAGTTGCTGAAAAAGCCGTCAGAGGCAATCAGGCGAGACTTGTCCAAAATGTGGGGCACAGTTGGTCGAGTGATTGGCAAAGCGTGATAAGAATGCTGATAACAGTCTAAACTATCAATATTTGTGTTTTTTATCATGGATGTCCATTTTACCCATTTTACCGTTGATGCCACTTTCAAAACCGCTATGCCTAAAAATGTCACGCATATACGTGGTTGCCTGCGTTACATTCGTTCGAAGTAGGAGAGCAAATTTAGTGAGCCAGAAGTTACAGCGCTCACCGCTAAGCTTGAGGTATTGAAGCTGAAAAGAGGTTTTCAAACATCACTTAAGCACAAAGCTAATGTTCGTGAATTAGTTGCTGAAAAAGCTGTCAGAGACAATCTGGTGAGCTTTGCCCTAAACGTGGGGCACAGTTGGTCGAGTGATTGGCAAAGCGTGATAAGAATGCTGATAACAGTCTAAACTAACAATGTTTGTGTTTTTTATCATGGATGTCCACTTTAACTCTCCCAATGAGTCTGAACGACTGTATTGGGAAAACTATAAACGGTGGCCAATTTTAGTTGACCACTAGATCAATCGACTCTCAATTTATCGGGCGACCTGAAATTGCTGATGTTGTAAGTATGAATGCACTTTCAAATTACTTGTGCTGCGAATTGAAAATTAATTATAAACGAGGTGCTTTGCTGGTTCCGCAAAGCACCTATCAATAAGATGTCTAGAACTTAGTTTGTTAAATGGTTAGCAAGAGCTTGTGCAGCTTGCGTCAATGAGTCTTGAACTTCGGGGATAGTTGATAGCGCGTTTAACATACCAAAGTCGTGAATCATACCGTTGTAGCGAACGGAAGTGACATTAACACCAGCTTGCTGAAGCTTGATGCCATAAGCTTCACCTTCATCTCGTAGTACATCTTTTTCTGCGGTCTGAATCAATGTATCCGGCAAACCGGAAAGTTGCTCAAGAGATGCACGTAAAGGTGATGCGTAAATCTCATTTCGCTCAACCGGACTCGTTGTGTAGTTATCCCAAAACCACTTCATCATTCCACGCGTTAAGAAATGACCATTGCTGAATTGATCATAGGAAGAAGTTTGAAACGAGGCGTTCGTGACTGGCCATAGTAACAATTGGAATCGGAGTTTAGGCGTTCCGGCTTCTTTGGCTTTCAGAGCAACAACTGCCGCCATATTCCCGCCAACACTGTTGCCCGCTACAGCCAAACGACTACCATCAATGTTGATTTGATCACCATGTTCCGCCACCCACTTCGTTGCCTCGTAAGCTTGGTTGATTGCTACTGGGTACTTCGCTTCAGGCGACGGTGTGTAATCAACATATACTGCAGCTGTACCAGAGCGAACCACTAGATCTCGAATCAGTCTCTCGTGTGTAGGAAAGTCACCGAGCACCCATCCACCTCCATGGAAAAACATGAAAGCAGGAAGTTTGCCTTCCGCTTCTAAGGGTCTGACCACTTTAATAGCTATTTTTTGACCATCAACGTTAATGGTATAACTTTTAACTGACGCAGGTGCCAAAGCCGCTCCTTTTTGCGCACCGGTCAATACTGCTCTGGCTTCTGTTGGTGTCATCGTTTCAATTGGCTGGCCTCCTTCCAAAGCTTGTAAGAAGCTTTGAGTATGAGGCTCAACTCCGTATGAACCTGAATGAGCAAAAGCCCCGAAACTACTCGCACACAATGCCATTACCAAAATAGATTTTGTCAATTTCATTTTCCTTTACCTTTTAGTCTAAATGCCTTTTCAACAATGAATTCTAATTTGCAACAATTAGTTCAACTTGGATGTTTCCACGAGTCGCATTTGAATATGGGCATACTTGATGCGCTTTTTCGACCAGTGCCAATGCGGTTTCATACTCTAATCCAGGTAGAGAAATATGAAGTTCTACAGCAATTGCAAAACCGATACCTTGTGGATTTTCGCCTATACCGACTTTCGCAGTCACGGTAGGCTCATTCAGTAATCGGATCTTGTCTTGCATCGCAACAAACTTCATCGCGCCGATAAAGCAAGCCGAATAGCCGGCGGCGAAGAGTTGTTCTGGATTGGTACCGTCGCCTCCAAGTCCACCAAGTTCTTGGGGCGTACTAAGTTTTACGAGCAGTTTGCCATCTTCCGATTTGGATTGTCCGTCACGACCACCAGTCGAAGTTGCTTGTGTGGTATAAATTGATTTCATTTAAATTGCCCTCAATTGATTATTGCGATAACTATTTGCGTTAAAGAGAACCCACATATGGGTGCTCCGTTGGGACTAACGCTATCGCAATAACTATTATCGCACAACTATTATTTTATTTGATTTGATATATTTTTTCTAAGAAGGATAATTTTATCTTTTAAATCAATGAGTTCTTCCGATTCCAGACCACAAGCATCAGCAATACATGTGTTGATATTTCGAGCATCTTTCTCTAAAGAACGTCCCTTTAACGTTAATCGGACACTTAACGATCGTTCATCATGAGGCAATCTAACTCGCTGTACTAGGCCATCCGTTTCCATTCGCTTTATCACTGGTGTTAAAGCTCCTGACTTTTGGCCTAACTTTGAACCAATATCTTTAAGGCCAATACCGTCTTCTTCCCACAATGTAAGCAAAATCAGATACTGAGTATATGTCAGCCCCAAAGGTTCCAGCATTGGTTTGTAAAGTTGTGTCATTGCGAGTGAAGCGGAGTAAAGTGCGAAACACACTTGATTGTCCAGCGATAGCTGATTATCAGGCATATTGTTCTTCTTAATCTAAAGTCGTTGTGAGGGTATTCTCTCCTCAAGCCTTCGCAGTTTCAATACAGTCTTGGATGAATAACCATTACGACTATTCTTATCGGGCTTTTCAGCGTGTTTCTGATAACCGAGGTGGTCATCAAGCTCAGCATTTAACGCTGTCTCAACAGTCACCTTGGTTAACATTTTACGAAAGTCATCTAGATCTGAAGGGGTCTTGATTGACTTAGCGGCTTCACGAGCAAATGCTTCGAGAGCTTTCTTATCCATGTTGCTTATCCTTAGCCTGTTCAGGCCTAATTATAAGCAATTACACAATTTAATTTACAGGCTCGTGGGGCACAGTTGGCCGAGTGATTGGCAAAGCGTGATAAGAATGCTGATAACAGTCTAAACTATCAATATTTGTGTTTTTTATCATGGATGTCCACTTTAACTCTGAATTAGTTGCTGAAAAAGCTGTCAGAGACAATCTGGTGAGCTTTGCCCTAAACGTGGGGCACAGTTGGTCGAGTGATTGGCAAAGCGTGATAAGAATGCTGATAACAGTCTAAACTATCAATGTTTGTGTTTTTTTATAATGGATGTCTACTTTAACTAAGAACCAACTGCGCGGCTTCAAGCTTAAACTCGGGGCTAAATGTTCTTCTGCTACGTTTTGTCATTGTGTCACCTGTTAACTGCTGAGGAGATGATATCACCTCTAATCAGGTGGCCAAATCTAGTGTGCCACTACATACGTTGGTGGCTTCCTCTAGTTGCCTCGCTGATTGTTGTTGTTGTTGGGGTTGTCGGTAATAGATTACTTTAGCCGATACTATCGTGATGGTTTAGTTTATTGAGCTATTCACTCTGATTTAGTGCTTAAACAGCTAGTATGTACGCTGGTGGTTATAGCAACCAAATGTGTAGAACGTTTAATGCTTTATTTGTTATTAGTGTTTTTTGTCATTAGTCTTTAAGTTACTATATAGCTTTAAACTATCAAGTAGTTACAAGAATGAGCAAAGCAAGAGTGTTTAGAACGCAGGTTATAAAGCCTGTTCTTTTAAAGATAAGTGGTCCTAATTTGGCGGCCGAAGAGCTCCTATTGGGTACTGCGGTACAAGAAAGTCTAAACTTTATGTATCGAAGTCAGGTTGGAGGCGGTCCAGCTAAAGGTTATTTTCAAATGGAGCCAGCTACACATGATGATATTTGGGATAATTTTTTGAAGTACCGTAAAGGACTCGCAAAAGACGTTATCTCATTTCTTAGTTCTCCGAATGCGAACAAAATCACTGAACTAGAAAACAACGATAAATACGCTGCTGCTATGGCGAGAGTTCTCTATATGCGTGTTCCTGCAGCACTGCCAAAAGCTGGTGATATTAAAGCCCAAGCTAGGTACTGGAAGCAATATTACAACACGCCTTTAGGCAAAGGGCTTCCGCATGAGTACATAGACAAGTGGAGCAAATACGTTGCTCCTGTAACTCCATAGAATGTAGAGCTGATAGATAATTATGAATATAAGAAAAACGTTAGCCATAGCATGCGTTGGTGCAGGTGTAATGCTCAGCAACGTTAGCTGCGCGAGTAGTGAAGATGTCGTTACTTCAACGTCTAATGGCAAAAGCTATTATCACCTGAAGCTTTCATTGAATGATCAAAGCATTAGTTCAATAAAAGAGTTTAGCGCAGATCAGTTTGCTATGAACGGCGGGCAATTCGAGGTGAGGGTTCAACAAAACTCTTTCCCGATAAAAGCGCCTAACTGTAAAGGTGATTTGATCCTCAGAATGCCTTGGACAAACTCAAACTTAGATACTGCTGAAGATTTCATTGATGAAAAATACAATGTTTACAAAGCGATTGTAGGCACGTCAAAAAGTGAAGTTGGTAATGTTGATGTATACATTGAGCTAAACCCTTATGTTCAACTGGTAGCTAATGATTTTGAACTAACAGAGTGCAATGTGTTTTTCAGACATGCTAATGGTCAGTATATTCCTAAAACTGGGGCGCTAAATTAAGTTAAAGGTCGGTTTACTGTTCTTAGGAGGAATCTTCTGGTTATCAGGTTGCTATGAAGATAAACCTAAAGAACGTAACTTTATTGAGTACTCTCGTAGTGTTGAGAAATTAGCGCAATTTGTAAATCTCGATGGATTAGATGTCGAATCGGTTTATTGGACTTCTGGGCCAATCATCCGTGAAAATGAACATGATAGCTTTTTGCCTTCTAGCAATGATTGGTGGCTTACTGCGGTAATAAATATCTCCGGTGAGCAAGAAGTCGAAAAGATAACGCAAGGCTGTAAGTTTTTATACTTCATTACTAACGGAGATATGGATTCTGATTTTGTAGATGATACTATTAGAAAGCTAACCAGTAACCCTAAATTTGTTAGTACTCCTATAGATGTTTTTGATGCGTGTAGGTTTAGATCTAGTGCTTTACCAGACGGAGTATTGGTTAAAGATGCCAAAAGCAATCAAGTTTTGGTAAGACTTTTTGTTAATTGATTTAGCCAAGCTAAAATGCGCTTCATGAGGAATAACATGAAACGAATCTTACCTATTGTTGTTGCTAGTATTCTCCTCAACTCCGGATGCAATCAGTCTTCGATAGAAGATAAGACTCTAGTATTACCCTACAAGGCTTTTGGGCCACCTTCTATGAGTGGTCATTTATTGGGTGTGGAGTGGTTTCAGTGGCAGTCGCATGGTGACTCAAGACCTCACGAATACCCTGTTAAGGTGGTTGTTTACAAGGATGCATTTTTAGAAGAGTTAGAAGCAGCTTATCCAATTGATGAAGCTTTAGAGCAAGATTTTAGGTATGTGGAATATACAGCAGCGATAAGCTACTTCGACAAGAATGTTCACGAAGTTGAGGAAATGGTTAAAGAAGGTTATCCAATGGGAAACCTCTCTAACGAATTAGAAGAAACCAAATCCCTAATTGTAAAGGTGCTAGGCGAATAAGATTAAAGTCTTTTGGGCCGACTAGTTGTTTAGGGATAATAAGCCTTAAGCTACAGCTGTAAATTTACTTCAAAAACGTATTGGGATAATCACCTGTTGTAATCCATATTCTATTTCGACAAGTTATTAATGTTTTCCCTATTAAGGATTGATTTTGTCACAAGATGTAAATGTTAACCTCAAAGAAGATAAAGGCAGAGACTGGGGGGGCTGGGTTAAGTTTGGCCTATCTGCTGTTTTTATTCCGCTCTTTATGCTTTGTCTCAATGATAAATATGCAACAGCCCAGAAAGATAGAGAACTTGCTGTAAACGCAGCACAAAAGGAAAAAGAGCTGTCATTGAAGTACTTTGAGTTAGCTGTTGACATACTTAATACGGATGCAGACAAAACTATTCCGGCAGTACGGAAGTGGGCCTATAATTACTTCTTAGAAAATAGCGGGTCTAACGAAGATTTAAAAAATGCAGAGGAAGAGTTACTAAATAAGCCAATTATTAAGTCTAGTCAACCAAGGATCGCCCCAAACTCTTTATATCTATCTCCTGCCGATGATGGAAAAGGCGGATTCATCATTACAGGGAGCAATGACACCTCTTTTGATTACACAGTCAATAGCTTAGTTTTTTCTTCTATTAAATTCCCTAGTTGTAGTGCTCAAACTAGTCTTGGTTTTTCGTTTAACGGTCAATCATCTTTGAGATCGTTACCTGTAGATTATGACAGGCTACTAGATTGTATTTCTAAGAATGACGCAGAATTTACAGAATTGAAATTGAGAGAGATTTCCAGGGAGCCTATTCAGCTTAGTGAAGGTTATAAGGTACAAGAAGTTAGATGTACAGCATTCACTTCCTTTTTCAACCGTGATAACCCGCTATTCATTGAGTATGACGCCGTTTATTGTGGTAGTCATTACTTGATCTTTAATTGAGCGATTTGTAGATAAACTCTGGTCGCAATACATTTATGAGCCTACAAAACTTGTAGATTTCTCTATCCTTTCATTCTAGTTTAATGGTAAGGCCTGAAAACACCCGACACTTTTTATGGTAAAAATGTAACTTCACTATAAAAGGTAAAACCATGGCCAAAGGCACACGCTATTCAGCAGAGTTCAAACAAGTAAGTTTAGTGAGCAAGAAGTTGCAGCGCTTGTTGTTAAGATTGGTGAGTTGAAGCTTAAAAGAGGCCTTAGAACGTCACTTAACCACAAGGCACATGGTTCGTAAACTAGTTGCTGAAAAAAGCCGTCAGAGACAATCTGGTGAGCTTTGTCCTAAATGTGGGGCTGAGTTGGTCGAGCGATTGGCAAGGCGCGGTAAGAATGCAGGGAATGCGTTTATTGGTTGTTCAGCCTATCCCCGATGTAAATTCACTCAGTAATTTTAAGAAGTATGCGAGATAGCAGGTTTCTGCCTGAAATCTGCTACATATTTGCTACACAGAGAGTAAAAATAGAAAAGGCGTAGTGGTTACTAACCTTCTACGCCTTTGTATATGGTGGCCCTTCACAGACTTGAACTGTGGACCTAACGATTATGAGTCGTGTGCTCTAACCAACTGAGCTAAAGGGCCGAATTTGTGGTGCTAAGCGCTTGGCTGTAGCAACGAGGCTGGATTATAAAAAATAGTCTCAGCCTTGTCTATGCGTTTGAATCTAAGCGCCTATTTATTCGCCGTTTAGCGGTCTATTCGTCTAAGAAACTGCGAAGTTGCTCAGAACGAGAAGGGTGACGAAGCTTACGTAAAGCTTTCGCTTCAATCTGACGAATACGTTCACGTGTAACGTCAAACTGTTTGCCCACTTCTTCAAGCGTATGGTCGGTGTTCATGCCAATACCAAAGCGCATCCGCAGTACTTTTGCTTCACGCGGGGTGAGGCCTGCCAGTACTTCTTGAGTGGCAAACTTGAGATTTTCACCGGTCGCTGCATCAACAGGCATCGACAGAGTGGTGTCCTCAATAAAGTCACCTAAGTGCGAATCTTCATCATCACCAATCGGGGTTTCCATGGAGATCGGTTCTTTGGCAATTTTAAGCACCTTACGGATCTTATCTTCAGGCATTAACATCCGTTCTGCCAATTCTTCTGGAGTGGGTTCGCGGCCCATTTCCTGAAGCATTTGACGGCTAATACGGTTGAGTTTGTTAATGGTTTCGATCATATGAACCGGGATACGAATCGTACGCGCCTGGTCGGCAATAGAACGAGTAATTGCCTGACGGATCCACCAGGTGGCGTAAGTCGAGAATTTGTAACCCCGACGGTATTCAAATTTGTCCACCGCTTTCATCAAGCCGATGTTACCTTCTTGAATCAAGTCGAGGAATTGCAAACCACGGTTGGTGTATTTCTTCGCAATAGAGATTACCAAACGTAAGTTGGCTTCAACCATTTCTTTCTTGGCGCGGCGAGCTTTCGCTTCACCAATGCTCATACGACGGTTAATGTCTTTGATGTTGTTAATGGATAGGCCGGTTTCTTGTTCAACTGATTTTAGCTTGAAGATACAACGGCGAACTTCTTCGTCGACTTCCATTAAGGCCGGAGCGTAATCTTTGGCAGAGGTTTTATGCTCGTTAAACCATACATCACTGGTTTCATCTTTTGAGAAGGCTTTAACGAAGGCTTGCTTCGGCATTTTACCTTGTTCTACACAAAGTTTAAGAACCAGACGTTCTTGGGTGCGAACACGCTCCATCATCCGGCGCATACTGGCAACCAGTTTGTCGAACAATTTTGGCACTAAACGGAAAGTGTGGAAGATTTCGCTAAGTTCAAAAATCTCGGCTTTCGCTTGTTTAGAAGTCCGGCCATGTTTGGCAATCATTGCGTGAGTTTTGTCATATTGAGCACGCAAGGTTTCGAAACGTTCTTTGACGAGTTCAGGATCTAGGCCTGTGTCTTCTTCTTCTTCGTCTTCGTCGTCTTCATCTTCGTCTTCAAGATCTTTTTCTTCAAGCTCTGAGCCAATGTGAGTCGCGGTGGGCGCGGCTTCGGCGACTTCGTTTTCGTCGATGAAGCTATTGACGATGTCACTGACTTTAAGCTCTTCTGCCTGATACTTATCGTACATATCGAGCAAGATAGAGATGGTTTCTGGGTATTCAGAAACGCTACGCTGAACTTCGTTAATGCCTTCTTCGATACGTTTCGCAATATCGATTTCGCCTTCACGAGTTAGCAATTCAACAGTACCCATTTCACGCATATACATACGTACAGGGTCAGTCGTTCGGCCTAATTCTGATTCTACCGTGGCGAGCGCTTGAGCCGCAGCTTCTGCTGCGTCTTCGTCGGTCGTGTTTTCCGCCAACAATAAGTCATCGGCATCAGGTGCGTTTTCATGTACCTGAATACCCATGTCGTTGATCATTTGAATGATATCTTCAACTTGATCGGAATCTACGATATCAGCAGGTAAATGGTCATTTACTTCTGCATAAGTTAGGTAGCCTTGCTCTTTACCTTTTGCGAGAAGGAGTTTGAGTTGAGACTGTGGGGTTTGTTCCATAGATGTCATCCGAAGTAGATTAAGCTAGCAAAACCATAAACGTAAGCGCTGCAAGCGCAAACGAAGAATTATATCAAGTATGGGTGAAAATTTCTATATTAAAGGCATTTATATAGTATCTTTTTGTTTATTACTTAAACAGCCGAGTTAAGGCTTTAATTCAACAACTAATTGTAGCATTTCTCGCTTCTCCTCTACGCTAAGTGTGCCGTTCAGCGATTTGATATTGAGTTGGTCGTAACGTTGTAGCAACAGTTGTTCGATGAAGCTGGCGATTATATCTTGTAGCTCATCGGGGTAACCTGATTCGTCAATTTCCAGGTTATAGCTGGCCAAGGCGTTTAGGTGTTTTTGCTCTGGTAAATCTCGCCAGCGTTCTAAGAGCTGCGCGGTGGTAATATCTGGTTTTTGATGGATCTCGGTAATCAGCCGCTGTAGCAAGGCCATTCCTTTAATATTGACCTGGCTCAGTTGTGGGCTTGGCGGTAAATCATTGGCAATAGTTGGCCGCTGCAAGAGCATTGCTATGGCTTTACGCATTGGTGTTAAGCTAAGTGCTTTTTGTGCATTGGGTCGGCTGCGTTCCGCTTGTTTTAACTGTGCCAGTTCTTTTTCCAGCTGGCTACGTAGCATTCGGTTTTGGGTGGCCAGCTCGGTGAGTAAAGTTTCTTTGTAAAAACTGGCGTTCACCTGAGAGATTAACTGATAAGCTTTCGACGCGAGGTGGCTTTTTCCGGCATCAGTGCTGATGTCGATGTCTTGGCCGAGGCGTTCAAATAAGAAACGCGACAGCGGCATCGCATCGTTCATCCGTTGTTCAAAGCCATCTTTACCTTCTTGGCGAACCAGCGTGTCGGGATCTTCACCATCGGGTAAGAACATAAACTTAAGTTCTACATTGTCGCGTAGGTGGGGTAAGGCGTTTTCTAAGGCTCGCCATGCAGCATCTCGTCCGGCCCGGTCACCATCATAACAACAAATAATTTTTTCGCTGGCTCTGAACAGCATCTGTAAATGCTCTGGGGTGGTAGAGGTTCCCAGTGACGCGACCGCATAATCGACCCCAAATTGGGCGAGCGATACCACATCCATATAGCCTTCCACTACTAAAATTTGAGGCACTTGTTTGTAGGCCTGGCGAACTTCATACAGACCATATAATTCGCGACCTTTATGAAAAATGCTGGTTTCTGGTGAGTTAAGGTATTTGGGGGTCCCATCTCCCAAAACTCGACCGCCAAAGCCAATATAACGGCCGCGTTTATCACGAATTGGAAACATGATCCGATCACGAAAGCGGTCATAGCGACGACCTTTTTCATTTTCGATAGAAAGACCGGCATCCACCAATTGCTGACTGGCTTGTGCCGAGCCGCCGAGAGTTTTACCTAATGCATCCCATTCATCTGATGCGTAACCAACGGCGAAACGTTGCACCACTTCACCACTTAAGCCGCGGCCTTTTAAGTAGTCGATGACTTGTTGTTTATTTGGATGCACTCGTAATTGTTGTTGGAAGAAGCGACAGGCTTGCGCGGTTAGCTCGTATAAATCTTTACTTTGCTGGCGTTGCTGTTGGCTTTTGGCTGGGTCAAATTTACTATCGTTGCTGTTTTCTCGCTGAACTTCTACGCCCATTTGGCTGGCGAGATCTTCCACTGCGTCAACAAACTCAAGTTTGTCGTATTCCATCAGGAAACTAATGGCGTTGCCATGGGCACCACAACCAAAGCAGTGATAAAACTGTTTGTCTTGGCTGACCGTAAAAGAGGGTGATTTTTCGTTATGAAAGGGGCAGCAAGCGGAATAGTTTTTACCGGCTTTTTTTAAACGCACACGCTGATCGATTAGGCTAACAATATCGGTGCGAGCCAATAAGTCATCAATAAACTGTTGCGCTATTCTTCCAGCCATTTAGCCTCGTCTTCGGTTTTTAGAAAACAAACAAGCCGTGAACTCATGGAGTACACGGCTTGCTCGAGTAATTTAAGAGATGGGCTTAGGCGAGTTTACTGCGGACGGCGGCACTAATCGCGCCCATGTCTGCCTTACCTTGCACCTGAGGTTTTAAGATCCCCATCACTTTACCCATATCTTGCATTCCAGCCGCGCCCGACTTAGCGATTGCATCATCAATCAATGAGGCAATTTCTTCTGGACTAAGCGCTTGAGGAAGGAACGTTTCCAAGATAGCAATCTCAGCGAGTTCTTTGTCGGCCAAATCTTGACGAGCAGCGGCTGAAAACTGTTCAGCTGCATCTTTACGCTGTTTTACCTGTTTTACGAGGATGCTCAATACTTGATCGTCCTCTAGGGTAATGCGTTCGTCAATTTCTACCTGTTTAACTGCCGCAAGCAACATGCGAAGTGTGCCAAGACGTAATTTGTCTTTGGCTCGCATGGCTGCTTTTTGTTCTTCTTGTAGCGTCGCTTTTAATGACATAGGTTATTAACTGCGCTTAGTACAAGCGAACGCGACGTGCGTTTTCACGTGCTAATTTCTTAGCGTGACGTTTAACAGCAGACGCTTTAGCACGTTTACGAGTTGTAGTTGGTTTTTCATAAAACTCGCGACGGCGAACTTCAGAAAGAATACCTGCTTTCTCGCAAGAGCGCTTGAAACGACGTAGAGCTACGTCAAATGGTTCGTTTTCACGTACTTTAACGATTGGCATATGCCTATCACCTTCCGGTTTATTAACGGCCGAACAAATATCAGCCTGAGTGTTTAAAAATGGTGCGGAATTTTAAGCCGAACTGAGGGGTAATGTAAAGCCTATTTGTAAGTCACTGGTGAAATTAGCGCTGAACAAGTAAGATAGCTGCGATTTTTGGCAGGCCTTTGGGCGAGATTATACGTTACTGACGCCAGTAACCAAGCAGGAAAAGCAACACTATGCGCGTATTAGGTATTGAAACTTCGTGTGATGAGACCGGCATTGCTATTTACGATGATCAGCAAGGCTTATTGGCCGATGTTTTATACAGTCAGGTAAAATTGCATGCCGATTACGGAGGGGTGGTGCCTGAGTTAGCTTCGCGCGATCATATTCGTAAGACTATTCCACTGATTAAAGAAGCGATGGCAGCAGCCCATTGTAGTGCCGATGATATTGACGCGGTAGCTTATACTGCTGGCCCCGGTTTGGTTGGCGCTTTGTTAGTGGGGTCACTCACCGCGCGTAGTATTGCGATGGCCTGGGATAAACCGGCGGTGGCAGTGCATCATATGGAAGGTCATTTACTTGCGCCAATGCTGGAAGAAAATCCGCCTGAATTCCCGTTCTTAGCGCTATTAGTGTCGGGGGGGCATACATTGTTGGTGGAAGTCGATGGGATTGGTGAGTATCAAATTTTAGGCGAGTCTATTGATGATGCGGCGGGTGAAGCCTTCGATAAAACCGCTAAGTTACTGGGTCTTGATTATCCAGGCGGCCCAGCGTTGAGCCGCTTAGCGGAACAAGGCACTGCCGGGCGTTTTGTCTTTCCAAGACCGATGACTGACCGTCCCGGTTTAGATATGAGCTTCTCGGGATTAAAAACGTTCGCCAAAAATACCATCGATAGCGAGGGCAAAGATCCACAAACTCAGGCCGACATTGCTTTGGCTTTTCAACAAGCCGTGGTTGAGACTCTTATTATTAAGTGTCGTCGCGCCCTGAAACAAACTGGCTTAAAACGTTTAGTGATTGCCGGCGGTGTGAGCGCAAACAAAGCTTTACGCGAACAGCTCGGTGAATTATTGGTATCACGTGGTGGTCAGGTGTTTTATCCTCGCGCTGAATTTTGTACCGATAACGGTGCGATGATCGCTTATGCGGGGATGCAGCGTTTTAAAGCGGGCCAAACGCAAGGTTTATCGGTGAAAGCCATGCCGCGTTGGCCTTTAGACGAGTTGCCTGCAGCAAACCCCTTATAGATTATTGTGTTCGATGGGGTGGCTTTGATCGCCTCATTCCAGAACGAGCGCGGAGGCCATTTTGTGGCTTATATGGGCTTGCCGTTGTCAGTTGTTTTATTCGTTTGTTGGCGAACAAGCCTTGCGTTGTTTTGTCGATATCTTCTCTAGTGATGCAAAGGTGAGCGGCTTAGTCTTTTTTGATGACTTTGGTTTCGGTGTGGTTGCGTAAACGATGAATGTTGCCTTGATGACGAATAATAATCAGACAAGAGAGCATCGCGACGGGCAGTGTGTATTCAGGCTTGATAAGCCAAGTATAGAATGGTGCTAAACTCACCGAGATAATTGCGGCTAACGAAGAGTAACCTCTTAATTTTAGGATTATTAGCCAAGTGAGGATCAACAGGGCAGCGAGATCGAGACCAATTGGTAAAACACCACCAAGGGCGGTCGCAACCCCTTTTCCGCCTTCAAAATGAAAGAAAATGGGATACATGTGTCCTAAGCAAGCCGCGATGCCGACAAAACCGAGTACCAGCGGGGAGAGACCCGCATAATAGCCTAACCATACTGGGACGGTGCCTTTTAGCAGATCGCAGACCAGTACCAATCCAGCGGGGATTTTCCCGCCTAAGCGATACACATTGGTGGCCCCAGGGTTATTAGAACCGTGATGGCGAGGATCGGGCAGACTAAAAATTCGACAAATTAATACAGCGCTGGATATAGAACCCAGTAAATACGCTGCTGTGATAAAAAATAAACCGATTAAACCCATTAGCTTAGAAGCATTCCACCAATTGCCATATTGCGGTATTATCGCGCTCTTTGAAACCCAAATGATACGCTGTTTTTTTAGCTAAGGCTAATTAGCACGTTTACAGCACAGCAGCATAAAATAATGGATAAAGTATTTATTAAACAGCTCACGGTATTGGCAACCATTGGTGCCTATGAGTGGGAAAAACAAATTAAACAGAAGTTACTGATTGATTTGGAAATGGCTTGGGATAACCGTCCTGCGGCGGCTGGTGATGACTTAAGCTTAGCCTTAGATTATGCATCGGTGAGTCAAGCTGTGAGCAATTTAGTGGGAGGCGAAGCCCACGAATTGGTGGAAACCGTCGCCGAAAAAGTAGCCGATTTGCTGATCCAGCAATATGCAGTGCCTTGGCTTAAAGTCACCATTAATAAGCCAGGTGCAGTGCCTTTTGCAAGTAGTGTCGGGGTGCAAATTGAGCGTAGCCGAGAAGGTTATGCTCAATAATGGCCAATATTTTTGTGGGTATAGGCAGTAATATTGAGCGTGAATATTATATTCGTGCAGGTGTACTTGCTCTAAAAGAGCGATTTGGTGAGTTGCAGTTAAGCCCGGTGTATGAAAGTGCAGCCCTTGGTTTCAATGGTCCGGCTTTTTATAATTTAGTGGCAAAATTTTCTAGTCCCTTGTCTTTACAGGCCGTATTTGAGGCAATAAAACGGATTGAGTTTGAACATGGTCGCGCCATGGATGCACAAAAGTACTCGTCACGAACCCTCGATATCGATATTCTGTTATATAACCAACTAGTGGTAGACACGCCTTGTAAACTACCCAGAGCCGAAATAACCAAGAGTGCCTTTGTATTAAAGCCTCTTGCGGATATTGCTGGTTCAATGCTGCACCCTACGGTAAACCAAACTTTCATACAACTATGGCAAGATTTTGATCATAGTCGTCAAGTGCTGACTCGAGTTGACACTTTAGACCTTTAGTTTTTAGATAAGGAAGCGTAAATGAGTCCCTTTGAAACCATTATGTTGGCGTTGATCCAGGGTTTAACAGAATTTTTACCGATTTCTAGCTCCGCTCATTTGATTTTGCCCTCACAAATTTTGGGCTGGGCCGATCAAGGCATCGCCTTCGATGTTGCGGTACATGTCGGCAGCTTGTTTGCAGTATTGGGTTACTTTCGTAAAGAAGTTTGGGCGATGTTAGGCGCCTGGCTGGCTTCTTTTACTGGTAAACGTAGCCCCGAAGCGATACTTGCTTGGTTAATTATTTTAGCGACTATTCCTGCGATTATTTTTGGCGGCCTGTTTAAGTCGCTGATTGAAGAGTATTCACGATCAGCTTACGTGATTGCCAGTACCACCCTGATTTTTGGCGCTTTGTTATGGTGGGCCGATTCGCAGGCGAAATTAATTAAAAATGAATACCATATCGGTTGGAAACAAGCCTTGTTTGTTGGTGTTGCTCAAGCCATTGCGATTATTCCTGGTACCTCACGTAGCGGCATTACCATCACTGCGGGTCTAATGTTAGGTCTAAGCCGTGAAGCCGCCGCTCGTTTTTCTTTTCTGATGTCGATCCCTGTCATTATTGGTGCTTGCACACTAATGGCAAAAGACATGGTCGAGACTCCTGTGGCGATTGATTGGTCGGCGATGTTGCTGGGGATTTTAGTGGCCTTTGTTAGCGCCTATTCATGTATTCACTTTTTCATTAAGTGGGTGAATCGGGTCGGCATGAAACCCTTCGTGATTTACCGGATGATACTTGGCGTGGGCTTGTTTGCTTTCTTGGCCTTGTCTTAGGTCGAAAAGCGCACGTTTCAGGGCAGTTAGACGCAGATTAATTCTCGTCTGATTGCGCTGCTCCGTCCAAGTACGCTTGTTTTTGTTGTTTAATCAGCGCAATTCGCTGTGTTTGTAATTGCTCGCGAATGGCAGCGCCCTGATAGCCAGCTTGAACGATGGCTTGTACGTCGACGCTGTTGGCGGTTTCGAGCTGGTGTAACAGATAGTCGTAGGCTGGGTAAGGGTAGTCTTCAAAACCCAAACGACCTTTAATATCGGCGACTCCCGCTTCCAATATTTGTCGAAAGCGTTCTGGTTTGCGCCAAGCATCGCAGCGGTCAAATAATTTTAGCACTGTTTCTGGGCGTAACTCTAAAGCGCTGTGAATGGTGATGTGATATTCGGCCACCAGAAAAGCAAGGTCTCGGTAGTGATTGGGCACCTTGAGGCGTTGGCAAAACTGCTTAATTAGTTTTAGTCCTTTCGGCCCATGTCCTGGGTGAGAGGGTAGAGTTTCTGCTGGCGTGAGTGCTTTACCATAGTCGTGACATAAACAGGCAAAGCGTACTTCGTTGTGATATCCGAGTCGTGCACTCTGTTCGAGAACCATGAGCGTATGAATGCCAGAGTCAATTTCTGGATGCCACTCGGGGCGAGCTGGTACGCCGAATAAAGCTGCTAGTTCTGGAAATAATAGGTTTAAGGCATCGGCTTGTTTTAAAACTTCGAAGAACACCTGAGGCGCTTCGCAGGCGAGGGCTTTTTCGAGCTCTTTCCAGATCCGCTCTGGGGTTAAACTGGATAACTCTCCGGAATGGGCTATTTCGCGCATTAGGGTCATGGTAGATTCTGCCACGCTAAACCCTAAGGGGTGTAAACGTGCGGCGAAGCGAGCGACCCGGAGTACCCGAAGTGGATCTTCAACAAAAGCTGGAGAAACATGACGCAATTGCTTTGCTTGCAGATCGGCCTGACCCCCATAGGGGTCGATGAGCTTGCCGTCTTCACTCATGGCGATGGCGTTAATGGTTAAATCACGACGTAATAAATCGTTTTCTAAACTGACGGTAGGGCTTGCATCGCAGCTAAAACCAGTATAACCCTTTCCTTGTTTGCGTTCGGTGCGTGCTAAGGCATATTCTTCACGGGAGTGCGGATGAATAAATACGGGGAAATCCTTGCCAACTTGGGTATAGCCGAGTTGAAGCATTAGGTCTGGAGAGGCACCGACAACCACATGGTCGCGGTCTTTCACCTTCAAGCCGAGTAGTTTATCTCTGACTGCTCCTCCTACCAAATAGGTTTCCACTTATCACTCCTTGTTATTCTCTATGCACAAACGGCTTGCGCGAGGGTATTATACACCTATCAACGCTCAATTGGGCTTGGATTGCCACCGAGTGAAAACATCGGTAGGCCATGGTCGGTGAAAGGATAGCGATTTAATGTACTTGGATTATTTTGGTTTAAAGGAGACTCCTTTTTCGATAGCGCCAAATCCTGAATTTTTATTTATGAGTGAACGGCATAAAGAGGCCTTAGCTCATCTGAGTTTTGGTTTAGGCGAAACGGGGGGATTTGTGCTACTCACTGGTGAAGTTGGTACCGGTAAAACCACGGTGTCGCGTGCTTTACTAAAACAACTACCCGCAACAACCAAAGTTGCTTTTGTACTCAATCCCACACTCACAGAAATAGAGCTATTGGCGACGGTATGTGACGAGCTGAGCATCCCTTACGACAGCGATAAGATGAGTGTTAAACAGTTAGGGGACGCGATCCGTCAGCGTTTGTTAGAAAACCATGCTGCTGGTGGGAATACCATGCTGTTGATCGATGAAGCTCAGCACCTTTCGGTAGCGGTATTAGAACAGCTTCGTTTATTAACCAACTTTGAGACCGATACCCGTAAGTTATTGCGGGTGGTATTGATTGGTCAGCCGGAGTTACAGCAAAAATTAAAGCAGCCAATTTTACGCCAATTGGCGCAACGGATCACTGCTCGTTATCACTTGTTGCCATTAACGGTGAATGAAGTTAAAGCCTATATCATGCATCGTTTACAAGTGGCGGGTTGTGAGCGGCCTTTGTTTTCTGATGTTGTGGTGAAGCAGGTATTTAAGGCCGCAGAAGGGATCCCTCGGGTGATTAATTTGCTTTGTGATCGCGCGCTGTTGGCCGCCTATGCTGGCAATAAGCTACAGGTGGATAAAGCTGCTTTAAGGCAAGCGATTGAAGAAGTAGCCTTAAATGAACCGCCTCGACAGCTAAATCTTGCTTACTTGTTCAGTGGTGCGATGTTAGGTGTTGTATTGTTAGGGGCGGGTTATGTGTATCAACATTGGCCAATGCTTGGCTCTGTTATCGCGGACTCGCTTCCCCAACAACGGGCTCTTGTTGAACCGCAGTTGAGTGTGCCTGTCGCTGCTGTTGTGGCGCCCAGTGTCACTGCCGCGGAGCAACAAGCAGACGAATGGCAACAGCTACGCAGTAGTAGCCGTTTACCGCCACGTGCATGGCAGCTGCTATTACGCGCGTGGGGTTATGATGCACCAGCCTCTCAAGCCAGTTGTGACTTGATCACAAGCGTTGATTTATATTGTTTGTCTCTTAATGGCGGGGAGCAGATGTTACGTGAAGTTAATTTACCTGCGGTGTTAAAGCTAGAAGACCAAGGTGAGCCTTTTTATGCTGTGCTGCGACATTGGGGGCCACAACTTGAATTATGGTTGGGAGAGCGTTCTATGATGGTGGATCAAGCTTGGTTGCAGCAACGCTGGAATGGTGAGTTTCAGGTCCTGTGGCAGCAACCGAAAGGCTTTGATGGCGTATTAAAGCTGGGCAGTCAGGGGGAAGCGGTGCATTGGTTAGAACAGAGCCTATCGCTAATTCAAGGCAAGCGGTCACGGCAGATCTTCAAATATGATCGCCAACTGAGTCAGCAAGTGAAACAATATCAGCGTCAGAATCATCTCACCGCGGATGGCATTGCCGGTGTATTTACACTGTTACATTTGAATCAACAGATATATGTTGATCAACCACGTTTGCAGGAGTTGAATTAGTGTCTAGTATCTTGGCGGCGCAACGCCGTAGTCAACAAGGCGCGATGGCGGCGTTAGTCCCAACGTCGCCCAACAATCGCTTATGGTTCGCACTATTTTGTGTCTTGTTGACGCTTGTTTTGCTGTTTGCTGGCTTGTGGTGGTGGCAAAAGCTACAAGTTGTTCCTCGGTCTGGCAGCGTTCCGCCTATCGTGGCGGATGTGGCAGCGCCAGCACCAGCACCAGCACCAGTACCAGTACCAGTATTTGCGGAGCCACAGAAGCCTCGGCTGGCGCCTTTTGAATTAAATCCCTTGCCCGATTTCAAAGATTTAGAGCGAGTCGACTTATTGGCGATGCGTCAGGCGCAGTATGCCGACTTAATCGCTAACACTAGCAAACGGTTAATTGCTCAAGAAGATAAGGATTTTAAGCCGGTTGTTGAATCGTCGCCAACGGCTTCGACCGAGCATAAGCCCGCTCAGCCGACAAATTTAAAGTCTGATCTCAGTTTGGAACAGCGCTTTGCGCAAGCGGTTCAAGCGACAGAGTCCTTGAACTGGCAAGAGCAGCAGTCAACCGCGGTTTATGATGATGCGCCGCTACTGGCGGAACTGTCACCCGAGTTACAAGCCTTGGTGCCGGCGATTACTTTTAAATCTCATGTCTTTTCATCCGATCCGGCTCGGCGTCATGTGACCTTGAATGAGCAACAGTTGTTTGAAGGCGATTTACTGACCAATCGTATTGAGCTGGTTGCTATCCGCCTCAACGACATTGTACTGCGGGTGGCCGGAAATCTTTGCCGTTTAAAAGCCTTGGTCGACTGGGGATAAGTTTTGGTCGATGGTTTGCGGATAAACCTAAGTTTTCGGCGCTCATCGATAAACCGATGAGTTTAATTAGTGAAATAACAATGCACTGAGTTGTTTAAATCAAAAAGGGCGCTTTAAGCGCCCTTTTTAATGGTTAAACCTACATCCATTGTTGGTCTCGTTTTTTGCGACGAGGGATCATCGGCAATAATAAACCTAAAATTAGACCGATACCGGCAACGCCCGCGCCACGCATAAACCATTGCATTTGCACCGCTTCGTCAATGGCGTCAAGTTCAGCTTGAAGATTAATGTTTTGTTTGCTGATTTGACTGAGTTGCTCATTCAGTTGGTCGTTGGTTAACTGTAATTGCTCGATTTGTTGTTGCTGAGATTCGAGCTTGATAAGTTGTCCAGCAGAATTGCTTTCACTGCTTTCTAGCTGCTGCTTGAACTTGCTTTCGCTAAGTTTGAGCTGCGCTTTAATTTGTTCCAATTGGTATGCAAGACCAGGTTTCGAGTTTAGGTATTTGGAGTCAACCCAACCTTCACGACCATTGTCGAGGACGACTTTGGCGTATTTATGTTCTGCATCGTAGCCAATTTGGTTAATTTTAGTGCCGGCGTTTACGCTACCTAAAATTCGAAATTGATTGCTGGGCCCGGAATGCATGAAAATGAACAAGTCATCCGATATATAACGAGTTTGAGCGATGGCTGGCGAAGTGAGGGCGAGCAATAAAAAAGCTGCGGATAAGTTTCTGAGGATCACGGCATATCTCTTCGGATTTGATTGTATTCGCCGTTAGTGTACGAAACAACGTTGTCAGTCTCAACCAACAACGTTGTTATTGTGAGTAAAAGTTAGCTTGATTAAGGTTATTTAGCCAAAAATACCCAATAAAATATAGTAGAACACGATGGACAACAAAGCGCCCGCTGGCAGGGTGATCACCCACGAGACGACAATGTTACGCACCACGCCTAAATTAAGTGCGGCAATACCACGCGCCATACCGACACCCAACACCGCGCCAACTAGTGTTTGGGTTGTTGAAATGGGCAAACCTGTACCCGAAGCAATCACCACGGTAGTCGCTGCTGCGAGTTCGGCAGCAAAACCACGACTTGGTGTGAGCTCGGTAATACCCTTACCAATTGTCGCGATTACGCGGTGACCAAATAAGGCTAAACCAGCAACAATACCCAAGCCACCAAGCGGTAGGATCCACCAAGCGAGTGCCGCCTTGCCTGTGATTTCCCCGTTGTTGTGAACGACGCTCACCACTGCGGCCAATGGTCCAATTGCATTTGCCACATCATTTGAGCCATGGGCAAACGCCATGCAGCAAGCCGTAATAACCATTAGTACCGCAAATACTCTCTCTACGTTGGTGTAGTGCATTTGACGGTCGGCCTTCGGGTCGATTTTCAGACGGGTAATGATGTACTTACCGACGATTGCAATCACTAAACCAACGGCGATTGCCCAGAGGTAGCCTTCGGTCGAACTCATTTCCAAGCCGACGTGCTTTAATCCTTTCTTGATGGTCACTAAGGCCATCATAAACCCAGCTAAGAACATGTAGCCGGGCACGTAGCGTTTGGCTGCTGCCAGTGGGTTTTCATTCTCAAAGATGAGCTTTTGTGCGCTCATAAAAATGAAATAGGCGACTATGCCGGATATTGCAGGGGTAATAATCCAGCTGCCGACAATGCTGGATACTTTGCCCCATTCTACGGCCTCGGTACCTACGCCCACCGCGGCAAAACCAACGATGGCGCCAATGATAGAGTGGGTGGTAGAAACAGGCCATCCGTTATAGGAGGCGATTAATAGCCAGGTTCCTGCCGCCAATAACGCGGCAATCATGCCAAATACCAGTAACTCTGGTGTTTGGGTGAAAGCTCCTGAATCAATGATCCCTTTACGAACCGTGTTGGTGACCGCGCCGCCAGCCAAATAAGCACCGGCGAATTCGAAAATCATCGCGATGATGATTGCTTGCTTAATCGTGATAGCGTTAGAGCCGACCGATGTGCCCATGGCGTTGGCGACATCATTCGCGCCAATACCCCAAGCCATCACAAAGCCGAAGACAGCCGCGATGATAACCAGCGTGGTGCCGTAAGTTGCAAGAATTTCCATTGGAGTTACCTAAGTGATTTCTTATTTTTTAGCGATAGATCATCAGTTCTAAACGTGCGCCAACACGTTGTGCCTGATCGGCGAGTTCGCCAATGGCTTCAATGATGAAGTAGAGGAACATTGCGTCGATGGGATCGAGTTTTTTCTCTAATTTTTGTAGTTTTCTACGGATTTTGCGCTGTTGTCCGTCGGTTTCGTCTTCGATGAGATCGAGTTTCTCAACCATGTCTTTCACGACATTGACTTCACGGCCTTTAAAACCGGTTTCGAGTAAGTCTTCTAATTCATTAATCACCGCTTTAGCCATCGCGGTGGCATCTAAACAGCGTTGCAGATACTCCATGAACATTTCCGCCAGCTTCGGTGGTAACTCCATTTTTCGCCCAAGCATACGGCCTGAAATATCTTTTGCTTTGTTGGCTATTCTGTCCTGATGAGTCAACAGTTCGAGAACGTCGGAACGTTCAATTGGCATGAAAAGTCCACCGGTAAGATTTAATCGAATATCTCGTTTCATTCGATCCGCTTCTTTCTCTAATTCAGAGATGATTACGCGACGCTTAGCGGCAGTTTTCCAATCTTTTTTTAGTACAGCGTCGAAAAAAGGTACTAAACCTTCACAACACTCATGTACTACATTGATATGTTCTTGTAATGGTTTAATTGGCGATTTAGCAAACAAACCAAGAATTGTATTTCCAGACATAATCTCTGTTCCAATTAGCTATGCAAAGGATATATTTTTTGCGAGGCGCATGGTAACGTAGACTAGCTTAGTTGCAAGCTTTTATCTGCAATTTTAGTACGTTTTAATTGAGATAAATCAAAAAAATTTGTTCAAAATCCCAACAGGAGAGCCGGGCGCTGCGTCAGCAAGCATGGATAAACCATGAACAATGAAATTGAAATCAAGCTGTTAGCGGCACCTCATTGTGCCTCAGCGTTGTTCGAACGACTGTGTCATTATAGTGTGCTGCAAACGGAAATAAAGCCGCTAACCAGTATCTATTTTGATACTCCAGATCGCCAACTAATGCGTTGGGGCATGGGGCTCCGAATTCGCAGCGGTGATGGTGCAGATGTGCAAACCTTAAAAACCGATGGGGTGGTGGTTGGCGGTTTACATCAACGACCAGAGTATAATTCGCTGGTGCCGACTAAACAGCCGCAATTGGCGTTGTTTAATCAAATTGAATGGCCACAAGATGCAGATTTAGCACAAATCGAACAACAATTAGTCCCCTTATTTAGTACCGTTTTTGACCGGCAAACGTGGTTACTCGACTTGGCCAACGATACCTTAGTTGAGGTGGCCTTTGATCAAGGTTGGTTAATTGCTAATACCGAACGGGAAGCGATTTGCGAAATTGAATTGGAATTAGTCAAAGGTGATGTGACTCAGTTATTTGAATTGGCTAGTGATATCGCCGAGATTGACGGTTTACGTTTAGCTAATATAAGCAAAGCGAAGCGTGGTTATCGGTTAGCCGCGGGTCATCGCGAAACGCTTAAACATTTACTTCCGGTTAAGTTGAGTGATGCCCCCCACGGTGCCGAGTGTTTGTCTCGTATTTTTTCTACGGCCTTAGGGCATTGGCAGTATCACGAACAGCTGTTTTTAGATAATCCCCAGCTTGAGGTCTTAGAACAGGTGTCGATGGGCGTCCAAATGTTGGTTCAGGCTTGTAAGATGTTTAGTGAGTTAGACTTGGTTGCTTGTCCTTGGTTGAGTGAGCTGCGTTGGTTACGCCAACAGTTTAGCTGGCTTAATCAGGCCCATAGTTTATCGAGACTGACCGCAGAACGCGGTGTTTTAATTAAAAAGCTGCCTCAGCAGCGCTCCCTGTTAAAGTCCTTACAACAGCAACAAAATGCCTTACCCCAAGTGGAACAAATCCACCAGTTAATGCACAGCCCGCGCTATTGTCGTTTGATGTTAAAAATCACTCGTTGGTTGTATTTGGCAGAATGGCAAAATAGCCCAACGGTGCAAGCCTTAGATATTCGCCAAGTCGCTCAACAATTGTTAGCGACCAGTTGGACTCATTTGCGCAACTCTGATCTCGCATTACCTGAAGTGGATGCCGATGTGTACATTAAGCAAGCCACCAAATTAAGACGGAATTTGCTGGTGGGGATCTGTGTTGGGGAATTATTTGATGAGAGCGCTCGACAAGAATTTCGATTGCCATGGATGGATATTTTGTCGGGGATTGAAGAGTTGAGTTTGTATAAACCCTTGCGGGCCCTGTTTGATGATTTGGAGCCGGAGTTACAGCAAACGATCGAAAAATGGGTCAGCCGAAAAGAACAATCGCTATTAGATGCTTTAACGTTCTCTCGCCAACAAGCCTTGCAACAAACGGTTTATTGGTAGTTTCTGTGAGTAGCTTTTTGTTTAGTAAGTTATTGATCAGTCTGTTTATACCTAGCACTTTGCTATGGCTATTATTGTTGTTGGCGGCGATCTGTTGGTTACTTGGCCGAGCTTACCTGGCAAAAAGTTTAGTTTTTATTTCCTTGTTGTTGGCGCTGGTTTTCAGTCTTGGTCCGTTGAGCGGTAAAATGCTACGGTTTTTTGAAACTCAATATCCGGCGATGCATGTATTACCCGCCGATACGGACCTGATTGTGGTCTTGGGTTGTTTGCATTACGTGGATAAAACACAACCACTCTCTAGCCAAGTTTTACCCTGCGCTACGGTAAAGCTGGTGGAGGCTATTCGCTTATGGAGACAGCATCCAGAGAGTCAAATATTGCTCTCGGGCGGGGATGTAGAAGCCAGTGGCGTGGAGCATGCCGATATGTTGGCCAAATTGGCGATATCCTTAGGTGTCCTGGACTCACATCTGTTACGTAGCTACCATAACTTAAATACGGCAGCAGAAGCGCAAACGGTGGCAGGTAGCTATCGTGGAAAAAACATCGTACTGGTGACACAAGCTGCGCATATGCCAAGAGCGATGTGGTTATTTCAGCAGCAAGGGTTAAAAGTGACTGCCGCACCAAGTTATTATCAGGTGCGTAATTGGCAAGCGCCACTCAGTTGGCGAGCCTTTATCCCGAAGTTCAGTAATATTGCCAAGGCGGATACTGCAATTTATGAAGCGTTGGCGAATCTATGGTTGCATGCTCGGGTGAGTTTGAGTTCTTCCGAATAAATTAAGCTTTGGAAAGGAGTTATTTGAACTCAGATCATCGCTGGCTGGTACCCTGTTATTGCTCACCATCATTGCTCGATTAGTCTTTGGGATGTTGCTTTTGCTGTAGCTGGTGTAACTGTTGCTCGATTAGTCTTTGGGATGTTGCTTTTGCTGTAGCTGGTGTAACTGTTGCTCGATTTGTTGTAGTTGTTGCTGCATGGTTTTTTGATTGGCATGATGCTGTTGTATAAAACGCACGAGCTCAGTTTCTTTGGCGGTTTCATCACGTAATAGCATGGCCGACATTAAACCGGAGATGGCACCAAAAAAACCGACGCCAGTTAAAATCATCACACTAGCGATGACTCGTCCGGCGTCAGTGACTGGCACAAAGTCACCATAACCGACCGTAGAAATGGTAACAATTGCCCACCAAAGAGCTTCTCCAGAGCTGTGAATTTGTCCGCCAGACTCACTCCCTTCGGCGATTAAGATGCCAATCGAACCAAGTAACACAATGATCAGGAGGACCAGTAATATGGCGGCTAAAGTTGCTTCAACTCTTCTATGTTTGAGTCTTTTAAACAAGTGTTGCTGTACCGAGATGGCTTTAATTAGCTTCACCGCATGAATAAACCGCAGGAAACGCAGCGGTTCAATCAATGGAATACTGGCAAATAAGTCGATCCAATGGTGGCTTAGGTAGTGCATTGGTGTATGGCTACGTAACATGCGACTAAAAAAGTGGGTGATGAAAACACAGCAGATTAAGGTATCCAAAGTGACTAACAACGCGTGTAGTTGTGAATCACTAGGATAAAAATACAAACTACTGACAATGCCAATGGCGATAATGGACAGTAACATCATGACCAAGTCGAAGGCGTTTATATTGGTTTTCATCAGCGCATCCTGCAGCGAGTACTGAGCGATATATAAGCACTATACCTGAGTTTTAAAGATTTTCAGTATTGCGGGGTAAATACTGATATATCAAACAGTTTTGTGATAAATAAGGCATATTTGGAGTGTAGTGGTGGCGCCTGAATATCGGCTAGTGGATGCTTGAACTTCAATAGTTTTCATGTTCAGATTCATTTAATTTCTCAGCTGTGGTGCTGCTAACTATGTCAAATGCTCTCCCTCTGCAACAACAACTTTTATCTTTCGCTGCCCAGTCATGGGAGCGAGTGGTCGCCTTGGAACCCAGACTAAACACTGAACTCAGCGAGTACCAGCAGCAACAGTCGCAACAGGCCTTCGCGGTGAGTGACTTTATTGCCGATAGTTGTATTGCTCAGCCTTCTTTGCTGCTCGATATTTGGCAACAGCAGCTGCTAAGCCAGGTGTTAACAGAGACGCAGCTACGTGAGCAACTGACTGCTCAATTAGCCGAACAACAAAATGATGATGCTGCCAAGAAAGTATTACGGCGGTTTCGTCGCCAGCAAATGGTGTTGATCGCCTGGCGAGATTTAACCCAAGGCCAAGCGGTTACCGACAGCTTTGCGCAAGTATCGGCGCTGGCCGACAGCTGTGTTGACTGTGCGAATCAATGGCTATATTCGCGTTGTTGTGCTGAATCAGGGACGCCGATGGATAGCGCTGGCAATGCTCAAGCCTTGGTGGTGATAGGCATGGGTAAGTTAGGGGGACGCGAGCTTAACTTCTCCTCTGATATCGATTTGATTTTTTGTTTTCCAGAAAATGGCGAAACTCAAGGTGGGCGGCGAAGCATTGCTAATCAGCAATTTTTTATTCGTATGGGCCAGCGTCTAATTCAACTAATCGATCAACCGACCGTTGATGGTTTTGTATTTCGCGTGGATATGCGGCTGCGTCCTTTTGGTGAGTCGGGCCCCTTGGCGGTAAGCTATGCCGCCTTTGAAGATTACTATCAGCATCATGGTCGTGATTGGGAACGCTATGCGATGGTGAAAGCGCGGGTGATTAACCAAGATTTGCGTTATGACCAAGCCATTCAAGCCATGCTAAAACCTTATGTGTATCGTCGTTATATAGATTTTAGTGCGATCCAAGCATTGCGCTCGATGAAGGCGATGATTAACTCGGAAATTCGACGTAAGGGCTTACGTGATAACATCAAACTAGGCTCAGGAGGGATCCGTGAGATTGAGTTTATTGCGCAAACTTTTCAATTGATCCGTGGCGGAAGAGAACCAGTCCTGCAAACGCGCTCATTGCTCAAGGCTTTGAGCTTACTCAGTGAGTACGGCGAGTTGAGTCTTGAGCAGACGCAATTGCTTACCAAGCATTATCTGTATCTGCGTCAGGTAGAAAATATCTTACAGCAAATTGATGATAAACAAACCCAAACTCTGCCGGATAGCGAGCTTGATCAACAGCGGATCGCATGGGTGATGGGGGAAGCATCCTGGGTTGATTTTTATCAGCAACTACAAGCTTTATTAGCCGAGGTGAATGGCTGTTTCCAAAGCGCCATTGGCGATGAACAATGTGATGAGCATCAAGCTAGCCAAGATTACGAAGATCTGTGGCATTGTGGTGCTGATCGCGAAGCGCTTGCCTCGCTCATGGCTAAACATGTTTGCGCTGAAGCGGAGCAGCAGCAACGCGTGGAAACTATGTATCACTTTATGCATGCAGTGGAGCATCGGCAAATTGGTCAACGGGGCCGACAAACTTTAGAGCGGATGATGCCGAGCTTGTTACAACAGTTGTTTGAGCATCCGAAAACCAACTTAGTATTACCCCGAGTCATGGTGTTGTTAGAGCGGATCTTGTCCCGTACTGCTTATCTAGAATTATTAGCCGAAAATCCAGGCTCTTTGCATCAACTGTTGCGCTTGTGTGCTGGCAGCGCGATGTTGGCCGAGAAGTTGGCAAGCTTTCCGATCTTGCTGGATGAATTGCTTGATCCCGCGTTGTTATATAATCCGGTCAGTGCCGATAGCTACGCCCAGCAGCTACGCGAGTTTATGTTGCGGATCCCAGCCGATGACATGGAACAGCAAATGGAGGCCTTACGTCAGTTCAAGCAAATACAACAGTTGCGGATCACCGCCGCGGATATCGCCGGTGCGCTACCGTTGATGAAAGTAAGTGATCACTTAACAGCGGTTGCAGAAGTAATTGTAAATGCGGTGGTTGAACATGCTTGGGCGCAAATTGTGGAGCGCCATGGCTACCCGGAACACCTTGAGCAACAGCAACGCGGTTTTGCGGTTGTGGGCTACGGCAAGATCGGTGGCATCGAAACTGGCTATAGCTCCGATCTAGATTTGGTTTTTTTACATAACAGTGACAGCTCTACCTACACCACTGGTCCGAAGCAAATCGATAGTAAGCAGTTTTATCTCAAATTAGCGCAACGCATTATGCACTTGTTTAATACCCGCACCGCCTCTGGCGTATTGTATGAGCTCGATATGCGTCTGCGTCCATCGGGGGCTTCGGGTTTGTTGGTATCGGCGATCGATGCGTTTGAGCAGTATCAACTGAAAGAAGCCTGGACTTGGGAGCACCAAGCCTTAGTGCGAGCCCGAGTGGTTTATGGTGATCGTGACTTAGGGCAACGTTTTGAACAGGTTCGCCATCAAATTTTGTCGATCAAACGTGAACCTACAGAACTCATCAACCAAGTGGTGGAGATGCGGCATAAAATGCGCCAGCATTTGAGTAGAGAAACTAGTGATTTATTCGATTTGAAGCAGTCGGCTGGGGGGATGGTTGATATTGAGTTTATTGCGCAGTATTTGGTATTACAGTATACCGATCGCTGTCCTGAGCTGAGTCGATGGAGTGATAATGTCCGGATTTTTGAAAGCTGCGCGCAGCTGGGGATCTTAGACAAACAGCAGGCACAGGGCTTGACTCGTTGTTATTTAGAGATCCGTGACGAGGGGCATCGTCAATCCTTACAAGAATTACCGCGGCTGGTCGAAAAGGCTCAGTTCACCCTCGATCTGAGCGTTGTTTGTGATACCTGGCGACAATTATTTGCCGCTCAAGCACCAAAGGTAGATTAGTAGACGCTGGGTTCGCCCTCTGGGCGCGATTTAAAGCGACGATGGATCCACATGTACTGCTCGGGAGCGCGTAAAATGGCTTTTTCTATGGCCTGATTAATCGTGCGCGCATCGGCTTTAGTGTCACCAGCGGGATAATTTTCGATAGCGGGTTCTATCACCAAGGTGATCGAACCATCTGTGTTTCGAAGTGCGTAACTCATCAGTACCTGTACGTTTTTGACTCGAGCGAGGGTGGCTGTTCCGGTAATGGTAGCAGCGTTTGGCTGAGCAAAAAAAGGCACAAATACAGCCGCGTGGGTTCCGTAATCATGGTCGGGGGCGTACCAAACCGCATTCCCATTTTTTAAAGCTTTTATCATGCCTCGCACATCGGTTCGGTCGACCAGGTACTTATTGGCTCTGGTTCGTCCATGGTATTGGAAATACTCATAGACTTGGTTTTTATTCGGACGATAGATACCAACGCCAGGATCAATGACTCCAAAGGCTCTGGCATGGCTTTCTAGAGTCCAGAAGTGAGCACTTAACAGCAGAATTCCGCCTGGTTTTTGTCTCACCTGCTCTAAATGTTCCAAACCTTCAAAATGAAGATGCTTGGCAAAGCGCCATTTTGGCCAAAACCAAGCATTCGCGGTATCGACTACCGAGTGTCCGAGATGTATGAAGCATTGTTCAAGCAATTGCTCACGCTGCACCGCAGATTTTTCTGGGAAACAAATGTGCAAGTTTCGACGTGCGATATGCACTCGTGATTTGAGTAGTCTTTTTCCTAGGCGGCCAATCGCCAAGCCTAAGTAATGTTGCAGGCGATGGGGCAGCAGGCTAATACCAAGCATGAAACTAATTAACAACCAAGCCCCCCAATTTCGGGGGTGGAAGGAGCCAGCGTTGAGTGTGGGGGGAGATATTTCAGCCATGTTTTTCTTTTTGCTTCAGTTGGTGAGTCAAGTTTACCCGAATTCTGGTAATTATGCCGCAGACCAGATTTTTAACTATGATAAACTGTTCGCAATTTATTTTCGATGAGAGTGAGTAATGCGAATAACCCTCCCTGAGTTTTCTCAAGCTAAGGTGCTAGTTGTTGGTGACGTGATGTTAGACCGATATTGGCAAGGACCTACTGGACGAATATCTCCAGAGGCACCAGTTCCAGTGGTGAAAGTTGAGCAAATTGAAGAGCGCCCTGGTGGTGCAGCGAATGTCGCCTTAAACGCGGTCGCTTTGGGTGCCAGTTCAACTTTACTCGGCATGAGTGGTGACGATGAGGCATGCCATGCCTTAGAAAATCAGCTAGCCGCAGTGGGAGTGAGTTGTCAGTTCAGTAAATTTGCTGATTATCCCACGATTACTAAATTGCGGGTATTAAGCCGTCATCAGCAGTTGATCCGTCTGGATTTTGAAGAGAGCTTTCATAAGGTAGATAGTCAAGACTTGCGTGATCGTTTTACCCAACAGATCAACCAGCATCAAGTGGTGATATTATCCGATTACAATAAAGGTGCATTGAATCGGGTTGGTGATTTAATCGGCTTAGCGCGTGAAGCGAAGGTGCCGGTTTTAGTCGATCCTAAGGGCAGTGCCTTTGATAAATATCGCGGCGCAACGCTGCTTACGCCTAACTTCTCTGAATTTGAAACAGTGGTTGGTGCTTGTAAAGATGAGGTAGAGATCGTTCAAAAAGGTCTTCAATTAATTGATGAATTAGATTTGCAAGCCTTGCTGGTGACGCGCAGTGAGCACGGAATGACCCTGATTCGTAAGGGGCAAGATGCTTTGCATTTGGCCGCCTTAGCGCAAGAAGTCTATGATGTCACGGGTGCTGGTGATACGGTTATTTCTACTTTAGCCTGTGCCCTTGCAGCGGGTGCTAGCCTAGAAGATGCCTGCGCTTTAGCCAATGTGGCCGCTGGTATTGTGGTGGGTAAGTTAGGGACCTCGACGGTGTCGACCATTGAACTTGCCAACGCAGTATATGGTCATCAGGAAACCGGTTTTGGGGTGTTGAATGAACAGCAGTTAAAACAAGCTTTAGACGCTGCCCATCGTCGTGGTGAAAAGGTTGTGATGACGAATGGCTGCTTTGATATTTTACATGCTGGTCACGTATCTTATCTTAATCACGCTCGTACTTTAGGTGATCGCTTAATCGTTGCCGTTAATAGTGATCATTCAGTGAAGCGCTTAAAAGGTGAAGGACGCCCTGTGAACAGTGTTGATCGTCGGATGGCTGTATTGGCTGGTTTGGGGGCGGTGGATTGGGTGGTTGACTTTACTGAAGATACCCCACAGCGGCTGATCGCTAGTTTGTTACCGGATTTGTTAGTCAAAGGCGGTGATTATAAACCAGAGGAAATCGCGGGTGGTGAAGAAGTGATTGCCAATGGTGGCGAGGTAAAAGTGCTTAATTTTGAGGAGGGCTGCTCTACCTCAGAGATTATTCAATCGATCCGTCAGAATCAGATTGATTAGTATGCATCATCGTGTAAAAAAGGCGCCACTGGCGCCTTTTTTATTAACCAATAATTCTCCGTGGTCATGCATTCTCTCTGTTTTTAACATTGAATGCATGACATTGGGGGATTTATTGAGCGGCCATTAAACCTGAATTAACCAATACTACGTCTTCTTCATTTAGGGTGCCTACGGCTTGTTTAAGCGACAGCATATTTAAGATGTAATCGTAACGAGCATTTGATAAATCACTTTTTGCTGAGTATAAATTACGCGTTGCATCTTGTACGTCAACGATGGTTCGAGTACCCACTTCAAAACCTGCTTCGGTGGCTTCCAGAGCGCTTTGAGATGAGACAACAGTTTGCTCGAAGGCTTTTACCGAGCCGATACTCGCACTGACATTGTTGACCACCGAGTTTACGGTGCTTTGTACTGAACGATAGGTTTGCTCCAAGGCTTGAGACGCTGCAATGTAACTAAATTGAGCTTGTTTAACCTGAGAGTCAATACTGCCACCTTGGTAGATAGGCCAGTTGAATTCAAGACCGATATTGCCCGAATTCGCACTGCCACCTTGAGCGTTGTCGGTCATACTATTCCCGTATTTATTGTTGTCGTAACCAATACCTGCGGTTAAATCTAAGGTTGGCGCATGACCACTTTGAGCCAATTTAATTTGCTCTTGAGAGACTTCTTTGGCAATCCGCTGAGCGTTCAACTGAAGGTTCTTATCGCTGGCAAGCTCTAACCAGTGCTTTGCGCCTTGATTTAGTTCGGCGGGATCGAAGCGTTCGGTATTTAAAATATTGAGTTGGCGATGTTCTAAACCAGTTAACTCGCGCAAGGCTTCGTAACTATTTGATAAGGTATTACTGGCTTGAATTTCTTCGGCAAGCGTTCGGTCATATTCGGCTTGTGCTTCATGAACGTCGGTAATCGCAGTTAAGCCAACATTAAACCGTTGTTTAGTTTGCTCTAGTTGACGAGCGACAGCAGCCTTGTTTGCTTGTACAAAACTAACATTATCGATGGCGCGTAATACGTTAAAGTAAGCGGTGCTCACTCGAATAATCAGATTTTGCACATCGTTGGCATACAAGGCATCGACCCGTGTCGCATCTTTTTCTGAAATGCTTAAACTGGTCCAGTTGGTTCTGGAATAGAGTGACTGGCTTAAACCTACCGATGCATTGGTATTGGTGATACTGTCGATACTGCTGTTATCGGAATTGGTATATGTTGCCCCCGCTGAAAAACCGATTTGCGGGAGTAGCGATGCTCGGGTTTGAGTTATTTTCTCAAAGGCGATGTCACGCTGCGATTTACTTTGCAAGATGACGGGATCTTTTTCTTGAGCTAATTGATAAATTTGCAATAAGTCGTCAGCTTGAGCTTGATAAGCTATCGAGCCAAAAGTACAAGCTAATATCAATGATTTCATTTTCAGCTTCATTTCGCCTTTCCTCTATTCGCCTTGGATGTGCGAAGTTTATCGGGAGTGAGTTAAATTAATTCTAGGAGTTAAACAATATGGCTTAAACAGCTAACATATTGCGAATAAATGTTAGTCTATCTCAGCTTTAACTTTAGATTAAGACTTAGTTAAGAAAAATCATAATAGATTGTAGTCAATCTGTCATCGGATCATTAAGAGTCGGCAAATTATATACTAAATCGCCAAACAAAGGGGACTAGATTCATATGCTTAAGTTGAAAAACCTGAGTCAGTTTTCTCATCAAGACATGGAAATACAGAAGGTAGAGGATGTCTATAAAGGTTTCTTTAAATTAAAGCGTTACACCTTGCGTCACCGTTTGTACCAAGGGGGGTGGAGTCAGTGGTTTCAGCGTGAAATGTTAGACCGAGGTCATGCGGCAGCAATTTTGCTTTTTGATCCGCTACTTGACCAAGTCGTTTTAGTTGAGCAATTTAGGATCGGTGCGGTCGAAACTGGAGCCAGTCCTTGGTTATTGGAAATCGTGGCCGGGATGCTTGATAGTAACCAACCACCATTGGATGTTGCGGTACGTGAAGCCGAAGAAGAAGCTGGGCTAAGGGTGAAGCGAGTGATTTCGTGTAATAGTTTTTTACCGGGCGCGGGAGGCTTAAGTGAGCGCATTCATTTGTACCTCGGTGAAGTTGATGCAAGCCAAGCGGGTGGTGTTCATGGATTGGAAAATGAAAATGAAGACATATTGGTGAAAGTTTTAAGTCGCGAACAAGCCTTCGAATGGGTACAATCGGGCCTGATTGATAATGCTGCGGCTGTAATTGCGATTCAATGGTTGCAGCTAAATTTGCAGAAAGTGTTGCTGCAATGGCAAAATAATGGCGTTGCAGATGCAGGCTAAAAAACTTGGTCGTTATCGCGTAAATCTTGAGCAACTGATGCAGCTTTATGCTGCTAATTATGTCTTGCTGATGCGCCTATTCCCGACTGAGCTTAGCCGTGGACAGACACTACGATTACAGCCACAAATTGGTGAAGACTACCAGCTCGAGTGTAAAGAACGTACGCGTTATACCTCGCTGTATGAGATCAGACAAACTGGTCGCCAAGCGCATCAGTATTTACGATCTCAGCTGATTGTGCGCTTGTATCACGATGCGCGCTTGGCGGAAGTGTGTGCTAGTCAGCAGATTTATAAGCTAAAACCAAGGTATGATTATCCTAATAAAAAGATGCATCATCGTGACGAAAAGCATCAAATAAATCAGTTTCTTAATGACTGGTTGGCATTTTGTTTAAAACAGCGGATGAAAGTAGAGTTTGAATAATCAAGCTCCAAGAAAAGATTGTGGCATTTACTAAATTAAATATTAATACAGCAGAAGATGGCAGTGTGCATTTGTTGCAAGTGACTGATACCCACCTTTTCGCTGATGAACGTACCGGGTTGCTAGGCGTTAATACTTGCGACAGTTTTAGTGCTGTGTTGTCGAACATCCAACAAGACCAAATTCCCTTTGATTACATTCTGGCCACTGGCGATTTGTCTCAAGATCACAGTAAACGTTCCTATCAACGTTTCGCTGAAAAAATTGCGCAGTTAGAGAAGCCTTGCTTTTGGTTGCCGGGGAATCATGATCTACAAGGAAACATGGACACGCTTGAACAGCATGGGATTTTGACCGCCAAGCAGTTAGTCAGTGAACATTGGCAAATCATCATGTTAGATACTCAAGTGGCGGGAGAGCCGCATGGTTCATTGAGTCAGTCACAGTTAGATCGCTTAGCCAAGGCTTTAGCTGAGTATCCTGATAAACATGTACTCATCGCAATGCATCATCAAAGTATTCCTGTGGGGAGTAAGTGGTTAGATCAGCATAATTTGAAAAATGCAGATGCTTTTTTTGCTGTGATCGCCAACTATCCAAATGTGCGAGGAGTTATTTTTGGTCATGTGCATCAAAACTATGAGTTTCAGTTTGATGGCATCGCTTATATTGCAACACCAAGTACTTGTATTCAGTTTTTACCGTTGTCGGCAAATTTTGCTCTTGATCACCAACAACCGGGCTGGCGTTACTTGCAGTTAACTAAAGAGGGGCGAATTGCCACTCGTTTACGTCGTTTATCTGAGCGAAGTTTTCTTCCGGATCCAAAATCTAAAGGTTATTGAGTGGAGCAAGCGTCAGTTTTATTGTATTTACATGGTTTTAATAGTTCGCCTTATTCTGCGAAGGCGCAAGTTATGGCGAACTATGTCGCAGAAAATGCACCACATATTCAGTTTTTATGTCCTCAGTTAGCCTGTTATCCACAGCAAGCTTGGGAGCAAATTTCCCAGTTATTAGAATCAAATCATGATGCTCGTTTAGGTGTTATTGGTAGTTCTCTTGGTGGCTTTTTGGCGACCAAAGTGGCGCAACAAACGGGCGCTCCTGCGGTACTGGTTAATCCAGCAGTAAAACCATATATCTTATTAAACGACTATTTAGGGGAACAAATTAATCCCTATACTCAGCAACGTTATGACTTGCAAGCGCAGCATATACAACACTTACGACAACTGGAAGTTAGCGATTTGAGCTGTCAACAACAGTTATGGGCGTTGTTACAAACGGGTGATGAAGTGCTGGACTTTAGGCTAGCGGTCACCGAGTATAAAGGCGCAAAATTCACTATTGAAGAGGGCGGAGACCACAGCTTTCAAGGCTTTGAACGCCATTGTGGTGCTATTCTCGACTTCTTGGCTCTTAGGTAAATATTTCCATCATGGCTGACCAATATAATTCCGACTCTATTGAAGTATTAAGTGGCTTAGATCCGGTAAAACGCCGACCTGGCATGTATACCGATACCACTCGTCCCAATCACTTAGCACAAGAAGTCATCGATAACAGTGTGGATGAGGCGCTTGCCGGTCACGCTCGGTCTATTATCGTTACCTTATACGCAGATCAATCTATCGAAGTGGTCGATGACGGTCGTGGCATGCCTACCGATATTCATCCGGAAGAGAAGGTGAGTGGTGTTGAGCTGATTTTTACTCGCTTGCATGCGGGGGGCAAATTCTCGAATGAGCATTACCAATTTTCTGGAGGGCTACACGGGGTTGGTATTTCGGTGGTTAACGCCTTATCTTCCCGGGTCGAAGTGCAGGTTCGTCGTGATAGCCAGGTCTATGAAATGGCCTTTGAAGATGGGAACAAGGTTCAAGAGTTAGCGGTTACTGGCAGTGTCGGCAAACGTAATAGCGGAACCAAAGTTCGGTTTTGGCCAACCCCAAGTTATTTTGATAACCCTAAGTTTTCGGTTTCACGGCTGCGTCATTTGTTGCGAGCTAAAGCGGTATTGTGTCCAGGCTTAAATATTAAGTTTATTGATAAAATTAGTAATCAGCAGGATGAATGGTATTACGAAGATGGTTTAAAAGACTATTTAAATCAGTCCTTTAAAGATTACATTAGTCTGCCAGACGACCCCTTTACCGGCGCTTTTAGTAGCAATGTAGAGGCTGTAGATTGGGCGGTGAGTTGGTTGCCTGAAGGTGGCGAAAGTATCACCGAAAGTTATGTGAACTTAATTCCTACCGCGCAAGGCGGAACTCATGTGAATGGTTTACGGCAAGGCCTACTCGATGCGATGCGAGAGTTTTGTGAGTTTCGTAATATTTTGCCGCGAGGTCTGAAATTGACGCCGGACGATGTCTGGGACCGTTGTTGCTATGTGTTATCGGTAAAAATGCAAGATCCACAATTTGCCGGACAAACTAAAGAGCGTTTGTCGTCTCGACAGTCAGCAGCTTTTGTTTCTGGGGTTGTCAAAGATGCCTTTAGTTTGTGGCTAAATAGTAATACCGATCAAGCCGAACTGCTTGCCGAAGTGTTTATTAACAATGCGCAACGGCGAATGCGTTCCAGTAAAAAAATTGCTCGTAAGAAAGTGACATCGGGACCAGCCTTACCAGGGAAACTGACTGATTGTACGAGTCAGGATCCGCTGGCTGGGGAACTGTTTTTGGTGGAAGGTGACTCGGCGGGAGGCAGTGCGAAGCAGGCGCGTGAACGAGAGATCCAAGCGGTGATGCCCTTACGGGGTAAAATTCTCAACACTTGGGAAGTGGACGGGAGTGAGGTTCTGGGCTCGCAAGAGGTTCATGACATCTCGGTGGCCATCGGTATTGATCCTGATAGTCATGATTTAAGCGGCTTACGTTACGGTAAAATCTGTATTTTGGCGGATGCTGACTCCGACGGTTTACATATTGCCACGCTATTATGCGCATTGTTTATGATGCACTTTAGGCCATTGGTCGAGCAAGGGCATATCTATGTGGCGATGCCTCCTTTGTATCGAATTGATGTGGGTAAAGAAGTGTTCTATGCCCTCGATGAAGATGAAAAACAAGGCATATTAGATCGTATCGAAGCCGAAAAGAAACGCGGTAAAGTGAATGTACAGCGCTTTAAGGGATTGGGTGAAATGAACCCTCTACAATTGCGCGAAACCACCATGGATCCTAATACACGACGTTTGGTTCAGCTCACTATTGATGAAGAGCACGCAACTTTGCAGTTGATGGATATGCTGCTCGCGAAGAAGCGCGCAGGTGATCGGAAGCAATGGTTAGAAACCAAGGGAAACATGGCCTCTGACTTGGTATAGGGTAGCCTAAAAAATGCGAGATCTTCGACTTGGCTTAGCAACGAAGGCGTTGTTGTTGCTGTGCGGTGTATTGTTGATTAGTTTGGTGGGCCTCATCAGCTTTAATCATGACAATTTGCAGAGTTTCTTCAGAGACAGTCGAACCAATGTCATTGCAGATCAAAATTATCAATTACAAAAATATTATGACGATGTATTTACGCGTTTAAATTCCTTTAATGCCAGCCAAGCATATCGTTTTGAGAAAGCTAAGTCCGAGGATTTAGCAATGGTATTTGATTCTTTTTGGCAAGATCTAAAGAACTATACAGAGCTACCCATTCGCAGTTTAACCCTTGTGGTGCCTGAGCTGGGAGAGCGTTATGATTTCGGTTATTTAGAGCATAGCCAAAAAGCGACCGATTGGATGTTACAAGCGCATCAACCGCTTTCTTGGATCTTAGATTGCCCGTTAAGCTGCCGAGTGATCGTTGCTACTCATTTTAAGGTGGGTGAGCAACAGACAGATTATCAAGCCTTTTACAGCATCGACGCCTTGCGGTTATTGGAATTGTTTCCTGCCAGTCGAGGCAGCCACCATTTTATGCTCGAGCTGAACGACGATGCCTCCTTGCATTTATTATATGCCGAATCGATGTATCGTCAGTCAATCGCTAACATGTTGACCAAGCTTGACAGCCATTCGATTGTAAATGGTCTTGAGCAATTTAATAGTGAATGGGGTTTGAGTGAATTACATGCTTTTCCGATAAAACGAAACGTCGGTAACAAGCCGGTTTATTACGCCATTATCAATGACATTAATAGCCAATCTCAGCTGCTTAATCGGGCAAATTATAACAACATGTTGTTTGGCATGGCAGCCTTGGTTATCGCAGGTGCGATTGTTATTTTCTGCTTGAGTCCTTCATTGCGACGGATCCGACAAACCATCGATCACTTACCCTTATTGGCGCGCTCATCACATAATCTATTTCGGCGTAATTTGGAAAGTACAGGTAAACGGGTATTGCCTGATGAGTCCGATGAACTGAATCACGCCTTGGTTCGATTGTCTTATCAATTGGAAGCATTAGAACAACAATTGAAGAGCCGCGCTGAAGAGCTAGAGTGGGTTGCTAATTATGATAACCTCACCGATCTGCCGAATCGTCGTAAGTTTGAGCGAGTCTTGAATCAAATGGTTGAAGAGCAACGTTTTGGTTGCTTGTTGATGGTGGATTTAGATAATTTTAAATATGTGAATGATATTAGTGGTCACGGTGCTGGTGATGAAATGCTTTGCCAAGTCTCGGCTAGCTTAGAGCGCTTGCTACCAAACGATAGTATTTTAGCGCGCATCAGTGGCGATGAATTTGCGATTTATCTTGAAGATACCGGTTTAGCCTATGCTGAAGTCGCGGCACAACGGATCATTAGCTTATTGGCCCAAGTTCGAGTACCGGGACACAACATCATTCATACCACTTCGGCTTGTGTCGGAATTGTTGCTTTTCCTGAACATGGCAGTAGCTTTGAAGAGTTGATGGCAAAAGCCGATATTTGCAACAATCAAGCGAAAGAGCGTGGTAAAAACTGTGTGGTAAGTTTTGAAGCGGAGAATAGCGATTCGGAGCTCGCTAAAAAACACTTTTGGTTGGACTTGGCACAACATGCTATCGAACGCGACCGTTTGGAACTGTTTTATCAACCGATCATGAACAATAAGCTGAATAAGGTTGAGCATTACGAGGTTTTATTACGGGTTCGAGATGAACAAGATCGTTTACATTCCCCCTATCAACTTATTTTAGCAGCAGAGAAGAATGGCCAGATCGACAAAATCGATTTATGGGTCGTGCAACAGGCCTTGCAGCAGATGGAAACCAATCTGCGTTGTGGTTATACCGATAAGTTGGCGATAAACTTATCGGCACGCTCCTTCTGCAGTGAAAAGGTTATAGCCCGGATTGCCCGAGAATTTGTGAGTCGTAATATTGCTGGCGAAATGATTATTTTTGAAATCACCGAAACAGCAGCGTTACCAAACATGCAGCAAGCAGAAGAGCATATACGGCGTTTGAAGGCACTTGGTTGTGCGATTGCATTAGATGATTTTGGGGTCGGTTATTCTTCGTTTCACTCGCTGAAACAGTTACCCTTTGATTACTTAAAAATTGATGGCTCTTTTGTTCGAGAAATTTTGAATCAACACCAAGATAAGGTGTTTATTCAGGCCTTGGTTGGTATTGCCAATCAATTGGGCCACAAGACCATTGCTGAATTTGTTGAATCGGAAGCATTAAATAACGAACTGATTAAATTGGGAGTTGATTACTCTCAGGGTTATTACATTGGTAAACCAGCTAGCGCACGCTATTTCTGGCAATTTGACAAAGCATCCGCAGTGCTAGCTTTGCAAGGAACATAAAAGGTTATAGAGCATGAGTAGTGCGAATGAACTCAGTTTAGATGGCATAGAACGTCAATCGATGAGCACTTTTACTGAGCAAGCGTATTTAAATTATTCCATGTACGTCATCATGGATCGCGCCTTGCCCCATATTGGTGATGGATTAAAGCCAGTACAGCGCAGAATTATTTATGCGATGTCTGAATTGGGGTTATCGGCTAACGCAAAATATAAGAAATCGGCACGTACCGTGGGGGACGTTTTGGGTAAGTATCATCCGCATGGTGATTCTGCCTGTTATGAAGCGATGGTATTGATGGCTCAACCATTCTCCTATCGCCATCCCTTAGTGGATGGTCAGGGAAACTGGGGCGCGCCAGATGATCCAAAATCTTTTGCTGCGATGCGTTATACCGAAGCGAAATTGTCGAAATTTTCTGAGGTTTTACTGAGCGAGCTGGGCCAAGGAACCTGTGATTGGGTACCTAATTTCGATGGCACCATGAATGAGCCGAAAGTGCTGCCCGCACGTTTGCCGCACATTTTACTGAACGGGGTCACCGGGATTGCAGTGGGAATGGCCACCGATATCCCACCGCACAACGTGGGTGAAATTGCCAAGGCTTGTGTTCATCTTCTGGATAATCCGAAGGCTGAATTGAGTGAGTTGCTCGAATTTGTACAAGCGCCCGATTATCCAACTGAAGCGGAAATAATTACCCCGAGACGCGATATTCGCAAGATTTATGAAACGGGCCGTGGCTCGGTGAAGATGCGAGCCGTATTCCACACCGAAGATGGTGACATTGTGATTACGGCTTTACCGCATCAGGTCTCGGGAGCCAAAGTTCTGGAACAGATCGCGGCACAAATGCAAGCGAAGAAGCTGCCGATGGTGGTGGATTTGCGTGATGAATCGGATCATGAAAACCCAACTCGAATTGTGGTGATACCGCGCTCTAATCGAGTGGATGTTGACCAATTAATGAATCACTTGTTTGCATCCACCGATTTAGAGCGAAATTACCGAGTCAACCTTAATATGTTGGGGCTTGATAATCGGCCTCAAGTGAAAGGCTTGTTACAGATCTTAAGTGAATGGTTGCGGTTTCGCCGCGATGTGGTGCGCCGTCGACTGCAATATCGTTTAGACAAGGTATTAGCTCGTTTACATATTTTGGATGGCTTGCTGATTGCCTTCCTCAATATTGATGAAGTGATTGAAATCATTCGAACCGAAGACGAGCCTAAAGCGGCGCTGATGGCGCGTTTTGGCTTATCGAATAAACAAGCTGAAGCGATCCTTGAAATTAAATTGCGTCAGTTGGCTAAGTTAGAAGAAATTAAGATCCGAGCCGAACAAGCAGAGTTAGCTGAAGAGCGCGATAAGCTGGAGAAGCTACTGGGTAGCGAACGTCGACTCAGCACGCTGATCAAGAAGGAAATACTTGCTGATGCCGAAACCTATGGTAACGCACGTCGTTCTCCACTGATGGAGCGTGCAGAAGCAAAAGCCCTGAGTGAAAAAGAGCTGATGCCAAACGAAGCTATTACCGTGGTCTTGTCAGAAAAAGGTTGGGCAAGAGCGGCTAAGGGCCATGAGGTTGATGCTAAAGCCTTGAGTTACAAGTCGGGGGATGTCTTTTTAAGTAGTGCTTATGGACGCAGTAATCAGCAGGCAGTATTTTTAGATACAGCAGGACGCAGTTATGCGCTCGATTCACATACCTTGCCCTCGGCTCGTAGCCAAGGAGAGCCATTGACGGGTCGCTTTAATTTGGCGGCAGGGGAAGTATTCTGCAATGTCGTGATGGCCAATGACGAACAGCGCTACTTGGTGGCCTCCGATGCCGGTTATGGTTTTATCGGTAAGTTTAGCGATATGCTAAGCAAGAATAAAAATGGTAAGGCGTTTTTGAGTTTACCTGCGGGCAGTAAGGTTGTGGCACCGATTGTGGTGGACAGCTACCAGAATGATAGTTGTCTGGTCATCTCTAATGAGGGAAGAATGTTGGTCTTTCCGCTCACCAGTTTGCCAGAGCTCTCTAAAGGTAAAGGGAATAAGTTAATTAGTATTCCTAGTGCAAGAGTGAAAAATCGCGAAGAATATGTGACTTTGCTGAGTGTTGTTCCGGCCGATGCTTCGGTGACTCTATTTGCGGGCAAACGCAAGTTGACTTTGAAACCGAGCGATTTGGATCATTATCGTGGGGAGCGAGGACGACGCGGTAACAAATTGCCTCGAGGCTTACAGCGCGTCGATGGCATTGAGGTCGAGGCTATCGAGACTGAGCTTGGAGAGGGGCCCAATGCAGATGCCTAAGTGTAGATTTTCAGCTTACACTTGTTCACTTAAATCTCAGCGCGTATACTGCGTGCTGTTTTAAGGGGGTGCTATGTTAGCTGTAATTCGAATTATTTTTATTGCGTTAGTGATGTTAACGGCATTTCCGTTTGTCATTTTGTATTGTTTGGTTCGACCTCGTCATCCTGACTTAGTGCATCAGATTGGCGTTTTAATTGCCAAATGTGGACGCTTTGTGGGCCTTGAGGTTGAAGTTCGAGTGGTTACACAACAATTGCCAGAAAAGGCGGTATGGATAGCCAACCACCAAAATAGTTATGACATGTTTACCTTGCCATTCGCCTTGCGTAAGGGGGTGGTGTCTATCGGTAAGAAAAGTCTCGCGTTGATCCCTTTCTTTGGGCAAATTTACTGGATTACCGGTAATATTTTAATTGACCGGGATCGACGTAGTAAAGCCGCCGACACCATTAAGCAGGCGGCCGCTGCGATAGAGAAACGTCATCTGTCGGTATGGATGTTCCCTGAAGGTACTCGTAGTTATGGACGTGGCTTGCAGAGTTTTAAAACCGGAGCCTTTCATCTAGCCATGCAAGCGAAAGTTCCTATGTTACCGATCTGTTGTTCTTCAACTCATGGTCAGGTAAAACTGAACCGTTGGAACAATGGTAAGGTGATCGTTGAAGTGGGCCATGCTTTTTCAGTCGCAGAATGGAAAGGACAGCTGCGCAGTCACATTGCCGACTTGCATCAGCAGATGGAACAACGGATCTATGAGCTGACCATGGAAGCACGCGGTGAAGCTGCCGATTATGCCGATGTTCATCAACGAAATTTAGCCAGCCCAGCAGAGACCATGGTAGGAGAGAATACATGAGTACCCAACAATTGATTGCCGATTGGCAGGCCGAAACTGATTTAATTATTCAAGAATTATTGGCCGATGGCAGCGATCCAGATGCCGAATATACCATCGAACACCACCTTGCCAGCAACGATTTTAAAGTGCTTGAAAAAGCGGCGGTAGATGTCTTTAAAGCGGGTTATGAGGTGAGTGATGCCGAAGAAGCCGAGCTAGAAGATGGGACTAAGGTATGGTGCTTTGATGTGATTGTTGAAGTGCCGCTAGAAGCGAAAATAATCAAACAAAGTATTGAAGAATTAGCGAATATTGCCGATAAGCATAAGGTCATTTATGATGGATGGGGCACCTATTTCGAGTCTGATGAGGATGACGACGAGTCATAGAGCCTAAAATTTATCGATGAAAACGACGCCTAGGTGTCGTTTTTTTTATTACACTGAGCTATATGCTCAGGATTTAGGATAGGCTGTGTCGCTGCGTATTGTTGTTCTATTATTTTTTCTGGCTTGGCCCGTTGCCGCTATGCAGATGGTCACCGCCAACGCTAATTGGCCGCCATGGCGAGTGATTAAGGCCGATGGTAGTTTGAGCGGTATCGAGATCGATATTCTTAAGCAGCTTAGTCAGGCTCTTGATCTGGAGTTAAAGACTCAGCCCTGTGGTTGGAAACGTTGCTTAAAGTATATGGAACTTGGCGAAAGTGATGTGATGACCGGCCTCTATAAAAACGATGAGCGTGCGCAGTATATGCACTTTGTTGAGCCGCCTTACCGTAGTCATAACGACATGTGTTTTTATCAAGCGAAAATTAGACCTGTGCAGAAGCTCGATAGCTATTCTGATTTGTACTCCTTAACGATAGGGGTATTGAACAAAGTCGCTTATTTTGAACAATTTGATCAAGATCTCAAACTGTTCAAACACTATGCAACGACCGATGAAAGTTTATTTCGCCTACTACTTGGTGGCCGTATCGATACGCTGATTATGTCTTGTATTGAAGGTGATATCTTTTTAAAGCAAAGACACATGACAGATATATTTGAGCATACCAATTATACAAAACGTAATTACCGCTCGGTTTATTTGGCCATTTCAAAACGTTCTAAGTTGATCGAGCGCGCCGCAGAAATCTCAAAGCACTTACAACAAATGTTGGACTCTGGCGAGATTACTAAAATACTCGCATCTTATGGCGTGGTAGAGCGCGATTAACGCGCGCTATCGAGTTTTATACGAGGCCATTAAGTAGGCCAAACAAGCCCCCAAAAACACCACCCCAAACCACTAACCAGCCTAAGTGTTTTCTAATCATTTGTTGTATAATTTGCTTCACTAATTGCGGCGTGAGCTCGGCTAAGCGTTGTTCAATAATTAAAGTGATTTTTTGTTGTACGTCACCCAAGTGTTCTGGTTGCTCTAATTCTTGGCGCAAAGCCTCACTAAACTGTGGATCCTGACTAATTTGAAGGACAGCCTCTTTTAGTTTATCGATAAAAGGCTGCTCTAAGGGGGTGAGTGCTTCCTTACCACCAAACATCGCTAACATCCCGCCAAATGAAGATCCTTCGATGGTTTCCACTAAGGCATGATAAGCCGGACTAAAATCGGTTTTGTTGATGACGGGACTCAGGTTTACTTGAATTGCTTTGCCACTGGCATCGGATAAAAAGCGGTCGATGTTTTCGGCGGTAAAAAACTGGCTTAGCATCAGTTCTTTGATACCTTGCTTAAAGTCATCGAAGCGGGCTGGAATAACCCCCGAGCCATATAATCCGGGGACTTTTTCAAATAGCATATGAATGGCTATCCAGTTAGTTGCGGCACCAGATAGAGCAAATAAACCGATGGAAAACATCAGTGCTTGTTGGAAAAAATAGCCGACGCAGACCAATACGAGGGCAATCAGATTGGTGATGAAACTTTTATTCATGTTGGTTCCTCGTCTACAAATAAAAAGGTCCCCCGGCGGAGGACCCTTAACTAGACGTGATTTATAACGCAGCGATAGTCGTTTGTTGCGCGACTAGTTTTGCTTTTGCTTTGTCCATTTCGGCTAACTTAGCACGCTCTTTCGCAATCACTTGCTCAGGTGCGTTTGCCACAAACTTTTGGTTAGACAGTTTACCTGCAACTTTTGCTAAGTCCTTGTCGAGCTTTTCAAGTTGTTTGCCAATCCGCGTTAGCTCGGCTTCTTTATCGATGAGACCAGCCATGGGGATCAGTAGTTCCATGTCACCAAGTAAGGCGGTAGCAGAAGCAGGGGACGCTTCGCCTTCGGCTAACAAACTTGTACTCTCCAATTTGGCTAAAGAAGCTAAGAACGGTGCGTTATCCTTTAGGCGGCGTTGGTCTTCACTGGAGGCATTTTTCAATAAGACATTGAGTGGTTTGTTGGGACTAATGTCCATTTCACCGCGAATATTACGAATTGCCAAAATAAATTGTTTGAGCCATTCAAGATCGGCGATGGCGGCTTCATCCATACGACTTGCATCAAACTCAGGGAAAGCTTGTAACATAATGCTGTCATCCGCCTTGCCCTTGCCAGCCAACGGAGCGACTTGGCGCCAAATTGTTTCGGTGATGTAAGGGGTAATTGGATGCATCAAACGGAGTAAGCTTTCTAGTACATTTAGCAAGGTATAGCGGGTGCCACGTTGCTGTGCTTCACTGCCTTTGAACAAAATCGGCTTCGTGAGTTCTAAATACCAGCCACAGAATTGATTCCAAGTGAATTCATAGATCGTTTGTGCGGCAATATCGAAGCGATAGCTGTCGAGCGCTTCGCGGTAGGCCTTAATGGTTTGCTGATACTGACCTTCGATCCAGCGATCGGCCAGTGAAAATTCCATGTCGCCGCCGTGCTCTTGTGAAGACAGCCCGCAATCTTGCTGTTCGGTATTCATTAAGACGTAGCGACTGGCGTTCCACAGCTTATTACAGAAGTTACGATAACCTTCGAGGCGGTTCATATCCCAGTTAATGTCGCGGCCAGTAGTGGCCATAGCGGCAAGAGTAAAGCGCAGCGCATCGGTACCGTGGGCTTCGATGCCACTTTCAAAGGTTTTACGAGTATCTTTTTCAATTTTCTTCGCCAGCTGCGGTTGCATCATGTTGCCACAACGCTTACTGACCAAGCTTTCGAGATCAATGCCGTCGATCATGTCTAAGGGATCGAGTACGTTCCCCTTCGATTTAGACATTTTGTCGCCGTTTTCGTCGCGGATCAGCCCGGTCACATACACCGTCTTAAAGGGGACTTGTGGCTTGTTGTTTTCATCTTTGATGAAGTACATGGTCATCATAATCATACGGGCAACCCAGAAGAAAATGATGTCGAAACCGGTGACCAATACGTTGCTGGGGTGGAAGGTAGCCAGATCGGGCGTTTTTTCCGGCCAACCTTGGGTGGCGAAAGTCCACAGTCCAGATGAGAACCAGGTATCCAGAACGTCATCGTCTTGGCGCAGACTGATATCGTCGGCTAAACCGTGTTTGCTGCGTACCTCGGCTTCGTTACGACCCACGTAAACTTTGCCTGTTTCGTCGTACCATGCAGGGATGCGGTGCCCCCACCAAAGTTGGCGAGAAATACACCAATCTTGAATGTCGCGCATCCACGAGAAGTACATATTTTCATATTGTTTAGGTACAAACTCAATTTCACCGTCTTCCACGGCTTGGGTTGCGACCTTGGCTAAGGGCGCTGCACGTACATACCATTGGTCGGTCAGCATCGGTTCAATGACCACTCCACCGCGGTCGCCGTAAGGGACGGTGTTATTGTGTTCTGCTACTTCTTCGAGCAAGCCGAGTTCATCAAACTTAGCCACAATCGCTTTGCGGGCGGCAAAGCGCTCGAGGCCTTGGTATTCGGCAGGAATGTCGGTGGCGTAAGCGTCTGATGGCTCACCTTTGCTATTAAATACTTCAGCTTCATCACGGATCTCTGCATTCAGGGTGAGAATGTTGATCATCGGCAATTGGTGGCGTTTACCTACTTCGCAGTCATTGAAGTCGTGGGCAGGGGTGATTTTCACACAACCGGTGCCTTTTTCCATGTCGGCGTGTTCATCGCCAACAATCGGAATTCGACGACCCACCAATGGCAGTTCAATAAATTTACCAATCAGGCTGTTATAACGCGGGTCTTCGGGATTTACGGCAACACCGGTATCACCCAACATGGTTTCTGGACGGGTGGTGGCAACGACTAAGTAGTTAAAGCCTTCACTGGTGGTTTCACCATCAGCCAGCGGATAGCGGAGGTGCCACATGTGGCCTTTTTGTTCTTTGTTTTCTACTTCTAGATCAGAAATTGCCGTGTGTAGTTTTGGATCCCAGTTCACCAAACGTTTACCACGATAAATTAGGTCATCTTCATAAAGACGGACGAAGGCTTCTTCAACCGCTTTAGACATCCCTTGGTCCATGGTGAAGCGCTCACGTTCCCAATCAACCGAGGCGCCGAGACGACGCAATTGTTTGGTAATAGTGCCACCGGATTCGGCCTTCCAATCCCAGATCTTGTCAATAAATGCTTTCCGACCGTAATCGTGCTTGGTTTTATCTTCTTCGGCGGCGATTTTACGCTCAACCACCATTTGGGTAGCGATACCGGCATGGTCGGTCCCTACTTGCCACAGGGTATTTTTACCCTGCATACGCTGATAGCGGACCAGAGTATCCATAATGCTATCTTGAAACGCATGCCCCATATGCAAGCTGCCAGTGACGTTTGGCGGCGGGATCATGATGCTAAACGATTCTTTAGCGGTGTTGCCATGGGGCTTAAAATAGCCCTGTTGTTCCCATTCTTGATATAGCGACTGTTCAATAGCGCTGGGGTTGTAGGTCTTTTCCATTGGATGTCTTGACTCTATTTAATTTCTGGGTTTGTGTAGGCCACGGTGTCTAGTTGTAGACCCTGTTGGCGATACACTCGATAACGTTCTCTAGCCGCTGCTTTACCGATTTCATCCGCGGGTACAAAATCGATAAGATGTTGAAAATTTCTGGCAAAATCGACCGCAGTGCTGGTGAGATTCACCAAACATTGACGGCGTTGCCTTGGTACCTGCCAGGTTATTTCGACAGGTGCTCCCCCTTGGGGGCCTTCACCATTGAGATTGTGCGGTACAAACTGTTCTGGTTCAAACTGCCATAGCAGCTCATCAAGTCGCTCGGCGTGTTGTTTTGACGCACAATAGACGACGATCCGCTCACCATTTCGATAGTATTGTGCGACGATTTGACACACTATTTTATCGAGGGCCTCGCTGTCACTGATGACCGAATCGGGCATGATATAAAATTTCGCATTCATACGCTAGAGACTACTTGTTCCAAATACGCGAGCCAAGCCCTGTCGGGCTATATTCGTGGTGCTTATTTAAACCAAAACAGGGAGCAAGGCTCCCTGTTGGTTGATTTAGAATGTTGCTTATTCTTCGATTTCCTGACCAGATTTACTGAGTAAAAATTGAGTCAGTAGCGGAACGGGTCTGCCAGTTGCGCCTTTTTCGCCACCTGATTTCCAAGCGGTACCTGCGATATCGAGATGAGCCCAGCTGTATTTCTTGGCAAAACGGGATAAGAAACAGGCCGCGGTAATTGAACCTGCAGTTTTACCACCAATGTTCGCCATATCGGCAAAGTTGCTCGCCAGTTGTTCTTGGTACTCTTCACCGAGTGGTAGCCGCCAAGCTTTATCACCACTTTGTTCGGCACTGTTGAGTAAATCATGAGCCAATGGATTATGTGGCGTCATTAAGCCAGAAGTATGATGGCCTAAAGCGACGACACAGGCACCGGTAAGGGTGGCGACATCAATTACTAACTCTGGATCATAACGTTCTACGTAGGTAAGTACATCACATAGAACCATACGACCTTCAGCATCGGTATTGAGAACCTCAACGGTTTGTCCTGACATGGTCGTAATTACATCGCCGGGTCGATAAGCGTTGCCTCCGGGCATGTTTTCACATCCAGCTAAAATACCGGTCACCTTGAGCGGCAATTGTAACTCGGCTAGGGCTTTCATAGCGCCATAAACACCAGCTGCGCCGCCCATGTCATATTTCATCTCATCCATGCCTGCGCCAGGTTTTAAGGAAATACCACCGGAGTCAAAGGTTAAACCCTTGCCAATTAATACCAGCGGTTTTTGCTCTTCACAACCAGGAGCGCAATATTCGATGATGCTCATCATCGATTCATTATCGGAGCCACGACCAACCGCTAAGTAAGAGTTCATTTCTAGCTCGGCCATTTGCGCTTCTGCAAGCACGCTCACCTTAATATTGTCATAATCATTCGCAAGCTGTTGTGCTTGGTCTGCTAAATAGCTCGGATTACAGATATTGGGAGGCAGATTGGCTAAATCTTTGGCATGTTTCACACCATGCGCGACAGCCAAACCATGTTGCACAGCGCTTTCTCCGATAGCCAGTTCACGACGTGTTGGCACATTGAAGACAATTTTGCGCAGTGGACGACGCGTTTCCTCACGATTGCTTTTGAGCATGTCGAAGCTGTATAAACTTTCTTGAGTGGTTTCTACTGCTTGGCGTACTTTCCAATAAGTATTACGTGATTTGACGTGTAACTCAGGTAAGAAACAGACCGCTTCCATAGAACCGGTATCGTTTAAGGTGTTGATCGTTTTGGTGATAATTTGACGGTATTGACGCTCGTTTAATTCACGTTCTTTGCCACAGCCCACCAAGAGCACGCGTTCGCTCAATACGTTGGGTACATGATGTAGCAGCAATACTTGTCCTGCTTTCCCTTCTAGATCACCGCGGCGTAATAGGGCACTGATATAGCCGTCACTAATTTTATCTAGTTGTTCGGCAACTGGTGATAAGCGACGTGGTTCGTAAACACCGACGACTATACACGCACTACGTTGCTTTTCAGGACTGCCACTTTTTACGCTAAATTCCATGAATGCTCCTACAATTAGCAAAACTGGGTTAAGATAGTTTATCTGCTCGAATGGATCAGTTGATCCTAGCGACTGTTTAAATAAATATGAGTGATACGGTCACATTTAGCTATGTGAAACTGTACAAAATAGAAAGTTTATCTGAAATTTTTGCTATTACCAGCAAAGTTCCAAGTTTGAAGTGAATGACTGAGTGCTAATATTCCGCTACTTATTTAAAGAAACGGCCAAAACACAACTCGCAGTGCTTGCTGTTTTGATGCTAATTTTCACCTCGCAAAAGTTTGTTCGGATCTTAGCTCAGGCTGCCGAAGGCAATGTTGCGGGTGAGATCATCGCCAAGGTGATGCTATTAAATGTCCCTTCTTTTTTAATTCTTATCTTACCGATTAGTATGTTCATCGGTGTGTTAGTGGCTCATGGGCGCTTATACGCCGATAGCGAGATGGTGGTATTACAAGCTTGTGGTTACAGCACCGCTCAGTTATTGCGCGATACCTTGGTCTTGGGTTTGCTGTTTACCGTCGTCGCTGCTGCGAATACTTTGTATGTTAGTCCCTACACTAACTATTTGGAACAACGCTTGTTTGACCAAATGGACGCCGAGGCTGGTATGTCGGTGTTGGTACAAGGCCGTTTCGAATCGCTAGGCGGCGGGGTGGTGACCTTCGTTGAACAAATAGAAAATAAAGGCGAACATCTTGAGAAAGTATTTGTGGCGCATACGCCTGCCGCAGGTTCTGAGACCCGCCCATCAGTGGTTATGGCTGAAGAAGGAGGCATAGAGCGCCGCAGTGACGGTTCACAATGGATGGTACTCAGCAACGGCAAACGCTATGAACAAGCGCCTAAAGATTTAGATTTTAGTATTTTACATTTTGAGCGTTATAAAGTTTATTTACGCGAGCAAGAGAGTACTCAATCACAACGGCGGTTGTGGTCACAACCCACCATGGAATTATGGGGGGCGACCGAATTAGCACAAGTTGCTGAATTACAATGGCGAATTTCTTTACCGTTAACTATTCCGATCCTTACTTTTATGGTGGTGCCCTTAGCTGCCGTGAACCCAAGGCAGGGGCGTTACGCAAAGTTATTGCCAGCTATTTTGTTATACCTTAGTTACTACTTGTTATTGAGTGCCGCTCGCAGTGCTGTTGAGGAAGGGACTTTGCCACCCCACATTGGTTTGTGGTCGGTACATGCGCTGATGTTTAGTATTGCCCTGAGTTATTTGTTTATTCGTAGTGAGTATTACTTGAAAGTGCGTGGAAAATTTAAAGGAAAGGCCTGTGTTTCGAATACTTGATTGGTACATTGGCCGAACGATTTTAATGTCTAGTTTGTTGGTCTTGGTGACCCTACAAAGCTTGAGTATGATCGTAAAATTTGTTGAGCAACTGGGCAGCGTTGGTCAAGGGGATTACCAAGTGGTGGATGCCCTATGGTATGTGTTGCTGAGTGTGCCTCGCGAGTTAGAAATATTTTTCCCTATGGCTGCCTTATTAGGTGCCCTGATCGGCTTAGGATCTTTGGCCAGTACCAGTGAATTGGTGGTGATGCAAAGTGCCGGCTTATCTCGTTTTAATATTGCTTCGGCGGTGCTTAAAACGGCTGTGCCGATGATGATCGCGATGATGCTTTTAGGAGAATATGTTGCCCCTTCCTCAGATTTGGCGGCTAAACAGTTACGTTCTAGCAAGATGTCTGGTGGCTCATTGGTCGCGGTACAACGTGGGATATGGGCTAAAGATGGCGATAGCTTTGTGAGTATTGGCGAAGTTCAAGAAAGTAAAGATATATTCAATATTACGATTTATCGCTTTAATCAGAATGCCGATCTTTATCAACAGGTAGAGGGTGAACGTGCTATTTATGATAAAGATTATTGGTTGATCGATCAGGCTGTGGTGACCGATTTTAGTGATGATGGAGTGACTCGACAACACTTCGACCGTTATCGATGGAATAGCAGCCTCACGCCAGAAAAATTGAGTGTAGTGACGATTAAACCCCATGATTTGTCGATCTCGGGAATGTACTCTTACATTAGTTATTTGCAACAAAACCATCAAGATCCCGCTCGCTACCAGTTAGCCTTAGCACGTAAATTGATGATGCCTATACTCACTGGCATCATGATGTTATTAGCTCTGTCTTTTGTATTTGGTCCGTTGCGTAGCTCCAGTATGGGCGCAAAAATAATGATGGGTGTTGTGGCGGGATTTAGCTATTACATTCTTGATCAAGTCTTAGGTTCGATGAGCTTAGTTTATGGTGTGCCCCCTTATGTGAGCGCTGCCATTCCAAGTGCATTGGTACTTGGGATTGCCTTGTATTTGATCAATCGCCGCGCATAAGTGGTGAGTTAATCACAACAGCCCTCGCGATGAGCTTATTAATCGCGTGGGCTCCTGCCATGATTGCAGCCTACTGTTCGCGTTTTCTGCGCGGCTATTTTTATCATCTGGTGATTTAGATAGGGTTACTTTTTAGGTAGGGTGACCACTTGGCACTTTCCCCATATATCTTGAAAAGCAGTTTTGTCTTTGGTGAGTAATACCATTACGTTACCTAGCCCAAGGGCTGAAGTGAATAAGCGGATCAGCGCTTGGGTATAGGAAATATTCGATCCATCTTTATTTTGAACTCGCAAACGCCAGGCTCGCATTCCGATTGTTTGGCCTTGGTTGTGCCAAAACCAAATATAGAACAAGATGATGCTGCCCCAAATTAGCCCCTGAAACCAAATTTGTGTCACCAAGTAACTCGAGGGCTCCACTCCCTCGGGGAGCGTGAGTAAACCTAAACTACTACTGACGGCAACCATGGCCAAGCTCAACATGGTTACAACCATCGCAATGGCGGTTGCCATCACTGCATCATAAATATAAGCACCTAAGCGGCGGAAAAAGCCTGCGCTTGGAAGGGCTGAGAGAGAAGCTGCTTGTGTCATAGGATGTTTCCAAAAAAGTGAGGCCTTCATTCTAGCAAAACTCAGTTCACCACCACCAAACTATTGCCGAATTTTGCCAACATAAGCTTATAAAATGCTCGCGCGAGCAAATCTTAAACACTTAGACGGCTTATTCTTAAAAAGCACTTGCCAATCTAAAAACGCAGCTTATAATGCCAATCACTCGCTGAGGCGGGGAAAAATGCCAGAGTGATGAAATTGGTAGACATAGGGGATTCAAAATCCCCCGTTAGAAATAACGTGCCGGTTCAAGTCCGGCCTCTGGTACCAAATTAGAAAAAGCCGTCCTAGTGACGGCTTTTTTGTGTTTCAAAATCACCGTCGTGTAGTCTCCCCCCACCACTCACTTCCTATACCGTCTCATCCTATGCACTGTAGACAAATCATTTGCGAAGTCATTATTCGGCGGCATTCTACTCGGGTACGATTGTAGGGTAATTTGTCATCCATTCTTCTCGTGTTAAGTAGGTTTTAGCGCCACTTTTATAGTACTCACTGCTTTTATCTACAATCGAAAGGTCATCGGGCGTTGTCGTTATCATATAGAACCAAGTTGGTTTCGTGCTTAAGTACATAAATCGACTGCCCCCAGCACCAGGTAAATAGTTCGCGTTAGCGAAGTCACCTTTTGATACCGACGAAGAAACCGTTGGGTACCGATGGTCATTTATCATGCAGATGGAAAAGGCGGCTACTGTAAACCAGATATCTGTTCAATAAGTAACATTGATAAAACTGTACTAATTATTGAAGTTAAAACTGGTGGGGCTGATTTATCTACTCAACAACAAGTTGGATTTGAGCCAGAGGGAATAGATAGTAAGGGCGAGCCAATGTATCGTATACCCCCAGATGCAATTGCTTCAGGTCAATTAGCTGATAAATTGAATTTAAAGGCGGGAGAAAAAATTGGGATAAAGTACCCTGATGGATTACCAGTAAAAATAGAAAGGGTAGCGGGCTTAAATGAGGTGGGAGAGTAATGAAAAAACGAGAATTTTTAGCTTTTTATAAGCAACGTTATGAAGCGAAGAATATTGGAGCAGGAGACTGGAAGTTTACTGTGGAAACAGAAGGGGGCTTTGGTTTTTTCAAAATAACTCCCCGCCTGCTTAAATACCCGCCTATACAATCTATCGAGATGGGAGTATATACGAGCCCTTCTTGGTTTGCTGAGTTAGTCGGCATTATTAGAGAAGATAACGAACTAAATTGGTTATTGTCTGATAATTTACGTTTTCGCCCTGAGAATGGTGAAGTACTTGATGAGCATTTACCGCAAACCTTGGTGATGGCTCAAGAGTGGTACAAAGAACAAAGTAAGCCGAAGGTAATGGCGGCTTATTTAAGCCGCGTGTACGAGTTAAAACCTTTTAGAAATGATGTTTATTACTATTCTTGTGTATTAAAAGGGGATGTAGACGCACTCGAAACAGAGCGCTTTGCTCGCGAGAACGACACAAGCAAGTTACCCCCAAAATATACTTTGCAGTTTCTGACTAATGCGGTGCGTTTAGCTAAAGAGTACCGCTCTGGTGAGCGGGTGTGCCCGATAGACTTTTAGGCATGTTGGTCGCTTGCCTAAAATAAAAGGGAGCCCTTAGACACTACCTCTTTTATTATTTATCATCCATTATTCCCATGCTTATTCGTTGGAAATAGATGCTAAGGGCGAGCCAATGTATCGTATACCGCCCGATGCAATTGCTTCAGGTCAATTAGCTAATAAATTGAATTTAAAGGCGGGAGAAAAAATTGAGATAAAGTACCCTGATAAAATAAAAGGGGTCAGAGTCACTTTATATTTTCTACACTAAAGTAAACATATTGCTTTAGGTGATGAAATGGCTCGAAAACTTCGTGTTTCCTACCCCGGTGTGGCGGAGCACATCATTCAGCGCGGTAATAATCGGCAAGTTATTTTTGCCAATGACGAAGATATGCGAGGCTATGTTACTTGGTTAAAGCAATATGCCAAGCAGCATAAGGTAGCTATTCACGCATGGGTGCTAATGACCAATCATGTACATTTACTTTGTACACCTTCAACAGCAACGGGCATCTCTAAAATGATGCAGTCACTCGGGCGAATGTATGTGTTGTATTTTAATCGTCGCTACCAGCGCACTGGTACCTTGTGGGAGGGGCGTTACAAATCTTGCTTAATCGAAAATGAAGCTTACTTTATGCAGGTATGCAGATATATAGAGCTAAACCCTGTGCGCGCCAATATGGTTAACGACCCAGCCGATTACTCTTGGTCTAGTTATGCAATGCCTTGGGTAAGCGCAGTAGCTTATTAACGGAGCATAAGCTTTATACTGGTTTAGGCGGTTCACCAATTGAGAGGCAAACTGCTTATCGCTCGTTGTTCATTCATCATATTGAAGGAAAGCTCCTTGATGACATTCGCCAAGCCACCCACAAAGGTTTGGCATTGGGTAGCGATAAGTTTAAACAGGAAATTGAAACGCTTACAGGTTTGCGAGTGACGGAAGGCATTCGCGGTAGACGGAAAGGCTGGCGAAAGCTTGTTAGCTAAATTAAAGTGACTCTGACCCCTTTTATTCCCTGTGCGCGCCAATATGGTTAACGACCCAGCCGATTACTCTTGGTCTAGTTATGCAATGCCTTGGGTAAGCGCAGTAGCTTATTAACGGAGCATAAGCTTTATACTGGTTTAGGCGGTTCACCAATTGAGAGGCAAACTGCTTATCGCTCGTTGTTCATTCATCATATTGAAGGAAAGCTCCTTGATGACATTCGCCAAGCCACCCACAAAGGTTTGGCATTGGGTAGCGATAAGTTTAAACAGGAAATTGAAACGCTTACAGGTTTGCGAGTGACGGAAGGCATTCGCGGTAGACGGAAAGGCTGGTGAAAGCTTGTTAGCTAAATTAAAGTGACTCTGACCCCTTTTATTCTTTTATGCTTTTTATCCCGATGGTATACCAGTAAAAATGGAAAGAGTGGCAGGCTTAAATGAGGTGGGGGAGTAATGAAAAAACGAGAATTTTTAGCTTTTTATAAGCAGCGTTATGAAGCGAAGAATATTGGAGCAGGAGACTGGAAGTTTACTGTGGAAACAGAAGGGGGCTTTGGTTTTTTCAAAATAACTCCCCGCCTGCTTAAATACCCGCCTATAGAATCTATCGAGATGGGAGTATATACGAGCCCTTCTTGGTTTGCTGAGTTAGTCGGCATTATTAGAGAAGATAACGAACTAAATTGGTTATTGTCTGATAATTTACGTTTTCGCCCTGAGAATGGTGAAGTACTTGATGAGCATTTACCGCAAACCTTGGTGATGGCTCAAGAGTGGTACAAAGAACAAAGTAAGCCGAAGGTAATGGCGGCTTATTTAAGCCGCGTGTACGAGTTAAAACCTTTTAGAAATGATGTTTATTACTATTCTTGTGTATTAAAAGGGGATGTAGACGCACTCGAAACAGAGCGCTTTGCTCGAGAGAACGGCACCAGCAAGTTACCCAGGGTGAGATCGCGAACGTTTTTTGAGCAAGCACAAGCTATTTGACCTGACGTTCGCGCTGTGATCTTATACTCCCTTTTTCGGGAGCCCTCCATGACCATCGACGTATTTTTTGAGCATTTCGCCAGCATTAAAGATCCTCGCCAAAGCGCTAAAGTAAGCTATCCGCTGTTCGATGTGATGTTCCTTACCGTATGTGCAACTATTGGCGGAGCCAAAGGTTGGGAGGATATCGAAGATTTTGGTGAAGCCCACTTCAACTGGTTACGTGAAAAGGGCCTGTTTGCTTCAGGCCTACCAGTACACGATACCATTGCTCGGTTGATTTCACGGCTTGACCCATCGCAGTTTCAGCAGTGCTTCAGCAAGTGGATGTTAGCGGTGAGTGAGCAAACCGGTGGGCAGCTAATCGCAGTAGACGGCAAGGTGCTCCGCAGCTCCTACAGTCGGGATGACCGCAAGTCTACGATACACATGGTCAGCGCGTTTGCCACCGCCAATGGTGTCGTAATGGGGCAAGTAAAAACCGATGCTAAATCCAACGAAATTACCGCTATCCCAGAGCTGCTCAATGCACTAGAGCTCAAGGGGGCGCTTGTATCGATAGATGCCATGGGTTGCCAAACCAATATCGCAAAAACCATAACAGACAGAAAAGCGGATTACTTGCTGGCAGTAAAAGGTAATCAAGAGTCACTCTATAACGCTGTGCAAGCTCAACTGAACCCCGTAATTGATGACCCCATTGTATGTATAGAGAAAGGCCGAGGCCGCAAGGAGGCGAGAGCCTATGCGGTGCTGCCTGCCAACGAGCTGGCGAAAGAGTTCGCGCATTGGCCCGGGCTGAAAACGCTCGGTGTTGCAATGGGTTATCGCATGGCAGCTAACGGCAAAGAGTCGCTAGAGTACCGCTACTACATCAGCTCGGCAGAGTTGAACAAAGAACAATTCGCTGATGCAGTGCGAGGCCATTGGGGTATCGAAAACAGCCTTCACTGGGTGCTTGATACATCGTTCAACGAAGATGACTGCCAAATCTACCGAGAGAACGCTGCTGAGCTTTTGGCGATTATCCGCCATATAGCACTGAACCTGCTGCGACAGGAAAAGGGTAAAAAGGCCAGTATCAGACGTAAGCAAAATATCGCGGCAATGAATACGACTTACCTTGAACAGGTGCTATCGGCAGGGTTCTCGCGGGATGAGAGCAAAAAGTAACCATTCACGCTCTCACCCTGGCAAGTTACCCCCAGCTTATACCTTGCAGTTTCTGACTAATGCGGTGCGTTTAGCCAAAGAGTACCGCTCTGGTGAGCGGGTGTGCCCGATAGACTTTTAGGCATGTTGGTCGCTTGCCTAAAATAAAAGGTCGCAGAGTCTGGGGGCTCTCCGCGAATATATTTATGACTTTCGAGCCTCGTTTCAAGGGGGCTAGTGGCTCATTTTTGCAAGGTTTTTTATGCTTGCTGTCAATGCTATTTTTTACTTTAGCCTCTTATCTCGATAAGCCCCTAAATCAATTATTTGGTTAGACAACACCTTATAATGCTTAATCGAATTGGCTTGAAAACGGTGGTGTTTACCCGCGGTTTTCACTGTTAGCCCAAGCACCTAAAAACCGAAATGGCTGCCTGCTGATACTTTACTATTTTTCACGAATATATTCTCTTGGTTAAAGAGTGTATGGATGGCGACCGAGTTAAGCCAGTTGATTTTTAGTCTCTCGTCAAAAATAATGATCTATTCATTACATGCTTTATATCCATGAGGGGTAAAAATGGAACAGTTAGTGAGTGTCGGGTGGCTCTATAGAAAAGGAGAGCGCTTACTCTGTGTGAAGTCTAAAGGTAAAGATAAATTTTTTATCCCAGGTGGCAAGCTGGAGAGCGGAGAAACCAATGAAGTTGGCTTACAGCGTGAAATTCGCGAAGAACTGAGTATTGAATTAGCTCTCGATTCAATTCAGCACCAATTCTCGATCACTGATACGGCATATGCTTTAGCCAATACTCAGCTGACAATGCATTGTTACACCGCAAATTTCACGGGGGATATATTTGCTAACGCAGAAATTGAAAAGGCTGAATGGTTGGGACTTTCTGAAATGAGTTGCTGCGCACCAGCGGCGCAGAAAGCACTTCATCGTGTTCTAAAAAAATCAATGCTTAGATCTTCAATTTGAGATGGATCTATGGCCACAAACGTTGACTGCAAGATTGGTTTTCTGGGATTGATGAAAGAGTCTTAAAATGCCCGTTTTGCTATCGCTCGACGGGCATTGTTGTTGGCTGATTAATCAGCGATAAAAAGGCTTATCTTCTATGTTCAGTGAGCGTGATGCGGGCTCTTTATTCGTAAAAGTAAACGCGATGTTTAATTTTGCTCACTCATTTTCTAGCGGCTGTGGCTTGATTACCAGCCTTTTACCACTCCGCCTTTAAAGATTGTGGAAGCCGCTTGGTATACTTCATCGGTTTGGTAGGCTTTTACAAAGTTTTGCACATTTGCTGCGTTAACGTTGTCTTCGCGAGCCACGATTAAGTTGACGTAAGGCGATTTTTTACTCTCTACAAAAATACCATCTTTCTCGGGTGACAAGTCGATGCTACTAGCGTAAGTGGTGTTGATAATCGAAAGGGCAACGTCATCAAGTGAACGAGGCAATTGGGCGGCGTCTAATTCAACAATGCTAATGTTTTTAGGATTAGCAACGATATCGCGAACGGTGCCTTGTAGACCAACGCCGTCACGTAAGGTGAGTAGGCCTTGCTGCTCAAGAAGAATTAATGAGCGACCAAGGTTGGTTGGATCATTTGGAACCGCGATACGTGCGCCGTCTGGCAGTTCTGCGATAGTTTTAATTTGCTTTGAGTAGCCGGCGATTGGGTAAACAAAAGAGTTACCTGCGATAGCCAATTTATAGCCGCGATCGAGGATCTGTTGATCCAGATATGGTTTATGTTGGAAGGCGTTGATATCAACAGAGCCATCATCTAATGCTGCATTTGGTGTGACGTAGTCGGTAAAGGTCACTAACTCTACGTCTAGGCCGTATTTTTCTTTGGCTACCTTGGCTGCAACTTCTGCTACTTGAGCTTCTGCTCCGGCAATTACTCCAACTTTAATCTTGCTTAGGTCGGTCTCTTTCTCGCCACAACCCGCTAAAACTAAAGCAGATGCCGCCAGGCTAACTGCGAGAATACTTTTAAGACTAAATTTCATGCTGTGTTTCCTGTAATTAATATCTATTTTTGTCGATCTGGTGGTCGTTTTTAAAACCGTTATTTGCAAATTTTTTCGTTGAAAATCACTATCTGTGGTCGACCCGTCTTACAATCAAGTCGCCAATCGACTGAATAATCTGGACTAAGATGATGAGCATCACTACAGTCACGGCCATAATCACCACATCATAACGGTGAAAACCATAGCGAATAGCCACATCACCCAAGCCGCCTCCACCAACAGTGCCTGCCATCGCAGAATAACTGACTAAGGTTACTAGTGTGATGGTGACGGCATTGATAATGGTGGGGAGCGCTTCGGGCAGTAAAACTTTGGTGATGATTTGCCTTGGCGTTGCGCCCATCGACTGCGCTGCTTCAACTAAACCAGAAGGAACCTCTAGCAGTGCGCCTTCGATTAAACGTGCAACAAATGGGATTGCACCAATCGTTAGCGGCACAATCGCGGCGGTGGTGCCAATAAAGGTACCTACTAGCAGCTTGGTGAGTGGAATAATTGCGACCATGAGCACTAAAAACGGTACCGAACGACCGATATTCACGATTGTACCTAATATTCGGTTTAGTTTGTTGTTTGCAGCTAATCCACCTTTTTTAGTGATATGTAAAATAACACCTAAGGGAATACCAAGTGCAAAACCAACAATGCCCGCGACCGACACCATGTAGAGGGTTTCGCCCGTAGCGCCGAGTAGTAACTGACCATTGAAGTTTAGCCACTCCACGATTTGTTGAAATGAAAAACCGTTACTGGACATAACCAAGTACCTCCACTTTGACTTTATGTTGTTTCAGAAACTCAATCGCTGCGCTATCGTCTGCTTCATTGCCAAGTAGTTCGGCGACCATCATGCCAAATTTTACCCCTCCGGCGTAATCAAGATCGGAACTCAAAATACTAACATCGATATTAAATTGGCGAGCAATTTGACTGATCAGAGGTGCGTCAACCGTTGCTCCCGTAAACTCTAAGCGCACTAAGGGGTGACTTCCCACGACTCTTTTTGTGTTTAGCCGTATTCGGTAATCTTCGGGGATAGAGAGGTCTAAAGTTGAGCGTATAAAGTCATGAGCCAGTTGGGTTTTGGGATGCGCAAAAATTTCACCAACGGTTCCCTTCTCTACCAGTTCACCACCACCGATGATCGCGACTTGATGACAAATACTCTTCACTACATCCATTTCATGAGTGATCAGTAAAATGGTAATGCCAAGTTGCAAGTTTATCTCTCGTAACAACTCCAGAATCGACTGGGTGGTTGCGGGATCAAGGGCACTGGTGGCTTCATCACATAACAGTACTTTCGGATCAGAGGCTAGGGCTCGCGCAATCGCGACTCGTTGCTTCTGACCGCCACTAAGATTGGCTGGATAGGTGTCTCGTTTATCGGTGAGGCCGACTAAGTCCAAGAGCTCTGTTACTTTACGATCAATCTGCGTTTTATCTGTGTTTGCTAGCTCTAAGGGCAGCGCGATATTGTTGAATACCGTACGTGAAGATAGCAAGTTGAAGTGCTGAAAAATCATCCCTATATTGCGTCTAGCTTGGCAAAGTTGTGGGTGTGAAAGAGTGGTGAGATCGACCCCATCAACAATGATTTGTCCCGAAGTTGGCGCTTCCAGCATATTGACACAACGGATCAAGGTACTTTTACCTGCACCGGATGAGCCAATCACGCCAAAAATGGTTCCTTGAGGAATAGAAAGGTTGATGGCATTAAGCGCAACAATCTCTTTCTCTCCTTGATAGAAAACCTTATTAACATCGCTGATTTCAATCATTTACATAGGCCTATACAAGAGAGCTTAGAATTACATGCTAAGGTGTGACTGAATGGTAGAAGGATGCTATGGATAAGTGCCCTTGAAGTCAATGATTAATTAGCCGTCCAGAAGTCTAATTGGGTATTTTAACAAATCTAATTTGTTCTGAGTTATAGCCTGCTGCTATAAGAGCGCTTTGTGGTTAAACCAAGCGCTATGAAATTCTGTTGTTGTTTGCAGTGGGGGGCGCGTTGTGGCGGCTTTTTATTTGCCGCGCTGGCAACTTGGGATGATTGTACCGCCATCAAGCGGTAAGGCTGGCTACTTGCAACAAGGGGGGATTGGCCGCCGTCGTTTATTCAACTTGGTTATTTTGTGTTATTTGTGAAACGCAAAAAGTCATCGAAATAATCGATGACTCGTCACAATTTGAATCTAAAGTCCTAGACCTTTCTTTGGCGATTTTTTGGCTGCTTTGACTGCTTTGACTGCTTTGACTGCTTTGACTGCTTTGACTGCTTTGACTGCTTTGACTGCTTTCTTTTCTTTGGCGCTTAACAGCGGTTTCTTCTTGGAGCCTTTTTTACTGTCTTGTCCTTTACTCATGATCATTTCCTATTTGGGGAAGCACTTAAACCTGCAGTTAGTTTGGATCCAAGCTTAGGAGAATTGCGATGCATTGAGCTCTGTAAACGGAATGCGTAACCATTTCAGTATGGCCTCATGGCGCAACAATAGATATAAATAGCTTACTAGTTTGCCATCACAGGCAATTGGGCTGTTGCTGACAAAGCCTATTTCCCCGAGTTCCGGTCAGCTAACACCGCGCTTGGCCCGATAAATCTAAGATAGATCACGCTTCACTGCGCTCATCATTTTCTGAAATGAGGGGCATTCTAAATGCGAAGTTTGTGGGCAAGTTGCAACATGGAAAAGGCTATTGCGTATTGCTTGTAGCTGTTTAATTTGCGCATCAATCTCAGTCGTTTTTTGGATTAACAATGTTCTATCGATAGACAATTCATCGTTTGTATCGAACATCATTGAAATTTCAATGAGCGATAGCCCAGCCATGCGGCCCAAAGAAATAATATTTAATTTATTCAATACACTTGGAAAATATTGTCGGCGTAGCCCTTTTCGACTGGGGGAGTGGATCAGCCCGATTTTTTCATAATATCTTAAGGTTGAAGGTTTTAAACCAGAGCGACGAGCCTCCTCTGCAATATCCATCATATCTCCTATTGACTTAAAGTTGACTTCAAGTTGTACCCTGTTTGTGAATCTATCAAATTAAGAGCGACAAGGGGAATATTTAATGCTTACAAATCTTTGTTTACAAGCCGTTTGGATTGGTATTGGAGCGACGCTGGTCATGGATGGTTGGTCGTTGTTCCAAAAAAGAATACTCGGGATCCCAGCGCTGGATTATGCGCTGCTTGCGCGATGGGTATGTTTCATCCCAAGGGGCCGACTATTGCATCGAACGATTGTGTCTACACCGCCGATCAAGGGCGAAAGACTTCTCGGTTGGGCCTTACATTATGCAATTGGGATTGTTTTTGCGATGGCTCATGTGTTTTTATTCGAAGAGGTATGGCTGGTAAGTCCAACACTGCTGCCTGCGTTGATCACCGGGATTGTGACCTTGGTATTTCCTTTTTGTATCATCCAACCTTGTCTTGGTTTTGGGTTTGCGGCAAGTAAAACAGCTGCGCCTCGGTTGGCGAGGGGGTTAAGTATCGTCACTCACAGTGCCTATGGCATTGGCCTATTTTGCAGTGCCTTAACGTTACCCTAGATACTAAGGGGGGCTTAAAGTCGCGCTCTGGTTTGAGCTGAGCCGCGACACGCCGATAGTTTGATGAAGCAAGCCAGTCGGTTTTGCTTAAGTCATCCTTTCCATAAAAGAGCGGAAAAATTCTTTGAGTCTATCGATATAACTCGGGGGAGTTTCAACCCGCGGTTGATGGCTATAAAACTGCTTCAGATAACGCTGTGCATGGCTTTTTCCTGCCACATCATTACTTGATTGCAAATAAGTGATTCGTTCGTGAAACGCCAGAACGTTATTTTGTGATTTGAATATCGGCGTATATTTTAGACCAAATTGACTGGCGGTTTGCCGATCAAAGTAGCAGCCTTGATCCGCATTAGGGATGTGTTTCCAATAGGGCCCCGTAATATCGAAAACATCGAAGGTGTTATTCCCAAAGTCCAGTTCAATCCATGTGTGATAAAGGTTCTTCACGTTATCGTTATTTACCAAGGCCTTACGTATTCGCTTGCTTAGTGTGTTGAGCGTTTTGGCGTCTTTATCTGCTGGTTCGAGCAGGCCAATCACAATCCGTGTTTGTTTACAGTGAGCGATTCTTTGTTTCACTTGATCAACAATCGCCAAGTGCACTGGCAGGCAATTGAGGCGCATATCCACGCCTATATCTTGAGTATCATAGGGGGTGACACGCCAATACCGAGCTCCGTTTGGTCCTGCGGTATAAATCTCTCTGAGAGTTTTTTGGGCGGATTTTTTTAGGTCAAAAACGTCATTTTTATGAATCTGATAGGGAAGCGTAATCGTCAAACGAACCTCTTTGAATGTTTGCAACATGATCGCGATGAAGACCGCAACTGGAGTTTAGCAGTTTATGGCTTGTGGACACTCGAGTCATCAACTTCAAACCGAGATTGTTATTCAATAAGCGATTAAAGCCGTGATTGAGGTGATATGACTAAGTCATTGTGCCGAGCTTAGGGCTGGGATTGACTTTAAGTTTGCTCTTGAGCTTGCAAATCGATTCGCTTTAAAAAGGATAGGCTAGGCTCTGTTTTACATTTTCCATCACTACATTTGAGCTGAATTTGAGTATGGTTTGGTCATCCAGAAATAACTCTCGGGTGATTTCTTGATATCTTTGCATACTGGACGCGGTAATCATCAGTATAAAATCTTTTTCGCCCGCCATGTAGTAACACTGTTGTACTTCGGAGTGCGCCTTGGCTTTTTTCTTGAAGTTGTCAATCACGGTGGTGCCACCTTTTGCCAAGGAAACTTCAACAATAATAGTTATGAAGTTACCTAGCGCGCGGCTATTTAATATGGCGACTTCTTTTTCGATGGTTCCCGATTCCCTCAGTTTCTTGATCCTTCTTTGAACCGCAGTTGCAGACAGTCCTATTTCATTTCCAAGATCTTCAGAGGTTTTTTTGTTGTTTAATTGTAGTTTCGCTAAAAGTTGTCGGTCGAAGTCATCCATGTGCAGATTTTCTCCATATTAAGTAAAAATCAGCCGAATTTATGCGTATGTCAGTATTATAGGCTGCGATTTGAAAGGCGGGTAGGCATAAACTGGATAGACACGAATAATGAGGGAAAATGATGATGTTAATGATGGATAAGCGAACCATGGTTGGGGTGGGTCTCGGTTTAATTGCCTCGATGATTTGGGGCAGTTGGCCGGTGGTGTCAAAAGTCGCTGCGCTACAAAGTTTGTCACCTTTAGATATTGCGACCCTTCGTTTCAGTATTGCCGGTTTTATCTTGTTGCCAGTACTGTTGTTCCATGCGATCAAACTAAGTGTGATTTTTAGTAAAGGTGCTATTTTAGCCGTTGGTGCTGGGGCACCCTACGTGATTCTTGCAACTTCGGGGATTAATTTGTCATCGAGTACTCACTTTGGAACTATTGCACCGAGCACGATGTTGGTATTTTCTACCCTTGGGAGCATGTTTTGTTTTGCTGATAAATTGACGCCCAGCCGATGGTTAGGGATTGCGCTGATACTTTCGGGGGTTATTTTCATTGGCAAAAGTAGTTTTGAGGAATTGAATGCCGACATTTTATTGGGTGATCTTATGTTTGTAGGCTGTGGCGTTCTTTGGGCTTCTTTCACATTACTCTGTAAATTTTGGCAGTTAAACTCTTGGGTCGCTACCGCGATGGTTTCTGTGGTTTCGGCTGTTGTTTGTTTACCAATATCTTTAGTCTTCAATCCTGGGGCACTGACTCAACTTCCGGTTGACATGTTGGTTAATCATGGCCTGTATCAAGGCGTATTGGTGGCGATTGTTGCGCTCTATTGCTACGCCAAAAGTATTAGTATTTTGGGCGCAGCCAAAGGCGCTATATTTGCGTCGCTAGTGCCTCCTATTGCCTTGGTATTAGGCGTTATTGTGCTTGGTGAGTCGCTGACTAGCGCTGAGTTCATCGGTTCTGCAGGTATCTTTCTAGGTATGCTGTTTTCTCTTGGAATGATCAAATATCAGGGCTTTGGCCTGGTCAATTTGACGAGGAAATCGAATTAAATATAAGCGATAATTGGTTTGAAAAGGCCATGTAGGTTAAGCCTCTAGTAAAATCGAGAGTCAAGCAAGGTTTGCAGAGAAGGCTTTTTGAATACCACATGCCAGGTTTAAATATTTAATTGATGAAATTCATAAAAGGATGACCATTACAAGATATCTTTTGAGATGTATAATCTGCAACATGCTGTATTTCTAAGTTGTACGCTGCTGATACAGAGTTTTACAAAAAGCACTGAGCGCTTAAGCCTTCCCATTACTCAGCAGTAAAGGAGCAATCAATGAAAGGACTTCGGGGCATTCTCATCAACTTGGCGGCTTATGCCATGTTAATTATGTCGTTTGTAAGTGCAGCACAAGAGACTCGCAGCATTGTTATTGCCACGACAGCCTCCGCAGGCGGCCCCTCTGGGCCAGTTTTTGATCATCTAGATAAGCAACGTTTAGCAGACCGACCCGGTTATCGTGCTGAGTTGTTGCTGCAGGCTGGTGAGCGCTGTGGTGTTGAAATCAAGTTTTTGTTAGTTCCATGGAAAAGGGCGCTGTTGTTGGTGGAGTATGGTGGTGCAGACGCCGCTTATTCTTCCAGCTATAAAAGCGAACGGGCGGTCTATGGTGCTTATCCGATGAAAGACGGATTACCGGATCCAGAGCGGGCGGTAAGAGGCTACTTTTATCAATTGTTTACGCTTAAACAAAGCGACTTAAAGTGGGATGGAAAAAAGATCAGTGGTTCGAGGACCCGTATCGCGGTTGAACGAGGCTCTGCTGGTATCGATATTGTAAAACGTTTGGGCTTAAAACCGCTTGAGTTTAATGATGAGCAGCAGATGCTGGATATGCTGGTTGCTAAGCGGGTCGACGGCGTTGTTGCTATTGGCGGCAATGTTCAATCGGTGATTGCCTTTGCACCGTTACTCGCTCGTCAGATTAAAATATTACAGCCTGCGCTCAAATCCAAGCTCGGTTATTTGATGTTTTCGAAGAATTTTTATTTTGAGCATACCGCGTTGACGGAGTGTATTTGGAATGCCATTGGTAATATACGCCAGTCCGCAGACTATAAGGCGTTGGTTCAGTCCTATGGTGTTTCTGGGTCGAATGATTAGGTATCCTTTGCGCTATTCAATGTAAGGCTCTGTTGAACAGCCTCCATCGCTTTTTCTCATCGGTTTGCATCACTCACAAAATACCGTCTGATTCGCTTATCGTGGCACGATGCTACAGATCTCATTTTTTGAGGTCTCTCGGGTGTGCCGAAATATTGTAACGATCCAGTTCTTTGCAAATCTCATTGATTCAGGGAAACTACTGTTCAAACAAAGTGAGATAAGCATGTGGAAATGGATAGTTTAGATTTAAAGATCCTGTCAATTTATCGCAAAGACACTAAAAAGAGCGCTGAGTATATCGGTTCCATGGTGGGTTTGTCGGCTTCTGCCGTTCAACGTCGGATTAAGCAATTACGAAGTAGCGGCATGATTGATAAAGAAATCGCGGAGTTGAATCCCGAGAAATTCGGAATTCAAATGCAGTTTATTATTCATGTGGATCTGATCGATGAGCGAAATACCGATATTGGTCGCTTCGAAAATAAGATGCGAATTCATCCTTGCGTACTGCAATGTTATTACGTTACCGGGCAAAGTGATTTTTGTTTGCTGATTGCAGTGAAGAGTGTGGCTGAGTTTGATTCATTTACTCAAAACATGTTGATGGATGATGACAATGTTCGAAGTTTTACTTCTTCATTAATTATTCGCCAATCGAAACAGGACGCTTCAGCTTTTATCGAGCAACTGTTGGAGTAGTTGTTGGTGTTTCAGATGACGAAAATATGCGTGTTTTGCTGATTTTAAGCCGGATTTGTGCAGCTTTTTTATAAACAATGGCGCTATTGATTAGCTCTTTCTCTTAGCATATTAAGACTCATTTTAGTGAAGGAAATACAATCATGTCTGAGATTATGGAAGTGCTGACACCTGATAGTGATGTATCGGGAAGCCTTCGAAAAAAAGCGAAAATTGTGACCGATTTTGACGATAATCTGCGCTCTTGTGTCAACAACTTACATGCCTCCTTAAATGATGTTCGCCATAGGCTCGGATTTGGTCGAGCTTTAGCTGCGCCACAAACGGGGCTGTCTTTAAGGATTATTGTGGTTAACTTGGGGGCTGCGCCAATCACCTTGATTAACCCGGAAATCACTTGGCGCAGTGACGCTATGCAGTCGGTTTGGGATGACTGTTTAAGTACCCCAGAACTGATCGTTAAAATCCAACGGCATCAAAGCATTAGCCTCAAATACCAAAATATTCACGGTGAGTTTCGTGATTGGAATGAGCTTCCGGCCGATTATTCGGAGCTATTGCAACATGAGTATGAACATCTCGATGGCGTGTTGATGATTGACCACGCGAAGGGAGATAACGTGTTACCGTCAGCGCACAAATCGAGGGTTTGCCCACCAGTGGCGGAGTCGAGGATCTCTTTAAGTAAAATCCAGAGGGCACACCAGCATATCAACCCCTTGTTTACCCAGTCTCGGTTATTCCGTTCGTCCTTTTTAAGCCAAGCTTGCAAGGCCAATATCTGGCTTAAAGATGAAACCGATAATCCGATTGCTTGTTTTAAGGGGCGAGGAGCTGAACACTACCTCTCTACAGTATTCAGTCCTGAGGATAAACGGCCAATTGTTTGTGCGAGTGCCGGTAATTGGGGACTTGCACTGGCTTGGAGTTGTCAGCAGCGAAAACGCCCGCTAGAGGTTTTTGTTCCGAGCAATGCGAACCCGCTTAAGGTTTCTAAAATCAAAGCATTAGGCGCTAAGATTCAGCACTATGGTGATGATTTTGATAGCGCCAAAGAGCAAGCCAAGCTGTATAGCCAACAGCATGCTTATTGTTTTCTGGAAGACGGTAAAGAGGTGGCTGTTTCAGAAGGCGCTGGAAGCATTGGGGTTGAGTTACTCAGCAAGGGCCAGCATTTCGATGCGGTATATATTCCGCTGGGAAATGGGGCCTTGATCAACGGTGTTGCGCGCTGGGTAAAAGCATCCTCGCCGAGTACCCAGATTATCGGTGTTGTTCCCAAAGGTGCCGATTCAATGTATTGCAGCTGGCTACAATCTCGTGCGGTTGAGCGTGATTCGGTGAATACGATTGCCGATGGGCTTGCCGTAAGAAGCCCCATTCCGGAAGCGGTGATGGACATGCAAGGTTTGGTAGACAAGGTGATTTTAGTTGATGACCCGCAGATCCAGAGGGCTATGGAAGATGCCGAAACTGCCGATTCGTTGAGATTAGAGCCTTCTGGTGCGGTTGCTATCGCTGGCGTGATTGCAATGAGCGAAGAGCAAGCGCTACAAGGTCATATCGCTGTATTGCTTACCGGAGCAAATCGCGGCTAAGCCGTTTCAGCGACTGCTTATACCAATTTGATTCATTGTATTATCAGCCGCGTTGAATAAATCTGCTGATAAAGAGGCATGAATAGCTGTAACTAGTGGCTCTAATTACAAGGTTTATAACGAAGTTAGCGGTGATTTAGGCCAGTAAAAATGCGCGGTTCATTAGTTAGATTGGTATTATATCGGGTTTGATATAAAACCTCCTGTCGACCGTTGTCAGTCGACAGGAGGTTTACGAATTAGCTTGAATGTTATGACATTTGATACGAGTGAGTTGATATTTCGTTCTTATATCTGTTGTCCCGCTTCGGGTCATCGATTATGGCTGAAAGATCAGCTCCCAGTTTTGGGAGCGTCATTTCATGTTAGCTATATAACCAATAATTTTTAAGCGAGGAGTATTGCGCTAAAGATTTCCCTAGATATTTCCATCCTTAGAGCCCCTCGGCTATTTTTACGATGCTCTCGTTGCTGGCGTATCATTCGCTGTTTTGCTGAAACACTACCATTGAACCCAGACGCAAGCATATTTTTACGTAATGGTGGAATATCTACGCGAGCAATCGCTTTATTGTTAACCACTGCTTGGGCAGGTACCGGATAAAGTTTACGCGGCATGAGGTATTTCAATTTGTTTACCAGCGCGGTGCCGCGCTGAAATGAGCTATCGCGAAGGCTAATAAAGGTTAATGCATCGACAACTTGGGTATCGATATGAATATCAACTCTAACTAGCTCTGAGCGTTTGTAACCATCTGGTTTATAGTCAAGCGTTGCATAGCCTTTGCTGGCAGATTTAAGCTCACTAAAAAAGCCATTAATCATCATTGCTAGGGGCATGCTGTATTCGATGAGAACGTCATCATCGGAAAGGTAGGACATATTCATATAGTCCCCCATTTTGCTGTCACACAATTCTAGAACTCTTCCCGAAAAACGAGAGGGGGTGCTAATGCTCACCCTTACTAAGGGTTCTTCGGCATAGTTTAGAACATCGTGAGATGGAAACAGAGCTGGATTATCGACTTCTAGAATCGTGTTATTTTTTAAAATACACCGGTAATTCACGGTTGGTGCAGTGGTGATTACGTGTTGTTGATATTCCCTTTTAAGGCGTTCTTCAATTATTTCTCGATGCAGCATGCCGAGAAATCCGCAACGAAATCCAGCGCCTAAAGACTCTGATACGTGAGGCTCTACGGAGAGTGAGGCATCATTCAGTTGTAGTTTTTGCATCGCATACCTCAGGTTTTCAGCATTGCCTTGTAGGTCGGGATAAATGCCGCAAAAAACCATTGGTTTTATTTCTGTGAACTTTTGCACTAGCTCTGTTGCCGGCTGGTGGCGTGATGTTATTGTATCTCCAACATGCACCGCGCGAATATCTTTTATAGCCCCAGTGATATAGCCTACATCACCCGTATTGAGTCTTCGAGTCGGGGTCATTTGGGGCATGAAATAACCCGTCTCAATCACTTCAAATGACTGACCTGTCGATATGAATTTAAGTGTTTCCTTTGGCGATAGTTTGCCATCCATTATTCTTACATGCAGGATCGCACCACGGTAACAGTCGTAGTGAGAGTCAAAAATATAGGCTCTTAGAGGGTTTTTGGGATTGCTCCTGGCGCTAGGGAATCGTTTTGGGATCGTGTCAAGCAAGGCTTCAACACCCTCTCCGGTTCTTGCTGACAAGTGCATGATATGTTGTAGGGCAAGGCCATCAATTGCCGATAGCTGCGTCATCACCCGCGCAAGATCAGCCTGAGGGCTGTCAATTTTATTCACGACAGGCAATATTGTGAGCCCATGTTGTTGAGCAAGACGCAAGTTAGCCAGTGTTTGTGCTTGTACACCTTGAGTCGCGTCAATCAGTAGGATAGCACCTTCACAGGCAGTAATGCTGCGGGATACTTCAGAAGAAAAATCGACATGACCTGGGGTGTCAACAAGATTGAATTGCCACTTTTTTCCAGTTTTGTCTTGCCAGAGCATGTGAACGGTTTGCAGTTTAACCGTAATCCCTCGTTCTTGTTCGATATCCATCGAATCTAATATTTGATCTTTCATTTCACGGGCTGTGAGGGTATGGGTGTATTCGATCATGCGGTCGGCAAGGGTTGATTTGCCGTGATCGATATGGGCGATGATGCAGAAATTACGAGTGTTAGAATTATTCATTGAATGGAGCCTTGTATCAATATGGGGAACCCACAGAAAATCAGCATTTCTAAAGGAAGTGCTAGGGGGAGCGTGGCGCCATGAAAGCGCGTTTTGATACATTTTTTAGCCGTCGGCATGATAAAACGGCTAAAATTTTCAGTCAATTATTTTTATCGTAGGGAGATCCTGTCATTTTTGTGGGTGTGAAAAGCGTTTGGTGGCATGGCGGTGGTATAATGCCTTACTCCATACTGTTTGATCATGTGGTGACCAGAAAGCAATAAGGGAGATTCGATTGTCGACCCTCGCTTAGTTAAAAAATACCATTGTTTCCTCTGTAATAGATAAGGAATGACATGAACGCAGAAATGACGATCCTCGAGTGGACCGATACCGCGATTGGCCATCGACTGTGGCTGGAAAAACAAAGCTATTCTAGTACTAGATTATGCTTGAAAGTGGTGAAAGATGTGGTGCCGGAAATTTTATATCTCGATTTAGTGATGTGTCATGATAAGGCGGTAAAAGCGTGGCAAGGTCAAGCCTTCGCGGTATCTTCAGTGTTTGATGATGGCCACTTGTATTCTCAAGTTCGTTGTTTACTGAATCTAAGTGATGGCTGTGTGCTCTGGTTAGTTAATCATATTAAGCTACCCAATGGTCAAAAGATGTCGGCAGATAAGCTGACTTTTGTACCAGGTATGCGCTGTGTGAATGGTGCCTTAGCCGCCATTGATTAACTGCAATTATAAGCAATTCAAGCGGTGAAAGCCTTTGCCTAAGCTGTCGCAATAATAGTCGTTTATGATTGTTTTATGCCATCTACAGCCACCGTGCCCTTGGCTTATCTCGAATACTTATTCAATCGCTTGCTTGTTGTTGGCTCTGATGAGCTTGATGATGGTATAGGAATTGACCAAGATAAAGGTTGTTTCCATCATCGTGCCACCAATGGAGCCCAACAACAGGTTGTTGCCTAACCAACAAAAGGAGTTGAATAGAAGCAAGGCGCGAAGTTTTAAGCCTTCCGTTTTAAATAGCCCCCAAGTCGCTAAGGACGTACCAATAATGGGGAGCAGTTCATAGGGATTATGCATCGCCAGCACACTCATTAACCACAACAGGGCAATAAAACTCCACATGACGCCGCTGGACTGAGTTTTGCTAGACGCATAGGTTCTTAACGCGCTAATGGCACTGGCAAACACCGCCGTATAAGCCCCCATTAATATAAAGTGACCACACAGCACAATTTGAAAAATGGTCAGTCGGCGTCTAAATGCATGGCCATCTTGGGTAAAAAAGGCACTGATACCGATTAGGAAAGCGATCAGGCCGACAACTTGCGCTAGGTTTAATTCTGGCATGATAATTCCCTTAAATTTGACTGAATTGCAATTGCTCGCGTAAGTAGTGAGCGGCTAACTCGGGGCTGTTTAATATGCTTATATTTGGTTGTTGAATATATTGAGTCGCATGGGCCATCGAAGCCTGTGCAAGTACAATGACATCATCATCGAGACGCTGTTGATTGATGTGTTGGGCAATTGTACGTGCATAGTTGTCGGTGTCGCCCGCCAGATAATAGGACCAGGCTTGGGGGACTAGTTCGGCGTTTACTCTGGGGTTTTTCGCCTGTTGTTGGGCACAGCTGGCGATTAGCTCAAGGGTTGGAGTGAGTGTGCTTTGCAGCGCGGCAAATACTCGCACTCGCTGGGCTTGAACCGCTTGATTGGCCATGGGACGGTCGACTCGGATCACTCGGGCGGACACATTCGGGGTATTTTCTGCAATGTCTCCGATGGTTGAGCAGGTACATACAATCAGCTCTGCGCCTGCCTGTGCGATTTGTTGTATTACTTGTTGTACAGCTTTAATCAGCTGTTCACTTAAGCCTTGCTCGATGGCTCTTTGTAGTAATTCGGGGTGAACATAGTGCTTGATATCGAGTTTGTTCATCTCTAAGTGTTGCTCAAGGTAGGGTTTAAACAGGGCGATATTGGCCTCTAGAGTATAGAGCAGAGCTAGTTTCATGCGGTCTTGCCTCATCCCCTGTGAATCTGGAGATCATGGTTGATTTTACTGGATAAATAAAGGTTTATTATGGAAGCTTTTTGGCTTGAAGCAAGCAGTATACTCGTTCTTCAGTGGTGAAAGCGCTTGTTCCTTAAGCTGAGCATATACACCTCCAGCATCCATGGCGATCGGTTTTATGGTTTTCCGTGCCGTGCGCAAAGATTGCAGTTGCCCATATTTGAAACAATTCTTCGCCATCTTTGGATGGCCGATTATTGCGAAGCGGGTATTCGCTTCGCAATGATATGGGTTTGTTTAGCAATGCATCCTTCGACGCCCCACCTTCGGAGTCGGCTTGTTTATAGGGAAGCCACGGCCGCGCGAGCGCCTGTTTGACAAATGATTTGGTAGGCTTTGCTGATTTCGGCAATCAAATGATGATGATTCACAAGCTCTTTACCGAAGACGGATTCAAGTCCTAGCAGGGCTTTGACTCGTGATGCTTGTTCTGGATGTGCTTGGTAAATCGCTTTTAATTGCTCTGCCATCGGATCTCGAACCTCTATGGGCTGTTGGTTTTCATCTTCGCCACCGACGTATTTCATCCAAGCAGCGATGCCCATTGCTAACCATTTGTAGTCTGAGCCTTGGTTTAAGTGATAACGCAAGGCGCTACCAAAACGTTGTGGGATCTTTTGGCTACCATCCATAGCGATTTGCCAAGTTTGATGTTTTAAACTTGGATTACTAAAACGTTCTATCAGTTGCTTGGCGTAGGCAAGTAAATCGGTACCCTCTGGCATGTTTAAAGTCGGAGCTTGAGCTTTGATCATTAAATCGAAAGCGGCTTGGCGGTAACTCTCATTGCTCATGGTATCGGAAATATGTTGATACCCTCCCAGATAGCCGAGATAAGCGAGGAAGGAATGGCTGCCGTTTAACATGCGTAGTTTCATTTCTTCGAAGGGAACCACGTTGCTTACAAATTCTGCACCGGCGATATCCCAATCAGGACGCCCATTAACAAAATTATCTTCAATCACCCATTGTTTAAAGGGTTCACAGGCGATACCACAGGGATCGGCGACGCCAAGTTGTTGGCTGATTTCTTCCAAGGTTTCGGCGGTTGCCGCAGGAACGATACGATCAACCATGGTACAGGGAAAGCTTACTTCTGCTTCGATCCAAGCGGCAAGCTCTTGATCAACCGCTTGGGCAAAATCGAGTACGGCGGCGCGGGCAACATGACCGTTTTCTTGAACATTATCGCAAGACATCACCGTAAAGGCGCGCCGACCTAAATCGCGCCGCATTCTCAAGGCTTCAACGATATAGGCGATGGCCGAACTCGGTTGTCGAGGATTAGCCAGATCGGTGGCTATCAACGAATTATTGAGATCTAAACGACCGCTTGTCGGATCGACACAGTAACCTTTCTCGGTGATGGTCATCGAGATAATTGCTACTTGTGGCTCGGCCATCTTCGCTAATACCGCCTGCGAGCCTTCGAAGCTGGGATGCAAGGATTCGGTTACTGAAGCGATGAGTTTCACGGTGGTTTCGGTAGCCCCTTTTTCGCTAACCGTATATAGATGATCTTGTTGGCGGAGTTGGCGGATTAGTTCCTCTCCGCCAAATAGGTTGATCTCGCAGATCCCCCAATCACTGCTGGATTTATCTAATACTTCGTTGGTGAATAAGGCTTGATGGGCACGATGAAAGGCGCCAAAACCAAGATGGACAATGCGACTTTTCAGATTTAATCGAGGGTAGCTCGGGCGGAGTACTCCAGCCTTAAGAGTGGTATTAGCAATATTGTTCATGATTTTTCCTTATTTTCCGTCAGTCAAACTGGCGGAATATTTTTCGATAATAAAATTCATTTTTGATTGAGTCTTCAAGTCTCACCCTTCCCCCCTGGAGGCAAAGGTTGCTTTGTGAAATCGAGTCCACTGTATTGCGCGATAATCGAGGCTGCATAGAAGCACCTTTGTTGTTTCATTGCTTTGTTGGTGAGTTTGCTAAGCATCGAGCTGTGGAGAAATCGCATAGCAGTCGTCGATAAAGATCGCCCTCGGTTCATTGAATTTGTTAACTTTGGTATACCAATTGTTAGTTGTTTTCCATTTGAGCGAATAAAGTAACTAGTGATAAATTTGGTTGAGCAGTTATTTTTAACGATAAATGGTCTTGGGCTTCTTTAGGTCAGGATTATAAGGAAATACCATGAAACAGATGGTGATCGGTGTCACGTAATTGGTTAACCAAAATGTTGTTTTTATGAATATTGGTCGGTAATTTGTGGATATTGGTTTGACATTGCGTTGTTTTATCGCGAATATGTGCGTCGAAGCTGAATCAAATCGAACTTACAAGCTTTGAGATTTCTACTGCTCGAGAGTAAAGCGATGAAGCTGGCTCTGCTTTGGCCGCTGTGAGTGCTATACAGCAATAAACGGCGATGCAACTGAAGTATTTCGGCCTAGAACGCGTGGCTCTGCCGCTGTATTGATGATTTCTTTAGGGCGATTGGGGAAGCCAGCTGTTGAGCAGTTGAGCCGATGAAGGCTATTAATTCAATTGATTATTGAAACATGAAAACAAGGTGTTACGGCAGTTTTAGATAAACAGGTTGACCAATTTGCTTGGGCCATTATGATGAACGCATAATGTAATGGACAATAGTGATAAGCAGATCATGATGCTTTTTGAACCGAAACGACCGTATCAGGAACTCGGTCTAATACTGAGACAAGAATTAATGGATGGTCATTACCAAGTGGGAGACCGTCTACAACCTGAGCGTGAGATTGCCGAAAGGCTTCAGGTGAGTCGCACCGTGGTGCGTGAAGCCATTATTATGCTGGAGTTGGAAAATTTAGTTGAAGTCAAGAAAGGTTCTGGGGTTTACGTTGTGAATATTCCGGACCAATCGAATGGCCGTGAAAATGTGATGAAAGATGATGCAGGCCCTTTTGAAATGCTGCAAGCTCGGCAATTACTCGAGAGTAATATTGCTGAATTTGCGGCGATTCAAGTAACTCCAGGCGATATCGTGAAGATGCGGGCGGCTTTAGAGCTGGAACGCAAAGAACTGGCCGAAGGCTCTTGTAATAGCAGTGGCGATGAGTTGTTTCATTTAAGCATTGCCGAGGCGACGCAAAACTCGGTTTTGGTGGATATGCTGAAGCATTCTTGGGAGCGCAGAGAACAAAGTCCAATGTGGAAAGTTCTTCATTCATACATTACTGATACGGCTTATCGTGAAGAGTGGCTTGCTGACCACGCCCGTATTTTGGCGGCGATGCAACGTAAAGATCCGATAGCGGCTAAAAATGCCATGTGGCAACACCTTGAAAATGTAAAACAGCGACTATTGGAGCTCTCAGACATTGACGACCCCAGTTTTGACGGCTATTTGTTTAGCTCGAATCCGGTGGTGTCGTTGGGGAAATGATGATCGGCCCCTGTTGGTTCTCCAAAATTGCTATGACTTAAATTTTGCAATGAATTGCTATTTTTAGTTTGTTTCATCGTTGGCACTACGATGGTGAAGTAAATTGATTATATAGATAAAAAGGTGGTTGTAATGGAACAAACTTGGCGTTGGTATGGTCCCAATGATCTGGTGTCTCTCGACGATATTCGTCAGGCGGGGGCGACCGGAATTGTGAATGCTTTGCACCATATTCCTAATGGGGAAGTATGGAGTAAACCGGAAATTCTAAAGCGTAAGCAAATCATCGAAGCGAAAGGTTTAAGCTGGTCGGTGGTAGAGAGTGTTCCGGTACATGAAGATATCAAAACTCAAACCGGTGATTACCAACAATGGATCGAAAACTACAAGCAAACCCTGACTAATTTGGCGCAGTGTGGCATCGATACGGTATGTTATAATTTCATGCCTGTTTTAGATTGGACTCGCACTGATTTGGCATTCGAAATGCCTGATGGTTCCAAAGCGCTACGCTTCGATCAAATCGCTTTTGCCGCGTTTGAGCTACATATTCTTAAACGACCAGCGGCCGAAAAAGATTATTCCGCTGATGAGCAACAACAGGCGCTGGCATATTTTCAGCAAATGTCTGAACAAGATGTGATTAAACTGACCAGCAATATTATTGCAGGTTTGCCGGGCGCAGAAGAGGGCTATACGCTCACCGAGTTTCAGGCTCAGTTGGACCGTTACGCGGGTATTACTAAAGATCGTTTGCGTGAACACATGGTTTATTTTTTACAGCAGTTAATGCCTGTTTGCGAAGCTTATGGTTTGAGAATGGCGGTTCATCCGGACGATCCACCACGACCTATTCTAGGTTTGCCGCGCATCGTATCTACCATTGAAGACATTAATTTTCTCACTGAACAAGTTCCCAGTAAAATGAATGGGATTACCATGTGTACTGGCTCTTATGGGGTACGTGGTGACAACGATTTGGTGAATATGATTAAGCAACATGGTGAGCGTGTTTACTTTACTCATCTGCGTTCGACTATGCGTGAAGAGAATTCGAAGAGTTTTCATGAGGCGGCTCATCTTGAGGGTGATGTCGATATGTATCAGGTCGTCATGGCGCTGTTAGCAGAAGAGCATCGCCGTAAACAGCAGGGGGAACAAAGACTGATCCCAATGCGTCCTGATCATGGCCATCAAATGCTCGATGATTTGAATAAAAAAACTAACCCTGGTTATTCGGCAATTGGCCGTTTGAAGGGCCTTGCTGAAGTCCGTGGCCTTGAGCTCGCTTTGCGCCGCGCTTTTTTTAAGCGGGTTGTTTAGCGAATCTTAAACATTTTCTTAAGCTGGATCTGCTGCTGAGTGCTTATGCCACTTCGCTGTGATTCGATTGCCCGTTTGAGTCTCGAGCGCAGATTTGTGTCTCGCTCGATATTTTGCCGCTACAGTGAAGTGACAGTTGATGAATATTTGTAGTCGGTGCTGATCCATGCGGTGTTCGAAGGGCTAAAACTCGCGTGGTTAGCGGGGCGTCATTTTGGCTAGTTCGATTGGCTCATTAGCTTATGCTTTAGCTGACACTTGAATCGGTCGCCTGCGAATCTATTCTTTGGCTCATCGTCTGAGCGATCAATCATAAAACTTTAATTATAAGTAGGGCGCTACAGATGTAGTGCCTTTTTTACTTACAATATTCACTAGTTTGTCGCTGACTAATTGGCCGGGTGAACGTTGGTTTGCGCTTACGCAGATTTATCTTTATTGTGTGTTATCAAATACTGATAAATTTCATATTTTAACAATTCGTCAACTCAAAGTTACTCGACTGGCTTAAAGCAGCTATATTAGTAGTTGAATTAGTAGTTAAAATTCGTCCTTAAATCGACATATTGAGTGAGTCTGCCGACACTCAGCAATGATATTGGTGGCAGGGAGGTTAGGATGACCGAACAAGAATTGCTTGCCCGGGTTAATGAATTACCGAAAGTTTCGAGCGTGGTGCAAGAGTTAGTGAGCATGCTTAATCACCCTGATTGCGATTTTGCGGTGCTCGCCAAGAAAATCTCGATGGACCAAGTGATTAGCGCACGGGTATTGCGCTTGTCTAACTCCGCTCATTTTGGTCATAGCAGAACGATTGCTTCGGTCAACGAGGCGGTGATCCGTTTGGGGGTTATCCCTTTAAAAACAATGATTGTGGTCTCTTGGTTGACCAATGCTTTCCCAAGATTTAAAACCTTAGACATGAAATTATATTGGGGAGATACCTTCGAGATTGCGATTATCGCCAGTAAAATTGCAAATAAAGTTGGGATCGATGCCAACGAGATGTTTACGGCTGGTATTTTGCACAACATTGGCGACTTGATGATCCATAGTTTGGTTCCCGATATTGCCTGCGAAATTCTCGCGAGGGTGGCAGAAGGTGAAGATGAGCTTGAGTTACAACGGCGTTTGTTGGGGACGACAACTGCCAAATTGGGCGCGGAATTGGCCCGCAGCTGGAAGTTTGCACCGCGTTTAGTGGATACCATTGAGTTTTATATGAATCCTGATTTAGCGACTATTGAGCCGCTCAGGGCGTTGGTATTGAACTTTGCCTGTAAAGTGCATCGAGACTGGGACTCATTAGAAAGTAAAGCCGCGAAAATCGATTACTTGGTTAGCCATGCCCATTCTGGGCGTTTGATTCTGCCTTCGTCATACTATGTATCGATCGATAAGGTGAGAGGACAGGGGCGTGAAATGGCCGAGCAAATGTCTAGTTAGCTTGTTGTCGCATTTATTGGATTGGTGTTAGCGACCTGTGTTCTAATAGGCGGGTAAACTAGCCAGTGGAAGCCCTTTGTGAGTGCCTCAAGCGAAAAACGTCTAAATAAATTTATCAGTGACTCCGGTTTTTGTTCTCGTCGTGAAGCAGACAAGCTCATTGAGCAGCAGCGAGTCACCATTAATGGCATCAAACCCGAATTGGGAACCAAGGTTCAGCCTACCGATCGGGTTGCCGTGGATGGCAAATTAATTAAAGCCATCGCTAGCAATAAGTCTGATCGGGTTTATATCGCTTACAATAAACCGATTGGGATCACCAGCACCACCGAGCGTCATGTGAAAGGTAATATCATCGACGCTATTGCTCATAAACAGCGTATTTTTCCGATTGGTCGACTGGATAAGCCCTCTGAAGGTTTAATTTTTCTAACCAGTGATGGCGACATCGTTAACAAAATTTTGCGCGCTGAGAATGCCCACGATAAAGAATATGTGGTGACTGTGGATAAACCGCTGAGTGAGCGTTTTGTGGAGCGAATGTCACGCGGCGTACCGATCCTCGATACGGTTACCAAGCCCTGCAAGGTCAAAGTAAATAGCAAATTTGTGTTTACTATTATTCTCACCCAAGGACTCAATCGACAAATTCGTCGGATGTGTGAATACCTCGGCTATGAGGTGCTGAAGCTCAAGCGTACCCGGATTATGAATGTGCGTTTAGATGATTTACGACCGGGGCAGTGGCGTAATTTAAGCGAAGCTGAAATGTCTGAAATTAATCAGGCGGTGGCTCACTCGAGTAAAACGGCGGTTGAAGCGAGCAAATCTGGCGCTAAAACAGTATGGCATAACAAACAAGCGACGAGCACTCATCGGCTGAAGAATGCTCCCAAAAACAGTGGCAAAACCACGCTGAGTTTAAAGAAAAAACCACGTTGAGAACGGTTCGTGTGGATAACTGAAGATGGATATAGAGGCGTGAAATGTTAGATAAGCAGGCGCTGACCTACTTGGCTGAGATGGATATTGATGTTTGGCAAACTCGTGCTAACCTCGTCAGCCAAGTTATGACTGAGCCCTTGGCTTGGCCTTTGGTGATAGTGATTGAGCCAGATGAGTTACAAGTGCATATCGATCTATTTAAAGCTATTGTTGCTGCTATGGAGCTCGAATGGCAGGATGTTCATTGCGTTAGCGCCGCTCATTTTCCAGCGGCTTACCAAGCGTGGGTATTATGGGCAGATCCGCATCAGCCGGCACCAATTCACCCTTGCTTGATTGAATGTGATCCGCAACGCCTGCTCAGTGATCGCCAGGCAAAACGTATTTTATGGCAGCAAATATGCACTCAGCTCCTCAAGTCGAAGTAAGTCATCTGTCGGTGATGGATGTGCCGATGATGTTGAATATTGAACAGGCGGCTCATTCACATCCTTGGAGTCGCCAATTACTCAGTAGTAATTTTGGTGGTTTGTACCGTAATTTGGGTCTGTGGCACAAAAATCATTTGTTAGCTTATATGATCTTACGGGTGGTCGCCGGAGACGCAGAATTGATTAATTTGGCCGTTGATCCAGCACATCAAGGGCAGGGTTTAGGTAAGCGCCTGATGCAAGCGATGTTTGCGTTGGCTGAGCAGCAACAATGGCAGCAAATTATGCTGGAAGTTCGTCGCAGTAATGTGATTGCTCAGAGTCTATATCAGCGTTTTCAGTTTGTTGAAATTGATTGTCGTAAAGGATATTACCCCTGCGATAAGCTGGGCCGAGAAGATGCCCTGATTATGCAATATTGTTGCACTGTTTAGATTTATCAATTTGTTTTCTTACTCCTTTAGACTAACTGATGATTTACATCAGTGTATGTAGGATGCGATTGGCTTTGTTCATGCGCTCGTATTCCCGATACTAGCCTAGCATCGTCGTTATTAAAGCACGCAAAGCGCTCACGCTTTGGCGGTTCATCATGGCCTTCGAATTGACTAAACCGCTTACTCAATTCGCAATACTTGGCGTTTTCATTGCAAGATTGCGCAAAATAGCTGATTTGAGTCGATGTTGTCGACTGAGCTAGATTCTGTTGTTAGGATGGCCGCCCTATTATTTGTCGGTATTTTCCAATGTATAAAATGGCTGTCTCAACATTTTGCATTTTATTTGGATACTGACGCTGTGCGCTTGAGCTTGGCGTGATGCTGTAAAGGAAGATTTATCTATGTCATTTGGCTCTTTAGGCTTGTGTGCTCAGCTGTTGAAAAGCGTTGCCGAGCAAGGTTATGTAAGACCATCTCCAATACAGCTTGAAGCGATTCCGGTTGTGCTTAGTCAGCGTGATGTGGTGGCAGTGGCACACACTGGCACTGGAAAAACGGCTGGTTTTACCCTGCCTATGGTGCAGCTATTATCAGGTGGCCCTTGTCCACAGACTCATTCGGTAAGGGCTTTAGTGATTACGCCAACCCGAGAGCTTGCCGCTCAAGTGGTCTTGAGCGTTCAAAATTACAGCCGGCATATGAATATTCGCTCTGCGGCTGTGTTTGGTGGCGTGAGGATTGAACCACAGATAGCTCAGTTGGAAAGTGGTTTGGATGTGCTGGTTGCGACTCCTGGTCGTTTGATTGATCTTTATAATCAAGGGGCGATTAACTTTGAACAGCTTGAGATATTAGTCTTGGATGAAGCTGATCGGATGTTGGATTTAGGATTTGTCGACGATATTCGTCACATTCAAAGCTTGCTCCCGAGTAAACGTCAAACGTTGATGTTTTCAGCAACATTTTCTAAAGAGATCAAGTTGCTTGCGAAGGGGATGTTAAATAACCCTGTTTTGATTGAAGTAACCGCTGCCAACAGTACCGTTGATATGGTTAAGCAGCTTATCTATCCAGTCGATAAGGCGCGTAAAAGCGAGCTATTGATCCACTTAATTAAAAGTAATCATTGGCATCAAGTTTTAGTCTTTACTCGTACTAAAGTAGGCGCCGATAACATGGTTACTCAGCTACAAAACGCTGGGATTAGTGCCGCATCAATCCATGCTAATCGAACTCAGCACGCCCGCACTCTTGCTTTAGAGGGTTTTAGAAATGGTGAACTAAGCGTTTTAGTCGCCACTGATATCGCCTCTCGGGGGATTGAAGTTCATCAGTTGCCTTGTGTGGTTAACCTTGATCTCCCTTATGTACCGGAAGACTATGTGCATCGTATTGGTCGTACCGGGCGTGCAGGTACCTCTGGTTTGGCGGTTTCATTGTTTAGTGAAGATGAAGCCAAGCAGTTAGCGGCGATTGAACGTGTGATTGGTGGTAAATTTAAGCGGGAGTTCATTCCAGGCTTTGTGCCCACCCCCAAAGAGAAGGTCACAGTAGATGTATCCGATGATGAGGAGTATGGTAATTTTGAGCCCGATCCAGCACCTCAAGGTCGAAGAAAATCGAAGGGGCGTGGGAAGCGTGGTGGGAGTTCATCGAGTCGAAGCCGTAACAAAGGAAGTCGCAATAAATAAAAAGCTTAGAGCCCAGTATTCGATAAATTGATTTATCAGAGATTTTGATACTTAGGCTTGTTTTTGTTTGACTGTCGGAACCACAATATTCGAACTATATTGCGTAACCTAGGCTACCAGGTCCATTGAATATGTAGCCCTTGGTAGTTGCTACCACCTTTAATACGGCCAAATAGTGAAGAGTTTTCAAATATCCCCGAGCGATGGTGGATGTTGTAACCTACCCAAATATTTTCTAGTTGCTTCTTATTGAGTAAATCACCTAAGTTAAGGTCTAGAGAAAAGTTCAAATAATTTAATAGCTTACTAGGCTTGTAACCCTTTCCTTCCTCACCTAATTCTGATGCTTCGAGGTAGGTTATGTTGCTGGTATAAGATAAACCTTCTGCAGCACCAAATCGCCAGCGTAATGGCCAGTGAAAGGTGTAATAGGCTTTAAATGCCAAGATGTATTCTAGGATCGGATCTTGAACCGCCGAGCTGTAGTGATAGGCGAAGCCGGGCGTGAGATATACTTCAACGGGATAACCTAGTAGGGTCTTACTGAGTAAATGTCCATAAAAAATTGAAGTTAATTGATTGTTATATTCATCTTTTTCCGCTTTAAAGTGGATGATGTCCCCTAGATTCGATGGTGTTGCCCAGGCGTGGGAGAGTTGTAAGTACCCCTTTGGCCATTTGCTGGATGTATTTGAATATTGATAATTAAAGAAGCTGATCCCTAAAAAGCTTTCATATTGAAAACGTTGATCGATGATCGGGATATTTTGAGTGCGCTTACCCAGATAAGAAGCGCCAACCTTCGCCATTAAGTAAAAGTCTCGCCACACTTGATAACGTAAATTGATGCCCATTTTTAAGTCGGTATCGGCTTTGGTTTTAAAAATTTCAAGGCCATAGTAGCGAGTATTATAGTTACTACTCTTCAAGTGGGCTGAGGCATAGGGTTCGAAATACCAAGCTTGATAGAATTGTTGCCAGGTTAGCTCAAGTTGACTGTGAAAGTGACCGAGGTCGTCACTCAATAATTCTAGGTTGAGCGAATAGTCGGGTTTAAAGCGCCATTGAGTCCTTAAACCAAAGTCGATGCCATCGCCACGTATCTTGTTTTGGTAGTTCGCCGGAATGTCGAAAAAACGGTAACGCCCCATTAGCGTGAGGTCAAAGTCTTGTTCTTTCCATAATTTATAGCCAGCGCTTAAGCCATCTAAATACAGTCGCTCTCCTCGATAATAAAATAAGGGAACTACATCGGACACGGTACTAATGTTAGAAGTGTAGGGAATACTCGCATGACGCAGACCTAATGCAATTCCCCAGTCGTGCTGTTGTGGACCATCAAGTATGGGGTTGGCATGAGATGGTAAACTGGTGAGGCATAGACTTGCCAATAGACACGCAACTACTTGAACGTTAAGGAATTGATTCAACGGTAGATTTATCCCTGAGCGCAGCTTCTTGGGCCAGTATTGTTGCATGGCTGAGAGATAAACGAAAGCTCGCTTCAGAGAGCGGCATAAAATTACCACTATTGATATTATCTTGGGCGACCCAAATTTGTTGCATCGCTAACACTAAATATAGCGAAACCGGGTGTTCGTCGTCGAAAAGGATAAATGCAGATGGATAGGTATTGAGTTTAAAACGTTCGGCAAATAAACGATGACGGCGGTCGGTATCGGTAAGGATTTGCACCTTCACATAATCCGCTAATACTCGTTTTAATTCGGGATTATTCAGATAGTATTGTTCGAACGCTAAGCAACGTTGGCAGGCTTTACGCCGCAGATATAGAAATACCGGACGTTGACTCAGCTTTGATTCGCGAATCGCACCGTAATAGCCATCGATATCAAACAACCAGCCATCTTTAGCGCTGACACCTCTATCCTTTACATGATAAATAAAAATGTAACTTAGAGCGCCTACACCGAGTCCAATCAGTAGCAGGCTAAAAAATGTTTTTTTTATCGGTGCTAAGTTCATCTCATCTGCTCTTCTTGTTTCACAATGACGATGTGGCTACAAGTCTATATCGGCTTTGTATCAGTAAGCTTGAATTACATTAGAAAATCAACTGAGTACTTGAAAAGTGTGGCTTGAGTCTGCGATTCAGCTAAACCGACTCCGCACTAAATTTATTTATCACAAATTTACGATTTTATTCTGCTTCAATCGGGATGTTTTACTTCTCGATCGGTTTTAAATGGTAATTAATGACATCTATTTTGATGAATGATTCAATTTCAAGAGCTTAGGCTTGATTTGGCGACTCGCTGTCAGCTAAGGGGGGATCATTTGGGATGCCCGCGTCTCGTTCAGCTAAGGTCGCTCGTTCGGCCTTGCTGACGTAGCGAGGTTTGTTGGTTTTTTGATTTTTAGCATTCGCCTTTTTTGCTTTCTTTTTGAGGGTTTCGTTAATTTTCTTTTTACGATTCATCTACGGCTCGTTCAAGGTATTATTTATGCCTGTAAGGATAACAAATTCGTGCTTTCTTCGCATCGTTGAGCGTTAACAGAAAGGGCAGCACATTGGTGCTGCCCTTTGACGCGGACTAAAGCGTGTTAATCATCGCCATTAAGAAAGCCAAGCAATTGCAGCAGACTGGTGAATAAGTTAAAGATGGCAACAAATAAGGTGACGGTCGCCATAATGTAGTTGGTTTCTCCACCGTGAATAATGTTGCTGGTTTCATAGAGGATCAGTCCAGACATCAGCAATACAAACATCGCCGATACACCTAATGACAGGGCCGGGATACTAAATAGCATCGCACCTAATCCGGCTAGAAACGCCACCAAAATACCAACCATTAAAAAGCCACCCATAAAGCTGAAGTCTTTTTTGCTGGTGAGTGCATAAGCTGATAATGATAAGAAGATGGCGGCGGTGCCTACCATGGCTTGCATCACAATTTGGCCACCATTTGGTAGGCTTAAGTAGCTGCTTAAAATCGGCCCAAGAGTGAGACCCATGAAACCAGTTAGGGCAAATACACAGACTAAACCCCAGCCACTGTTACGACATTTTGTCGTGGCAAACAATAGTCCAAAATAGCCAACCATAGTGAGGATTAAACCAGGGTGGGGGAGGTTTAGAGCCATCGAGGTGGCAGCCATCAGCCCGCTAAAGAGCAGGGTCATGGACAATAAGGTATAAGTATTACGGATCACTTTATTACTTGCCAGCACGCTCTCGTTGGTGGTGCTTGGTGCATTTGAAAAAGGTGATGTGTTCATTTTGGTATTCCTTATGACTGCGAATCGCTCAGTTGTTTGTGGTTAAATAATGCTCAAAGTGCGCTTGGTCGTTTATATCGGTTCGCTGATGAGCGGAGCGCGTAACGCTTTGTTGCGTATTCGAGCTATTTTACGATTTACAGTGCGGCTGGCTCGGCTGGCCGCGCGATCAACCGCAACATTGATCTGCGATTGAGTATCCTCAATCACCACATCTGCTTGACCACTCAGTTTCACTAATATTTGACAGCGTTTATCGTTGCCACCGCGCGTCCCGTTCGTATCGGAAAGTCTCACCATAATGCGCTTAATACGTTGGTATTGAGATCCCATGGCGAAATGTAGCCGACGGCGAATATAATCTTGTAAAGACGGTGTTAGGGGTAAATGACGTGACTGCATGTCTATTTGCATCTGCTTCTCCTCACCAATAAAAACTGATTAGAGCGATTAGCTTATGTTGCTTTCATTGGCAGGTATACTCGAATATAGTTGTTATATGGTTCGTATAAAACGAGGTATTTGATTCGTGATTAATTACAAGCACCTGCATTATTTTTGGGTCGCAGCCAAGCAAGGCGGAATAGCTCGTGCCAGTGAGCGCTTGCATATAACGCCACAGACAATTAGTGGACAAATTACTTTGCTGGAACAGCATTTTGGTGAAGCCTTGTTTAACAAGGTGGGGCGAAACCTAGAGTTAACCGAAATTGGTCGTTTGGTGCTGAGTTATGCCGATGAGATTTTTTCCTTGGGTGATGAACTTGAAGATACGATGCGCAATAAAATTGCACAGCGTCCACAGTTATTGAAAGTTGGGATTGCCGAAGTTGTGCCTAAATCCATCGCTTATCGTCTATTGTCACCGGCGCTCAATTTGGCGGACTCGGTACGTATGATATGTCGAGAGAGTAGCCTTGATAATTTACTGGCCGAACTGGCCTTACATCGCTTAGATATTGTGATTGCCGATGCGCCAGTTCCCCCAGGTTTAGGGGTTAGAGGCTTTAATCACTCTTTGGGGGAATGTGGTGTGAGCTTTCTCGCCATTCCTAGCTTAGCCGAGCGTTTGGTTGGTGATTTTCCTCATAGTTTACATGGTGCGCCGTTATTGATCCCTAGTGAGAGTAGTGTGATGCATGTGCGTTTATTGCAATGGCTGGATAAACTTCACATTCATCCGCGAGTGGTGGGCGAATTTGACGATAGCGCATTAATGAAGGCTTTTGGTCAAGCCGGGGTCGGGGTGTTTCTTGTGCCGAGTGCAATTGCCGCGGAGGTCGCGGCGCAATATGGTGCAGAAGTGATTGGTGCGAGTGATGTGGTACGCGAGCAGTTTTTTGCGATTTCGGCGGAACGACGTTTATCCAATCCTGCGGTGCTTGCGATTACTGAAGCGGCCAGAGAGTGGCTAAAAAAATAGACTAAATATGCTCGCAGAGTTTGTTTAGATTTAGCGTTTAATATTGCTTGCTCATCACAATAACAAGCAAAAATCAGCGAACGCAGGTGTTTGCTCGTGATTGCTCAATGGCGAATTTTTGATTATTCAGAGTCTTCCTAACACCCTAAATAATGAATGGTATTTGAATGGCAATTAATATTAATTCCTCTCGGTTCGGGCCAGCTATATGTTGGTTTTCGAATATCCCCATCCTGTTTTAGCAACGCTAATCGCTGATCGTTCCATCGGCGTTGTATGTGTCGAGGTGATTAATGAGTGAGTGCTTAAAGTTCGCATTGCTTGCTCGTTAGTTCGTGTAGGCAAAGCGCAACACTCACACTGCAATCGTTGGTGGTTTTACCATAAACCACCATGGCACCACGCTCTCACTCGGCCGGTCATATAACAACTGCGCATATCAGCTTGGAATTGGCTGAAACAGGCATTCAGCTAAGCACATCGAAAAGAACGCCTCTTGTCACGGTGGCGCCTGGAGCGACATCGATAGAGAGCTTTAGTGATGATGTTCGGGGTCTTGCTTCTTACTTTGGTTTAAATCATACCGCCATTGGCGCGAATAACCTGACCATTTATCCAGCCACCTTCTGGACTCGCCAAAAACATCACCACATTGGCAATATCTTGTGGGGTGCCAAGGCGCTCTAATGGGTTCATATTTGCCAAACGGTCAATCAATTGTGGTGATTTTCCGTCTAAAAACAAATTAGTGGCAGTAGGGCCGGGAGCCACGGTATTGACTGTAATACAACGTCCACGAAGCTCCTTTGCCAGTATTGCAGACATTGTTTCTACCGCTGATTTAGTTGCCGCGTACACGCCGTAGCTTTCTAGTTTTAGTCCTACGATGCTGGTGGACAGGTTGATAATCCGTCCTCCATTTGTGACTCGTTCTGCAGCGAGGCGCAGGGTATTAAAGGTGCCTTTAAAATTCACGGCGACTTGGCTATCAAACAGCTCCTCATCACTCTGAGAGAGTTGAGCAAGTTTCATGATTCCAGCATTGTTCACCAATAGCGAGATCGCTCCCAATTTCTCCTCGACAACATTAAACATGTGTGCGACCTCTGTTGAGTTGCCCACATTACCCTGTACCGCGATAGCGTTTCCTCCACTGGCTTTAATGTCTGCGACCAGACTTTCTGCCACATCTGCACTTGATGAATAATTCACGCCGACGGCATAACCTTCAGCGGCTAATTTGTTTACGATTGAAGCACCGATTCCTTTGGAGCCGCCAGTAACAAGGGCGATTTTTGACTGAGACATATTGCATTACTCGTGAGTTGTTAAAAGATTATGGCCAGTATATGGTTATATCAATGCTTAATAATTACCCATTATTTAACTTAATAGTTCCAAATAAATTAATAATGTCGAGGTGAGTGGGTGGATAGATTCAAAGAGATGCAGGTGTTCGTGAGGATTGCAGAGCGTAACAGTTTTGCTTTAGCGGCGGATGACCTGAGTATTCCAAGGCCGACGATGACAAATATAATCAAGCGACTTGAAAGTCGCTTAGGGATCCGCCTGTTAGAACGAACTACCAGGCAAGTGCATATGACTCATGAAGGTGAATCCTATTATCGGCAATGTGTTGGGCTACTTTCAGATCTAGAGGAAATTGAATCTTCCTTTTTGGAGGTTTTACCTAAAGGTCATTTGCGGGTAAATCTGCAAGGCACTTTGGCAAAGTACTTTGTGATGCCCAAGATTGCTGACTTTATTCGCCAGTACCCGGATATTACGCTACACATCGCTGAAGATGATAAGTTAATCGATCTCGTCCATGAAGGAGTCGACTGTGTTCTCAGGGCTGGACCACTGCAAGATTCCTCGCTGATTGCTCAGAAAATAGCTGAAATGACGCAAGTCACTGTGGCAAGCCCTGCGTATCTTGAAGCCTTTGGGATCCCTAAGTCGCTGGATGATTTACAAGAGCATCTTGCTGTTGGTTATTCTTTTGCGCAGTTATCTAAACCTTCAAGCTTGGCGTTTAAGTTAAAAAACAAGTATATATCTATCAATTTAGCTAGCAGAACTTCAGTGGCTGGCGCAGATTTGTACACTGGGTGTGCTGTCGCGGGTTTAGGTTTAATCCAAGTGCCTAAATATCGTTTGGTGAATGAACTCGCAAATGGTTCTTTGGTTGAGGTGTTAGCGGACTTTCCGCCTCCACAGATGCCAGTATCCATTGTTTATCCAAATCATCGACATCTTTCCGCCAGAACCCGGGTATTTATCCAGTGGCTTAAAAGCCAGTTTCAAGAGAATAAAAGATAGCGAATACAAGCTAGCCTGCAGTTAGCGAAAGCGTATAAAAGTGAAGTTTATATTATGGCTTATTGAACCAAATCAGCGGGATTGAATAAGCATTGATTGTTTATATAGTCAAGATCGGTGAAAATAGCGGCCAATTATGATTAACATCGCAGATTCGCCCAGAGCAGAGCCTCGAGAGGGACTTCTAAATGGTTTGCCAATCTGTGTGTACACTAAAAGAACTCTAAGCCATGTAAAAATTAAGCCTGCATTACGACTTACTGAGCCTAAATCAGCGGGACTGAATAAGCATTGATTGTTTATAAAGTCAAGATCGGTGAAAATAGCGCCCAATTATGATTAACATTACAGATTCGACTAGAGAAAGCCCTCGAGCGGGATTTCTAAACGGTTTGTCGATCTGTGTATAAACTAAAAGAATTCTTAATGACAGAGCCCAATTCTCTTCACCAAATCAACAAGCGAAGAACCTTTGCTATCATCTCTCACCCGGATGCGGGTAAAACCACCATTACTGAAAAGGTGTTGTTATTCGGCAACGCGATTCAGAAAGCCGGTACCGTAAAAGGCCGAGGCAATGCTACGCATGCTAAGTCGGACTGGATGGAGATGGAAAAAGAACGGGGGATCTCGGTGACTACCTCGGTGATGCAATTTCCCTTTAACCATTGCATCGTCAATTTATTAGACACTCCTGGCCACGAAGATTTCTCGGAAGATACTTACCGAACTCTCACCGCGGTTGATTCGTGCTTGATGGTAATTGATGCCGCCAAGGGTGTGGAAGACCGTACCCGTAAGTTGATGGAAGTGACCCGCCTGCGGGATACACCAATTGTGACTTTCATGAACAAATTGGATCGAGATATTCGTGATCCTATGGAAGTGATGGATGAGGTTGAAAACGAACTTAACATTATGTGTGCGCCAATTACTTGGCCAATCGGTTGCGGCAAGTTGTTTAAGGGGGTGTACCACATCCCTAGAGATGAAGTGATTTTGTATCAAACAGGTAAAGGTCACACCATTCAAGATGAGCAAATCATTAAGGGTCTTGATAACCCTGAAGTTGAGGCGGCAATCGGAGACGAATTGGCGGAGCAAATGCGTGAAGAGCTCGAGTTGGTTTTAGGTGCTTCCAACGAATTTGATCACGAGTTATTTTTACAAGGCGAGCTTACCCCCGTTTACTTTGGTACTGCCTTAGGTAATTTTGGCGTGGATCATATGTTAGAAGGCCTAACAGAATGGGCGCCTTCACCCAAGCCTCGAGCAACCGATGTGGGTGAAGTGCAGGCCAGCGACGCTAACTTTTCTGGTTTTGTATTTAAAATTCAAGCCAACATGGATCCGAAGCACCGTGATCGGATTGCCTTTATGCGGATTGTTTCCGGTGAATATAATAAAGGCATGAAGATGCGTCACGTACGTTTAGGGAAAGATGTCAGCATTTCGGATGCGGTTACCTTCATGGCTGGCGACCGTAGTGCTGCAGAAAATGCAATTGCTGGTGACATTATTGGCTTGCATAACCATGGCACCATTCAAATTGGCGATACTTTTACTCAAGGTGAGATGATTAAGTTCACCGGTATTCCCAATTTCGCTCCGGAGTTATTCCGTCGAATTCGATTGAAAGATCCCTTGAAGCAAAAACAGTTGTTAAAAGGCCTGATTCAGTTATCTGAAGAAGGTGCAGTGCAATTGTTTAGACCTTTACGTAACAACGATTTAATCGTGGGTGCCGTTGGGGTATTGCAGTTTGATGTGGTGGTTCACCGGCTTCGTACCGAGTATAAGGTGGAAGCGGTCTACGAAGGGATCAGCGTCGCGACTGCGCGTTGGTGTGACTGCGATGATAGTAAGAAGTTTGAAGAGTTTAAGAAGAAAGCGCATGATAACCTTGCTTTAGATGGCGGGGATAACCTGACTTACCTCGCGCCAACCATGGTGAATTTAAACTTAGCCATTGAACGTTATCCTGCGGTGCAGTTCTTCCAGACTCGGGAACACTAAGCAATTTTGGATAAATAAAAAGGTCGCATTAAGCGACCTTTTTTTATGGGGGAAGTTATGTTTTATTCGCGTTCTTTGGTGTAAGGCACGCCAATCGCTTTGGGGGCCACAGCTTTACCAATAAAGCCAGCCAATAAGAAAACGGTGAGCACATACGGAATGGCTTCGATGGCTTGTACTGGAATCGCGAAGTTACCAATCGATACCCCTTGGAGACGAATAGCCAAGGCATCCAAAAATCCAAACAACAAACAGGCGCTGAGCGCAGTAAACGGACGCCATTTCCCAAAAATTAATGCGGCTAGGGCCATATAACCCTTACCCGCACTCATGTTGGGAATAAACTGAGCCGTTTGTGCCACCGATAAATATACGCCACCAATGCCAACCAGCAGACCACAAATGAGTACTGCGCTATAGCGCATTTTTACCACCGAGATCCCTGCGGTATCTACCGCTGCGGGCGATTCACCGACAGCTCGAAGACGTAAGCCAAATCGGGTTTTAAACATCACATACCAAGCTAATGGTACGGTGATAATCAGTAAGTAGACTAAGGCAGAGTGGCCACTGATCAGTTCTGAATAAAGTAAGCCGATCACCGGAGTATCGGCGAGAGCATCTGCGCCGGGTAGGTGGATTGGCGCAAAACGTGCGGCACCACTTAAAGCTGGCGTTTGCCCGCCTTGATGGAACCAATGTCGGCCTAAGGTAATTGTTAATCCGGCGGCTAAAATGTTAATCGCCATACCACTGACAACATGGTCTCCGCGGTGAGTAATGGTTGCAAAACCATGGAGTAGTGCGAGTAGCATCGAAATAGCTACCCCAGCCAGTAGCCCTAGCCAAGCAGACCCTGTCACATGGGCGGTGGCAGCACCAGTAAAGGCCGCGGCTAGTAATTTTCCTTCTAAGCCAATGTTCACGATCCCTGAACGTTCACAGAACATGCCCGCAAGCGATGCAAAAATTAGCGGTGTGGCAACCCGAATCGTTGCATCTAGCATTAAGATAATGGTTTCAAACATCTTAAGCAGCTCCTTCTGAATGGTTTGGTTTTTTGCCAAATAGCTTAAGATAGCCGCGCTCCAGCGAGGGCTTAAACATGTGCTCTAAGGCTCCAGAGAAAAGGATCACCAGCCCTTGCAGTACCACCACAATATTACGGTCTACCCCATATTCAAAGCTGAGTTCAGCACCGCCTTGATAAAGAAAACCAAATAGTAAGCTGGCGAGTAGCACTCCGAGTGGGTGGTTTCGTCCCATCAGGGCCACCGCAATTCCGGTAAAACCAAAACCTTCTACAAAGTTAAGCTTGATTTGGTGCAGTTCTCCTTGCAGAACATTCAGACCGAAGAAGCCCGATAACATACCGGAAATTAACATGGTTAAAACTACGATTTTTAGATAGTTGATACCAGCATATCCAGCGGCGTTGGGATTCGCGCCCACCGATCTGATCTCATAGCCCCAGCGAGTGTTCCAAATAAATAGCCAAACAAATACACAGCAGGCTAACGCAAATACGAAGCTTAAATTGAGTGGACTCGGTGCTAGTTGAATACCAAACCAAGCCAGCATTTCGTGCACTTTCGGTAGCCAAGATGAGACTGCAAAAACGCGACTTTCGGTGGCCATGGTACTGTCTGGTTTTAAAACGTCGACCAGTAAGTAGGCCATTAGGGAAGCGGCGATAAAATTGAACATGATGGTGGTAATTACGATGTGTGACCCGCGTTTCGCCTGTAAATACGCAGGAATAAAGGCCCACGCCGCACCGAATAAACCGCCAACTATAATGGCAAGGGGAAAGACTAGATACCAAGGTAAATACTCACCGACGGTTAGGCAGACTAAACCGACGCCAAGACCACCGATGTAGGCTTGACCTTCGCCACCAATATTAAATAGTCCAGCGTGGAAGGCCACCGCTACGGCTAAACCCGTGAAGATAAAACCAGTCGTGTAGTATAAGGTATAACCAAAACCTTCGGCATAACCAAAGGCGCCAGTCCACATGACTTTGATGGCATCTACCGGTGATATATCGATGTACATAAACAACAGGGCAGACACGAGAAACGCGGCAAAAACGTTGATCGCAGGCAGTAAGGCTACACTAACCCAAGCCGGTACCGGTGATTGACTCATTGTGCGCCTCCTTGTGCTGAGTTTTTAATATGTTCAGGCACAATGTTGGCCATCATTAATCCTAAAGTTTTTTCATCGGCCTGTTCAGCACTGACTTCGCCAACGATGGCGCCGTCGAAGACCACTAATATACGGTCTGCCAAATTCATGATTTCGTCGAGTTCCACCGAGACCAATAGTACCGCCTTACCGGCATCGCGGGAGTGGATAATCTGTTGATGAATGTACTCAATGGCACCAATATCGACGCCACGGGTTGGTTGCCCTACCAAGAGAATATCTGGATTTTGTTCCATTTCGCGGGCAATCACTAATTTTTGCTGATTGCCCCCAGAAAAGTTAGCGGTTTTTAAATTGCTATCATCGGGTCGAACATCCCATTTCTGCATGCTGTCCAGACAAGCCTTATCAATAGCGGCTTTATCTTGTAACAGCCCTTTGTTGTATTCTGCTAAATGATGGTAGCCGAGAATATAAGCTTCCTTCGCTGAAAACTTATTGATTAAGCCCTGTTTATGGCGGTCTTCTGGAATGTGACCAACGCCCATGGCTCTCACTTCTCGTGGGTCTTTGGATTGTTCGGCGCTCAATTGGTGTTGATTAAGGCGAACGCTACCGCTACTCGGTTTTAAGATCCCGCTAAGCAAGCCGAGGATCTCTGACTGACCGTTGCCTGATACACCCGCGATCCCCACAATTTCTCCTGCGCGCACTTGGAAAGAGACTTCTTTCACTCGTTTTACGCCTGCAGGATCAACATAACTGAGTTGATTCACTTCGATTAAGGCTGCTTCCGGTTTTGCTTCGCCGCGCTCTACTTGTAATAACACTTTTCTGCCAACCATTAGTTCAGCGAGATTCTCTTGGTCGGTTTCGGCAGTCACCACATGTGCAACCATTGCACCTTGTCGCATCACCGAAACGTTATCGGTAATGGCTAATACTTCACGCAGCTTGTGGGTGATAATCATCACCGTGGTGCCCTGTTCGCGTAGTTTCGCTAAGATATCAAACAGGTGGTTTGCTTCTTGAGGGGTTAATACACCGGTAGGCTCATCTAAAATTAAGATTTTTGCCCCACGGTAAAGTGCTTTAAGAATTTCAACCCGCTGTTGTAGTCCAACCGCTAGATCTCCCACGAGGGCATCTAAAGGGACATCTAGGCCGTAATCAGTCGCAAGTTGTTGCAATTTTTTACGGGCTTTACTAAGGCTTGTTTCTAAATTCCAGCCGCTTTCGGCACCTAATACAATATTCTCTAAGACGGTAAAGGTGTCGACCAACATAAAATGTTGATGAACCATACCAATGCCGGCTTGAATGGCTTCTTGAGAATTATGCGGCTCGTAGGGACGACCATTGACTCGCATTGAGCCTGAGTCGGCATGATAGAAGCCGTAAATGATACTCATCAGAGTGGATTTACCGGCACCATTTTCACCAATAATGCCGTGAATAGTGCCTTTAGGGACTGCTAGATCGATGTTTCGATTCGCGTGAACGCTACCAAAACGCTTGTCGATTTGTTCCAGTTCAATGGCAAAATCAGCTGCTTGTGTCACTTTAGATTTCCAATATCTAGCGAATAAAAATACGCCAACCCCGTGGGTTGGCGTATTTTATCGACGTTTAGAAGTTACAGGTATTATCAGACATGTAGTCATGAACGCTGATCTTACCAGCGATAATGTCAGCTTTAAGACCATCTACGTATGCTTTCATTTCATCGCTAATTAAGGCTGCATTGTTTTCATCTAGCGCCCAATCGATAGAATTTTCTTTTAAACCTAAGGCTTTAATCCCTGGTTTCCAAGAATTGTTGATGCCGTCTTCCCAAGTTCCGTAGGCTGCGACACCGACTTTCTTAACCATAGAAGTCAGCATAGTACCCGGTTGAAGGTGGTTTTGGTTTGAATCAACACCAATCGCAAATTTACCAGCGTCTTTTGCTGCTTGGTAAACCCCTAAACCAGTACCGCCTGCGGCAGCGTAGATTACATCAGCTCCTTTAGAGAACTGAGATTTAGCCAATTCGGAGCCCTTTGCAGGATCGGCAAAAGCTGCAGGTGTTGAGCCTGTCATATTTTCTAATACTTTAATATCAGGATTGGCGTAAAGCGCGCCTTGTTTATAACCACAGGCGAATTTACGGATTAATGGGATGTCCATTCCACCAATAAAACCAACGGTGTTGGTTTTTGAGGTTTTTGCCGCAAGCGCTCCGACTAAGAATGACCCTTCCTGTTCTTTAAATACGATAGATTGCACATTCGGTTTATCAACGACCATATCGATAATGGTAAATTGCGTATCTGGAAACTCAGAGGCGACTTTTTCGACTGAAGATGCAAAGTTAAATCCGACAGCGACAATCGGTCCAAAACCGCGACTGGCTAAGCGACGTAAACCCTGTTCACGTTGTGCTTCGTTTTGCGGTTCAAATTCGCGAACATCTACGCCTTTGTCTTTTTTAAATACTTCGACACCGTTGCGATATACGGCTTCGTTGAACGACTTATCAAATTTACCTGCGGTATCGTAAACTACTGCTGGTTTAGCGGCTAAAGCGCTAAAAGATGCTACAGCGAAAGCGGCAGCTGTAAGCTTGGTTGCGAATTTTTTCACGGTTAACTCCCTGTTTTTTTAGAAGTGTTTGTATTATTTACAGCAATCTGACTAGCCTAGCTTGACCTGTTATATTTTCTGAGCTGCAATTGTGACTAAGCGCATAGCCTGCCTTACATTTCCTTGGTTAGCTACGGACTATCGTTTAGGCCGAAACATAACCAGTATCATCTGTAAGTATCAACGGACTTGCGCTGCGTTACAGTTGTCCGATGAATAACTATCATTGCATCATGAAATTATCTTATGTTAGGCCTTTCTACCACTGATAAATATGCAGTGATCGAACTATAGAGTAGGGCGAAGGATAAATGAATTCAATATTGCTGCTTCAGTATTTCACTAGATCATTGGGGTGATTAAGAGATATTACCTAGTTATGTGGGTAATATGCAGATAAAATCCAGTTTACAGCTAAAATGAGGAAGGATATTTTGAACCAGATCGTCAGATTTTTTCGAAAGTGCTTAGTGCGTTATGATCGTTGGTTAGCTGAAACTGGTTTAGATAAGCCTTGCCGAAGCTGTATTCCACGGGAGCATCTCAAGTCAGAGGACGATTAACTATGGCTTGGTTTGATACGCACTGTCATCTTGACTTTCCTCCCTTTGATGCGGATCTTGCCAGTCACTTAATGAAGTTTAAGCAGCAGAATATTGCTCAGTGTCTGGTGCCAGCTGTGGGGCCGGATAATTGGCTACGGGTGTTACATCTATCTTCCCATCCAATGTTGCATGTTGCGCTGGGCTATCATCCCTGCTTTTTCGATCCACAAGCTTTACAAGGTCAGCCTGAATTACTCTTAGCCGATTTATTACAGCTTGAACAGTTCGTCGAAGCTCATCGTCAGCAAATCATTGCTTGGGGCGAATGTGGCTTAGATGGTCGCTTCCCAGAAACTCTTGCTCACCAAGAGTTTGCTTTGGTGCGGCAAATTGCCGCTGCACAACATCAGCAATTGCCGTTACTCATTCATTCGGTACGTTTACATGATCGGGTTGCGCAATTATTGAAGCTGGAACAGTTTAATCAAGGTGGGATTATTCATGGCTTTAGTGGTAGCTATACTCAAGCCAGTCGTTTTGTTGATTTAGGTTTTAAGCTCGGTATTGGCGGAGGAATTACTTGGCCTCGCTCTGAAAAAACGCGCAAGGCATTGCGACGCCTACCATTACAGGCTTTGGTATTGGAAACCGACGCACCAGATATGCCTTTGTACCAGATGCAGGAGGCGTATAATAGTCCACTCAATTTACCAACGATTTTTAACTGTTTGTTAGAGTTACGCAATGAGTCTGCGGAACAGCTTCAACAGGCCTTATGGGAAAATAGCCATCAGGTCCTAAATTTGTCGATATAAGCGGTCTTGACTACCGCCATTGTGCTGTTGCAATTTGTAGGAACGGCGTCACTTCCATAGACCTTGGTTTCGAGTTTATCGCCATCAGCGCTTAAATTTGTCGATATGTTCAGAGTTTACCGCCGCCACTGCGGCGCTGACGAGTTCACTTGCAGTCATTTGTTGCTCGCAACAGCCCAAACGCATCGCGGGGGTAAGACCCTCTTTATCTGGGAGTAGATAGTTAAATAAAGCTCGGTTTATTTCAAATAAGGCATCAACGGAACTAAAACTTTTCAGTTGTTTAGGCATATTTAACTGCAGGTGTTGGAAAAAGTTTTGGCAAGCTAAGGGTTGGGCTAAGGCGACCTTTGTCGGATTTTGTTGAGCACTGGTGATTGAGCAAAAAGCTCCGAAATCGGCGGGATACCAGCGATCGTTCCACCAACCAACCTTGTTACCCGCCGATCCCATATCAGTTTCACTGCGGGGGTGGCGATAGACGTAATAAATATCGGCTCGTTGCTGTTTTATCTCTTCAACACACGACATAAGGGCTGCGCCACGGATACTACTTTCGTGCTCGATGTAGTGATGGAAATTTTGGTTTTGGCTGGTAAAGGCGCTTAGTAATTGAAAGTGAGCGTAAGCCGTAAGTGCTGGCTGCAATAGCTGGCTGCCACGCAAGGCAGCGGTGCTACCGTAATGTAGATCTTCAAAGTGATAGCGATTCAGGGTGAGTTGGTAACGTCGTTTTAGCGCCTCAACGATCGGGCTATCCGATAATGGGGGTAACAGAGTAGAGGTTTTTTGTTGATAGTGAGCGCTATCGTTTAACTGCAGTTGGCTTTGGTTATGGGTGTGCAGTAATACATAACCGGAAGTGACTTCGGTTGAGCATAGTGTCCAGATACGTTTCTGTTCAGAAAACTCATGGATCTGGCTTTCGGTATGTAGTGCGCAGAAGCTTCTATGCAGCACCCTTTGCTCCTGTTGCCGACTATAAAAGCGTAAACATTGATATAGGCGTTGCAATAGCTGGTAATAGATCTTCGGAGCAATCTCTAGCTGTTGCATTATTTGTTGTGGGTTGTGGCCTCGATTTAACAGGCTGAATAACCTTGATAAAGGCTCAAGCCCCTTGATGTTCACTTGGGTAAACACGTTTTGGCACTTGCGGCATTGATAACGCTGGCTATTGGCTCCCGTCTTACCGTAGCGTTTCACCCCAACAGTCGTACCGAGGAAAAAACCGGGTTCGCAGTGGCTGCAGCCACAGGGGGATTTCGTTAGCTGCTGTTTGGCTTTTTCCTCAACAATTAAATTGACACTGTGGCTGTCGACCAATGGCGGATAACTGCCACAGGCTTTGCAGTGCAAGGCTGGATAACCCAAATGTTGACTTTCAGCTAGATAGTCAGAACTTTCGGTCAGGCCAAAATTTGGGCAGCGGCAGTTTTTGCAGCAGTTAAACTGGTGTCTAAAACTATGTGCGGAGGCATTTTGCAGCTTTGCTGCCGCCTGAGCCTCATTCACAATACACTCTCATTATCAACATATTCAGTTACAACTCTCACATTTTGTTCTCATTGACCACAATAGCGTGACTTGAGTCACGAATTGCCGTTGGTTTAGGTCCTACACTCATCAGCCTGTAGTCGCTAGTCATTTAATCGTCGAATTTCGACTCTGCTTAGTGAATCACTAAGGCTTCTTTAAATAGAACGTCTCTAGCTCGCTTGAGTGGTTTGCGAGCAAGAATGATTGCCATTGGCAGAATTCAGCAGGTGATTTGCTGGTGCGCGTTTATTTACTTATTAAAAATTTAATCTCAGTTATATTTTGTTGGATTTTTAATCTGATTGTCATGGTTATGCCATCTTAGGCAAGTCAGGTTTTATTATCAACACATTTGGTTATTTAATCGGCTGTTAGGCCGTATATGTCTATAGGGTTTGATCTGTCCCTCATTTAAGGCCTAGGGCCACGGTATCATTGCCGCCGTTATTATATCGGCTCGCAAACGGCCTTGCTGGGGACTCGATGTAACTGCAAACGTTATGATGCTTCGTTGATATTTGTTTCGCTTGAGAAGAATGAAACGGTGCTGATTGTATTAAAAGACAACTTAATCGAGAGACACGAATGAATAGTACGGTAATGAGCTTGGTTGGCGTATTCGCGCTACTAGGAATAGCATTGTTGCTTTCCGATAATAGATCTCGAATTAATAAACGCACGGTATTCGGCGCGTTTGTGATTCAAGCTGGATTTGGCGCTTTTGTGCTTTATCTTCCCTTTGGGCAGGAGGTTCTTGCCACTGTCTCTAACGGCGTTCAATCGGTGATTAATAGTGCCCAGGCGGGAATTGATTTCCTATTCGGTGGTTTAGCCACTGACGCCATGTTTGCCAATGGTGTCGGTTTTGTATTTGCTTTTCGGGTACTGCCAATCATCGTATTTTTCTCGTCTTTAATCGCAGTTTTATACCATCTCGGTATTATGCAAAAAGTGATTTTTTTGATTGGTGGCGGCTTGCAAAAAATACTTGGAACGAGCCGGCCGGAGTCGATGTCGGCTACCGCGAATATTTTTGTGGGTCAAACCGAAGCGCCGATTGTAGTGAAGCCCTTCATTCCCAAAATGAGTGAATCGGAGTTATTTGCCATCATGGTGGGTGGGCTTGCTTCGGTCGCAGGTTCTGTTTTAGCGGGTTATGCTGGACTCGGTGTCGAGCTTAAATATTTGATAGCGGCATCATTTATGGCGGCTCCCGGCGGCTTGTTGATGGCGAAGATGATCAAGCCAGAAACCAAGCCATCAGAGCAAGATATGGATGCCGCTCTTAATGAAGTTGAGCGCCCGGCAAATGTAATTGATGCGGCCGCCGTTGGTGCTTCAAATGGTATGCAACTCGCATTAAATGTGGGGGCGATGTTGTTGGCCTTTATTGGTTTAATTGCTTTAATGAATCATATGGTTGGTGGGATCGGCGCCTGGTTTGGTTTAGAGCATTTAACGGTTCAATTAATTCTCGGTTACATTTTTGCGCCACTTGCTTGGATTATAGGGGTGCCTTGGGCTGAAGCAGTTCAAGCGGGTAGTTTTATTGGTCAGAAAGTTATTGTGAATGAATTTGTCGCTTACGTCGATTTTGTGAATGTACGAGCTACGTTATCGGAACACACTCAAATTGTGGTGACTTTTGCTTTGTGTGGGTTTGCTAACCTGTCTTCTATCGCAATTTTACTCGGTGGTTTGGGGAGTATGGCTCCGACGCGTCGCAGTGACATTGCGCGTTTGGGACTTAAAGCCGTTGCTGCTGCGTCACTAGCTAATTTGATGAGTGCGGCACTGGCAGGATTTTTTACCAGTTTGTTATAGCGACTGTCGTTTTTTGGCCTTGCGCCGAGAAGCTAAGCTATATCGCTGGTCTACTTTTTATTAACTTTGAGGAATAGTTATGTCTCAGTCTCTCACCGTGGTGGCGCAGCAAGCGCTATCTTTGATGGATCTTACGACGCTAAATGATGATGACACTCGTGCGAGTGTCGCAGCTTTGTGTGCTCAAGCCAGTTCAGCTCAAGGGCAAGTTGCTGCGGTATGTATTTACCCTCGATTTATTCCTTTTGCTCGTCGCATATTAGCGGAACAAGGTGCCAGCGAAGTAAAAATTGCGACGGTGACTAACTTCCCTCTGGGGGAAGATGATGTCGCTTTAGCGGTCGCTGAAACTAAGGCCGCAGTTGCTTACGGTGCCGATGAGGTGGATGTGGTCTTTCCATGGCGAGCTTTAATGGCGGGGAACCAACAGGTGGGAACAGACTTAGTTGCTCAATGTAAGGCAGCCTGTGGCAGCGCGGTGAAACTGAAAGTGATTATCGAAAGTGGAGAACTTAAGTCAGCTGATTTGATTGCCAAAGCCAGTGAGCTGGCGATAAAAGCTGGGGCCGATTTTATCAAAACCTCAACTGGCAAGGTAGCAGTGAACGCCACTCCAGAAGCTGCGAAAGTGATGCTGAATGCCATCGCTAAATTTAATCCTAACTGTGGTTTTAAAGCGGCTGGTGGGGTGAAAAGTGCTGAACAAGCCAAGATTTATCTTGACCTTGCTCGTCAGATCTTAGGGGATGAGTGGTTGAGTCAAGCGCATTTTCGGTTTGGCGCGTCTAGTTTATTAGCTGCTTTACAAGCCACGATTTTAGGTGACTCAAAGGCTGAAGCTGGCGCTGGTTATTAAGCCCTAAGATGGTTAAGGAAAGCTAATGTTGCTACCTCAAGAAATTATTCGACGTAAACGAGATGGAAAAACGCTCTCGTTGGCAGAAATCCAATTTATGGTGAATGGGCTCAGTCGTGGTCAACTCAGCGATAGCCAAGTTGGGGCTTTTGCGATGGCGGTGTATTTTCAGGGGATGAAACCTGAAGAAGCCACTGCATTAACCTGCGCAATGCGTGACTCTGGTCAAGTACTCAGTTGGCAGCATCTCGACTTGCCTGGGCCTGTGGTCGATAAACATTCAACGGGTGGGGTTGGCGATTTAACTTCCTTGATTTTAGGACCAATGGTTGCAGCTTGTGGGGGGCATGTACCGATGATCTCAGGCCGCGGTTTAGGTCATACCGGCGGTACTCTGGATAAACTTGAAGCTATCCCCGGTTACTCCATTAGCCCGACGACTCAGCAGTTTGAACAGATCGTCAAACAGGTTGGGGTTGCGATTATTGGCCAAACCGGAGAATTAGCTCCTGCCGATAAACGTTTGTATGCGATCCGCGATGTGACTGCCACCGTTGAATCTATTCCGTTGATTACTGCATCTATTCTTAGTAAAAAGTTGGCCTCTGGTCTCGATGCTTTGGTCATGGATGTGAAGGTGGGGAGTGGCGCATTCATGCCTGATTACGCCCAATCTCAGTGTTTAGCCGAAAGTATTGTACAGGTTGCCAATGCCGCTGAGGTGAAATGCTGCGCCTTGCTGACGGATATGAACCAGCCTTTAGCGCCCAGTGCGGGTAATGCGCTAGAGGTGGCCGAAGCCTTACGCTACCTGAAAGGCGACCGCTCGGCACAGCGTCTACATCAAGTGACGACGGCTTTAGCCGTAGAGATGTTGTTAGCGAGTGGCTTAGCCAGTAGCCAGCAACAAGCGGAACAAAAACTTGCGGTAAGTCTCTCGTCGGGAGCTGCCTTAGAACGTTTCTCGATGATGGTGGCAGCGCTTGGTGGGCCGCATGATTTTGTGCAACGTAGTGAGCAATATTTACCGAAGGCTAAGCTTATCAAACCACTTGTTGCTGAACGCGATGGTATTGTGACACAAATCGATTGCCGCGCATTAGGCATGGTTGTTGTTAGTTTAGGTGGCGGTAGAACGGTCGCTGGTGCAGCCATCGATCATAGTGTTGGGATTAGTGATTTAGTCGAGTTAGGTGCTCAGATCATTCAAGGGCAAAGCTTACTCTACTTGCATGCGCAAGACGAGTCCTCTTGGGAAGCAGCAGCGAGGCTGTTACAGCAAGCTATCACGATAGAGTCGTCCGTGACTGTATCGACAACGGTTGTCGCGGAACATCCTGTTTATCAACGTATTGGTCCGCAATAAGGAGATCTTATGAAACGTGCAATTATCTTAATGTTGGACTCATTTGGCATTGGTGCCAGTGCAGATGCTGACAAATTTGGAGATCAAGGCGCCAATACCATGCTACATATTGCCGAGCAATGTGCCGCAGGCAAGGCTGATATTGGCCGCAGTGGGCCGTTAACATTGCCTAATTTGAATCGGCTTGGTTTGGGCCAGGCTTGTGCCGACAGCGGCGGTGTTTACCCACCAGGTTTAGATCCTAAGGTTAATTTTGAGGCTTGTTATGGTTATGCCGCAGAGATGTCTAGCGGCAAAGATACCCCGAGTGGGCACTGGGAAATCGCTGGGGTACCGGTACTATTTGACTGGGGCTATTTTAGCGAGACAGAGAATAGTTTTCCGCAAAGTTTGCTGGATGAGTTAGTTGAACGGGCTGAACTGCCAGGTTATTTAGGGAATTGCCATGCTTCTGGTACTGAGGTCCTCACGCGCTTAGGGGAAGAGCACATGGCAAGCGGTAAGCCGATTTTTTATACTTCGGCGGATAGCGTGTTTCAAATAGCGGCGCATGAAGAAACCTTTGGTTTAGAGCGTCTATTAAAGTTATGCGAGTTGGCTCGAGAGCTGGTGGACCCTTATAACATTGGTCGAGTCATCGCTCGTCCTTTTATTGGGGCTAATGCGGCTGAGTTTGCTCGTACTGGTAATCGCCGTGATTTATCAGTCTTACCACCGGCCCCTACCTTATTAGATAAGATGGCTGAAGCGGGTGGCGAAGTGGTTAGTATTGGGAAAATTGCCGATATTTATGCTCAGCAGGGGATTACCCGTAAGGTGAAGGCGACAGGGCTTGAAGCGCTATTCGACTTAACTTTGAGCGAGATGGCTCGGCAAGTGGATCACAGCATAATTTTTACCAATTTTGTTGATTTTGATTCTTCTTATGGACATCGTCGTGATGTGGCAGGTTATGCCGCAGCCTTAGAATATTTTGATCAGCGTTTACCTGAACTACTGGCGCAGCTTGGTGATGAAGATATCGTGGTACTTACCGCAGACCATGGTTGTGATCCAACATGGCCAGGTACCGATCATACGCGTGAACACATTCCGGTTATTTTCTTTGGGAATAATTTGACCGCTAAGAATGTCGGGAAGCGTGATAGCTTTGCTGATATAGGCCAAACCATCGCCGACTATATGGGTTTACCAGCCTTACAATATGGACGTAGTTTTTTACAAGAATAAGTATTTTTAGCAGCTAATACGGCTTTATCTTGCTGCTGTCGACATAACTTTTATTAGGAGAATATATGGCAACCCCTCATATCAATGCTAAGCCTGGTGATTTTGCTGAAACGGTACTGATGCCCGGCGATCCATTGCGTGCGAAATATATTGCGGAAACTTATCTACAAGATGTTGTTGAAGTGACAGGTGTGCGTAACATGCTCGGATTTACTGGGACTTACAAGGGCAAACGAGTCTCTGTCATGGGCTCGGGCATGGGGATCCCCAGTTGTTCTATTTATGCCCATGAACTGTATACCCAATATGGTGTAGAAAACATTATTCGTGTGGGAAGTGCTGGCGCGGTTAGCGAGCAAATTAAATTGCGTGATGTGGTGATTGCCATGGGCGCGTGTACTGACTCCAAGGTTAACCGAAGCCGTTTTAAAGGACATGACTTTGCGGCAATCGCTAATTATGACTTACTACGCGCAGCGGTGGATAGTGCAAAGACTCATGGCATTGATGCGAAAGTTGGTAATATTTTCTCTGCCGACCTATTCTACAGCCCAGAGCCTGATATGTTTGATGTTTTAGAAAAACACAATGTTTATGCGGTGGAAATGGAAGCGGCCGGTTTATACGGTGTTGCTGCAGAATGTGGTAAGGCGGCGTTATGTGTGGTGACCATTTCTGATCATATTCGTACCGGCGAGCAAACCACTGCCGAAGAGCGCCAAACAACCTTCAATGAGATGATTATTCTTACTTTAGAATCGTTACTTTAAGTCGGTTTTGAGAGAGGCTTTGGCGGTGATATAACGGTGGAAAGTCAACTTCCATCGAACGTCCTCAAAGCACTCTCAATTTATTCTCAATCGATGATGATTGAAGGGTAGGAACACCGCCTTAATGACGGCTATTGGACAGCGACTTTATCGGGAGCACAAAGCTCGCCGAGCCGCTTCAAAGCACTCTCCATTGATATATGATTAGCCTAAGTTTTACTTGTTGCTGCTTCTGGCGGCGATGCTTGCCAATAGTTGCTTCGCTTGTTTACTGTTTTTGCGTTGTGCTCGGTTATTAATCCGTAGCAACATTGCGAAACGACGTTTTCTTGAGAGCACTCGGGTAAGAAAAAAACCGATGGATATCGACATTAAAAACATTAGCATCATTCGTGCTTGACCATCACTCACATAAGTATTGGCTTCGGCTAATAGAGTTGTGTGCTCTAGCGTAATCCGTAAATAACCTAAAGTTTCTCCCTGTGGGCCTCTAATTTCAGCAATGTAGGGGCGTCTGCCGAGGCCCTCTAAAGGTGTATGGCTACTTCCGGCTAAGGGGAGAAGCTTGCTTAAAGGCAGCGCTTGTTGTGATTGGGCTAAGCGGAGCCCTTGATGGTCATAAATGGTCGCGTCTTTAACAAAATGTTCTTTGACTAAGGCATTCACCAAGTATTTTAGTTCGGCTTGATTATCTTCTCCGATAAAAGCCGCTGCGTTCAAGGCTGCTAGCGAGGTGAGTGAGCGCGCTAGTTTTTCAGTTTGATTTTCAATTAATTGCTCACCGCTATGCTTTAAGTCCAAATAGCCGTAAAGAACCCAAATGCAGCACCCAATGGCAATAACAAATTGGAAAAATTGAATGAATCGATAGCGTTTTACTGCTGATTTGGCCACGCGAACCTCTTTTTTATCGTCAAAGCTATTGTAGGTGCTTGCCAAACTAAAAAGCAATACGCTATCTTGATGCGCCGCATTTGTAATTAACAAGGAATCAGTTTGCAATCACCTCATAGCCTAGACCGCTTACCGCAGTCCTTAACTCAGTGGTCTCTTTCTCTAAAACAGTTTCCCTACCAAGTTTGCCCCGAGTTGGGCCTGCAGGAAACTAACCAAGGCCTCACTGGTAGCTACATCTTGGCTTGGGCGAAAGAGTTACTGATTAGTGATTTTATTAGCTTAAGTCAAAGCTTCATGTCGCAGCAAGCATTGCAGCTCTGCGGAGTGATGCCTGCCGCAGGAAATATTTGTGTTCTGTTACGTAGCGACGCCGACGCGCAATGGTGTAGAACACAGCTAGAGGCACAAGACTTTGCTTTTGATGTGGTGGTCTTAAATCATTTACCAGACTTAAGTGAACCCGGTTTAGTGTTGATGGATATGGATTCCACCACGATTCAAATCGAATGTATCGATGAGATTGCCGCCTTGGCTGGCGTAGGAGAGCAGGTGAGTGCGGTGACTGCAGCCGCGATGCGTGGTGAGTTAGATTTTGAGCAGAGTTTGCGTAGTCGAGTTGGCTTACTCAAAGATGCACCGCAAAGCATTTTACAGCAGGTGGCTGACCAAATGCCCTTGATGCCGGGTCTAGAGTGCTTGATTAAAACGGTTCAGCAAGCGGGCTGGAAGGTAGCCATCGCCTCAGGAGGATTCACCTTCTTTGCTGAGCGGCTGCAGCGTGACTTAGGTTTTGACTATGTGAAAGCCAACGTACTCGCGATAGAACAACAACGACTCACTGGTGAAGTGATTGGTGGAGTGGTTGATGCGCAGGTGAAAGCAGATGTATTAGCGCAGCTAAAACAGCAATATGGCGCTAAGCAAACCATGGCGATAGGCGATGGGGCGAATGATTTGAAAATGTTAGCGGTTGCCGATTTTGGGGTCGCGATTCATGCCAAGCCTTTGGTACAACAGCAGGCGCAATTGTCGGTCAAACACAGCGATTTAGATGGGGTGGTATGTATCCTACAAGCCGCTAAGATGCTGATTGCTTAGACGATAACCTGTATATTTCTGTATCTTTGCGGCGAGATTGATGCCTGCCCGATAGAACTGAGTGCTATCGGGCCCATAACATCGATTTTTATCGTCGTTTTTTATATGAAGTATCGCGTCGATTACGCTCCGCTATAGGGGCGTGTTAATCGCGACTCAAGCGAAAGCGCTGCATTATTTCAGCACTGATATCTGTTAACTCAATCAGACCTGCAACACTCCATAACTCATCTTCTAATTGTTTGGCTCGATGGATGGCGTAATTGCTAATGTAGTCTAGTTCACGTTGTATATACTCGGTATCTGGGCGGCCCACACGTGATAACAATAAGGAGAAGGCATGGACCTGACCGCGGTCTAGACTCAGCTGAATAAATTCTCGTTGTTGTTGGCTTGACTTAAAGCCACTACTGAGTCGCTGGCTGAGTAGTTTTTTGCCATCTTTTGAGAGCACGACGATCAGCTCGAAGCGTTCGGGTGGATCACTCGGTCGATGGTCTTTTAAGCGTGAAGAAATAAGTGAGCCAAGGTTCTCATGGGCTAGAAATTGGCTTAAATCCGCAGTTTGCTTGTGTTTATCAATATTGAGTAGCAGATCGCTAGCCTGAGGGATCGTGCCATAGGCAACGCAGCCCACTTCCAGATTGCCAGGGATCTTATTAATATATAAGGCTCGGCAAAAGAGCGGCGCACAAACAAGTTGTCGCAGCGCATCTGATAATCCCGAAATATTTCTTCCTTCTGGCACCAGTGGTAGTTTATCTAAGTTATGATCGATTAATTGTTTAAAGAAACCTCGACCTTGATGTACTTTCCCTTTTGTATCCACCGCTTTTAAGTTGTAGATGGTATGGCTGGTATTACAGTTAACCACCTGGTAGTTGAGCTGGGTTAAATTAAAACTTTTCACTAGTTTTTGAAATTGAGGGAGAGCCAAGTTCAAGTGATCGTCAGGATTGAAATCCAGAGGTGTTTCAACTTGGATTTTCATTCCGCCGAGCGAGAAATCGACCACCCATCCACTTTCTATAAGGCCTCGGTGTTCAATCTCGACCAGAGAGCGGTATTGGTAGCGATTTTCTTTACGCAGCTGCATATACTTGTAGCTAATTTGCTCAAAAGCGGTAATTGATTGTTTTGTTTGGTTGAATAAAGCCAGTTTATTGGGGTTATCGTTTAAGGGGTAGTTCTGCTGATAATCGCTGCCATTATCTGCCCCGGTGATATCACTTAATAAGCCGACCACACTCAAATTTTCAAGGGCATTGGCAACCCGCTCTTGTTCAATAGCAGAATCTTTTCTAGGCAAGGGAGTACTCACTTGCGCATCGCTCGCTTGGGCTTTTTGCCACTGAAATCTAAACACTTTCCAGCTTGGCTTACGGCAGCCAAAGGCGAAGTAGAGCGCGCGAATTTCCGGGTGTTCTGCGAGTTCTTCACTGCTGGCAGAATAAAAGAACAACTTGTTATTGGTGGTATGGGTAAAGCAATAAATCAGGCTTTCACCTTGATTTATTGCCTGATAACGCATCATTCGCGGATGATGAAATAGCTGGGATAAATGGCTGGTATTGGTTTCATCTCGCCAGTAAGACAACAGTTCTAAATTGTTCGGCGTGGCTAAAACATAAGTTAGTTGCGGTGGCGTTTGACCGGTAAAATATAGCGGGACACTGCTGAGTCGCGGCATCAAATATTGTTCGTAGCCTTTGGTGATGACCGCCGCGGTGATATTATCCACATCAACTCGGTAGCGCCCCCGGTATGAGCGCAAGAAAGTACTAAAAAAGTGGTTAAACTCTTCGCTGGGATCGATCACGGTCATTCGTAACCACTTTTTCTGATCCTTCTGGTCAATTCCTACGATTCGATATTCAGTTCCCGCGCTGAGAACCCGATTGGCAAACTCTTTTTCCAAACCGGTGAAGTAAACTAAATAGTGTTCGCCTAGAGTATAAGCTCGCTTAGGGTCAACCTGAACCCGTAAGCCCGAGACCGACATATTGGAGCTTCGAGCATCAAATTGTTCGCCGTTTAAGGTCGCCATTTTAATGGGAGCAGTGAGGTGCATTCGCTCTTCACTGCGGCCAATGTAGTGGCCTAAACGTATTGCTCTGGCCTCCACCATTTTAGGTTTACGAGCCGCTGCTTGCTGAGGGCTGATGTTTTTTTGCTGCATCACCTTAAAGTTATTTTCGGTGCTTTGCAGTTTTTCAAAAATACCTAAGGTGTATTGATTTTGATAAAGCTGGAGTTGTTGTTTAAATACTTTAATTGCGACTTCATCTAGGTAATGGGTTTTACCTTGGTAAGTAAATTCGCCGCATTCCCCGTCTACTTTATCTCGTAAATCGACCAATCGTTGGCAAGGAGCCGACAAGCGTTGCATTTCCATTTTTAGTAAGAAGCGTTCATTGTTTGACAGCTCCTGAGTCGCGCGATTAAACACTTGGTTAAAATCTTTGCTGCCCATGAGTGGTAATAAACGTTCGATTAATGCATAGCCCTTAGTATGTGGCATTGGTCTGGGTATTTTTCCTTACTGATTGGTTTTACTGTCAAATCTTTGGCTGAGTCTTTACACTTAGCAAAGATTGTGCCTTCAGATCGGATTAAGGCAAGGTTTTTTAATGATATTTTTGCACTGAGTTGTGGTTAGGGGGCGAAATGGCAAAAGTGAAAACGGCCTATGTATGTAACGACTGTGGTGCTGACTTCCCGCGCTGGCAAGGTCAATGCGGTGAATGTAAAGCCTGGAATACCATTAGTGAAGTCCGTTTAAGTGCTGCGCCTGCGCGTAATGACCGCTTTAGCGGATACGCAGGAGGGACCAGTGTCGGTAAGGTTCAAACCTTAGACAGTATTGATTTAGCTGAATTACCACGTTTTTCGACTGGATTTGTTGAGTTTGATAGGGTTCTTGGCGGTGGCGTTGTGCCGGGAAGTGCCACTTTGATTGGCGGCAGTCCAGGTGCCGGGAAGAGTACTTTGTTACTGCAGACCATGTGTGGCTTGGCTCAGCATATGACTACCTTGTATGTCACTGGTGAAGAGTCGCTTCAACAAATCGCTTTGCGAGCCCAACGTTTGGGCTTACCGAAAGACAAACTGCAATTGTTAGCCGAAACCAGTGTTGAGCAAATTGGTCAAATCGCCTTACAAGTTAAACCTAAAATGATGGTTATTGATTCGATCCAGGTGATGCATATGGCAGATATTCAGTCGGCTCCCGGAGGCGTTAGTCAAGTTCGAGAGAGTGCCGCTTGGTTGACTCGTTTTGCCAAACAACACCATATAGCGATGTTTATGGTAGGACACGTGACCAAAGATGGTTCTTTGGCAGGGCCTAAAGTGTTGGAGCACTGCATCGATTGCTCGATTATGTTAGAAGGTGATGCCGATGGGCGTTTTCGTACCTTGCGCGGCCACAAAAACCGTTTTGGAGCGATTAATGAGTTAGGGGTGTTTGCGATGACCGAGCAGGGGATGCGGGAAGTTTCCAACCCTTCGGCAATTTTTTTATCGCGAGGTCAAGAGCCCGCACCTGGCTCGGTGGTGATGGTGGTATGGGAGGGGACTCGTCCGCTGTTGGTGGAGATCCAAGCCTTGGTTGACTATAGCCAAATGGCTAATCCGCGACGGGTTGCAGTGGGTTTTGAGCAAAACCGTTTAGCGATGTTACTGGCCGTGATGCATCGCCATGCGGGGGTTCAGATGTCGGATCAGGATGTATTTACCAATATTGTTGGTGGCGTGAGAGTTGCCGAAACTGGTGCCGATTTAGCCCTGTTGGTGGCAATGGTCTCGAGTTTTCGTAATCAAATCTTGCCTCGTGATTTAGTGGTTTTTGGTGAGGTGGGCTTATCGGGTGAAATTCGACCGGTGAGCAATGGTCAAGAACGGCTAAATGAAGCGGCTAAGCATGGTTTTAAACGCGCTATAATCCCTTTGGCAAATCGACCCAAAGTAGCCATTAAGGGACTTGAGGTGATAGCGGTTGCTAAGCTGGTTGAAGCTTTAGAAGCGGTTTAATCCGCTTCTATCGGTTGTGCAACTAAGTGTTCTAACTCTCGGTGTAGCAGTTCATCATCACCTAAATTGAGTTCAATCAGGCGTTTAAGGTGACTGGCGCTTTCTAAGTCAAGATGAAGACAGCGTAAGCCTAGCTGTTTGTCTCGTAGATGTTTTACTTCTACATCCATGGTAATGGTCAGTTCTTCAACGGCCATGTCAGTTAAGTTAAAGCTAAGCGTGAGTTGACTTAATTGTTCATCCCAGTCTTGGGGGAGCGTAACCAGAGCTCCACGCAGAGATAAGTCTAATAGTTTACATGACCAAAATTGCTCTCCGTGGTTGAGAGAGGCTGGGCGGTCAAATAATACTCGCAAAAATTGGCGACGTTCATGCATAAAGCGCTTCCTAATATGGCCTTTAACTTGCCCCTAAGACTAGCTTAAATAAGTCTAATTTGCAGCAATCAAGATAAAAATCATCTGCTGCTGAAATGCGGTGAGTATTTGTTGATGTAGAGGATGTTGCTTTAGCCCGCTTCTAGACCAAAGTATTTGTCGCTGTTTTCTAGCTTGTGATTAGGGGGGCATTTTCATCATTGCATGTTAGCGTTTCTTCCTTCGTATAAAGAAGCGAGACATGGCGCTAAAATTATTCATCAATGCTCAACAAGCCTTAGGTTCATGATTTGGCCGCGTCGCTTAAATGAGGGGGAAGCACTATGATTAAATAGACGCCGTATGGGTTTGGGAAGACACAGTGATCCCTCATGTTCGTATAACTAGAGTGATAGATGAATCGATCAGCAGAGCAATTAACGATTTTGTTGATTCAAATTCGCGATGATTTGAATACACGTATCGAAGAACTCGCTAGTTTTAGCCATTTTTGTGGCGTACCAGCGGCGCAATTTCGCGTGCTGAATGTCTTTGAGCAAGCTCATTTTGACGAACGAGTATTACTTGATGTGGATGCGGTATTAGTGGGCGGCTCTAGTGAAGCCAGCGTGCTGCAACCGCAGCGTTATCCTTTTGTATCCGCCATTCAAGGTTTATTACTCGCCTGTATTGAGCGACAGCTTCCGACTTTTTGTTCTTGTTTTGGCTTTCAGTTATCGGTATTAGCTTTAGGAGGAGAAATTCATCACCAGTCGCAAGGTTTTGAAATGGGAACCTTGGCGCTTCATCTTCACCGAGCCGCAGCCAAAGACCCGCTGTTTAAAGAACTTCCAGATCCGTTTTTGGCGGTATCGGTCCATCGAGATAGTGCACTTTGTTTGCCGGACTGTTGTCAAGTATTGGCTTATAGTGAACAATGTTTGCATGCCTTTAAGCACAAACTGGCACCGTTTTGGGCAACTCAGTTTCATCCTGAAGTGAATCGCAGTATCTTGGTTGAGCGGTTAAGCCAATTTAAACATCAGTACACGCAGGGGGAGCAGCATTTGCAGCAAGTATTGAGCCGAGTTCAGGAAACGCCAGAGAGTAATGCGCTATTAGCCAGTTTTATTCAACGAGTCGTGCTCGCATGAGAATAGTCAAAATTCTAGTGCTCTGTATTTTCGGCTGGTTTTTCTTGGCGGCAAAACCCAACTTAACCGGCTTTCGGCCAGAGCAAGTATGCCAAGCAGGCATCGCGAGCATGGCCTCGGTGGCTCCAAAACAAGTCAGTATTTATCGCAGTCAAGCTCCCTTATGGCAATTGCGACTAAGCAAACATGGCCAAACTCAAAGCTATTATTGCCAATTACAAGCCGATGAAATTTTGTGGCGACGTGCTGAAGATAGCCTGTGGCAGGACAGTCCGAAGCTGCGTTTTCAAACCAATTCGAGTTCTCGGCAATTGATTATCACTCACTACCTTGGGCAAGCACGCTTGGCTGAACATAATTTTCGTGGTGAAGATTTCCTCTAGTACGCATGATATCCCATCGATTAAGGCGCGCAGCTACCTCGATGGCTCAAGCTCGCCTTGTGTCGTTTTGGGGCTACAGTTTTGCAGCCTTATCTAAAACCACATCATTGATTTGTGTGCAGCATTGCTTGCGATGGCATTGGTTTGATATATAAGCCAAAAACCACTTTAGAGGAATTGGTTTTAGTAAGAGGTGTCTGGTTCAATATCTAGTTTATGATTTTGCTTTAAGTCAAAAAAGCAGCTTAAAAATCTTGAATGGCTAGTGTTTTGCAGGTATTCTCCCGCGAAAATATATATTCATCTCCTGTGAATATAACAACACATTTAGCTTAATAGAGTGATTTTATATGCGTGACGTGGAGGCGCTCAGCGTGCCTGATTCCGATCAAACCATCCCCTCAACTCAAATCCCAGCTTGGAAGTTTATCTTACCGTCTTTGCTGGGGATCTTTTTGTTCATGCTACCGCTGCCTTATAACGGTTCTTACACGATTCCGGTGGCTATCTTGGCAAAAAGCTTGGTAGCAGGCCTGGGCGATAGCGCCTTATGGCTGGTCGTGGGGTTTATTACGATTAGTGCCATCATGTCGACTTATACCTTGCTTACCAAGCCTCGTTGGTTGGGTAAAAATGCCTTATTAACGTCTCTGTTTAAGGTCTCAAAGGCTTGGTATGGGATCCGTATGCTGGGCTGGGTATTAGTATTGCTGTGTGCCTTCAAGATAGGCCCCGAGGCGATTTGGTCGGGTGATACTGGTGGACTCATTTTAGGAGACTTACTACCCACACTACTCAGTGTATTTATTTTCGCTGGCTTGTTATTACCACTCTTGTTGAATTTTGGCTTGCTAGAGTTTGTGGGCACTTTACTGAGCAAGGTGATGCGTCCGGTATTTGGGCTGCCGGGCCGCAGCGCCGTAGATTGTATGGCATCTTGGTTAGGTGATGGCAGTGTCGGGATCTTGTTGACCAACAAACAATATGAAGACAAACACTATACTCAGCGTGAAGGCGTCGTGATAGCGACAACCTTTTCGGCGGTGTCGATTACCTTTAGTTTGGTGGTATTAGCGCAGGTTAATTTGGAGCACATGTTTGCGCCCTTTTACTTAACCGTGTGTGTCGCTGGTGTTGCAGCTGCGGTCATTGTACCGCGCTTGCCACCCCTGTCGGGCTTTAGTGATAAGTTCATCGATGGCAGTCAGCGCCAGAAAAATAGTGAAGTGCTTCCCGAAGGCTATAGCAGCGTTGCTTGGGCATATAGCTTAGCGCGGCATCAAGCGGGCCGAGCCAGTCATCCAAAACAATTGCTTAAAGAAGGGCTGCACAACGTATTAGACATGGTTCTTGGGGTATTACCGGTAATTATGGCTGTGGGAACCGTCGCCTTAGTGATTGCAGATACCACCCCTATTTTTGCTTACTTAGGCAAGCCGTTTATTCCTTTATTAGAGTTGTTGCAATTGCCAGAAGCCGCACGGGCCTCAGAAACCTTGGTGGTAGGCTTTGCCGATATGTTTATTCCTTCGATTCTTGCCGCATCTATCGAAGCCGATATCACCCGTTTTGTGATTGCCGCAGTGTCGGTGACGCAGTTGATTTACTTATCGGAAGTGGGTGCCTTAATTATGGGGAGCCAGTTGCCGGTGAAATTGTGGCAGTTGTTTGCGATATTTTTAATTCGTACCCTAGTCACCTTGCCGTTGATTGCGTTGATGGCGCATCTATTCTTTTAGAACTGACATTTTGGCGATACTTAATACTGTAGATTGTTAAGTATCGCTGCTATGGTATTGCTCCAATCAATATTTACCCTCATCAATTAGCGAGTAATCAAAGTGGAAAAAACTATGGCTTATCGCGCCGCTGTATTTGATATGGATGGCTTATTACTCGATAGTGAGCGGGTGTCGTACGATACCTTCGCAGCTGCTTGCGCCGAGTTGAGTATCGAATTTAAAGAGTCCGTTTACTTACAAATTATTGGGACTAATGCGCAACAGATTAAAAAAATCTTATGTGCAGGCTACGGCCAAGACCTCCCTTATGACCAATTACGGGCGTGTTGGATAGCTAAGTATCATGCAATTGTGATGCATCAAGCAGTTCCCTTAAAAACTGGGGCGCTGGCTTTGTTGCAATGGTTTAAATCTGAATCGATTCCGGTAGCGCTGGCCACTTCATCGGCCCGAGATACGGCAGAAAAGAAATTGGAGCATGCGGGGATCCGTCAGTTTTTCGATCATATCTCAACCGGTTGTGAAGTCACATATAGTAAACCTCATCCGGAGATTTTCCTTAAGGCTGCGCAGGGTTTGGCGGTAGATCCACAGCATTGTCTGGCCTTTGAAGACTCAGACAATGGCGTGCGTGCAGCGGTGGCTGCCGGGATGCAAGTGTATCAAGTTCCCGATCTGATCCCCCCTAGCGAGCAGCTTAAGCTATTGAATCATGAGATCCGCTTGTCCCTTAGCGAGGTCCTAGCCGAGCTGGCTTAATCGCCGTTAATTTTTTGACGCTAGCTGCTGGCACTGTTTTTGCTCAATCAAGATGATTAACATCAGGATTGAGCAAATTATGATAGAAATACAGATCAGTGAAAATGTGCAAGCAAGCTTACCACGGGCATTTCCTTCCTTAGAGCATGCTTTTTTCCGCCATCGCTGGAGTGCTCATGCTTTTGCTGTTGGTGACCACGAGTGTTTGGCCGTGATTGAGCGAAATAGTGGCTACGTCATATTATTCTTTGATTTATGCCAAGCGGATTACCTGCATTTTTCTCGGGTTCTACAGCTGCGCTTACTAACAGAAGCGATCGCCGTGGCGGATCTGGAAGAAGATGAAGCCGCGTGTTTAAAACAGCGAATGCTGGCTGATTTTCAAAACATCATGGTCACCGAAGGGGTCAATCACCCAATCACCCCGCAACTTGATAAAGTGAAAGGTTTGGTATTGGCAATGGCTCAGCGCGAAGGCGGTGTGCCTAAGCAGCAAATGGAAGAGTTTCGTTGGGGAGTTATTTTAAATGACTTTGCACAGCGTCATTCTGGCTTAAGTCCTTATCAACAGATGCAGCAACAATGGCAAGAAATGGCGGTGAACGTACCTTTGAGTCGCGATCATGTTTCACAGGCGAAGCAACCCGTTCTTCACTAATGGCTAAGCTTTAAGTCATACCACAGTTGGTGGAGTTCTAGGGTATTTATGGCTTCGGTCAATGCTGAACAAGTGATATCATATTTTGCCGTTGGTATTGCCGATAAGTGCAGCATTGAGCGACTAAAAAGCATTTGGTATTTTATTGATAAAACAGAACACCGCACCGAGTTTGTATTGAGTCGCGTATTAGAGAACTCGAGTTAGAATGAGGGCGTCACAAGCTCATTCGTTTTAAGCAACATTATTCAGTCGTCTCAACCTGGACATTGTGAATATCGATGAACCAAAAATATAGTCACTTACCTCATATCCGCTCTCATGACGAGTTGCCCCTATACGAACTTATTCCTAACGTTGTTTGGATATTTGATCTGGATAAGCACGGTTGGTGGTGGGGGAACTCGGCGGCGGTCCGTTTTTGGGGCCTGGAAAACCTTGGCCAACTGATTGCCAAAGATTTGTCGGGGGATACTCAAGGTGCCCGAGAACGTACTGCCCAAACTTTTGAATTAGCGGCAAAAAATGGCTTAACCGTTGATCCGTGGACAACTTATCCCAACGGTAAACCTAAAACCTTACATATGATGCATCGCGCGGTATTAGTCGGCCCGGACAAACATCGCGCCATTATTGCTTTTATTAACGAAGAGGTCGATCTGGGGGCTGAGCCAGAAAACTTACTACTGGTTGAAGCAATGCGTTATACCACGGTGCTGGTCACCAGTTTTACCCAGGCTGGTGAGGTGGTGATCGAAAATCCCGCGGCGACAGAAGCTTATAAACACCTCAATCATAGTGAAATCGTCAACGACGGGTCTACTTTCGCGGCGCGCTTTGCTGATCCCAAAGAAGGTGAAGGTTGTCGTGAGCAGGCATTAAAAGAGCAAGGTGGGCGCTGGGAATATGTGATGAATACCAGCCAGGGAAAACGCACCCATACTTTAGATATACGCATCACTCGTCATCCGCTCAGTGGGGATTTTTTATTACTGGTCGTTGAATACGATATTACCGAGTTGCATCTGGCATTGACGGTTGCCGAAGAAGCACAGGAGCAGCTTCGACAACTGGCGCATTACGATGCGCTGACCGGGCTTTCGTCGTTACATCTAATGCAGGAAAATGTCGCGTTGTTGATCCATCAAGCGGCCCGAGTGAAGCAGCGTTTAACTTTAATGTTCATTGATCTGGATGATTTTAAAACCGTTAATGATACCTATGGTCATGACGCAGGTGATGAAGTGTTAAAAGCCGTGGCCGAGCGCTTGAAATTGAGCTTGCGTAAATCAGATTTTATCGCTCGGCTAGGCGGTGATGAGTTCATTATTGTGCAAATGGATAGCCATACCGAACAACAAGCAGCCAAGGTGGCCAGTAAAATAATTGAAACACTTGCCAAGCCTTATGCCTTAAACAATGGTCAGGCGGAGATTGGCGCAAGCATTGGCATTGCTTTTTATCCTGAGCACGGCAACGACCTTGAGTGCTTAATTAAAGCGGCCGACGAATCGATGTATGTTGCGAAACGAAGGGGTAAAAATAGCTATTATTTTGCCTAATGTTTTATTTTGATACTTAGAATTGCTGTTTGATGATTGCTAGGGGGTAAATATAACGAAGGACCGTATGCAGACTTACCATTCTTATTCGAGAGTTTCGCCTCGCGGCGAGGTTATTACGCTTTAACGGCCCAAGCTTAGCGAAGCCAAAACAAAGGTCGCCCTGCATTATCTTTATCCTTGCTGGCTTAGTGCCAAGCACCTGCGCAACTCGCTACGCTCAAACAGACTTCAACTTTGCTCCCTTGTTCATTTGCGCTACTCGGCGAAGATGATGGGATTTAAAAGCGTAATCTTGGCTATCGAGAGTGTGAAAGGTTTTTGTTTTTAGAATGGGTGTCTAGTTTATTGTTAGAAATAAAGAACGCTTTAAGCGAGCTATTTTATTTCACTTTGGAGGGCTTGATATGACTTTCCACCAAGAACGGTGAAGAGCCGATTGTATACAGTTAAGTGGGTTCCCATCTTTCTGCAAATGCATTACCATTTTTCACGCATGGTCAAAATGGTGATTCACTGATATGCTGTTGATAAAATTGAATATTAAAGGCTGTGTGAATTTCTGTGCTGCGTGATAGGTGGTAACTTCGCATGCGTGAAAGATGGGAATTTGCATATTAATATACTGTTATGGCAACAAGGATTTCAAATAGTGGCAGAGTTAGAGGGTAGTAAAATAAAAGAGTTGTTACGTCGAACTAAGTTAACAACAAAGTCACGCTATAGAGCAAGTGAGCGACTTGCAAGACACCAAAAAGTATCTCAGTGGACTGTTGCTTTCATTTCATGCGCGTTAATCTTTATTCCACTATTTCAAGCTTATGGTGTTGAATTAACCCTTTCATCGCAGCTATTAAATAGTTTTCAATCGGTCTTGGCTGTAATGGTTCTTGTATATTCATTGCTATTAGGTCAAGAAAATTTTGTGTCTAGATCTGAATCAATGCAAAGAAATGGCGTGGAACTTGGCAGGTTTGCTAGAAAATTAAGGGGGTTATCTGATTCTGACGAAAGTTACGATGAATTGGCTGAAGAGTATTATGACATATTAGAGAAATATGAAAATCATAAGCCTATCGATTATCTATTTACAAGATTACATCAAAAGCCTGAAAGTTGGGATGAATGGCCAGCGTATTTGTGGCTTTGGGTTAGAGCGCAGTTATTTATGTGGTTAGGGTATTTTCATTACTTAACTGCAATTTCATTTGTGGCCTACATTTTTTATTATGTATATACGAATATAAAACCAGGCTGAAAAGCCATAATCGGGTAGCCGGAGGTATCTAACCTCCAGCCCCCACAACACCCTGCATGCGGCTCCGCACAGGGCGTTTCCTGAAAACGGTTAAAATACAACGGCCGATTAGCTCCTTTGCATTCCAATGATGGCTTCTGTTTTTGCGCCATGACTCCTCAGTCCGGTCGGATACGGAGACAATGAGCTGCACAGGCTCCTCATTGATTTTCAGGTTCAGGCCTTCACCGTGTCCCAACCATTACGATGGGCGTTGGGCTACTATGCCGTCTGCTGACTTCTACTTAATCACCGTTTGAGTTGCCCCAACTAGCGCTATCGTTGTTCATCGAGTTTGCTCACTTAAGTTGATGAGGCTTAAGCGCCGGGCCTGTTGAACTAGCGGCCAAGCTAGTGAGTTAAACGATCGCAAGTTAAGCAGATCTCCCCAGATAAGAACATGCACTGTCTCTGCACTGCTGCATCATTTACGGTGGCCGTTAGATCACATGGCTTCGTTGTCTTGTGCCAACTCGCCTCCAGCCTACGCCTCATATGATGTTCTTGTTCATCAGCTCGCAGATTTTCGTCCGGCTTCCTTCAGACATTCCCTCGCGGCAATGCCCTTGCCATTCGCTAGTAGTTAGCGTTTAATAATCAAAGTGTTATTAAACGGTGACCTTCCTACAGAGGACTTTCACCTCATTAGTTCATACCCATGCTGGGCGTACACAAGTCAATGCACTCGGACTTGCTAAAGCTGTCACATTTTTTGTTCCAAAAAATCCGCCAACTTCACCAAGCCGGTGATTGAGGCGTTATACGGCACTGGCTGGCTGCCGTAGGTTATTTTTGAAATCATACCAAACGCTTCAGGGAAAAAGGTATTACGACTTTAAAGGAAGTAAATTAAATGGAACCGGTTTATCTCGATTTTCATATACATACATCTTCGAATCCAGATGCTCCTAATCATGATTATGACTTAACAGCGTTAAAAACTGGTATTGATGAAATTAGAAATGAGGCGCCTTATCTAATTTCCCTAACAGATCATAATTTCATTAATAAAAGTGCCTACCTAAAAGCTATACATGAATTTGAAAATTTATTACTTGGTGTTGAGCTGCACGTAAGAAATTATAAGGCTTGCAAGCCTTACCATTGCCATATTATTTTCAATATAAATGATATAGATGAAAAAATAATTGATAGATTAAATGAAAAACTAGACCAGCTTTACCCAATAAAAGCCGTTACAAACGAGCATGACGTTCCGAGTTTAGAAGATATTATGAATTGCTTTGACGAACATGAGTTCTTACTTCTACCTCATGGTGGGCAAAACCATTCAACTTTTGACCGGTCGATTCCTAAAGATGTAGAGTTTGATAAAACTTTAGAACGAAGTATTTATTACAATCATTTTGATGGCTTTACAGCAAGAGGGGTAAGTGGATTAGATAGAACACATAACTATTTCGAACGTCTAGGTATAAAAGATTTCGTAAACCTTGTAACAGCAACAGACAACTATACACCTAAAACATATCCAGACGGTAAGGCTGGTGTTGAAGCGTCGGATTTTGTACCAACTTGGATGCTTGCCTCTCCAACATTTAATGGACTTCGTTTATCCTTATCTGAATCTTCAAGATTGGCTTATGGTGAAAAGCCAGATTCATGGACAGAGTACATAAAATCTGTTTCTTTAAAAAATGATAATGTGAATATCGATGTAAAACTAACTCCAGGTTTAAATGTTGTTATTGGCGGTTCATCTAGCGGTAAATCACTATTTGTTGATGCGGTATACCATAAGATCATTAACAAGGTAGATCAGAGTATATATTTTGATACTCCATTCAATATTGGTGAAATTGAGGTAGTGAACCCCGCAGGTCAAAAACCTCATTATTTTAATCAAAATTACATAATGAAAATTTGTGATCAAAAAGATCGAAACAATACAATTGATGATATTTCTATTTTGAAAAATGTTTTTCCCCCAGACGAAGTGGAAAGACAAAAAATTATTAATGCATTACAAGATTTGAGCTCAACTCTCACTAAGTTAGTCCAGTCGATAACAGAAATTGAATTACTACAAGAGTCTTTAAGTAGAATTCCATCGTTGGCTAGGCTAATAGTAACCGAAGCTATACAAGACAATCCCATAAGAAAGATACAGCCTTGTGATAGAGATGTTGATTTATTAACCTACTCAGATGCTAATTATGAACGCCACACCAAAGTTCTAGATGAAATAGATTCATTCTTACTTCAAAACCCTCTTGTCCAACATAATCAAAAACTGACTCAAGAATTAAAGATTGAATTAAAAAATGCTGTAGACCGTTCGAGGCTTGAGGGGTGTGTAAGAGAAGTTATTGACAACCATAAAACTGAATTAGATGACAAACAAGTAAAAGAAAATAAACAAGTAATATCTAGAAGAAAAGAGTTTCAAAATTTATTAGATAGTTTAAAAATATACCTTAAGTATGAAAAACAGTTCCATACTTCACTGGAAATAATTGCAGACTTCTCCATTAATATCCCCACAAAACCGATTGTTTCTATGGGACATTCATTGTCTATAGCCAATGAATTTGAGCTGACAAAAAATAAATTTTTAGATGTGATAAATGAAACCTTAAAAAAAGAGCATCAAATTACATCATTTGAAAATATCACCCCCGAGTCTCTTTTTAAACATCGTTTCCGTCGAAGAGAACCAAAGCTAGTTAATTATCAAGAGTTTGAAAATTATGTGAATAATCGGTTTTCAGAGATGAATAATAAGACCTACAAAATTAAGACTAATGATGGAAGAGACTTTGACAAATTAAGCGCTGGGTGGAAAACAGGGTGAGAGCATGAATGCTCACTTTTTACTCACTCCTTTAAAACCAGCCAGCAGCACCTTATCCAAATAGCTACAACTCATAGCTGCAATTTTCTGTTTGCGCCGGATGCTGGCTTTTCTTGTCGTTTCTGCACGCAGCATGTTTATAGCTATATGGCGCATACAAGCCATGATCTCTGCCGCGTTGCCACGGTAAATCTGGCAAGCATCTTCATTCATAGATGCATCCAAAACCCAGTGTAGACTGTTTTCTATGGCCCAGTGACCACGAACAGCAGCTGCAAAACGTTCCACACTGAGTTCTGCAGAACAAATATAATAGCGATAATCGAGTGATTCTTTACCTGCTTTATCAATGCGATAACCAATGGCAACCCCGATACTTTTTAAGCCTTTCCAGTCTGGAAACTGTTTGATAAGTTCACCTGCAGGAAGTACATGATATTCACGGACTTCAACACGTCCATGGCCCTGTTCGATAGTGACATCATTCCGTAAGCTCGTAGCTTTTACGCTTTCTAACAGTGCTTGTTGAACAGATTTAGCCAGTGTCTCTTGGTTACCTTTAACTGCAAGCAGATAATCACCACCGTTATCGACGATGGTTGAAGCGATATTTTTCTGGCATGCAATGGCATCAATAGATACCAAACAACCTTTGATATCCAGTAGCTTAATGAGCTCCGGGATAGCCGTGATTTCGTTCGACTTAGCATCTGTTTTTAGCTGACCGATGACAACACCATTTTTAGTGGCGAATGCACTGACCATGTGAATGGTAGATTGCCGGGATTCACGATCATAGGAGCCACGCAAGACTTTGCCATCAATAGCGATCAGTTCGCCTTCGGAGCGAGCAGAGACTGCTTCCATCCAGCAGATGAAACACTGCTGAAACTCGCTAGAGTCAAGGCGCGAGACGATTCTAGCAATGGTATCGTGAACAGGTAAACCATCTTTGAATAAGCCCTTATCTTGGAACCAATCAAGGTGGATTTCTCCAAAATCTTCAATGTCTTCCCATCCCTCGGCACCGGCTATCGCTGCACAAATAGTCAGGAATAGAACATCAAATAATGGATAACTGATTTTCGCTGACTGACGTGGGTCTTTTAGGTCGCCGAAATGAAGAGAAAAGGCATCGATACTCATGGTGATACTCTCGAAAAAGAGAGTATAAGATCACAACTCGATCTGCAGGTCAAATAGGATGAGCTTGGTTAAATAATGTTCGCGATCTCACCCTGGCAACAATACCTATGCTAGGTGACGCACAAAATATCATCATGTGTGTCAATGATGAAAACAAAATTTCAATAGCATCAAATCCATTAGAAGGATCTATTAATGGGAAAAATGTTGTTGATTTAATTGCCGAAGTTACTGATGGAGGTAAACCTTCGATTAAGAAACGAGTAAAAAAATACAACCTTAAAGATTTTAGGGAGGAATAATGAAATTAATATTTAGTAAAAATGAGCAATTAGAAATTTCTGTTGAACTACACGATGGTGAAAATTCAAAAGAGTTTAATTATGTAGATATGGTTAAACACCTTATACATATCAAAAGGCTAGATTCCGCTGAAGTTATTGGTGAATTCTCGGAAGCAGAGAAAGCTAGTATAGACTCTATGGTTACGCATATAAATTCTGAAGTAGCAGGGTTTTATATTGAAGATGCAGAGTAAGTGGTTATTCATAATCTACTTTGAACTAAAGTCGTAATGAAGCCGTATAACAAGCAGTTGCAAGCGACACATTTTACTACGCCGTTTTTGTGCATGTGTCGCAGGCTCCAATTATTGCACAAAAACGCTACATAAAAAAAGATAGCTAGACACCCATCGTAACTCTATGAATGAAAGGCTGCCCTAACTGAGCCAATGGCTCACTTTGCAAAGCTGATTTGAATAAGAAAAATATTCCGTTGCGTGTGAATTTAAATAGAGACAGCAGATGACTAGATTGCTCTGCGAGCCTGTAAATTAAATTGTGTAATTGCTTATAATTAGGCCTGAACAGGCTAAGGATAAGCAACATGGATAAGAAAGCTCTCGAAGCATTTGCTCGTGAAGCCGCTAAGTCAATCAAGACCCCTTCAGATCTAGATGACTTTCGTAAAATGTTAACCAAGGTGACTGTTGAGACAGCGTTAAATGCTGAGCTTGATGACCACCTCGGTTATCAGAAACACGCTGAAAAGCCCGATAAGAATAGTCGTAATGGTTATTCATCCAAGACCTTGATCACCGACGATGGTGAGATTGAACTGGATGTACCTCGAGACCGAGATGCCTCGTTTGAACCGAAGCTTGTTCGTAAGCATCAAACTCGATTTCAATCGATGGATGACAAGATATTAAGCCTTTACGCCAAAGGCATGACAACTCGTGAAATCGTCGCTACGTTCAAAGAAATGTACGATGCTGATGTCTCTGCAAGCCTCATATCTAAAGTTACCGACTCAGTTCTAGAGCAGGTTGTTGAATGGCAATCACGGCCACTGGATGCAGTCTATCCCATCGTCTACCTTGATTGCATCGTGGTGAAAATCCGCCAAAACAAACAGGTCGTCAATAAGGCGATTTACTTGGCTCTGGGCGTAAATATCGAAGGTCAGAAAGAACTTTTAGGGATGTGGATATCTGAAACGGAAGGTGCGAAGTTCTGGCTCAGCGTTCTCACTGAACTCCAGACTCGAGGTATCAACGACATTCTTATCGCTTGTGTTGATGGCTTGAAGGGCTTTCCAGATGCTATTAATGCCGTATTCCCAAAAACCCAAATACAGCTCTGTATCGTCCACATGGTGCGCAATTCAATGAAGTATGTCCCTTGGAAAGACTACAAGGCTGTAACGGCAGATCTCAAAGGTATTTACCAGTCGAATACCGAGGAAGAAGCGCTTCTGGCCCTCGAACAATTTGGTGACCAGTGGGATGATAAATACCCACAGATAAGCCGCTCTTGGACAGCGCATTGGGATAATTTAAATACATTGTTCAGCTACCCTCAGGACATTCGTAAAGCCATTTACACGACGAATGCGATAGAGTCCTTGAACAGTGTGATACGCAAAGCGACAAAGAAGCGTAAGCTATTCCCCACGGATGAATCAGCGAGGAAAGTTGTCTATCTTGCAATTATGGATGCATCGAAACGCTGGTCGATGCCAATAAGAAACTGGCGACAGGCTCTCAATCGCTTTATGATTATGTTTGAAGACCGACTTACTGATTACTTGTAACCCAAAGCAGTTACACAGAATTATTTACAGGGTCTGCTCTGCCAATTCACGACGGTGAGCTGTTCAGATACGGCTAATGGGAGAAATCCTTCCATTTTTAGTCTTGCCATCACTATAATAAATTCGTATATCCTAGGGTTTAACTACTCCCGAATTCAACTCCGAACTGCGACATTCTTAATTCTCAAGCCGCTTCCATTATTTCTTTGAAAATGACGGCGGGTTGCTTGAATCCTAAACATTTTTTCGGACGATAATTTATCCTTCGCTGAGCCCTCTCAATATCCTCATCACTGACAGTTCTTAGGTCTGTTCCTTTTTTAACGTATTGTCTCAATAAGCCATTAGCGTTTTCATTAGCTCCTCGTTCCCAAGAGCTATAGGGATGAGCAAAGTAAACCTCGGCCTCCAATGCCTCTGCTATTTCTTCATGGCCAGCAAATTCGCGACCATTGTCAGCTGTAATTGTATGAACGAATTCTTTGTAAGGCATTAGCATATCAATGGTTGCTTTCGTCACATCTTTTGCCGACTTTGAGGGAACTTTTTTTGTCAGATAGAAACGTGTTTTACGCTCTAAAATGGTGATGACAGCTCCTGTCCCGTGTTTACCTAAAACCGTATCAATTTCCCAGTCACCAAAACGTTCGCGGCTCTCAACAACTTCTGGCCGTTCATCTATCGAAACAGCATTTTTGATAGCAGGCGCTTTCTCTTTCTTACCTCGTCGATACCGTTTGTGGCCTTGGCGTAAGTGTCGAAAGAGTTTGCCACCCTGTCGCTTATTACGAGCAACAAAACGGTAAATCCACTCATGACTCACGTTAGCTCCAGCGCGGGTTAAGACATTAGATATTTGCTCTGGACTCCAATCAATAGTCAGCAACAATTCTACAAAACCTATGCGTGACTGAGATATTCGATACTTACGAGCTTGCCTTCGTTTCACTACCGCTAATTGATGGGCTCTATCTGGCAGATACTGCTCCTTCTTACCACATCGCTTCAACTCTCGATAAATAGTTGAGCGGTGGCATTTAACTGTATTGGCAATTTCTGGTACTGAAATCCCCTGTTCCAAAAGGGCTGAAATCTGATATCTTCTCCCCTCGGTCAACTGCTGATAATTCATGGTAGTACTGCTTGTTTCTTTGGCGAGAAGAGCGTACCACTTTCGGCAGTTGGCTTCCTCTTCTACACCTTTCCATGAATGTCGCAGTTATTATCTGAAATCGGGCTTAACTAAACCTGTGAGAGCATCAATGACCATTTGATGATCCTCTTCTTCTGGGAGGCCAGAGACAGTTACGGCACCAACCAAACCACAATCTTTTATCCTAAGCGGAAATGCTCCACCATGCGCGCAATATTCATATGCATTAATATGTGCCTGCTGTTCAAAGGCTCTATTTTTAGCTTGGTTGTATTGACCAACATAGTATGAGCTGTGACCAAATCGCAAAACAGTTTGTCGTTTTCGTTTTATCCAATGTTGATTATCCAGCTGGGTGCCATGCATCGCATAACTGAATAAATTCTGGTTAAAGGCATATACTTCAATGGCAATAAGAACATTTTTTGCTTCAGCGAGCTCTTTCAATTTGCAACCTAACTGCCATGCAGTTTGATTATTAAATCGTTCAAATTGCAGTTCGCTTTCCTGAAGTAATAAATCAGGCAATATATTATCGGTACTCATCATTCAACCTTCATTGTTTTACCTAAACGACTACTTTCCATTGCCAATTCAATCAGTCGAATATTCCACAATGCATCTTCTGCGGATACCGGAGGCGGCGTTCCATTACGAATCGCATCGGCCAGTTGCTGGTAAAAGTGTTGGTAATCGCCACACTCGGTTACCTCTGCTTGGGATGATGCTTCAAAGTATAAACGGCCGCATTGGTCTTGGTTTTCCTTACCCCAGTCCCTTGTATTAGGCAGTACACCTGCTTTTAATCTCTCTTCCTGTGGATCCAAACCTAATTTAATGTAATTCCCTCGATCCCCTTGAACATTGAAACGTAAGTTGGGACCTGCAGAAAATAATGAGGCGTTTAATCGCGCAAGTTTGTCTGGGTAATGTAGGGTTAAGTTAAAATAATCGATATTAGTCGAGCCTTCTCGCATTACTTTACACTGCGCTGTTACTGCTTCTGGTAAGCCGAATAGTTGTAAAGTCTGATCAATTAAATGGGGGCCTAAATCGAATAATATGCCGCCGCCGTCTTGGCTTTGTTCTCGCCAGCGTTGGCGAACGTTTGGTCTAAAACGATCAAAGTGGGATTCAAAATGTTTGATATGACCCAGTTTGTTTTCTGCAATCAATTTTTTTATTGTCAGAAAATCACCATCCCAACGGCGATTGTGGTAAACACTTAATAGCAGATTTTTCTCTTCTGCTAAACGGATCAAAGTCTCACCATCCTCGATTTTAGTTACAAAGGGTTTTTCTAATAGAACATGTTTATTATTTTCCAATGCCACTTTAGCCAGTGAGAAATGCACATCATTCGGAGCTGTAATAATCACTAACTGGGCTTCACTATTTTGCAACATCTCTTCCGCGGTAAAATAATGCTCCGCATGCGGCCACTCCTGTTGAACTATATTGCGTTGACTGCTGCTAATTGCCGAGACTTCGAATTCGGGTCGAGTATCGATAAAAGGAAGATGGAAGGTTTTTGCCGAGAAGCCATAGCCAACGATCGCCGTTTTAATCACACGGGTATTTATTTTATTGTTCATTGTTATTCCCTTTGCTTGTCTGATTAACGACCAGAAGTTCTATTCCCTGTTTTTCAAAGGCGCTGAGTAAGTTTTGGCCGGGGGGCTGATCGGTGATGACCATATCGACTTTATCTAAACCACAAATATGGTGGAAATTCTGCTGTTCAAATTTTTTACTGTCGCAAACTAAGATCAACTGTTGTGCCTGCTGAATCATCGCTTTTTTGATATCTGCTTCATCTTCACTCGAGGTTGATAAGCCAGATTCAGACAGTGCGCATACCCCTAAAAATACCTTATTAACTTGATATTCTAATAGTTGTTTAACGGCCTTGGGTCCTAAAATTGCCCTGTGGTAGTGATTTAGTTTTCCACCTAATAGTTGAACATGAATACTTTCTTTATCCGCGAGTACGGCTAAACAATCGATGGAATTGGTGACCACCGTTGCTGGATTGGTTAAATATGTCGCCATCGCCGTTAAACTTGTTCCACTATCGACAATAATAAAATCATTTTCATTCACTAAATTTGCGGCGGCTTCGCCAATTGCCAGTTTACGGTCGCTCAATTGTTCACGTTGCAGGTAAGGTAATGTGCTTTCTTGCACAGGAACTAATATTGCTCCTCCTCGAATACGTTGCACATCTGCCAACTCACCAAGTTTGATTAAATCGCGTCTAGCGGAGTCTCGAGATATGTTGAAGTGCAGACAGATCTGTTCTGTCGTTAGTTTTTTAGCCTTTAACAGTAATGCATGTTGTGCGAGTAGGCGTTCGTCTTGAGTCATTACATTCTCTTTTATGCCTTATGATTGCTTACGGTAACAAATTTTCACACTAAATTGTAAGTAAATTTAAGCTTTTAATTCAGTTTTACTTAGTATTGCTTATTTGTTATGGTGAATTAATTTCTAAGGAGGTGTTATGTTTACTTCAACGATGCCAAAAGTTGGTTTAGGACTATGGAAAATTGCCATCAAGGATTGTGCCCAAACGGTCTATGACGCGATCGCTGCCGGTTACCGACATTTAGATAGCGCTTGTGATTACGGTAATGAAAAAGAGGTTGGGCAAGGTATAGCAATGGCTCTTAAAGATGGCTTATGCACGCGTGAAGAGCTATGGGTTACCTCTAAGCTATGGAATACCTACCATGCCCCGGAGCATGTAAAACCTGCATTAGAGAAATCGCTGGAAGATTTGGGTCTGGATTACCTTGATTTATATTTAATTCATTTCCCCATTGCACAAACTTTTATACCTTTTGCTGAACGATATCCACCAGGATGGTTATTTAACACCGATGATGAATCTCCAACGATGAGTCTTGCAGCTGTCTCGCTTCAGCAAACTTGGCAAGCAATGGAAAAACTTGTTGATGAGAAACGAGTCAAAGAGATTGGGGTTTGTAATTATAATTCGGCATTAATACATGACCTAATGAGCTATTCTCGGATTAAACCCTCGGTGTTGCAAATTGAATCGCATCCTTATAATACGCAGCAACGCTTAATTTCGATGTGTAAAAATTACAATATAGATGTGGTCGCTTTTTCCCCTTTAGGCGCTTTGTCATATTTAGAATTAGGTATGGCAGGTGAAAATGAAACGGTATTAGAACAACATGTGGTTCAAGCTGCTGCAAAACGTTTAAGAAAAACGCCTGCGCAAGTGGTATTGCGTTGGAACATTCAACGCGGATGTACAATTATTCCTAAAAGTAGCAAATTGGAACGACTTAAAGAAAACATTGCGCTATTTGATTTTGAATTATCAGAGCAAGAAATGGCGGCTATATCAGCCCTTAATCAGAATCGACGTTTCAACGATCCGGGGGAGTTTTGTCTTTCGGCATTTAATACGTTACACCCAATATATGATTAGTTGCTGTTCAATTTGAATCACAAATAAAGGAAAAGTAAATTAAAACAAATGGACATCCATCCTAGTTCTTATTTATTAATGGCTTGAGCTGTCACTCGAATATAAATAAATGAGTGCTTTAGATGGTTGTCCTATTTTCGATTTTCTGTTCGATTCAATAAGCTGTGGCCTAAGAGAAAAGAGTGTTCATCTGTCGTCAGCTTTTCGTTTTGAATGGGGGAGGGGGGTCTCTGGGTTGAGTTTTAATTCCATTGGTACAAAACGTATACCATTACGACTTTGCTCTGTGGAGAGAGGCTTAAATCCTAATTTTTCATAGAAACCCAAAGCGTTCACCGAGGCTTTGAGTTGAATTGACTCGGCTGAACAGCGCGCTAACATGCCCTCCACTAGGCGTCTGCCAATTCCATAACTTTGGTATTCTGATCTCACATAGAGCTGAGCAATGTAATTGCCATGTCGCCATGCAATATAGCCAACTAAGCGCTGGTCCACTAAGGCCTTGAGGCTGCAATAAATCTTGGGATCGCTTGCTTGAGTGATATCCTTGACGCGTGCAATACGCATTGCTTGCTGCCCTTGTGGATTTAAGTAGGGCACAACATTTGCCTCGTTTACCGATTCACCTAGTTGTAAAATGGCGGCCTGATCTTCAGGTCTAACTTCGGCAAGTACAATCTTCATCATCGTTCCGATTCAGTATCGATAGTCTATTGATGATTAAATGCTAAACCGTCATTGAAGACAATCAAAAGCACATAAAAATACAGATATCAGCGCCTTAGCGCTGATTCGAATTTGCCGAGAACTTGTACCGGTTTAACGGGCGATTTGGCTGGCGACGTTTTCAAGGCATTTGCGAGCCGATGAGCTAACAGCCGACAGTTGAAAGAAACCGTGAATGACCCCTAAATAGCGTTCGCAGTAGGCTTCGACGCCATTGGCGACAAGTTTTTTATAGAGCTGCTCCCCTTCATCTCTTAGGGGATCGAATTCTGCCGTCACAATAGACGTTGGCGGCAAACCTGAGAGATCTTCGCGTAGCAAAGGCGATATTTCAGGGTGATTTTTTGTGACCCCAGAATTGCCCAAATAAAGTTCAAATCCAGACAACAACATGGCTGCTGTAATCACAAAGTCTGTTCCATATTGTTGGTAGCTTGCTGATTGCCCATAAGCATCAAGCATGGGATATAGAAGAATTTGCTGACTTGGCAACCAATCGGCCTGCGTTTTTAGTCTTAAGCTGGTCACTAAAACCAAGTGAGCGCCAGCACTATCGCCAACAAAGACGATCCGCTTTGGATCTCCGCCGTATTTTTGAGCGTGCAGACGAATGAGTTGTGCAGCCTGATAGGCGTCATCATGAGCTGCCGGATAACAATGTTCGGGAGCTAGTCGATACTGGACACACACTACAATACTGTTAGAGAGCTGAGCTAATTGCCGGAGTTGTTGCTGGTGAGTATTAAAACCACCACTGATGAAGCACCCCCCGTGAAAGTAAAGTGTAATGGGGAGCGAGGCCTCATTGGAGGGTTTAAATACCTTAAGGGTTATTTGGTCAAGCTGGTCAACAAACTCCTGATACATTTCTGGACCATCGCCAGCTAATACCGTGCTTTCGATATATCCTTGTCGTCTCTGGCTAATCGGCAGAGTTGACGGATTTGGCTTGTCTGATTGGATGAACGCTTCGACTAACGCTCTGATCCCTGGTTCAATTTGATTTAACACCGTAACCTCCCATGAAGCGACTATTTAAGAGGGCCAATTATAGCGCCTATCAATAAAGCTGTATATATGTACAGTCTCAAGGCGTTTAACTTAAGCGATACTTTGCCAAGGCAGCGATAGTTTGATATTGACTAAAATGCTTGCGGTAGGCTGATATTTACTGCTTAATCGGTGTCCATGTTTGATTATTGAGCTGTAATTCTGGTGAATGGACGCCCCTCTTCGCAACTATATCTTGGCTTGGCCTGCTCTGCATTGGCATCCTGTCTGTTTGCTTTTTTGCCTTGGTATATTCATTTTTTTCCACTTGAAGCTCATAGTGGAAATTGGTTAGCTGCGCAACGAATTCTATGGAGTAGTGGTCTTATGCTGCTGTTGCTCAGCTTTACGGGTCAGCTGCCAAGCTTAGTGAGGCTGCTCCTCGATTGGCGAACATGGCCTCGTTTGTGGGCATCTGCATTGCTTGTTGGCATGCAGTTCTGGGTGTTTATTTGGGCTCCGGCTAACGGTCAAACCTTGGCTGTTGCGCTCGGCTATTTTTCGTTACCTATAATTTTGGTATTGGTCGGGCGTTTTGTTTATCAGGAAAACTTAAACTCAATGCAGTGGGCTGCGGTGAGTCTGGCTGGCGGCGGGGTTGCTTATGCTTACCTGCTCGCGGAAGGCTTGTCTTGGGTGATGTTGTTGGTGGCGTTTGGTTATCCGCTATATTTTATGTTACGTCGTAAATATGCGTTGCCGGGTCATATTGCCTTCTCTATTGATAACTTATTGCTGTTGCCTCTGGCCATTGCTTATTTGTGTTTTAATCTGCCCCCGGTTTGGTCTGCGGAAACCAGCTTAACGCTATTTGTCGATTACCCATGGATTTATTATTTGGGTTTGGGGATCGCGGGTACAATTCCAATGCTGCTATTTTTAGCGGCTTCTAACCGTTTGCCGCTTAGCTTGTTTGGTTTAATGGGGTATTTAGAGCCGCTATTGGTATTTGCTGTTGGTTGGCTATTGGGAGAGCGACTGTCGCCGGAGCAATGGCCAACCTATATTTTGATCGTTTTGGCCTTGCTGTTGTTGGCCTTCGATGGGGGTAAGCGTAGTTTGCAAGGTCGTATATCGATTAAGGCCTATAAGTAAAACTAGCTAATATTGGATGATGATCCCCGCCAACGGCAGCCAGTGCTTTGGCGGATTGAATAGAAAATTCATCCGAGGCTAAAATGTGGTCGATCCGGGTTCCATGCCAAGTGGTATATTTGCTGTAATTAATGCCACTACCAGCGGTGTCGATTGCGTTCTGATAAGTCGATAAATATTTTTGATAAAGTTTTTCTTGAACCGTCATATTAAAATCACCAGCGATAATGAAATCGCGATGTTGCTTGGCCCATGATCCCACTAGTGAAGTCTCCATGTTGCGGGCGAAGTGTAAATCAGCAAAAGCGTTCTTATCCACGTTGCGATGCAGCAAGCTAGTGATCGTTGAACGTGGTGTTTCTAAATGAATGTTCGCGAGGTGGACGACTTGGTCATTTATCGTAGTTTGGTAAAATACCGCAAAGTTTCCCCAGCCGCCAAAGGTGCTGCGCGATATGCTGCCCTGATGCTCAAGGGGGGTTCGGCTTGCCGTACACAAGCTATCACAGTGTCGATACCAACGCGCATCAAATACTTTTTCGAGCAGGGCCAAATTTGATTCTTGCATAAACACAACATCGGGTTGATATTGCTCGACTAAATTGTGGATCTCTGCGGCATTGGCGCCGCCGCCGCTGTTTAATGTGAGGATACTCATCTCACCGCGTCGCTCGGATGGCCAATGCAGCTGAATATCTTGAAATTGAAAGAATACTACTGCGCAGAGTGCCCAGCTCAAATATTGCCATTTGGATAACTGTTTTAGCACGAATAGTGGTAATAAACTGAGGATGAGCAGCCACCACCGTGGTGAAAATAATAATAAATAACTAAGAGAGATACTAAAGGTCGTCTCTGGCCAATAGCCGAGTGTCATGATGAGTGTGGCGAGTAGTAAACTGAATAACGACAGGGTGATTGAGAAATACTTCAGTAATAAGCTCATTGTTAGCGGTTCATCCTTAAACAAACAAAAGGTGCCATCGTGATCATGCGGAGTTTGGCTTTGATTTAATGGCGTTGATGAAATTTTAATTTAATCAACTTTAACTAAGCTACAGCCTACACTCTAATATGTAAATAAGTTGTAAATTGGTTTGCTCCATATATTGCTTTTAGTCTGATGATTTTTACGAATCAAGTTGATTTCGAGGGTTAACTAAGTGAATATCTTTCGACTTACTTGCTAATTATGTGTTCCGGTGATGAAACGCTCTATGTTTAAGAGCCACGACTGATAAGGCTAGATCAATATGGTGTTCGAGCTGCTGCTGATTTTTCTTGGAGCTTTGGCTTTGTTTCTATTCCGTCGAAGTTCCAGTGAGCGAGAATGGATGGATTTACCTTCGTATGATGAGTATCTGTCAAGTCATCCAGAGACAGCTTTAGCGACTGGTGCTCAGTGTTTCCATTGTCATAGTGAGCAAATTTGGGAGTATGGCGTGGATAGCCTTATGGATTATCGGCGTGAAAATGTCTGTTTAGCTTGCGGAACTCGCTTATGGCGGAGCGAGCAAGAAAGCCTTACGAAATAAGCCAGCGACTGCTCGCCCATCTTCTTCAAACTTTTCTCCACTATAGCCCATTGATCATTGTTTGTGATGACCAGCCAATTCGCTTAGGCCATCTTTCTATATATCAGATATCCTAAAATACTTGGTATTGCTTGGTATTGCTTGGTGATGATCTTCACTCTAGCCTTGATGCTTGATTGGGCTGGCACGCCTTCCATTCTAAGTGGAACCTAATCTTGCGGCCAGATAACTAGATAAACAGATAGATAACTAGACAGCCACCGCAACTAGCGATTGTCCTTCGACAGTTATATCGTTTTAATGGTCGAGCATTCGGTGAATGGCTTGGTTTCGTTAGGTGTCTTTATATGCCTCGGCCAAGTGTGCTTGCGTCCGGCTTGTTTGGCCAAATACATCGCTTGGTCGGCGCGTTCTAACCAGTCGTCAATGTTTTCGCTGGCTATCACGCTGGCTACGCCTGCACTAAAACTAATGGTTTGTTGATTAGGAGGAGCAGAGGGCTGGGCGAGTTGTTGTAGCAGCTGTTCACTGACGTGGTAGGCTTGGCTAAAATCTGTGTTTGGCAAAAGAATGAGAAACTCTTCTCCGCCAAAGCGAAATACTTGATCGCTGACTCGTACATTGTTTTGTAAATAAGTGGCAAACCAAACCAAAACTTTATCCCCGACATTATGGCCATGTTGATCATTCACTTGTTTAAAGAAATCGATATCTAACATGATGATACTACTGACAACATTGTTATGTTTATAGTGTTGTTTTGCGATTAGTAGTTCCTCGTATAGGGCGCGGCGGTTATAGCAGCGAGTCAGGGTATCCTTAAAGGCGAGTTCTTTTAATTCGGTGTTTTGTTTCATTAGTAACCGAGCTAAACCCCAAGCAAAAAAATGTGACACGATTACGCTAAGGCTAAAGCGCTGGGCGATATGGCTGCCCAAGTGCTGAAAGCTTAATCCAATCGCTGCGAGACTGAGCGCCATAACGAGACGCTCGGCCAGTTTTAAGGGCAGGCGAACAAAGCAAGCTAGAATTAATGGCGGAACAAAAAACTCACCATGCATTTCGGGAAGAATTAAGGCCAGCAGTACTGGTGGAATCGCTAATAATAGAAACCAGAAATCGGCGACTTTATAATCTTGGGAGTTGGGCCGAGTGAGCATTAAGTAAACCGATGCCAGCAGAGTAGACATGCAAGGGAGAATGATGATCCCAAACAAAAAGTTATTATAGAAAATATGATGGATAGAAAAATACACGCAGGGAAACAGCCCAGCCACGTGCATCATTAGACTTATTTTCTTTTCTGGAAAATTCGCGGGAGCCCATTGAGATAACATCAGGTTAACGGTCCCTTCTTGGTTGTTGGTTAATCCTTACTGAATAACCATACTGCCTTTTAACTGTAAACTTAAGTTGTCACTTTAGTCAAATTATTGATTATATTTTTTTGACATTACCCTCACCGTTCTGATGCCCGGTAATAATTTGCAGGTTTGCTGTTGTAATAATTGTAAAAATGCTTGTAAGGCTGGGGCGTTTCTCAGGCTTAATGGGTAAGCTGCGTACATTGGTCGCCATAAGGCTTGCTGCAATGGCAGGGCACATATTAACCGTTGTTTTACATAGTGATCAACTGCCCAATAAGGCATCGCGGCAATGCCCATATCAGCGGCTACCATTTGCACTAACATCGCTGGATTATCGGCGTGTTTACGGTGTTTCATCTGAAGATTCTCGGGCGTTAAAACAAAGTTGTATATGTCTAAACGTTGCGGATTTACTGGGTAACTGATTAGTGTATGTGGACAGAGATCAGCGGCGCTAAGCTCAGTTTTACTGCTGAGTGGATGCGTTAATGGGCAAATGATGACCATTTCATATTCGAATAGAGGTTGGTAGTGGATGTCCTCCTGCGGTGAAACTTGAGAGGTCAGCAATAAATCAGTTTCGCCTTGCTGTAATAGCGGCAGCCCATCGTAGTTTAGGTCTTGGCAAAGGTTACTTACAACCTCTGGCCAAGCTTGTTTAAATTGTTGCAGGCTTGGCAATAACCATTGGAAACAAGCATGGCAATCAACGCTGATGTTGAGCCTGCTTGAATGCTGGTTGCCGCTAATTAATGTTTGTTCTAGCTGGCCTATAAGGGGCAAAACCTGTTCGGCGAGCGCCAGCACTTGCTTGCCGGGTTCGGTTAATTGTATCGCTTGTCTTTTCCTAAGTAGTAAGTGGACGCCAAGCTTTTGTTCCAAACCCTTGAGTTGATGAGAGAGAGCCGATTCACTAACAAATAGTTTGGCTGCGGCGCTTTTCATCGAAGGGCTGCTGGCAAGGGCTTGTAGGCTACGTAAGTGTTTAATTTCTAACATAAGTTCAACAGAGTACCAGTGCTATTAGCGATTAAGTCGCAAGCTTAGGAGCTTGGACTTTGCTTGTATAGTTAGCGGCGATTTTAGTTTCCTTAAATTGAATTAAATTCATTTTAAATGCTCTTGATGTTAAATCATGGCTGTATACGTAGTCCTAACTTCCATTTTATGCTTTCTAAATTGAATTTAATTCATTTTTGTTTGAATACTTTGCAATTGTAATTGGCGGCTTCGCTTGCCAGTATGGAGCTGTATACATCTAGACGGCTAAAAGGATTAGTTTATGACTATCACACATATTTTGGGTTACCCCCGTATTGGTAAACAGCGTCAGTTGAAGTTTGCCTTAGAGGCATATTGGCGGGGGGAATCTTCGCAACAGCAGTTACTGGAAGTGGGGCGGCAGATCCGCCAACAAAATTGGCAAGCTCAGCGAGACAGTGGTCAAGCTTGGGTGACCGTTGGTGATTTTGCTTGGTATGACCAAGTGTTGAATACTTCCTTATTGTTAGGGAATCTACCACAGCGCCATCGCTCTGCTGAACTAAATTTAGACACGATGTTTGCTATTGCCCGTGGTCAACAAGGTTGCGGGTGCAACCATGCCGCATCGGACATGAGTAAGTGGTTTAATACCAATTATCACTATATTGTGCCGGAGTTTTCTGCCAATAGTGAGTTTAGTTTGCAATGGTCACAATTATTTGACGAAATTAAAGAAGCCTTGGCTTTAGGTCATAAAGTGAAACCTGTGTTACTAGGGCCGGTGTCCTATCTATATTTGGGGCGCAATGATGTAGCCTGCAGTGAGCCATTCGAGCGGGTCACTTTGCTACCGAAATTAATCCAGGTCTATCAGCAGATCTTGCAAGGTATCGCCGCGCTGGGGGTTGAGTGGGTGCAGCTAGACGAGCCTATCTTAGGTTTAGAATTAGAAGCGCAGTGGCAAGATGCTTTATTGCAGGCCTACAACAGCCGTTTAAGTCCCTGTAACTTATTATTAACTAGTTATTTTGACGATGTCTTAAGTAATACAGGGCTGATTAAGCAGCTGACGGTAGATGGTTTACATCTCGACTTAAGTGCTAGCGCTGAACAGCTTGAACCAATATTGAGTGATTTTCCCGAGAACTGGGTATTGTCGGCTGGCGTGATCAATGGTCGTAATGTATGGCGAGCCAACTTACCCGTCTTAGCTGAGCGCTTGGCAGCGGCCAAGCAACAATTGGGGGAGCGTTTATGGTTGGCCAGCTCCTGTTCGCTGTTGCATAGTCCGATTGATTTGAATGCTGAAACCGAGTTAGCCGAAGCAAAGCCTCGCTTGGCCTTTGCCGAGCAAAAGTTAGAGGAATTGCAATGCTTGGCTGCCGTGATTGATGGGGATGCAGCGGCTCAGCTTAAAGCTCAGCAATATAGCGCTGCGGTGCAGGCGCAAAGCCTTGCAACTGAGGGAGAACTACAACAGCAAATTCAGCAATTCTCCTTGTTACAGCGAGAGCGTGGGCAAAGCTTTGCCCAGCGCCAAGTTATTCAGCAGCAAAGTTTAGCCTTACCTGCGCTGCCCACGACTACTATCGGCTCATTCCCTCAGACCACCGAAATTCGTCGCCAGCGGCGTGAGTTTAAGGCTGGTTTGCTAAGTCCAACAGACTATCAGGCGGCCATCGCCGAGCACATCCGGGAGGCGATCAAGCGTCAAGAGAGGCTTGGTTTAGATGTATTGGTACATGGCGAAGCTGAACGCAACGATATGGTGGAATACTTTGCCGAGTTACTCGATGGCTTCTTGGTGAGTCGTTTTGCTTGGGTGCAAAGTTATGGTTCTCGTTGTGTGAAGCCGGCGATTATTGTTGACGATATTAAGCGCAGTAAACCCCTAACCGTTGCGTGGGCAAGCTATGCACAATCGCTGACGCAAAAACCGGTAAAAGGCATGTTAACGGGTCCAGTAACCATGCTGACCTGGAGCTTTGCGCGTGAAGATCTGAGCAGAGCGCAAATCGCAGAACAGATTGCTGTTGCTTTAAATGAAGAAGTGGCCGACCTACAACAAGCGGGGATCCAGATCATTCAAATTGATGAGCCTGCGATCCGTGAAGGTATGCCTTTAAAACGCAGTCAATGGTCTGCTTATTTAGATTGGGCGGTGGCCGCTTTTAAACTATCGGCGGCCAGTGCCAAGCCGGAGACGCAAATTCATACCCATATGTGTTACAGCGAGTTCAACGATATTATGCAGGCGGTTGCTGCCTTAGACGCAGATGTGCTTACTATCGAAACCTCACGCTCGGCAATGAGTTTATTACAGGCCTTCGAGCACTTTGCCTATCCAAATGAGATCGGCCCCGGGGTTTATGATATTCACTCACCCAACATTCCGAGTGTTGCAGACATGAAGGTATTGATTGATAAGGCGGCCAAATGGATCCCTTGGCAACGTTTATGGGTGAATCCCGATTGTGGTTTGAAAACCCGGAATTGGAAAGAAACTGAGTTAGCTTTGCAAAACATGGTGCAGGCGACGAAGGAGTTACGCGCCAGCTTAGTTTAAGCTTTGCTTAAAGCCATCGCTTAAAACCCTTGTTTATTCGGGGGTATTTGAGCAATGACTTCGGCTGGCTTTGCACCTACACTCAGGGTTTAAGATCCCTGTAGTGAGCATCTATGCCCAAGGCAAAATTTATTTCTGGTGATATTTTTCGGCACATTGTGTTGATGTCCTCCACTAATGCGATCGGTTTAACGGCCTTATTTTTGGTTGATTTAGCCGATCTGTTTTTTATTAGCTTGTTGGGGGAGGCCGAGCTTGCTGCCGCCGTGGGTTACGCTGGTACGATTGCTTTTTTTACCACCTCTTTTACGATTGGTTTGTCGATCGCTATGACCGCTCTGGTCTCTAAGGCGATTGGCCAACAGGATAAAAGCCGCGCTCGTCAGTTAGTGACCAATGTGCTGGCAACGGGTTTTTTGATCAGTAGCTTGGTGGCTGGCTTAGCGTGGATCTTTACCCCCGAATTATTAACGCTAATTGGTGCGAAGTCGCGTACCCATGCCTTGGCGGTAGAATATTTACATATTTTATTACCTTCTTTGCCTATCTTAGGCATGGCGATGAGTGCGGGGGCAGCGTTGCGCTCGGTGGGGGATGCAAAACGGGCGATGTGGTCTACTCTCGCTGGCGGTGGGGTGAATGCCTTACTCGACCCCTTGTTCATTTTTGCTTTAGGCTTGGGCTTGCCGGGCGCGGCCATCGCTTCGGTTGTCGCACGCTTTGCGGTAGCTGGGGTGGCTCTGTCCGGTGTGATCAGTAAACATCAGCTAATCTCTGCTTTTCGTATTGGCGGCTTGATTGACGATTTACGCGGCATTTTAAAGGTTGCATTGCCAGCGATGATGACCAATGTTGCAACCCCAATGGGGAATGCTTATGTGACTGCCGCGATTGCTCACTTTGGTGATGCTTATGTGGCTGGATGGGCGGTGGTTGGGCGGATCATGCCAGTTGCCTTTGGCATGATTTTCTCTCTGTCGGGAGCGATTGGTCCAATTGTTGGGCAAAACTTTGGCGCGCATGCCTACCCTCGAGTGAAAGAGGCGCTCAGTAAAGCGCTGTGGTTTAACGTGGTTTATGTACTGGCCATTTCTTTGCTGCTGTATGGCTCGAAAGACTTGCTGATTGCGGCCTTTGGCGTGAGTGGTGATGCAGCCTCGGTGATTGATTTTTTCTGTACTTGGGTTTGTTTCAGCTTTGTGTTTAATGGGGCCATGTTTGTCGCCAACGCAGCGTTTAATAATCTTGGTTACCCAAGTACTTCAACCTTGCTCAATTTTGGTAAAGCGAGTCTTGGGACGATTCCTTTTGCTTATTTTGGTGGGCAGTGGTTTGGTGCTCTAGGTGTACTCGCGGGCCAAGCTGTGGGGAGTATTGTATTTGGTTTGCTTGGCTTGTGGATGGCTTATTACATCGTGACTCGGGTCACCAATAAACATCTTGCGAAGCAACAGCTCGAGGCGCAAAACCTAGAGCCGCGGGTACCCTTAACACCATTTTGTTCAAGTCGTGCTTATATGTGTGCCGAAGCAGAAGTCGATCAATTGAACGATCCTGCACCTACGCCTAAATAAATCGGCTGGTGAGATGATCGTGATGATTGCTTGGCATTGCGAATTAGCAATAACCAGCTTCGGCTGGTTTTTTGGTAAATGCGCTTCGGCCGGGAAGGGTTTGAACTGCTAGATTGGATAAGCCAGTAGAGTTGACTTCTGTGGTGAATGCCAGTAAACATCCTTTAGCTCAGCCATTCATGAAAAATACTAATTTATCTGTTGATTGAAACGGATTGGCTTGGTTGGTTTTGCTAAGCGCTATATAAGGAAGATTTGTGGAGAGGGAAGCAGCGGTGAATATGTTGTTATTTGATTTGGACGATACTTTAGTCGATGACGGTGTCGCTACCAGTTTGGCGGCCGAAGCTTTATTTCAACACTACTGGCCAGAGCAACAAGCTCAGGCGCTGCAGCATTGGCAACGGGCCTTAAAATTATATTATCCGGCGTTTTTACAAGGCCAGATGAGCGCTGCAGAAATGCGTCAAGCTCGTGCCCGGGAAGTGTTACAGCAGCCGCAACTGAGCGCGGCGCAAGCGGAACAGGTTTTTGAGTATTTCATGCAGCAATATATCGCATCAACCCAGCTTTATCCTGATACTCTTGCCTGTCTCAAGGAGTTGCAGCAACAAGGTTGGCGTTTAGCACTGATATCCAACGGCCCCGAAGAGATGCAGCAGCGAAAGGTAAAGGCTGCGGGTTTAGTGGATTTTTTTGAGTTTGTATTAACCGCCGAAGTGGCGGGGGCAGCCAAGCCTAAACTTGATATTTTTAAGCATGCTTTGCGCTTAGCAAATTTACCTGCGGCTCAATGCTGTTATATTGGGGATCATCTAGAGAAGGATGCTCAGGCCGCCTTTGCTGCAGGTTTGAGCAGCATTTGGTTGCAGCGCACCGATAGCGCTGAAGTTGTTGCGTGGCCTTATCCGGATGTGAATTGGAAAATTGCTTGTCTGGCTCAGCTTAAACAGTGCATTTAGCGCTAAATGAAGGCACAGGCAAAGATGATGTTGTTAATTGTTCAGGGAGTTGTATGAGATTCGCCAGTTTGTGGGATTGGTTGGTTGATAGTTTAGCGTTTTATCGTCAGCATATTATTAGTTTTGCGGCAATGGTATTACCCTTCGCTATTCCATTTTCTGCGTTACAGAGTGGTTATGTGTATGACGTTTCACACCCTTCGGTATTGCAATATTGGATATTTATTTGCTTGGGTTTACTCTGCCAACCAATCTATCAAGGTGCGAGTATCTTGTATATTCGAGCTCAGCTAAACCAGCAGCCTTGGAGTATTGCTCAATGCTTTCAAGCGTCGCTTAGTATCTGGCCAAGGCTATTTGTGGTGGTATCGATCAGCTTTAGTTTAGTGATGCTTGGTCTTAACTTTTTTGTTGTTCCCGGGCTTATCTTTGCGAGTCGTTTGTTATTTGCCGATTTGAATTGTGTTTTATATAAACGCTCTCCTTTACAATCGCTTAATGATAGTTGGCGGCAAACGGATGTGATCAAATGGCCGCTGTTAGCCGGTGTGATTATTGTCTCTGGTATTAGCATATTACCAGTATGGGCAATTGATCACTGGTTAGTTGCGCAACATGCCAACAACTTTTGGTTTTTTGCCAATAAAGTGTTGGGGCAATTATTGGATGTATTTTTTTTAGTGTTTGCTTATCGTGCCTATTCTGGCATCAGTGATGTAACAGAGGAGCCTTAAGTGAGCCAGCTTGAACCATTAACATTACTCAACTATCCCAACCCGATGTTGTCTCAAGTTGCGGAACCATTGCATTTTCCGCTGAGTGCTGAGCAACTTCATTGGATAGAGCGTTTGCGTTTTACCATGACACAGGCCAACGGGGTAGGGATTGCCGCGCCGCAAGTCGGGCGCGCATGGCAGTTGATGATTGTGGCTAGTTCGCCAAATGCACGTTATCCAGATGCGCCAGAGCTAGCACCGTTTGTGTTGTGTAATCCTCAGATCAAGCAATATAGCGAACAACAACAGTGGGGTTGGGAAGGTTGTTTAAGTGTTGCTGGACAACGCGCAAAAATAGCCCGTTCGCAAGCAGTTTGGTTGGAATATCAGGATTTACAAGGCGAATGGCAACAGGCGCATTATCAGGGCTTTGTGGCACGTATTATTCAGCATGAATATGACCATCTGCAAGGTTTATGCATCGTTGATCGCGTTAGCGAAGATACTTTGCTGATCAGTGAGCAGCAGTATTTGCAAGACTTTAGCTAACGATAAATTGCTGCTGTTGAGCACGTAACTCATAACCCGCCTGTTGCAGTCGTTGGGTGAGTTTATCTTGGTCTAGTGCGTAAAACTGACACAATTCGCTGAAGCTGCCGAAGTCATTTCTAATTTGCATGTTCACGATACTCAGTAAAATGTGAACATCCATTGTTTCGATGCGTTGTTGGTCTAACATTATGCTTTTCCTCTGATGGCTGAACCTATGCTTTAAATCGCGAGTTAAAGAGCAAGCGTCTCTGCCTCGACCCGTTTCAAATCAGCTTTTTATTGAAGAAATTAGCCACGCGATGGACACTGGGTTCAACAAGTGCGACGGCACCGTCGATCAGGATCTGGTCGCTTAATTAGCGTTTGCTGATTAAACTTCGCATCTAAATGATAATTATTATCATTTAGATGCGCAAGTGTTTTATCGATTTTTGTTGTGTTTGTGTCAGTTGGTGCTGCTTTATTTTTTGGATATGGAAGTTATAGAGTAAAATCATGTCACGATCACTGAACTTGATGGCGGGTCTGGAGTGCTTGGCTGCGGGTGCCTGTTGGTGATTGGTGTGCTGTTTCCTATGATTTAGCGAGATAGGGGGGAGTTTCTCTAGCTTGTCTTACTGATATGAACCACTAACGGTTTAAAATAATGAGGATGGGCAATCGCTACTTAACGCCATTGCCTCATTACAGGGATGAATTATGTTTCGACGTTTTACAGTATTAGGCCTTTTACTGGTGGTAGTGGTTGGCTGTTCCAGCATTATCATTCAGCAGTTTGACCAGCGCTTTGGTCAAGCTACGGTGCAGACTCGGATTTATTCAGAAGATTACCCACCTAGCGCAAACTTCCTAGAAGAAGTGAAACCAATCCTCGACCAACGCTGTGTGATGTGTCATGCCTGTTATGATGCGCCCTGTCAGCTCAAGTTAACTTCTGCTGCGGGCATCGACCGTGGCTTGACCACTGCACGGGTGTATAACTCCAGTCGTTTGATCGCCGACCCTACCAGTCGCTTATATACCGATGCGCGTTCTACTCAAGCTTGGCGTCAGAAAGGTTTTAACCCAGTGCTGAATGAGCGGATCCAAAGCGAACAGGCGAACCAGGAAGGTGGTCTGATGTATCAGGCGCTGAAGCAAAAGCGAGATTTTGTTGATAGTCAGCAAGATATTCTCGATCCCAATGCCTATGATTTTGCTTTAGATCGCGCTCAACAGTGTGTTGGTATCGAGGAATATGCCTCTAAGGTTCAGGCTTCTCATCCAGAGTGGGGCATGCCCTACGGTTTACCAGCGCTCAGTGATGCCGAGTTTGATAGCCTCACTGCATGGCTTGTGAGCGGAGCGCCAATGGCCGACGATTTGCAGCATCACCAACAGTTCGCAGCGCAAGTTAAACGTTGGGAAGCATTGCTTAATGGTGATTCACTAAAAGAACAATTGATGAGTCGCTATCTGTATGAGCACTTGTTTATCACTCATCTTTATTTTGACGATTCACAAAGTAAACGTCCGGCTTTTTTTAAACTGGTTCGTTCGCGCACCGCACCCGGTTTTCCGGTCGATGAAATTGCAACCCGCCGACCTTATGACGACCCTGGGGTGGCGCGGGTTTATTACCGTTTAATGCCTGAGCGTGAGAGTATAGTGGTGAAGACCCACATTCCTTATCATCTTGATGAAGCGCGAGCAGAACGCTGGAAATCTTGGTTTTTGGCTGACAATATTAAAGTTGAACAATTACCGTCTTACCAGCCTGATGTGGCAGGAAATCCTTTTGTAGCCTTTCGAGATTTTCCGGTTAATTCGCGCTATCGCTTTATGTTGGATGACGCGGAAACCTTCATTATGGGTTTCATGAAGGGGCCAGTCTGTCGAGGACAGGTGGCTTTGAATGTGATTCAAGATCATTTTTGGGTGTATTTTGTTACGCCTGCTCATCAGTATGAAAAACTACAGGCCGACTTTTTAGCGGCTCAAAGTGAGCACTTGCGGATGCCCTCGGTAGAGCAGAGTAACGTTTTGCCACTGAGTACTTGGATCTCGTATTCGAAACGGCACCGCCAATATATGGAAGCGCGGATCAAGAGCCAGCAAAACTGGTTGAAGGAAGATGCTGGCCGCATAGATTTAGATTTGATCTGGGATGGTGATGGTTATAACAGCAATGCTGCGCTGACGATTTTCCGTCATTTTGATAGTGCCAGTGTGGTACGAGGTTCGGTGGGTAAGCCACCTAAAACGGCTTGGATCCTCGATTATTCCCTGTTTGAACGGATCCATTATTTATTGGTGGCAGGCTACGATCCCTATGGTAACTTGGGGCATCAATTGGTGACTCGTTTATATATGGATTTCTTACGTATGGAAGGTGAGTTTAACTTTGCTTCTTTGTTACCAGCGCAAGCGCGTTATGATGAGTTACGTCGTTGGTATGTTGATGCTGACAAAGAAATTATTAAGTTTGTTGAGTCGCGCCCGCAAGAAGCTTTCTTTAAAAGCTCGGTTCACTATAACCAAGATTTGCCCTATAAGCAGCAGTTGTACAATAAGTTATCAACCAAGCTTGCTGCGGTACAGAGTTCGAAGTACCAAATTGATCCGATCCATTATTCGCGAGCGGTGAATGATTTTGCTTCCCAGCTGGCCGCCTGGAAGGGGGGAGCGGTCAAATGGTTACCGCAAGTGGTGTTTATTCAGGTGGATCAGCCAGAAAGTTCACAGAGCCAGTATTTTACGCTGCTCCGAAATAACGCCCATGCCAACATCTCTAGCTTGTTCTTGGAAGATAAATATCGTTTGCCAGATAATGATACGCTGACTTTGTTGCCTGGCCTTGTGGGGGCCTACCCCGCTGCTTTTTGGCAAGTACAAGAAAGCGAATTAAAGCAATTGCAACAGCAGCTGCTGCATGTGAATAACGAGTTGGCTTACCAGCAATTGATGAAGCGTTTTGGGGTTCGCCGAACTAGCTCAGAGTTTTGGCCCTATAGCGATAGATTGCATCAAGCCTATTTGCAGGCCGAGCCAATTAGTGGCGGGATCTTCGATTACAGCCGTTTAGAAAATCGTTAATAGGTGGCACCGGCGAGCCCTAAGTTAGGGCTCGCATTTGTTGAGTAATCTTCAGGCATGCCGGATCCACCGATGTACAGAGCCATCCGGCCATTGCATGGTTAAATTATTGTCGGTCTTTGTTTTGCCTGAGCACTTTTTTAGCATGCGGCCAAACAGCAGCCAAAGCCCTACCCTGGGGAAGGAGAGGGCAAACAAGGTTGTGGCTATAAAAATTAGCGTCGATGCTGGTAAAGGCGGTGATGGTTCCGGTGATAACATCCCGGTGGATCCAACCCCGATCCCACCCAACGGCGCTAGGCTCTTTTGGAACCCTAAATTCATACCAAGCTGATTCATGATATGAGCAAGTGCCGATAGCGAGGTATCAAGTGCAGTCACTCGTGGCTCTCATGACTCGTGGCTCTCATGAGAAGATACATCACGCAGTTCGCGGTGATTTAGACGAGTAACAATCAACCGATAATGAGTTAGATTGGTATCAGTCCAAAACTCATTACCATTAGTTTATTTGGCGATGGCGCAACCGATGCTGATATGGCAAATCATGTCACTGCCTATCGATTATTCATGTTTTCGCTTATGCTCATCCCGAATCCCTAACGTTTGGCTTGTGATTGAAATTTCGAGGGCTGGGGTCGTTCGCTCGCTTCGAGAGCAAAGGGCGCGGCACGGTGAGTGCCGCAGCTCCCTTTCGGTCTATTGCTCAAAGGGAGGGTTATTGGCGGAACGCTTCGGGTCGAGCGTCATTGAGGCGGGGGGCTTAAGCCTTAATCTGCGGCTTGTAATATTTCTTTTAAGGCAAACATCCCATTTAATGCTGCTGGAAAGCCAGCATAAACCGACATTTGTAAGATCACCTCTTTAAGCTCTGCTTCGCTGCAACCGACATTGAGCGCCGCTTGTAAGTGTACCTTGAGCTGGGGTTGGCAGTTGCCCATGGCGGTGAGAGCCGCAACGGTGGCAATTTCTCGTGATTTCAAATCGAGCCCCGGTCGGCTGTAAATGTCGCCAAAGGGATACTCGATGGTATATCTGGCTAAATCGGGGCAGATGTCTTTCAGGCTTTCGATCACTTGATGGCCGGCTTCGCCATCAATTTTACTCAGTTGTTCCAGGCCGATTTGGTATCTGGTGTTGTCCATGGGCAAGCTCCGTTTCTGTATTGAGAAACCACACTGTACAACTTCGAGTTCACTCTAAGTCAAGCGCTACTTGGCGATGATACCAATTTATTTTTTGCTCCAATGCCGCGAGGTGTTGTTGTTGGGATTGAATATGCGTGCTCAGCTTGGCTTGATGTTGTTCGAGCAGGGCTTGGCGGTTGGCATGGGTGCTTGGGCCTTGTTCGCGTAGTCGGGCATATTGCAAAATGTCGCACAGTGGCATCGCGGTTTCTTTTAAACGAATGATGAAGTTAGCCCACTCCAAATCTTGCGAACGGTAGTTGCGATGGCCGCTGGCATTGCGCTGAATGCCCTTGAGTAAGCCTATCTTCTCGTAATAGCGCAGCGTATGCGCCGATAAACCACTGCGTTGAGAAAATTCTTTAATGTTCATCGATGGTTCCTTGAATTGGCGTTCTGTTCGTTGGTTATTTGCGTAGTTAGCTTTTGTGGGGGCTAAGTAACAGTGATAAACCAAAGCCGACAAATACCCCGCCAGTGATTCGATGAAATAGACGACTCACATTTTGTTTTCGTAAATAAGGGCTGAGCTGTTTGCTGGTGAGTGCATAGACCAACAGCGCGCTGAATGAGCATAGGGCAAAGGTGCCGCCAAGCAACAAAAATTGCTCTGGCATTGCTTGATCGTGGTGGATGAATTGCGGAAACAAGGCAGTATAAAATGCAATGGCTTTTGGATTACTCACGCCAACAATATAGGCTTCGCGAAATAGCTTTTTGCGACTGATTGTATCAAGTTGGGGGGGAGCATCGTTGCTTAAACTCAGGGTTCGGCTGGCAAGCCAAGACTTTAAGCCAAGATAAATAAGGTAGATCCCGCCGACGACTTTGATCGCCGTGAACATCAACGTGGATGCTAAGATAATTGCGCCGAGGCCCGCCGCCGATAAGCTGGCCAAGCAGAGCATCGCGGTGATATTGCCCAGGATCCCACTGAGGGAATAATTCACACCATAGTTGGCGGCGTTTTTTACCACCAACAATACTGCGGGACCGGGTGAAAAGGTAGCCGCCAAACAGAGTAATAAAAATAGCCAATAATCCATATTGTTTCTCCTATATTGTGCTCTTCGGTGGTGCTGAGTTGACAGCGCTGATTAAGCGCGCTGACTCAACAACATACCGCCGCCCATGGTGATCAGCAATCCGCCGGTTACTTTAGCCACCCGTCGCTCAAAGTTCTGGAAAGAAAAGCGCTTGCCTAAATAGCCGATGGCGTATGCGTAGCTCAGGTGAACACTGGTCACAATGCAACAAATGCTGATAAACATCAGATAAAACTGCCCTTCGGTGGCTTGTTCGGTATTCAGAAATTGTGGGAGGAAGGCCGATAGAAAAATTAAGGTTTTCGGGTTACTGGCGGACACACTAAAGGCTTCGATAAACAAGGCCCAGAGAGAGCGTTGACTCTGTGGCTTGGGGCTTGGGCTGGTATGGCTTGAAACGTTAAGGGATCTGAGGCTTTTGATCCCGAGATATATTAAGTAAATACCGCCCAGCAGCTTCATGACCATAAACCAAAAAGGAAGGGCTTGGATCAGTTGTCCAATACCAATGGCAACTAAATAAACGATGATCGCTTGGCAGCTTAAATTCCCGAGAATGGTGATGAAGGCCGATTGCCACCCCCGTTGAATGCTGTTTTTTAGCACTAATAATACATTGGGTCCCGGCGACAGGGTGGTGATCAAATAGGCCAGACAGAACATCAGCCAGAGATGTAGATCCATTCGATTATTCCTAAATAACAGGATGACTTTTAAGCATTGAATCATCACCTTCGCTCAACTTGAGTGTTGCTGAGAAATGTGCAAATTCACGAGGATATGCTTGCATTAAATGCCAAGGCGAGAGTGATAGCAAGTGCTTATTTCGCTAAAATAATCAAAGAGTAAGCACTTGTCTACCAACAAAAGCGGAGCCTTTGGCGAGACTGACTATGATTGCTTGTTTTGGCAGTTTTTTATGTTTTAGCGGCAACTTTGTCAGCGCCAAAGCAGCGCAATCTCGTTTAAGACAAATTGCGCTTATCAGCTTTGGTAGAGTGACAGCTTGAGGACTCTCGCCTTTGATTCGCCGTAACAATGTTTTGTAGTAAGGCGACAGAGTCAGTTTAGCTTGCCAAAAACTCCAAGGCTGGCGAGGTTTTTGTTGGAATAAATTCAGTCACCTCATATTCAGCTAGTTGATGGATCTTGAAAGGGTCCTCGGCCAAGATCGCATCTAGGGCGGTGCGGCTATCGGCTTGCGCGAGGATCACTCCACCGGTGCGCGGTACTTTGCGACCAGACGCCAGAAATACTCCGGCGGCGTAGTGGCGATCTAAATATTGGATATGGGCATCTAAGTGTGTTTCTACGTCTGCTAAATCGCAGATGTAGTTCAGTGAAACAATAAACATCTTGCTCCTTTGCGGGTGCGGTTGGTGATGAGTAAGGACGCTTGAAATGTGCGTGATTTCATCTTCAATTTATTACTTTCAAGCCTAAGTTTCAAGCGCTTGCAGTGATATAGCTCGGCTCTGCTTTGACTCAGTTAAGTTTGATTTATTTGAACACTTGGCAGCGTATTTTCCTGATGCTTTTTCTGCTAGCTACTGTTTTGTGACTCGATTAAATTTATTTTAAGCAAATGAGGTGTCATGCAGTCGGCAATATTGCCGCTATTTACGGTTTTGGCGGACTTACAACAGTATTAATTTCACGACGGCTTGTTTATGCTAGAGCCATCTTATGTGACTGGTAGCTATCTATGTTTAAAAAATTCTCTGTTTATAGCGCAATTTGTTGTTTGTTTTGGGTGATACCCAGTTTGGCAGACCAGCTTCAGCCGGAAAAAGTCGCCACCCTTGTTCTCGAAAATGGCGCACGAGTGCAACTCAACGACGATTTCACTTGGGAGTATGTGTTTGTAAAGTCTGCTAGTGAGGTGAGTGGCCAAGCGACAAAGAGTGCTGCTTTAGCGACTGAAGAAGCTGTCGAAAAGCCAGCCGCTGGGTCGGCTACGGAGCTTTCTGCTCCCTCGGTAAGTTTGAGTTCGGCGGCCATCGCTCAGGCCGATCTATTGAAGTCTACGGCTAAAAATGGGGTGAAGGTGAGTTTGCTGAGTAGCCAGTGGGATGCTCAGGATCGCCTGGGTTTAAACTTTGAATTGGTAAATACCGGCAGTAAAAATTATGTGCAGGTTGCACTAGCAGTGAGCCTATTTGCAGATTCGGGTGATTTGCTGAGTAAGCAAGAGCTAAAGGTTTGGCAAGCCATCTTTAGACTGCCCGAGAGTTATTTGCGTAAGGGACAAACTCGCAACAGTGACACCATCTGGTTGGAAGGTGTTGATAAAGCGCAGTGGCAAAAACAATTGCTGACGCTGAAAATAACCGAGATGGACTCTCGCTGATTTGATGATTTACAACTCATGCTATGAGATTTACTTGTTACTGGCCTAGCAGGTCATATCAATCCTTTATCGTGAATTACTTGCGCTGATGCTTTTGAAAACTCTAGAGATTGTTACTTTTTTGAGTTCAGCCTATGTCCATGTCGACTCCTGATCGGCGAGCCTCGCCTGAATAAACAAGCTGTGCGAGGCTTCACTTGTGCTAAATCATCTGCTGATGGGCTGTGATGAGCTTCAGTATTTCGGTTTGCCTTTAGCGTCCCAATAAACTTCATGTTTCGGTCATATAACTGACACTTTTCCAGCCTAGTCTTGAATTCGAAATTGCACGCGAGTGCAAAACATCGATCGCTAGAATTAATCAAGACAAGGAGAATCCAATGTTCCAACGGACACTAATGGCCAGCACCCTGATGCTCGCTTCGCTGGCTGTAAATGCTGATGAGCTGGTGATTGCAGCTCGTGATAGTAGTTATGGAGACGCCATGCAGTATGTGGTGGACCAGTATGAGAAAGCCCACCCAGACACCAACATTACTCTGGTCAAGCGTCCCAGTAAGGGCTTGTACGAAAGTGTGGTGCTGTCGATGCGTGAAAAAACCGGTCACTATGATGTGATTCTAATGGATGACACCTGGGCGCCGGAGTTTTTTGCAAACCAGTGGCTAAGTCCGCTATCCGATGCCGTCGCCGATCCGGATTTTGTTCAGGCACCGTTCAATATTGGCCGTTATCCAGATGCCAAGGGCTCGGTCTATGCCTTACCCATGGTGGGGAATGTTGCCATGTTTGCCTGGAACCGTGCGTTGTTTGAGAAAAATCATTTGAGTCAGCCTCAATCTTGGTCAGAGGTATTGGCGGCGGCGAAGACGATTAGTCAAAGCGCAGACGTGAAAGGCTTGGTTTTCCGAGGTGTGAAAGGCAATCCGATTGTGACCGGTTTTTTACCGATCCTTTGGGGCTATGGTGCCAATGTGGTCGATTCATCAGGCAAGGCAAGCTTAGACTCGCCGCAAGCCAAACAGGCCTTAGAAACCTTCCTTGCCATGAAGCAATACGCGCCGCGTGGTGTTGAAGTGTATAACGCCGATGAAGTTCGTGATGCTTTACAAAAAGGCAGCGTCTCCATGGCTATTGAAGTGTGGCCTGCCTGGGTGCCAAATCTGGACAATGCAAGCGTGTCGAATGTGGTGGGCGAGATGGAAATTATGGCACCGCCTGCAGAGGTGGGTCAGCCTTCGCCGATGTTGGGGATTTGGCAATTGGCGATTCCTGCCGATGCCAAGCATAAGTCACAAGCCGAAGCCTTCCTGAGGTATGCCACCAGCGCTGATATTCAGAAAGATTTGGCGCTTCACTACGGGATCCCGCCTACCCGCACCAGCGCATATTTCGATAAAGATGTGGTTGCTAAATATCGTTGGTACCCACAACAAGCCGCCGCGCTGAAAACCGGTAAAGCACGCCCACGCATTCAAAACTGGGCAGAAGTAGAGAGTGTACTCGGTGATTTCTTGCAAATGGCGATGATGGGGCAAATGTCGGCCGAACAAGCCTTAAAGCAGGCGCAACGTCGCATTGAGCGAATGATTAAAGGTTAATTTTGTTGGATACAGGCCTTGTAAGCTGTGCTGGCAAGGCCTTGTTGGATCGGGTGTATGTTATTTGAAAATCGTAAGCAATTAGCTCTGTTGCTATTGCCAGGCTGTATTATTTTGGGCTTGTTAACCATTTATCCGCTGGCTTCGGTGCTGCTGAACGCCTTTGGTCATGCCGATCCGCACAGCGGCAGCTTCCGCTTTGTGGGTTTGGCAAATTTTGCTGAATTATTTGACGACTTTTTCTTTATTGGGGCGATTAAAAATACCTTTGTTTTTACACTGGTGGCCTCGATTTCTCAGGTGCTATTGGGCTTGTTTTTAGCCTTATTATTTCATCGACAGTTTCCGGGCCGCCGCTTTGCTTTACCACTGATTATCTATCCGATGATGTTATCGACTTTAGTTTGCTCATCCATTTGGCGTTCTTGGTATCACTATGATTATGGTTTACTTAACCATTTGCTGGTGATGATTGGGCTTGCGCCTCAAGAGTGGTTGTTCAATCCGGATCTTGCCCTGTACTCAATTGCGCTGGTGGATACCTGGCAATGGACGCCGATGGCATTTTTGATCATTTTGGCGGGCCTACAGTCGATCCCCAAGGATATTGGTGAGGCTGCGCGGGTGGATGGCGCGAAAGGTTGGCGTTCGTTGTTTTACATTACCTTGCCGCTGATCCAAAAACAGCTGATGCTGGCATTTTTGCTGCGCTCCATCGATACCTTCAAATTGTTCGACAAAGTTTATGTGATGACTGGCGGCGGACCGGGCAATGCCACCGAAACCCTGTCGATGTTTGTTTATAAGTATGGTTTTCGTTTCTTTGATTTAGGGATGGCCAGTGCCTCGGCGCTGGTGATGTTGAGCATCTCCTTAGTGATGACTTTGCTTTATGCCCGAAAAGTCATGCAAGGAGGCAAGTGATGAATACAAAGTTTCATGGCGTGCTGGTTTGGTTCATCGTATTGCTGTTTATCATGCCGGTTTTGTGGATGTTTGGCACGGCGTTGAAGCCACCCGGTGAGATCCTGCGCGCCAGTGCCAGCATTTTGCCAAGGCAGCCGAGTTTTGCGGCCTTCGCGGCGCTTTGGCAGGGGGATTTACCGCGTTTGGTGGCCAATACTTTATTGATTTCGGTGTCGGCCACGGTGATATCGCTGGTGGTGGCTTTTGCGGCCGCATATGCACTGGTGCGTTATCGTTTTCCTGCCAGCTTGGATAAGTTGTTTTTGTTCGCGGTTTTGGTGATCAAGATGATGCCGCCGATTGTGGTGGCGATCCCGCTGTATTCTTTGATGAACCAGATAGGCCTGCTAAATAGCAAATTGGGGCTGGTATTGGCTTATCAGGTATATACCTTGCCATTTTGTATTTGGATGTTGCTTGGCTTTGTGCGCGATATTCCCATAGAAATTGAAGAGGCAGGCGCGATGGACGGTGCCCGTTTGCTCAAACGCCTTGCTTATATTGTGTTTCCGCTGTGTGCGCCGGGTCTGGTGGCAACCGCGATATTTGCCATGATTTTAGGTTGGAATGAATTCTTGTTTTCCTTGTTGTTCATTCATACCCCAGACAAGTTCACGCTCCCTTTGTTTATTGCCAATTTTATGACCGAGGACGGCACCGCATGGGGGCCGCTGATGGCTGTGGGAATTGTTTCTTCGTTACCGATGCTGGCCTTAGCCAGCTATATGCAGCGTTATTTATTGCGTGGCTTTTCAATGGGCTTGAAATAGGAGGCACAACATGAAAAAACTAGAGTTACATCAAGTGAATAAGGCCTATGGCGATAACACGGTGCTGCCCAATATCAATCTCACGGTTGATGAGGGCGAGTTTGTGGTATTTGTAGGACCTTCGGGTTGCGGTAAGTCGACTTTACTAAGGATGATCGCTGGTTTGGAGTCAATCACTGACGGGCAAATTAGCCTCAACGGACGAAGTCTGAATGGGGTGCATCCCGCCGATCGCAAAGTCGCCATGGTATTTCAGTCTTACGCTTTGTACCCGCACCTGTCGGTAGCAAAAAACATGGCTTTTCCGCTGAAAATGGCCGGAATGGATAAGGCCAGTATCGCCCTGCGGGTGAGTGACACCGCCGACAAATTGCAGCTGACGTCATTGCTCGATCGCTTACCGGGAGAACTCTCTGGTGGGCAGCGCCAGCGGGTCGCCATTGGCCGAGCCATCGTTCGCGATCCGCAGCTGTTTCTATTTGATGAACCGCTATCCAATTTAGATGCGAAATTGCGGAGTGAAATGCGGATCCATCTTAAACAGCTCCATCAAAGCTTACAGTCGACCATGATTTATGTCACTCATGATCAGGTGGAAGCGATGACGCTGGCGGATAAAATTGTGGTGCTTAATCAGGGGAGAATAGAGCAAGTCGGCTCGCCGGAGACTTTATATCATCAGCCCGCAAATAAGTTTGTTGCGACTTTTATTGGGTCGCCGATGATGAACTTTATCCAACGAGACGATTTTCAAAGGATTAGTCCTCACACCGCGCTGTCTGCTTCGGTGACAAGCTTGGGGCTCCGACCCAATCAGGTGTTGATAGACGCGCTTGCCCCAGACTGTGAAATGCAGATCGAGCTGATCGAGCCCCTAGGGCATTCACGCTTATACCATGGCCAATTGAACGGTCAGCCATTTTTGGTGGAAAGTGATTGTTATTATCGCTTAGCTGACTATTTACCACTTAACTTTGCGAATTCGGTGCTGCATTGCTTCGCGAGTGATGGGCAACGAATTGCAGGCTTGAATGACGCTCAAGCGGTTGGAGCCTTCGATGCCGCATAGTTTTCAATTGGAAGTCTTGGGTATCGGCAATGCCTACGACGGTGAGCGAACCAGTGCTAGCCTATTGCTTGAAGAAAATGATTTTCGACTGTTGCTTGACTGTGGGCCAACAGTACCGGCGGCGATTTTTCATCGAAACATGGATCCTGATGCCATTGATGCGATTTATATTACCCATACTCATCCGGATCACTGTTTAGGCTTGAGCTGCTTATTAAATTGGATGGATGCTAAAAAACGCAAGCGGCCATTGCTGTTGATTGCCCAAGCGGAACAATGGCCAGTGCTGGAGCCATTGTTGGCATTCTCCCATTGGCCAGAACCTTCGCTCGAATTTGTGATTGAACGGCAAAATAGCGAATCGCTGTTGGCGATTGGTCCATGGCAAATTGAAACGTCTGTGACCCGCCACGCGGTTGCCAACCTGAGCTTGCAGCTGCGAACTTCGTGGGGGCATCGTTTGTTTTATTCGGGCGATGGTAGCTTGTCTCACAAGGGGCAGCAGTTGGCTGCGCAGAGTGATTGGGTATTCCTTGAGTGCGAAACACTCAGTCCTCACCCCAGTCATGGGTGTTGGCTGGATATTCAAAAGCTTACTCATAAGCCGGGTAGCCAATGGCGTTTGTATCATATCGACCCCCAATATCGACCTCAGTTGTCGGCCTTGGTGCGTCATATTGCGCACCTAGACCTCGCCGAAGAGGGACAACAGTTGGTGAGCGAAAAATCTGGAGTTATAGATGTTGCCTGAACAATTCGACCATCAATTAAAGGTCGCTTTATCCATCGCCGAACAGGCGGGAGCGATTGCGCTGCAATGGTTTGCCCAACGTGATGCACTAATTATTAGCAGTAAGGGACATCATGATTGGGTTTCACAAGCCGACCAATTGGTGGAACAGCATATTCGAGAAGCCTTGCAGACTGCCTTTCCCGAGCAGCATATACTCGGTGAAGAGAGTGGTGGCGAGTTTTGCTTGCCTTGCTGGGTGGTCGATCCGATTGATGGCACCACTAATTTTTTATATGGTCAGGCTGATTTTGTGGTGAGTATTGCCTTGGTTGATCAGCAAGGGCCGGTGCTTGGGATTATTTATGCGCCGGTGCATCAGCGGATGTTTTATGCTGTGCGAGGGCAGGGGGCTTTTGAGCGTAAAGCGAGCCAGCTGCTGCCTTTGCAGAGTCGGGCGGTAGCTCAGCAGCAGTTGGTGATTGGTTTAAATCTTAATTACCAGGCAGGGATCCCGGAGCGTTATCTGCGGCATAGCCAACAAGTGATCGCGCAGGGGCATCAGGTGCGAGTCAGCGGCTCAGCAGCGTGGACGCTCACTCAAGTCGCTTGTGGTGAGTTAGATGCTTGTTATATGGGACAGGTGAACATTTGGGATGTGATGGCAGCTCAGTTTATTTGTGAGTTAGCAGGGCTTGAAATCGCGCCCTATTTAAGCAAGCAGATGACTGGCCCTGTGTGGGCTTGGCCCAAAGGCTCACCCCTCGCGACTTGGCTAAACCATGAAGACATCATTCATCCAGACCGAGAGCGGCCTGAATATGAATAAAAAAGTAACCGCTGCGGATGTTGCAGCACATGTTGGCGTATCTCGCTCCGCTGTTTCTCGTGCCTTCACGGCGGGGGCCAGTGTTCATCCGAAAAAGCGGGCGAAGATTTTAGCAGCCGCTAAAGAACTTAGTTATCAGCCTAATTTTTTTGCGCGCACCCTCAGTACCCCTGTATCGCGTCAGCGCTCGAACTTGGTGGCGATCCTGATTAGTGATTTTTCGAACCCTTATCAGTCGTATTTGTTTGAACAACTATCAACCGCATTACAGCAAAGTGGTAAGCAACCGATGTTGTTAAATGTGAAGCAGGCTGAAGATATGGATGCGGCGATTCTTCGCCTATCGGGTTATCAGGTTGATGGTGTGATCGCGGTGATGGGCTCGTTACCTGCGACTAGTTTTAACCAGTGTCTTAAGCTGTCACTGCCCTTGGTGACTTTAGGTCGTGCTGACGAGCGGGGCTTGATCCCTTCGGTTCAGACCGACAATTTAACCGCGGGTCGCTTAGCGGCCCAGCATTTTGTGTCGCAGGGTTTAACCGAGCTTGGTTTTGTCGCGGGGCGTGCCGATGGGCAAGCATCGCTCGAGCGTTATCAAGGTTTTAAAGAAGCCTTAACGGAACATGGCATCCCAGCACCGTTATTGCTCGAAGCTGGACGTTATGCTTATGCCGCCGGTTATGCCTTAGCGGCGCGCGAGCTTACATCGTTACGGCAATTAGCGGGCGTTTTTTGTGCCTCAGATGCTTTAGCGATGGGTTTAATGGATTGTTGTCGAGAGCATGCTGACTTGACCATACCTAAACAACTTAAAGTGATCGGCTGTGATGATGTTCCACAAGCCGCATGGCAAGGGTATCAACTGAGTACGGTTGCTCAGCCAGTGGAGCAAATGGTGGCGCAAGTGTTACTGTTATTGCAACGAATGTGGGATGGTGATCAGAGGATTTGCAGTATGAATCGATTGGCGCCGAGTTTAATCATCCGCCAAACTTAAGTTTTATCGCGTTGAGCAAGCACCTACGATGGCTTAAATCTGATAGGCAGAATCAAGGTTGATATCAAGCATGAAGCTATCAGGTTCTCGATTTTTCCTGATAACTTCATGGCTTAGTGCGTTGATGAATTGCGTTTATGCGCTGGGAGGCGTGTAGCCTTCGATATCTACTTCGCCATCTTCAAAGAGGTATTTCACCATTTCTGCTTGTAATAACTCACGATCATCCAGATTCATTAAATTTAACTTTTTCTCGTTGATCAGCATGGTTTGCTTTTTCTGCCACTGGGTCCAGGCTTCTTTGCTGATGTTGTCGAAGACTCGTTTGCCAACTTCACCGGGGATCAATTGAAAATCTAAACCTTCGGCTTGTTTTTTTAAACGTTGGCAAAATACAGTTCTGGCCATAATTATCCCTTATTGTTTGCTACATGGCGGCTTAAGCGGCCCTGAGGCGTTTTTGTGATCGCGTTTGCGCCAAGCTTTGGTGCTTGCTGCATGTTATACCAAAGTTGCCGTCTGGCTGCCATGACTAGTGTGCAGGTGCTGGCGCAAAACCGCTATTGATGATTGAACGATAGTGGCATTTACTTTGAGTCGCTTGCATAGTTTTGACACAAATGACTCAGCTATAGAAAAACCTATACTTTTTAGGGGGGAGTCTCATAATGGCTTTATGATTGAAACGCGGAGATATTTCATCTAGATGGCGATTAAAACGGGCAGCTTAGGTCAGGCTTTGAGTCATAAATCGACCAGCCTGAGTAATGAAATCCTTGCCGCTATTCTTAATAGTGCCGAAGATTTAATTACCGGGCAAGGTTGGCTCGATAAGGTCAATGTTCTCTTGGAAGAGTTGGGAAAGGTGACTTCTGTGAGTCGGGTATGGATATTTCAAACGCTTGACTTACAAGATGATTACATTCTGCAAGATTATGTTTTTGAATGGGCTGCTGCCGAAAAGTATGTGCAAATTAAGCAGTCTCGGTTTAATTATTTTAAATCGATGTTAAAAGAGCCGGAGTATTCAGAGCTAGTTGAAAGCCGCAAACGGGGTGAGTATCAACAGGTGCTTCCTAAATTACTGCCTGAGTCTTGGTTGAAAAGTCACCTCGAAAGTCAGCAAGTCTTATCGATGTTAACCATTCCGATCATTGTTGAAAATCGCTGGTGGGGAACCTTGGGTTTAGATGATTGTGAGCGCGAATACGACTGGTCTCTAAACGAAATCACCTTGCTTAAAACCGCCAGTTATTTTATCTCTAGTGCGGTGGTTCGGGATAATTTTAGAGCCAAGAAACATCAGCTGGATATCTTAAAACAGAATATGGCTTGTAGTAGCTGGGAGTTTGATCGTCGGCGTGGCTATTTATGGTGTAGCTCTGAGGTCTTAAGTAGCAGCTCCGAGGTTGTGCGTAATCAACATTTTACCCCGCGGGAATGGATGAAGCGGATCCACCCCGCTTACCGTAAGCAGTTTCTGAAAGATGCACGCGAGTATTTTAGATCACAAGGGCGTACCTTACGTTGTGATCTAAAGATTATGAAGAATGATGGCAGCTACTGTTGGATAGACATCTCCGCCAATTTATCGACCGATAGCACGCTACATGATAGTTCTATCGCTGGTATTTGTTGGGATATTTCCGAGCGAAAACAGCAAGAACAACAATTACTTTTACAAGCGACGACCGATCCGCTCACCGGGCTGATGAATCGTCGTAAAATGGAGTCGCAGTTGCAGATCTTGATGTACGATAATGCGCAGCGGCAACAAAATTTTTCCTTGGCGGTACTCGATATCGACCACTTTAAGCAAGTGAATGACCGCCATGGGCACAGCGTTGGTGATCAGGTCTTACAACACTTTGCGAAAGTCTGTCATCAATCGCTGCGTAAGCAAGATTATTTTGCGCGGGTCGGTGGAGAAGAGTTTGTCGTGTTACTTCCCAATACTGGTCAGGATGATGCCGATTCTATCTGTCAGCGGATCTGTGAAACGATTCGCAGCACGCCCTTTGCAAACGAGCAGGGAGCGATTCAATACTCGGTGTCTATTGGCTTCACCACCCTCAGCGATGCCAGCCTAAACGCTCAGCAGATGATTGATGCGGCAGATCGCGCGCTTTATCAGGCGAAACAAACCGGACGAGCAAAAGTGGTGAGCAGTCAAGCACTAGAGCTTTAAACGGCTGGACTTGCTTTGGGTGCTCCGTCGATGGAATAGCATCTCAGCGCAGCAGCGCATGGATTGACGGTGCTTGGGCCATCTTAGGTTGAGAGCCAAACTAATCCAGCATAGGGTTTTGATTTGATGGCTTCAAGACGACTGGATAAATTGCCCACATGAATTTCTAATTTGTGCCCATCAGGGTCAAGGATGTAGCGTGATTGGCCTTCACTCTTGTTTACTTTCCATTGTGTTACCGCATGGCATGCTAAGCGTTTACAAAAAGGCTCAAAGTCTGATGAAGAGATATCAAAGGCAAGATGTGTGTAATCATCTTTCGGGCATGGCTTATCCGATGAAAGACAAAACCATAGATCTCCAAGGGAAAGGTAAGCGCCATCATTCCATTTTACATGTCCTTTGAAGCCGAGCACTTCAATATAGAACTTTAGTGATTGTTCTAAATCGCTCACCGCGAGCGTGATATGGTTCAGGCCTAAAAGCATCTGTTACTCCCACAACATAAGCGTCTTCAGTTCGCGCAAGGTATCGCACTGTAGTGCTCAAGTAAAACTGGCCACGGTTTTATAGTTTTTCCAGTACAACTTTTCCGCCTGATCCGGTGGCAACATCTTGTTGTGCTGATGTGGCCTGACTAGGCTGAAATATCCTACGATATAATCCTTTATTGCGTGCTTGGCTTCTAAAAATGCTCGGTAGCCTAGCTCTGGTATCGATTCTGTTTTCAAACTTCTAAATAAATACTCCATCAGTGCAGTATCCTAACCATTTCCGCGGCGACTCATGCTCGGTTTGATTTGGCATCGGTATTTGTAGTTAGGCAAAGCATAGGCTGATAAATGCTCGTATGGAGGCTGGTAATGTATCAATTGGTCTTCTAAGACCGAGAGCTTGCGAAGTTCGAGATACAGAATGCTTGAAGTTAAAGTTTTGGCAAACATCCATTCCAGAAGAGGAGTCTATTTCTATCCACAAATTAAACTTATGTAAACGGAGAAGAGCCGAAAAACGAATCAATTTTGGCGTTGCCGATGAATCTACTGGCAACACCAAATCTAAGCTCAGCGGTTTGCTTTAATTTGCCGCTTCTATGGTGCCTTTGAAGGTGGTGTTTAAGAAGTCCTTTATCTCTTGAGAGTGATAAATCGAGATAATCTTTTGAAATACTTCCTTGTTTTTGTCTTCATCTCGCGCGGCCACAACCATCACGGCTAAAGGCGCGTCTTTTGGCTCCAAGTAAATACCTTGTTTCTTAGGATCTAGTCCTGCAGACATCACGTAGTTCATGGTAATTACCGCAGCATCTACATCGTCAAGTGTGCGTGGCAGTTGAGCGGCATCGACTTCGACAAATCGAATACTTTTTGGATTGCTGATAATATCTTGCAACGAAGCACTGAAGCCAAGGTTTTCTTTTAGCGAAATCAACCCTGCATCTTCGAGTAGTAATAGCCCACGGCCGCCATTGGTTGGATCGTTTGGAATCGCAATTCGAGCATGCTCTGGGATTGCGTCAAGCGTTGTGTACTTGTTAGAGTAAACGCCCATACGCATCAAAATGGAACGACCAATAGAGACTAAGTGACTATTGTGACTGTCGTTAAAGTTATCGAGAAACGGCTGATGTTGATAGCTATTAAGGTCGATGCTTCCATCGCTTAGCGCGGCGTTAGGGGTGATATAGTCTGAGAACTCAACTACTTGAATGTTGATCCCTTGTTTTGCTGCTTGTTTGGCGACCGCTTCAACAACTTGTGCATGTGGGCCAACTGTTGCGCCAATTTTGATAAGCGATTCGTCTTTTTGCCCACATCCTGTTACGCCGAATACGAGTGTTAATGCCAACAGCGATGTTGTGATTTTTTTGTAGCTTTTCATGATAATCCCATTTAAATAACAAAAGACATTCAGATGTCTAGACGCCCATAATATCGATTAACGTGATTTGGTCAATAGCTTTTTAAAAGTGAAGTCAAATTGAGCTTATTACGATGTAAAATGCGTTTGTTTGCTAGGGGTTTACGCGACAAAAAGAGAGCTACTGATATAACTAGAAGAGCTAAACGAGCTTAGCTTGAAGGCTAAGAGTAAAGCTCCTTATGTAACAATCTTAATCATATTGATGCTCCTAAACTTATCCATAAGATAAGGTCTTCTTGCAAACTATGGAGCAAAAACGTGTTTCGCTATAACACGCTTCTGGACATTTCCGAGTTAAAGCCTTAACTCTAAAGCGTCTGTTTCGGATAAAAATTTCTATGGGTTAACGCCCGCAGCTGCGGGCGCCTTGTAGCGACGAAGGAGCGGAAAGGCGCTCCGGCAGACTGCGATTGTGTACGCCCAGCATGGGCATGAACTAATGAGGTGAAAGTCCTCTGTAGGAAGGTCACCGTTTAATAACATTCTGATTATTAAACGCTAACTACTAGCGAATGGCAAGGGCATTGCCGCGAGGGAATGTCTGAAGGAAGCCGGACGCCTTTTTATCTAAAGAGAGGGCGAGCTGATGAACAAGAACATCATATGAGGCGTAGGCTGGAGGCGAGTTGGCACAAGACAACGAAGCCATGTGATCTAACGGCCACCGTAAATGATGCAGCAGTGCAGAGAAAGAGAAAGTGCATGTTCTACTTTTTATAAACAAAGAGTGGGGAGATCTGCTTAACAAGCGATCGTTTAACTCACTAGCTTGGCCGCTAGTTCAACAGGCCTGGCACTTAATTCTCATCAACTTAAGTGAGCAAATACGATGAACAACGATAGCGCTATTTGGGGTAACTCAAACGGTGATTAAGCAGAAGTCAGCAGACGGCATAGTAGCCCAACGCCCATCGTAATGGTTGGGACACGGTGAAGGCCTGAACACTTAGAATAAAGGAGGAGCCTTGTTAAACTTGAACACCCATTCGCCGTCCGGCGTAGATGCGATTCAGCGTAATAACTCGCAGCCAACCTTTAGCCAACATCTATTCGAACATATGCTAACGCGGCAGAATATTCAGCTCGCGTGGCAAGGTGTTCGAGCCAATAAAGGGGCTGCTGGAGTGGATAACATGTCCATTGATGCATTTCCTTCTTGGGCAAAACTACACTGGAAGCAGGTTGCTGCTGCGCTGCGTAATGGCCAGTATCAGCCTAAACCGGTTCGCCGTGTGGAGATTGACAAACCCGATGGCGGTAAACGCCAACTGGGGATCCCAACGGTGCTAGACCGTGTTATTCAACAGGCCATAGCTCAAGTGCTTACGCCCATTTTTGACCCTAGTTTCTCAGCGAACAGCTTTGGATTTAGGCCAAACAAGAATGGGCAGCAAGCGGTGAAGCAAGTTCAAGGCATCATCAAGCAAGGCCGACGTTTTGCGGTTGATGTGGACTTATCTAAATTCTTTGACCGAGTTAACCATGATCTGCTCATGAGTCAGCTGGGAAATCGAGTTCAAGATAAACGGCTACTTACACTGATTGGAAAATACCTGAGAGCGGGTTTTATCCATAACCAGTGCTATCAGGAAAGTCGAGAAGGTGTACCGCAAGGGGGACCATTATCGCCCTTGCTGGCCAATATCATGCTCGATCCATTGGACAAAGAGCTGGAAAAGCGAGGGCACAAGTTTGCTCGTTACGCCGATGATTTTACCATTTTGCTGAGAAGTCAGCGTGCGGGTGAACGAGTGCTTACGAGCATTAGTAGCTTCTTGCAACGGCGCTTAAAACTTGTGGTTAATACAGCCAAAAGTCAGGTGGTTAAAACGGCGAAGAGTAAGTTCTTAGGGTTTACCTTTAAAGCGGGACGGCTGCAAATTCACGCCAAAACGTTACACCGTTTTAAACAACAAATTAGGCGTCTAACAAACCGTAACTGGGGCGTGTCGATGGGCTATCAGCTATTTAAAGTAAGCCAATACTTGCGAGGATGGATAAACTACTTTGGGATCGCGAATTGCTATCAACTGTGCGTAGATCTAGATCACTGGATAAGGCGCAGAGTGCGAATGGCCTACTGGCGACAGTGGCGAAAACCGAGAACCAAAGTAAGAAATCTGATGCGTAGAGGAGTACATGTTCAAGCCGCGGTAGCCTGTGGCATAACCAGTAAAGGCCCATGGAGAAGCTCGAAAACACCGGGGATCCAACAAGCATTATCGAATGCTTATTTAGCATCCCAAGGTCTATTTGCGCTTCGAGATGGATGGATTAAGCTTCACCATTCTAAGTGAAACGCCCTGTGCGGAGCCGCATGCAGGGTGTTGTGGGGGCTGGAGGCTAGATACCTCCGGCTACCCGATTAGCAGTAGATGCGCTACCTTGATTGAAGATACTCATCAACAGCCTTGATCGTTTGATTGGCATTTTTCTCATTAAGTAGTTCATTCAATTGAGACCAATTTTCATTTAGAAATGCACACTGCTGACCTACAGATAAATTTGATTGCCCCCGCCAAGGTGGGGTTTTCCAGTCTTTAAAAAATGATACGCATCTAAGTCGTTCTTTATCGTGCTTTGACCCAATTTCAATATCCAGCAAGCCACGATCATTAACAACGCGAATATAAATTTCTTTACCTACGTATTCTTTTATTGCGCCCATTCCTGAAGCTATTTCATTATCTAACGTCCACTGATATTTCAAAATCAAAGGTTCGACAAACTCAGATATTACGCAATTTAACTTATCGAGCATTCTGACTCCATGGACTGCTAACGCCCTAATAACTGGCGTGTAGGTTGGTATTATTTTTGCGCCTTTTCTTTTGCAAAAATGATGACAACCGCAATACGTCCAGTTGATTAGCTTGTGTACGCCCAGCATGGGCATGAACTAATGAGGTGAAAGTCCTCTGTAGGAAGGTCACCGTTTAATAACACTTTGATTATTAAACGCTAACTACTAGCGAATGGCAAGGGCGTTACCGTGAGGGAATGTCTGAAGGAAGCCGGACGCAAATCTGCGAGCTGATGAACAAAAACATCATATGAGGCGTAGGCTGGAGGCGAGTTGGCACAAGACAACGAAGCCATGTGATCTAACGGCCACCGTAAATGATGCAGCAGTGCAGAGAAAGAGAAAGTGCATGTTCTACTTCTTATAAACAAAGAGTGGGGAGATCTGCTTAACAGGCGATCGTTTAACTCACTAGCTTGGCCGCTAGTTCAACAGGCCCGGCACTTAAGCCTCATCAACTTAAGTGAGCAAACTCGATGAACAACGATAGCGCTAGTTGGGGCAACTCAATTGGTGATTAAGTAGAAGTCAGCAGACGGCATAGTAGCCCAACGCCCATCGTAATGGTTGGGACACGGTGAAGGCCTGAACCTGAAAATCAATGAGGAGCCTGTGCAGCTCATTGTCTCCGTATCCGACCGGACTGAGGAGTCATGGCGCAAAAACAGAAGCCATCATTGGAATGCAAAGGAGCTAATCGGCCGTTGTATTTTAACCGTTTTCAGGAAACGCCCTGTGCGGAGCCGCATGCAGGGTGTTGTGGGGGCTGGAGGTTAGATACCTCCGGCTACCCGATTATGTTTCTTTGTTACGTTCATTAATTTTTTTTGCCATTTTATCCATATATGCCATCATTTCTTGATAACCACGAAACAACTCTTCTGGCATTATTTTTTCAAACTCTTTATCTGACAGGCTATGGTAATACTCCAGGGCGGGATCGCACTTTGTTAACAGATATGATCTAATACCTCTAAACCCTAAGATACATAGTTATTTTGAACATAATTGAACATTTATCAGTCGTCGAGGATACTCGATCTGACATCAATCAAAAGCATGACCTTATTGACGTGATTTTCCTTGTTATCAGTGCTATCGCATCAGGATGTGAAGGCTGGCAAGACATTGAATATTATGGAGAAGAGAAGTTGGGTTGGCTGAGGAAATATAGACCATTTGAACACGGGATCCCACGACGACACACGATAGCACGCATTTTGCGTTCTGTTGTCGCGGAGTCTTTGCTTGAGGCATTAGCTCTGTGGATTAACGAGCAGCGAACGAGTCAAAACAGAGCCATCATCGCATTTGACGGAAAAGTACTGCGTGGCTCGTACCGAAATAACAAGAAAACAGCATTACAATTGGTTACAGCCTATGATACTGAACGAGGTCTCGTTCTGAGTCAGAAACCGACAGCGAACAAGAACGGCGAGATTAGCGTTGTGCGCCAAATGCTTGATGTTATTAACGTAAAAGGCAGTGTTGTCACCGTTGATGCTCTACATTGTCAGCGCGATACACTAGAGAAAATCGCAGAAAAGAAGGCTCATGTTGTCGTTCAAGTAAAAAACAACCAACCAAAGTTGAGAGCGGCTGTTGTTGAGCAGTTTCAAGCCGTCTTTGATGCTGGTAAAGAGAAGGTCGTCACTGAAATTAAAGAAAAACACCATGGTCGTAGCGAAGAGCGATACGTCTTTCAACTAAAGGCCAAGTTGCCCGAAGAGTTAGCAAAGAAATGGCCAACGGTAAGAAGCATCATAGCAGTGGAACGCCACCGCGTGATAAATGGGAAAGGCACTGTAGATACCTCGTATTACATAAGCTCAATGTCACCGAATCACAAATTGTTAGGCCACTATATTCGTCAGCATTGGCGAATTGAAAACAGCCAGCATTACGTATTAGATGTTGTTTTTAAAGAGGATAACTCTCGCATTACTTTAGACGGAGCGGTGGAAAACATAGCTCTATTTAGACGTTTTGTGATGAACATGCTCAAACAATGCGATTGTGGAGCGCCAAGTCACAAAGTGAAGTTGAAGAAAGCGGGATGGAGCGACGATTATCGGGCACGAGTCTTCTTTGGGTTATAAATCCATAAAAGTATGCTCCCGCCCTGGGTAATACTCGAAGTATTCTAGGAATGAAACATTTATTGCATTTAGCAGTTCATTCTTGCTTCGGCAAAATAATGAATTTACCCAATTAAAGCAACTTTTTGCTTCGTCAAGTTTTCTGTCTTTGCAAAGACCTTCAGCTAATCTTTGAAGGTACCCCATATCAATATGCAACAAACCTTCATTGTCTTCGACATCTTCTTTTAATTGTGGGTATCGAATGACTAGTTGTTCATAGAATTCTTCAATTATTTTTTTATCACTTACTGATTCATCCCACTCAGGATAGCTCATGAATTACTCCTAGAAACATAACGCTAAGTAGGTCGCACGTGCGGCCTATCCCGTTCAATGAGCGCGCGGCCTATCACAAAAAACATGACCTTCATCACATTCGCTCATCAATTAGTGATTTGATATTAACCCATTGTCTACCATAGTTTTTTACTCGGCATCAATCAATCGTCGATCCATTTCTTTCATTGATTGCTTTGACAAATGACGCAAACAAAACCAGAAACACTGTGCAAATACGGCTCTTCACCGAATGTAGTGGAAACACTTTCAACAAACATTAATGAGCGAGATAATAAGTAAACGTTCATGAATACCTCGCGACCATGCAAGACACGACGCTTTATCAATCCATTCTTGGATTAACTCATCCTTGGGCTGTTTCATCTGTTGAACTCAATGAGTCAACCCAAACCATCACCGTACGCGTTGACTATGACCGAGCTTCATTAACGGCTTGCCCCTCTTGCGGTAAGGCTGTTCGTCGACACGATACTCGGCGGCGGGTTTGGCGACATTTAGATACCTGTCAGTTTGAAACACGTATTGAGGCTGAAGTCCCTCGAGCTGATTGCCCAGAGCATGGAGTGCAAACACTTCAAGTGCCTTGGGCGACAAGTAACAGTCGCTACACAGAGCTGTTTGAGGCTCGCGTTATAGAGATGCTTAAAGTCAGTTCCTTATACGCGGTGAGTAAAACCTATCGGCTTAGCTGGGGAGCCATCGACCGTATTATGGCACGAGCCGTTCAACGCGGTCTGACAGCCAGAACCACCATCAACTACCAAGACCTGTTGGTCGATGAAACGGCATTTAAGAAAGGCCATGACTATGTCACGGTATTATCCAATCGTGATGGTCAGGTGATATCGGTTGAAGACGGTCGAACAGGCCTGAGCTTATCAGCTTGCTTTAAGGCATTGCCCCCTGAGTCAACAATGGTTACACGTTCCATATCGATGGACATGAGCAGAGCATATATAAACGCAGCATATGACTACTTCGGTGAGCGGGCTAAGCAAATGATAGCCATAGACCATTTTCATATCGCAAAGGCGCTCACTAAAGCGGTGAATGAAGTGAGAAAAAGCGAACTCATGGCGTTGCCCCAGCATTTAAAAAGAGAGTGCCACCAAACACGGTATGGATGGTTAAAACGAAACAGCCACCTACATGGGACATTGAGAGAAAGAGTGAATGCGCTGGCCAAAATGATGCAAAATACTGGCTTGAGCTGGATATTCAAAGAGCAAGCAAGAGCCATTTGGTATGGCGATGCAGCTAACGCCAAAGCGGCTTGGAATGATTGGTTGGCACTCATAAAGGTCAGTCAAATCAGGCCGATGATGACAGCAGCAGAAACCGTGAAAACGCACTTAAAGGGCATCATCAATGCGATGCGTTATAAGGTATCAAATGGCTTAGCGGAAGCGATAAATGGAAACATTCAGCGCCTAAAAATACGTTCGATGGGTTTTAGAAATAAAGAACGCTTTAAGCGAGCTATTTTATTTCACTTTGGAGGGCTTGATATGACTTTCCACCAAGAACGGTGAAGAGCCGCAAATACACAGTTAAAAAGTGCGCAAACCTTGGAAGCTCAACTAATTCAAAATTTTCTCGTTAACAACTAGTAAAGTCGAGATTCAAAACCATTAGTTTTGCTATGGCAAGAGCCTCGTGTGACAGTGGTGTTCCAAGGAGGGGGTAACTCACTTTGGGGCAAAAACGATTTAGCACAAAAAAGGTCGGTTAATCGCTGCTGCTTCTCATTCTTCCTGCTGATTGCTGACTCAGCCATAAGTTTCATGAATCGTTATCACCTTGGGTGAAAGCGGTGAAGAATCAAGCAAAAGCCCCATCATCAACGAGTGCTTAAGGGCTACAAGCATTCACGCAGATTTTCTCTTAAGCTGGGTTGCTGTTATTGCGACTGACCCAATAGGCGTGACTGAATCAATGCATTGCTCAGAGTAATTAGAGGGCGGTTTTTTCCTGTCTATTTTTATGCGGTTTAGGGGATTTGAATTTCGCTTCAGCGTTTAAGTATTGTTTGAGCTAAAAGCGCTTGCCGATACTTAGGCGTAATAAATCTGCGTCGTCTTGGTGGCCTTGATAATCCATCACCCGGCTAAGGCTGAGACCAAAGTAGCCCGAATCAAAAAAATGCCAAGCAGGGAAGTAGTTCACGCCAAAGCTAATTATGCCTTTCAAGTCGTAAGCGCTGCGGTGTTCTATTTTGTCTTGCGCGAGGTAGCCGCCCGCCCCAATTCGCCCTTCGAAATGACTCCCGAGCGGGACTATTTTCCAAAGCTGACTGGTAAAGCCGCGTCGACTGCTGGCCCCGTTGTTACCGCCTTCATTGATATAAGCCAAGGATAAGGCAAGATGATGATTAAAGTGTTTTGCCATATCGATACTGTAACCAATGGTGGTGGTTGGTCCGCCATGGTTAATTTTGGTGTTAACCAGAGATATCGACAAATCGTTGAGCCACGCGGAAGAGGCTGGTCTGCTTTGGTGATTTGCGTTATCTATATCAAAGCCCAAACCAATCAGCAAGGAATTGCTATGCGGGCGATTTGGCACCAAGTAACTATTAAGTTGCAAACGAAGTTGGGCGCTTTGGCTTAAATAGGAAAGTGGATAGATAACGCTAAGGGTGCTCATTGCACCGAGTCGTTTTTCGTTTAGTTCAAGGCCTGAGTGATCAACGGTGGTATTAAAGGACATGTAAGGGCCTGCACCGATCTCGAAGCGGAAGCTATCTGTTGGAACGTAGATGTAGCTGACATGAGTTGAAAAACCATCTCGGTGGTGATTATAGGCGTGGCCTTCGTTGGCATGAACGAAATCGACTCGCCAACTTTGAGCAAAGTGCTGGGCGAAGCGAATATCAAAGGAACGGAAGTGCTGTTTTTTTTGCTCGTCGGTCACGTCATCCTCTAGGTAGGTGATACCACTGCCACCTGCCAGTGAAAAGTAGCTCTCTGTGCTGTGGGCGCTTCGTGTTTTTGCGGTGAGGGGCAATGAGCACAGCATGAGCCACAGGCTTATCATGAGTGGCTTGCTGGTTAACAGTTGAACAATGGCGTGGCTAGATAAAATCATGGATCATTTTTGTTAGTGTTTTAATTTAATTAAAACAGCCGCTTGGCTACTATTAGACTGAAATTCAGCTTAGCTTTAATTTGATGCTTTTGTCACTGAAGAAATTAAAGATGAGTTACTTTTCACTGTGCTCGGCCGATGCGGGTAGTGACGGTTTGGTGCATCATTAGCGGTGATGTTGTGTCGTGCGGTTTTAGTTCTAGAGGGTCAGTTTACGAATGGCGCAGACTGACCCACTTTATGCATCTAAGGTTTACTGGGGCTCATTTAGCGCTGATTTCACCACGACTCTTATCGTTCCTCTTCCCGCAGCGTGAGCACCTCATAGCCTACAGGGGTGACTAAGATGGTGTGTTCCGATTGTGCAGAAAGTTTTTTGTCACGGGTGACGACGGTCCAGCCATCTTTTTTGGTTTTAACTTTTGCGGTACCTTGATTGACCATCGGTTCGATGGTGAAAATCATGCCCTCTTTTAGCTCAAGGCCTCGGTTTGGCGTACCGTAATGCAGCACTTGTGGTGCTTCGTGCATTGCTTGCCCTATCCCGTGGCCACAGTATTCTTTCACGATACTATAGCCACGGCGTTCCGCATATTGTTGAATCGCATGGCCAATATCGCCAAGTTTAGCGCCTGGCTTCACTTGTTTAATTCCAGCCCACATTGCCTCATAGGTGGCTTGGGCCAGCTTTTTAGCTGCTGGTGACGCTTCTGGCATGAGATACATCTTGCTTGAGTCTGCAATAAAACCATTTTTCTCTAAGGTAATATCTAAGTTAATGATGTCGGTCCTTTTTAATCGCTGACTAGGCGTTGGAACCCCATGACATACCACTTCATTGATTGAAGAGTTTAAAACATATTGATAACCATATTGGCCTTTGCTCGCTGGCCGAGCATTGAGATCATTGACAATAAAATGTTCTACTTTGTCATTTATTTCTAGGGTAGAGAGGCCGGGTTTAAGGTAGCGGTCTAACATCTGAAAGACCTGTGTCAGTAGGTGCCCGGCATGGCGCATTAATTCAATTTCACTTGCCGATTTAATCTTTACGCCATTATTCATCGGTATGCGCTTCTTGTATGGCGACTTTGGCGACAGAGACCTCTGCTGATTTGAGTAGTTCTGAGACGATTTGATTGAATGAGCGTTGCGGATGAAGCTCGGCTAGCATCCCAATGCGGATCCAGAATTCAGCTTGTGAATTGATCGAGCGTGACATGACAGAACTGGCTTTTCGGATTTCTTGATGGAGTTCTTCGGAAATTTTAACAATACCCATTTTATATGATTCGCCTGTGAAACGTATACGAATCATATATCGATTTCGTCATGAGTCAAGATAATTGGGCGGAGCCATTGGTGGCGGCTTGCTAAATATTGTTCTCTATTAAAGGGTAAGCCACTGAATCACAGGCCGACCACTAAGCATTGAAGTTAGCTTGAATGAAGCGCCCAAAATACCAGCACTTAGTGAAATGTACTGGCATTTTGAGGCTTGATGCTTTGACTCTATTTACATATTTTTTAAGATGAATTTTTTGATTGGGGTGGGTAAGCCGCGCGCTTCGAGTTCACTTAATGAGACCCAATGTTGTTCCAGATGTGGTTCATTTATTTGATCAACGGACCAAACCTGCGCCTCTAATTTATAGTGGGTAAAGGTGTGTTTAAAGTTTCCTTTTAATTCAGCGCCGATCAACACTGGGTCGAGATGGACCTGCGGTAGGCACCACAGCGCCCCCCAAATCCCCCCTTCACCGCGCCGCTCTAGCAAAATCTTTCCCTGCTCTTCTACCCATAAAAAATGACCGGGTTTGGTGGGGATCACCTTTTTCGGTTTTGCGGTGGGTAGCTGTTCGACTCGTTGGCTTAGAAATGCTGCGCAGCAATCGATAAAGGCACAGTCTTCACAAAGTGGTTTTTTGGGTTTACAGCGGGTTGCCCCCATGTCCAGCAGGCCTTGAGCAAAGGCGCGATTGTGTTGTTGAGGGGTGTAAGTTTCGGCAAGCTGCCACAGTTGCCGGTCAACTTTGCTGGTGCCGGGGACGCCCTCTATTCCAAATAGGCGGCAGAATAGGCGTTTTACGTTGCCATCGACAATTGGACCGTAACGATTATAAGCAAAGGAAGCAATGGCTCCAGCGGTGTAACGACCCACACCGGGGATCTGTTGCAAGGTGTTCACATCTTCTGGGAATTTCCCCTGGCATTCGCTTTGAATATAAATGGCGGCTTTGCGCAGGTTACGAGCGCGAGAATAGTAGCCCAATCCTTGCCAATGGCTCATTACTTGATCTTCAGTGGCTGCGGCTAAGGTCTGCACATTGGGGAAACTTTGCATCCAGCGCTCAAAATAAGGGATCACCGTTTTCACCTGGGTTTGCTGCAGCATAATTTCCGAGACCAGCACCCGATAGGGGCTTGGATCTTGCTGCCAAGGTAAATCATGACGGCCGTGCTGCTTTTGCCAAGCGATTAATCGTTGTTGAAAGTCATCTGAATTCAGCGGGGGATTATTCATTGCCATTGTTTCTCAGTCGCTAGCTTGGAGTCTGAAGGATTAAGGAGCAAAGTGCCTCGGGCTTGATTGAAGCCCCAAGTTTTATGTTCGCGAAAACCTGTTAGCTCATATAGTGGGTCGGTAGAGCGGTGGTACTTTTCATCACTTCCATGGAAAAAGCCGAACTGACGTCGGTAAAAGCCAGCCGCTCGATGAGCTTTTTATACACTTGATCGTAATCATCGATGCTGGGTACCACCACTTGCAGTAAATAATCGACGCTGCCACTCATTCGATGGGCCTCGATAATCTCTGGAATATCCTCGATGGCCTGTTTAAAGAGTGCCAGCCATTGAGGGTCGTGTTGGGCGGTGCGAACACTGACAAACACCGTGACCCCAAGGTTTAATTTTTGGCGGTCGAGCAGTGCCACCTTATGGCGAATAAAACCGGCATTTTCCAATTTTTGTACCCGTCGCCAGCAAGGCGTTGCGGATAAACCGACCCGTTCGGCGATCTCATTTAAGGGAATGCTCACATCCCGTTGCAATAGATTGAGGATTAACTTGTCTTTACTATCTAGTTTCATTTTTCGTTTATGGATGCAAATTGGAAATGAAATACTATTTTCTCCCGCTTTTATCGAACAAACAACCCTTTTATTTATAAGGCTACTGCTCGAAGATTTTAAAAATACTCGCTGGGGCTGAGCAGAATCGAAGACCTTGAAAGCGGTGACATACTCTCGGCTCATTGCACTCGTTTAAACTTTCTAACGCCAGATCTCTCCAAGTGTTTCTGAGGTTGTGCTCTCTCACGTATGCTGAGTGATGCTTTGTCGACTAAAGGTATTAGAGCGATGCTATGGGCTCTTAGGTTTGTAGCTTTTAAGTTGCACTGTAACAGCCGAACTTAGGATTTTTGTTTGGTGAAATGAATTAGATCAAATAACATCGGTTCATAAGCACGAGGCATGATAGGCGATTAACGGGGAAACTGCATATTGGAAATTAAAATTGCTAAAAAAGAAAATGCTGAACTGATACTTCATTTTATAAAGGCCTTGGCTATCGCCGAAGGGTTTCCCTTCGAAGTCACGGTGACTCAAGAGGACCTGGAAAATAATCTATTGAGTTCAACGTCTAATGCTGAGGCCATTATTTTTTATGTTAACAATAAACCCTGTGGATTTGCAGTGTATTACTATACATTCTCGACAACGACAGGACAGCGCGGTTTACATTTGGATGATTTATATATTGAACCCGCTTATCAAGGTCAAGGATTTGGCAAACAGGTTCTGGTTTACTTGTCACATTTAGCCATCGAGAATCAGTGTGCTCGTTTCGAATGGTGGGCCTTAAAAACAAATGATGCCGCGATAAAGTTTTATAAAAATATAGGTGCCCACAAACTTGAAGAAATCAGCGTTTTTCGCTTAGATCTTCAGGGGATTTTGAGTTTGTCTGATGGTGAGCCAATCAGCAATCAATGAGTGACAAGTCACCGTTCATCGATGGGGCACGTTAAAGCGAGGCATCTCAGAAATGTGCGTTTACGACATTCCCCCCTCACCGAGCGTCTAGGAAGTTTAAAATGAAACCCTTATTTCAAGTAGCTAAAAACAAGGATTTTGCCGAGCGTTTGACTCGTCAAAATATGCAAGCTTATTACCAGCAACTTGGGATCCTCTGGGATCAGGCAGCCTTCGATATAAATTGGCATGAGTTTGAAAATTATGAGATTGCTGTAAATCGATGTCCTGTAGGTATGCTTCGTATCAGCCACGATGAGCTTGCTTATTATATTCGAGATCTTCAAATTGAGCCGACTTGGCAGGGGCAAGGTTTGGGCTCTCAAGCGCTCAGTTATGCAATTGAGCTTGCTAGAAAAGCTGATGTCCGATTGCTGAGGTTGTGTGTGTTTGAGACGAATCCGGCGCTTGCTTTATACCAGCGTAAAGGATTTCGGATCTGCAAAACAGAGAGGTATATCCACTATATGGCACGCGAGCTTAACTAAGCCAAAATAATCCCACCGCTCCAGTGACTTGTTTGCTTATTCACAGGCGATACGGTTGGCTTGGCTCTCTTGGCTGAGCATGATCACTTCCCCATTCAGACTACAGGGCGGGAGCATACTTTGATGGATTTATAACCCAAAGAAGACTCGTGCCCGATAATCGTCGCTCCATCCCGCTTTCTTCAACTTCACTTTGTGACTTGGCGCTCCACAATCGCATTGTTTGAGCATGTTCATCACAAAACGTCTAAATAGAGCTATGTTTTCCACCGCTCCGTCTAAAGTAATGCGAGAGTTATCCTCTTTAAAAACAACATCTAATACGTAATGCTGGCTGTTTTCAATTCGCCAATGCTGACGAATATAGTGGCCTAACAATTTGTGATTCGGTGACATTGAGCTTATGTAATACGAGGTATCTACAGTGCCTGTCCCATTTATCACGCGGTGACGTTCCACTGCTATGATGCTTCTTACCGTTGGCCATTTCTTTGCTAACTCTTCGGGCAACTTGGCCTTTAGTTGAAAGACGTATCGCTCTTCGCTACGACCATGGTGTTTTTCTTTAATTTCAGTGACGACCTTCTCTTTACCAGCATCAAAGACGGCTTGAAACTGCTCAACAACAGCCGCTCTCAACTTTGGTTGGTTGTTTTTTACTTGAACGACAACATGAGCCTTCTTTTCTGCGATTTTCTCTAGTGTATCGCGCTGACAATGTAGAGCATCAACGGTGACAACACTGCCTTTTACGTTAATAACATCAAGCATTTGGCGCACAACGCTAATCTCGCCGTTCTTGTTCGCTGTCGGTTTCTGACTCAGAACGAGACCACGTTCAGTATCATAGGCTGTAACCAATTGTAATGCTGTTTTCTTGTTATTTCGGTACGAACCACGCAGTACTTTTCCGTCAAATGCGATGATGGCTCTGTTTTGACTCGTTCGCTGCTCGTTAATCCACAGAGCTAATGCCTCAAGCAAAGACTCCGCGACAACAGAACGCAAAATGCGTGCTATCGTGTGTCGTCTTGGGATCCCGTGTTCAAATGGTCTATATTTCCTCAGCCAGCCCAACTTCTCTTCTCCATAATATTCAATGTCTTGCCAGCCTTCACATCCTGATGCGATAGCACTGATAACAAGGAAAATTACGTCAATAAGGTCATGCTTTTGATTGATGTCAGATCGAGTATCCTCGACGACTGATAAATGTTCAATTATGTTCAAAATAACTATGTAGCTTAGGGTTTAGAGGTATTAGATCATATCTGTTAACAAAGTGCGATCCCGCCCTGATTCAGACTAAGGGCCATTATTTAGTGCCACCCGCCTAAAGTTCGCTAATGGAGAATGTGGCTGTCTTTGCTATCTATTGCTGGTCATTCTTTTTTGTTCGCTGATGCGTTCTTGAAGGCGGGGCTTGTTTATTAATATTCATACTCATCAAAGCGATAATCAATACAAATTCAATCTTTATTTATATTAATGGTTTTGGTTTTTATTTAGGGTTGATTTAAATTCTAGTTTAAAATGTTTTGGTTTAAGAGTAATAACTTAAAGCGCAAGTTTTGAATTCATCTCAACTATTTATCTATATTTAACATGTTTTTATCTTAATGTGTCTCTTTACTTGATAATGAAATAATGTTCTTTTTTGTATTCTTGAATATAGGTATTATTTATTAAATTCAGGGTCACAAAAATTATAATTAATATCTTTTTTATCTTGTTTCATATTCAGTGAAATAATATCGTGGCCTGGTTCGGGCAAGTTTTTCTTCGGGTCTTAAACCCTTTGTTTTACGGTGGGTAATTAAAATAAACGTATTGAGGTTCTATGCTGAAAACAATCTATTTCCTTTGTTTTATCTCTCTGGCGAGCTTTGCAAAACCACTGAGAATTCCCGATACATCAGCGGGCAATATCTTTCCTGCGGTATTGGCTCAAGAAATCGTCAAGCGGAGTGAGCTTTACGACAGCGTTGCCTACCCTTACGGGGCTGTCGGCGATGTCGTCATTACCAAGGCAGTGGCCGATCTGAATGATGGGGGATTAGATTTAATATGGACGGCCACCTCTGCTGAGCGAGAGCAGGAATTAACTGCGATTTATTTCCCTATTTTCCGCGGCATCATCGGGATGCGCCTAGGGATTATTAAACAGCAAAATCGCCAGCGCTTTAGTCAGGTTAACAGTTGGGATGAGATGCGGGAGTATATTCCGTGCCAGGGTAAGCTATGGGCCGACACCGCCATTTTGGAAGCAAATGGGGTGAAGGTGGCCAAAAGTTTGGGTTATCCGAATATCTTTGCGATGGTCGAAGCGGAACGCTGTGATTATTTTCCTCGGGGAATTTTTGAACCTTGGGGAGAGCTGCAACGGGAAGCTCAGTATAATTTAACTGTCGATCCCTATGTGATGCTGCGTTATAAAATGCCACTGTTGTTCTTTGTAAAAAAAGACAATCAGCATTTAGCGGAGCACTTATACGGCATTTTACAGCAGATGTTTGAAGACGGCAGCTATCAGGCCTTATTTCTCAATCACCCAGACGTGAAAAATGCTTTGCAGCAAGGTCAGTTGGCGCAACGCCGTATCTTTGATTTAGACAACCCTTACTTAACTGAAAAAGTGCGAGCCATCCCCCAAGAGTTTTGGTTTGACCCCGTTGTTGGAAATTAATTTATGAAAACTATTACCGCTAAACTCTCTAGTTTACTTGTTGCGACTATCCTGATTGTGGGCCTGCTGGTTGTGGGCGTGTTGTACTGGAATAGCAATGCCAGCCTGACTCAGCAATACGAGCATCAAAAACAAGCCCTAAGCAAACAAATGAGTATTATTCTAAATGAACCGATATTTGTTTATGACTTGGATGTCATTCAAGCGATTATTAATTCTTTCAGTGATGATTCAATGATTGTCGGCATTAAAGTCAGCGATCAACGTGGTAAGTTGATGGCGAAAAGTGTGACTCGTCAAGCCAGTGTTGATGATAATTTAATCATACCGATGGCGTGGGACGGCAAAGCCACCGGTCAAATTGAAGTTGCAGTGACGCGTCAAGTCATGGACTCCGCCTTAATCCAGAAATTACATCAAGAGATTCTCACCATCGTTGTCATGGCGGCTCTAATTCTAATATTAATGATCGTATCGCTGCGTCAGTTAGTGATCCGTCCCTTAGCGGATGTAAATATCATGCTGGCCGGAATTGCCGAAGGTGATGGCGATTTAACCGCCCGGATCCCACTCCAGAGTGATGATGAAATTGGCCAGCTAAGTCGCAGTTTTAATAGTTTTATTCAAACCGTGCAACACATTGTGCAGGATATGGCGGATGCAGCCAGTCACTTAGAGCTGGTATCCGAAAATGTGCGGATGATTAATGATAAAAGCACCGCCAATACCATCGAGCAGACTGAGCTCACCAGCACCTCTTTGGGCAATCTTCAGCAACTGGGAATTGCCACCAAAGACATTGCCGGGAATGCCGCAAATACTGCCAGTAAAACGCAGCAGGCGTATCAACTTTCCATCGAAGGACATCGGGCCATTGATGATAATATTGCTCAGGTAACAGCGCTGGTTGATAACTTAGATAAGACTGCTGAAGATGTAAGTAACCTGAAACAAGTGAGTGATAATATTGGTAGTGTATTAGATGTGATTAAAGGCATTGCCGAACAAACCAACCTCTTGGCCTTGAATGCGGCCATTGAGGCCGCACGGGCAGGGGAGTTGGGACGTGGTTTTGCCGTGGTGGCCGATGAAGTAAGGGCGCTTGCCAGAAAAACCCACCAATCAACCACTGAAATTGAACAAATTATCGGTAATCTGCAAACTCAGGCCGAAACTTCTTATCAAGCCACGCGAGCGGGCAAGGTGATGGTGAGCGAAACCATCAAGTCGGCGCAGGGCACGGGTGAGTCTTTGGTTCAGATTAAGCAAGAAATGAGTTCGGTGAATGACATGGTGAACATGATAGCCAGCGCCAGTGAGGAGCAAGCCAATGTGACCAATGCGGTCACCAAGGATGTGGAATCGTTGAGCCAAGGTACGGCGTCGTTGAGTCAGGACAGTAAGCAGTTACAACAAGCCACCGAAGACTTGCTTGAGGTGAGCGTTCAAATGGTACAACAGGTGAATCGTTTTAAATATAAGTAAGCTGCGTTGAGCGAAGCATTGTGCTGTTTATGCGGATATCGCGCTGAAAGGGGGCATCGATAGGCCCCCTTTTATATATCTATGAGCTGTTAATCGAACTCGCGGTATGTTTGGCCATACTTATGCGTCACCAACTTTGCAGCATTGCTGCTCAGCCATTTGAGGCGCAATGGTGATCTTACTGTTCGTTGCCTGAGGGATTACCGATGAACGCCAAGACCTTTCTTGAACGTTTTTTAATCATTGAAGACCTTCGCCAAGATTGAAAAACTAAGCCAAAATAGTCGCGCCGCTCCAGCTTGTTTGCTTATTCACAGGCGCTACGGTTGGCTTGGCTCTATCGGCAGAGCATGATCACTTCCCCATTCAGACCAAGAGCCATCATAAAGTGCCACCTGCGTGTAGTTCGCTAATAAGGCTGCAACTAAGCCAATACAAGCGGTAATGCCGGAGCCACAAGAGAACACCAGTGGCTTTGAAGCATCTTGTATTACTGCAGAGAACAAGGCTTGTAGCTCGCTTGAACTTTTGTACTTATGCTCATCAAGGGTTTGCTCGAAAGGCAGATTGAGCGACTTGGGAATATGTCCGCTTCGAACGCCTGGTCTTGGTTCTTGCGCTGTACCAGTAAATCGCCCAGAAGCGCGAACATCAATCACACTAAAGTCTTGGCGAGTAAGATTAGCAAGGACTTGTTGCTTGAAAACCAGAGCATCAGTCGAAAAATTTAATGGGGGATAGCTTCCTGAGTGAGCCTTCGTGCGGTATTCCGTGGCGCTTGGGTAGTTTTGTTTCAGCCATTCAGGGAGACCACCGTCTAGTATATAGACCTTCGCGAGGCCAAAAGACTTGAGGATCCACCATGCCCTTGGCGACGAGTAGATCCCTTGGTTATCATATACTACGATGGTGGTGTTGGCGGTGATCCCAAGACTCTCCATCAGCTTCGATACTTGCGTGGATGATGGAAATGCGTGGATCTGCGGACTTGAATGGTCGACTAGCTCGTTAGACAAATCCACATAGTAACTGTTGGGAATGACTGATAATGTCTCATAAACGATAGCTTCTTTCCCAACCACGGATTTCATGCTGACATCGATAATCCTCAGATCATCATCAGCGAGTCGTTGGTATAAACTGGCTGCCGAAATTAATAGACGGTCCATCCTTCCTCCAAAAAAGTTAACGCCACAAGTCTGGTTGTTTCATATCGCTGGCAACAAAGCCCATCAAGCGCCACTCAGGATGGGATATGCGAACGACAAATCTTACAACACCAGCCTGCATAAATGCACAAAAATACTTTAATTTTCTTATGCTTGAAACCAAAAAATAATGTGCTGGTCCAGTCTTGCGGATGCTTGAATGGCGGTCGATAGTAAGCGCTTAGGCTATTCGTGACTGATGTTTAGCAGGATTGATTGTTGGCTTGAGAAAATGAGCCTTCAATCCCGGCTTTGTTCAACGGGGGCATTTGCTGGTCGAGGAGCAATTAATATAAACGGGGCTGAGGGTTCTTGAGCGATCGCTTTCAGAGCGGGGCCAATGTCGCCTCGCTTCAATTGGCGGGCGTGCTGGAACAAGTGCTTGCTTGAGCGTATGGTTATTGTTTATCAAGTTATTAGCGAATAAAAGGAAGTCAGCTGATGCCGCAGATCCAATCCATCGGGGTGATCCATTCTCCCTACCAGTGTTTAGAAGATATGCCGATCCAACCCAAGGGGGCGAGTGAGGTTAAAGGTGAGATCGTGTTAGACCCGCAATATGCCGAGGGGCTGGCCGATCTGGAAGGATTCTCGCATATTTACCTGATTTATCACTTTCACAAAGCCATTCGCACCGAGTTGCGGGTGACGCCTTTCATGGATACTCAGCCCCGCGGGGTGTTTTCTACTCGCTCACCGCTACGACCTAATCACATTGGTATGTCGGTGCTTGAGGTGAGTCAGGTGGTGGGCAATCGGATCTATGTACAGGGTATCGATATCCTCGATGGCACGCCCTTATTGGATATTAAACCCTATATTGCCAAGTTTGATGCGGTAGCACAGAGCCGCTCGGGTTGGCTGCAAGCTAGTGAGCAAGAGATTGTTAATAAGCGTTCCGACCAGCGCTTTGTTTAATTAAGAGCGCGTGTTCGAAAATGAAAGGAGTGGATATCTTAGAATTCAGACCTCGCTGCGAGCATTGTCTTGTTCGTCTATGCTCGTCAGCGGAAGGTTTGTCCAAATTGTGGAAGTGCTTGCGCCTGGACAGCTCCGACTCTCGCGGGATGAGATTAGAGATATGATGTGCTTGATGCTCCGATGAGTCTTAGGTTTGTGTTTAAGCCAGTCGGGCCGCATCTTCAGCAACAGTTGTTTGTGTTGCTCTGAGGAAGGCCGTTAATGGGGCTCTAGGGTGAGGTCGTGCTCAAGCGCACACTCAATCGGCTAAAAAAAATCTAAACGTTTGGCGATTTCCTGCCAGCGTTTGATCCGCTGTTCACTATTGGGGGAGCGCTTAGCAACCGCATCTACCAGCATATTGGTGGTGAGCACTATTCCCCAAGTGGATTCTAAAAATAACCCAGATTTAGATTTTGAATAAATAATATGGGCTCCATATTCAACTGCCCAATGGCAAAACTCATCAGTGATGATGACAATTTGGATCCCTTCTCTTTGAGCTTCTTCACAGAGTTTGCGACTTTCTGCTGCGTAAGGCACCACATCTAAAATCACTAAAGCATGGTAGCCTTGTTGGGAGTGCGGCACCTCTGCGAGCCATTCTGCCAGCATACTATCGTGAGGTGAAAGGTATTGCACCGAGTCGCGAGCCAAAGATAAGCGACGACTAAAATCTTCCGCTGCGCCGCGTATAGATTGAAACCCGGAAACATAAACTTTGCTGGCAGCACTCACGCAAGCAACTAGGCTTTGCCAATGTTCGGTTTCAAATTGCTCATATAAACGCATCATTGCTTGCAGCTCATGTTTGAAATTTTCTCGGTAAAAAGAGTCAACGGGTAGGCGTTGGTTGTCACTTTCTTGTATCGGGATCACTTCTTTTTGCAAGGCTTCTTTGAGGGATGCGATCCCTTGATAGCCAGCCCGCTTTAGAAAACGACTCACGGTAATTTGGCTCACGGCTGCTTTCTCGGCGATGGAAGCCCCAGTCTCGTAACTGATTCGGTCTAGGTTTAATAGAATGAATTGTGCAACTCTCGCTTCTGACTTGGTGGCTTTAGGGATTAAAGCTTGTATTTTTTGAGCGGTGTTGTTGGCGATAAACTCGGGTTTTGAAGAAAAAGTATTTTTCAAAATATTGTCTCCTGTGTCATTAACAATTTATTGCATCATCTCTGTGCGAAACCAAGGCCGATATATCCAAGTTAGTGCATAAATATACAGTTGAACAGTGCTTGCTAGAGAGTGGTTTTTATAACCTATTGATTTTTAAATTAAAATAATATGTTACGAATCTAACATATATTGATATTGAAATAATCATGCCTAACCATAGAATGAAGGGGTGGTGTTTTTATAAACAAATTAACTGTTTTTCAATCAACAAAGGTGAGCTCATGAACTGTTCAATTTCTAGAAAAAGAGGTCATATGCTGAAAACGGCTTTGCTTGCGACAAGTCTCGCATGCTCTGCTTTTAGCTATTCCCAAGTTGCGTCGGCAGAAGAGACCTTAAACCTTTACAACTGGGGAGAATATATCAACCCAGAGGTGCTCAGCCGCTTTACTGAATCGACTGGAATTAAAGTGAAGTTAGACACTTATTCTTCTAATGAAGAGTTGCTCGCTAAATTACAGGCCGGTGCGACGGGCTACGATATTGTGTTTCCTTCGGTACACATGCAAGACATTATGGCGCAGCTTCATTTACTTGAAAAAACTCATATTAATCAGTACTCGGGTTTTAAGCATATCGATAGCGCTTTTCTTACCGCAGAATCTGACCCCAAAGGAGAATACTGCTTGCCTTACGCTTGGGGTACCGTGGGGATCCTCTATAACAAGGAGTTGGTTCCAGAGCTGAATTCTTGGGATGATTTCTTCGCGTTACCCAAGCAAGGTAAAAATATCGCCATGTTGGATGAGATGCGCGAAGTTATTAGTGTAGGTTTGATCACTCATGGTAAAAGTGTCAACAGTACTGACCGAGATGATTTAAAAGTAGCGCAAGACTATATCATTCAACAAAAAGGTAATATTTCAGCCTTTACTTATGACAGCATTCCGATGGTGCAATCCGGTGATATTGCTGCTGCTCAATGGTATGTCGGAGCAATGTTATATGTATTTGAGAATCCTGATGAGCTGGCGTATGTGATCCCCGAGGAAGGTGCGACCAAATACCAAGAGAATATGTGTGTGCTTAAAAGTGCTCCGAATAAAGCGAACGCCCAAAAATTCTTAGAATTTTTTACCCAGCCTGAAATTGCCGCCTTAAATGCCAAGCAGCAAACCAACGGCACGATGAACAAAGATGCGATTGAATTGTTGCCTGACTATTTACGTAATAATCCGAGTATTAACCCACCGGCTTCGGTGAGAGCCAAACTACAAATGTTTAAGGAATTAGGTAAAGGCATTAAGTTGTATGACAGAGCTTGGACCAAAATCCGTACTTCTTCTTAATCGTTTGCAGCATGCGGGCTTGCCCGCTTTTCTTATTTTTTGAGGTTGTTTATGTCTACTGCGGTACCAGTCCCTGAATATGTCCGAATTCGTCGCGCTCATCGTCAGTTCATTACGCCCGAAGGGGGAGTGATACATGCTTTGGATTCAGTGGATTTGTCTATTGCCCAGAGTGAATTTATCACCTTGCTTGGTCCTTCTGGGTGTGGGAAAACGACCTTGTTGAAAATAGTGGCTGGTTTCGAAGAGATCGACAGTGGCGATATTCTGCTGGATGGTCAATCGATTATTGGCAAGCCTGCGCACAAGCGGCCGGTGAATACCGTGTTTCAGTCCTATGCTTTATTTCCTCATCTGTCGGTGGGAGACAATGTGGGTTATGGTCTGGATGTCGCAAAGGTGGCAAAAACCGAGCGTAACCGACGTGTGGCAGAGGCCTTGGAGATGGTGGGTTTAGCTGGGATCGAAAAACGTAATCCAGTACAACTGTCTGGTGGCCAGCAGCAGCGAGTCGCCTTAGCTCGAGCCATCATTAACCGTCCTAAGTTACTGTTGTTAGATGAACCCTTGTCAGCCTTAGATAAAAACTTGCGTTTAAAAATGCAAATTGAATTAAAAAATCTACAAACAGAATTAGGGATCTGCTTTATTTTTGTCACCCATGACCAAGAAGAGGCCTTGACCATGTCTGACCGTATTGTGGTGTTGAACGGTGGCAAGGTTCAGCAGGTTGGTACGCCAGATGAGATATACCATCGCCCGAAAAATAACTTTGTGGCGAGCTTCATTAGTGAAAGTAATATCTTTACTGGAAAAGTCGTCGAGCAAGACCAGCAGGGCATTCAAATTGATTGTGGTGGCTTGCGAATCCACAGTACAGACGGTGAGGCATCGTTAGGCCAACCGATGACCTTATTGCTTCGTCCCGAGCAAATGTCGCTAACGCCACCTCTTGATTCGCAACAGCTTGCGAGTTTAAGCATGACCCTTGATCAAGTGGTATTTATTGGCAGCGATTATCAATTGCATGGGCACTTGTCGAATGGCTTTCAGTTATCGGCCTTAGTGCGCCAACATGCCACTCCTTTGGCACAAGGTGATCAAGTTGTGCTTTATTATCAGCCCAAGGCAGTGCATACCATTCCTGAATCAGCCGTTGGGAGTAAGCCATGAGTGTGTTTATTCGAGCACGCCAGCGGCTGATGTTAGCTGGTTTGCTGGCTCCAACGACTTTGTTTCTTGGGATATTTTTTCTGATCCCACTCGGTATTATGTTGCTCTATAGCTTCTTGGAACCGGGCCTGTATGGGGGCGTGGAGTGGAATTTTTATCATTGGAATTACGGTCGGGTTTTTGGCTGGGCCGATGGTGTTTATGAAGAGTTTGACTCGGTTTACCTTGAGATCTTATTACGTTCGATTGGGCTCGCGAGTGCCACGGTGATTTGCACCCTGGTGATTTGTTATCCCGTTGCTTTTTGGGTCGCTACTTTAACGGCAAAACAGAAGTCGTTCTTTATCTTCCTTATTACTTTGCCATTTTTTGCAAGTATGGTGGTTAGGTTATATGCCTGGGTACTGATTTTGCGTAATTCCGGTTTTGCCAATCAGTTCTTACAGGCGGCGGGCATTATTACTGAGCCCTTAAATCTGATGTTTTCAGGCACCGCGGTCATCATTGGCATGGTGTATATTTTTATTCCATTTATGTTTTTACCGATTTATTCCAGTGTTGAAAAACTAGACATGAGCTTGTTGCAAGCATCCCAAGATTTAGGCGCGACCCCATTTACCACCTTTAGACGAGTGGTCCTTCCGATGACCATTCCCGGGATTGTCGCAGGTTCTATCTTGGTCTTTATTCCTAGTCTCGGTAATTTTGTGGTGCCTGACTTATTGGGCGGCGCCAAGGTGATGATGATTGGCAACATGGTGGAGCAACAGTTTTTATATGCTCGCAATTGGCCCTTTGGCGCGACCTTGTCGATGGTGATTATCTTCTTGATGCTGGCCATTCTGTCGTTTTATTTGTTTGTCTCCGCCAAAAAAGTACAGCAACCTTAGGAACTGATGATGAAGAAGCAAACTGCATTAGGCCGTTTATTATCTGTATATAGTACGTTCTTCTTTGTATTTTTGTATGCCCCCGTGCTGCTTATTGTGATTTATTCATTTAACTCAAATCCGATTAATATCATGATTTGGGACGGCTTTACCTTTGATTGGTATCGCAGTATTTTTGGCGCGCAGACCCACTTAGCGGATTCAAATAGCTATGTGAATTCAACCGCACAATTATTGAATGCCCTGAAAAATAGTTTACAAGTGGCTTGTAGCGCCACATTGATCGCGACCCTATTGGGGACTAGCGCAGCCATCGCCATTTCACGTTTTCGTTTTAAATTACAAGGCTTTTACCGATTACTGTTATTTGTTCCGATGGTGATGCCTGACATTGTATTAGGCATTGCGTTGCTGATTTTCTTCGTTGGTGCCGGTTTCACGCTGGGTAATACGACGATTATTATTGGCCATTGCACCTTCTTGAGCAGCTATGTGTTTGTGGTCGTAAGCGCTCGCTTAGCTGGCATGGATCCGAAGATAGAGTCGGCCTCTGCCGATCTGGGGGCAAATGAATGGCAAACTTTTCGCCGTATCACCTTACCTCTCATCTTACCGGGTGTTATTGGTGGTGCCATGCTTAGTTTCATTATTTCGATGGACGATTTGGTGATTACTTATTTTATTAGTGGGGTGGACTCCACGACTTTACCGGTATTTATCTTAGGTATGATCCGTCGCGGAATTAAACCCGAAATTAACGCCATTGCTACTTTGATGCTGTTGTTTTCTGTTGCCATCGCCTCGATCGGTATTTATTTCAAATCTAAGAACTCAAGTGATTAAGGAGAGTATGGGCAATATGATGTCTAAACGACGAGCAAGAGAGTTAGGTCTTCCCTTTCCTGGACGTACTGGCCCCAACAATGCGATTACCGATGTTGCAGGCGTTTTAGTTGGTTATCAAACCATCAGAAACGAACAGCCCCTCTCTCCGGCATGCACCGGGGTTACGGCTATCTTGCCACATGGGCGAAGTCATACTCCAAGGCCTGTATGGGCAGGCATGTATGCCTTAAACGGGAATGGTGAAATGACCGGGACTCACTGGATCCAAGATGGAGGTTACTTCACGGGTCCGATTATGATTACCAATTCGCATGGTGTGGGGATGACTCACCATGCGGCGGTGAAGTGGATGATTCAGCAGTATCAAGCGGTGTGGCAGGGGCATCACCTATGGGCAATGCCGGTTGTCGCCGAAACCTTTGATGGTATTTTGAATGATATTAATGCGCTGCATATTACCGAACAGGATGCGCTGGCTGCTTTGAATAATGCCGCGGCTGGAAAAATTGCCGAAGGAAATGTTGGTGGGGGAACCGGAATGATTGCCTATGATTTCAAAGGCGGCACCGGAACATCGTCGCGTTTGGTCGAAGTGGATGGGCAGACTTACACGGTAGCCGCTTTAGTGCAGGCAAATCATGGCATTCGTCCTTGGTTTAATGTACTCGGTGCGCCATTAGGTAAAGTGATGACCGAAGATCGGATCCATAGCAACCATGAGCAGGGCTCAATTATCGTGATTTTGGCAACCGATGCACCGATGTTACCGCATCAGCTGAAGCGGATGGCGAAGCGGGCGGCGATTGGCATTGGTCGCAATGGTTCTCCGGGAGGAAACAATTCGGGGGATATTTTTCTTGCCTTTAGCACCGCAAATCAACAAGAAATGCCGCAATTATCCGGGCCCATGCGCACCATGCATTGTTTAAACGATGAGGTTTTTGATGATTTTTATCTGGCCAGTGTCGAAGCAATCGAAGAGTCGGTGATTAATGCGATGGTTGCTGCTGAAGACGTACCAACCTTTAAACAACCCGCGGGGCAAATTTGCAAGGCGATTGATCCCCAGCGTTTGACACAGTTAGTTAGAAATTTTCACGCCACTGGTATAAATCTGAGCTGAGTATACTTTTATCTTCCTTAGATAAATGCCACTGGGTGCCTTGATTTAGCCTTTTCAAAATTCAGTCGACTTGAGTTTTTCAATGGGCAAAGCTTGCACAAAGGCCAGAACTTTGGATAATGCCAGCCCTGTTCTACATTTAGAACGTCCCTGCAATTTCTTAGTCTGGAATTATCATGAGTGAGCAAGATCAAAACCCGGCTCCTGAGGCCCCTCAAGAGCAAGCCGAAGACAAACGACTTCGTAAAATTCGTAGCTTTGTAAAACGAGAAGGTCGTTTAACCAAGCGCCAGGAAAATGCGCTCACCGAGTTTTGGCCAACCTTGGGTCTGGATCATCAGGCCGCAAACTATTCGCTGGCGCAGGTATTTGGTCGCGATGCGAAAACTGTACTCGAAATTGGTTTTGGTATGGGCGCCTCTTTGGTAGAGATGGCGAAGCATGCGCCTGAGACTAATTTTATTGGCATTGAAGTGCATCGCCCTGGGGTGGGTGCTTGTTTGGCCGATGCAGTGGATGCGCAGATCGACAATCTGCGGGTCTTTGAACACGATGCAGTAGAAGTTTTAAACGATAGTATTCCAGACAACAGCCTCGATACGGTGCAACTGTTCTTTCCCGACCCTTGGCATAAATCACGTCATCACAAACGGCGCATTGTTCAGCCAGAATTTGTTGAATTGCTGCGTAATAAACTCAAAATTGGCGGTGTATTTCATATGGCGACCGACTGGCAGCATTACGCCGAGCATATGTTAGAAGTGATGCAGGCGGCGCCAGGCTATCGCAATACTTCTGAAACTAACGATTATGTACCGCGTCCGGATTGGCGTCCCTTAACCAAGTTTGAAAACCGCGGCCATCGTTTAGGCCACGGGGTGTGGGATTTGATCTTCGCTCGCGAAGCCTAAAGCCTAATTTAATCGGTAAAGCAATTCAGTAGGTCGTTTAGAAATAAACGGCCTTTTTTTGTGACCTGCCAGCTGGTGGCATTTTCTTCCAGCAAGGTTTGTTGCTTGGCACTGTCGAGTGCGTTTTCCAACGCGCTTAAACTTAAGCCTGTTAAGTTCACAAACTCGCTTTTCGGGATGGCTTCAAACAGGCGCAGCCGATTTAAGAAGTACTCAAAGGCTAAATCTTGGTTTGCCACTGGCCATTGTTTATAGAGAAATTCCCGCTGCGGATCTAAGTAGCCTTTCGGGTGTTTTAGCTTCTCGGTTCTGAATAAATGCTGAGTCTGCAAATCAGTGATTTTGCCGTGCGCTCCGCAACCAATACCTAAGTAATCGCCAAAGCGCCAGTAGTTGAGGTTGTGTTGTGAGCGATCTCCATCGCGGCAATAGGCCGACACTTCGTATTGTGCATAGCCAGCCTGAGCTAATTGCTGCTGTCCCTGCTCGAAAATATCCCACAACAGATCTTCGTTGGGTAAGGCGGGCGGTCGTGATGCAAAGGCGGTATTGGCTTCAATGGTGAGTTGATACCAGGACAGGTGGCTGGGGCCAAGCGCAAAGGCTTGCTGTAGATCTTGCATCGCTTGCTCAAGGCTTTGCTTAGGCAGGCCATGCATTAAATCGAGGTTGATCCGTTTAAAGCCAGCTTGCTGCGCATATTCGAAGGCCCGCAGCGCCTCTTCGCCGCTGTGGATCCGTCCCAGTTTGCTTAAATGGCTTTGTTGAAAGCTTTGTACGCCAATCGACAAACGATTCACGCCCGCTTGAAAGTAGCCTTTAAAGCGGTCTGCTTCGGCGGTGCCCGGGTTGGCCTCCATGGTGACTTCGGTGTCGGGCTCAAGCTGCAAATGTTGCTTGATTCCCTGCAGCAAGCGCGCAATCGCTTCGGCAGACAGCAGGCTTGGTGTGCCGCCACCAATAAAGATACTGTGTAAGGGGCGCCCTTGTAGTGTGGGGAAACGTGCTAAGTCTTGTTCAAGGTCAGCCAGAAGCGCACTGATGTATGCCGCTTCTGGTAAGTCTTGCTTTAAGCCATGGGAGTTGAAGTCACAATAGGGGCATTTTTGAACACACCAAGGGATGTGAACATACAGACTTAATGGCGGCGCAAGACTTAACATACGCAATGATTAAGCTGTGCTAATAATTCTCTAAGGGCTTGGCCTCGGTGACTTAAGGCGTTTTTCTCTGCCTTGCTGAGCTGGGCGGAGGTGGACTGGTGTTCGGCAACCCAAAATACCGGATCATAACCGAAGCCGCCTTCACCGTGGATCTGCTCGGTGATTTGGCCGCGCCATTTACCATGACAAATCAGCGGGGCTGGGTCATCGGCATGGCGTAAATACACCAATACGCAGTGAAACTCTGCACCGCGTTGCGACTCGGGCACGTCTTTTAGTGCTGCGAGTAATTTTAGTACGTTGTCGTGATCACTGGCGTTGCTGCCAGCATAACGTGAAGAATATAGTCCCGGCGCACCATTAAGATAATCCACTGCTAAACCAGAGTCATCGGCAATAGCGGGTAAACCGGTGATTTTTGCCGCATGGCGGGCTTTAATAATGGCATTTTCTACAAAGGTGGTGCCGGTTTCTTCGGCGTCCACAATGGCAAATTCACTTTGCGCCACAATTTGTTTTTGTAAGGGTTTGAGTAACTCGGAAAGTTCGGCAACTTTACCGGGGTTACCGGTGGCCAAGACAACTTTTTGCATGGGAAACCTTTGTCTGTGTCGATGTGAGCCTAAGTGTAATCGAAGGGCTTGCTTGCCAAAAGCCCTAATCGCCTGCTTGATCGATATTGGCTTATTCTACATAAAATTTATGATTGAATTTAAGCCGCTGCTGTTTAGGGCCTTCACCAATCAAGATCTCAAAGCGAAAGGTTTCCTCGTTGCTAAAACGCAGTTGCGCAAGGTAGTAGATTGAATCGCCTTCACGAACTTCTTGGAATTCTAATTGATTTTGATTGCCAATTAAGTTTTGCGCGGTTCCCGATATTTTGACCGCTAGAGCTGGCTTCCCTTTTGCTTTTGCATCTAACACTGTGATGTTAATTAAGCCTTTGTAGCGACTACGTTCCAGTTGGTACACCTTGGCGACTTCGGCGGGAATAAAAGTGGAGTTTAGGGCCATATAGTGGACTTCATAGTCACCTAACAAGACTTTTTGTTCAGCCTGGCTGGGAAAGGCAAACAGTAGCAGGCTACTGACAAAGCTAAACAATAGATACTTACGCATGATGCTAACCTTTTAAAAAACTTTGGTTTTAGTATAGAAATAAAATGTGGGTCATTGCTTACATTAAGTTGGCAATTATTTCAGGAATAATTTGTGGCGATGTTACTTCAATGGTTTTGTGTCGGCCCAAATCACCGCGAATAATGCTTACTTGCGACTTCGCCACCTTGCATTGCTTGGCAATAAATTTACTCAGGTGCTGGTTGGCTTTACCATCGATAGGGGGGGCCGTAATGGCGATTTTTAGTTCTTCGCCATGTAGACCGACGATGGCATCGCGACTCGCTTTGGGTTGCACGTAAACCTGCAAACGCAGGTTTACGCCTTCCATCGACACTGCTGGCATTTACAGCAGGCTCCAAAGCGGGATCCAACCACTAATCAATAAGTTTAAAAAGTTCAAGGCAACAAACAAGACTAAGACCGAGAGATCGAGTCCGCCGATTGCTGGAATAATCCGGCGAATGGGCGAGAGCATCGGTTCTGTGAGTTGCCCTAGTACATATTCTACCGGGCTACGACCTTGGCTTACCCAACTTAAAATCGCGCGGAGTAGCAGCACCCAAAAGATCATATAGCCGGCTTCTTTCAGAGTATTGAGTAGCGCAATTAGTGGCAGTTGCGGCCAGCTAATCCCGCCAGACATTTGCATTAAAAGAGCCCATTTCACTGCGGCAACAAATACTGCCAATAATACTGCTGCCCAATCAACACCAGCAAATCCGGGAATAATTCGACGGATGGGGACCACGATAGGGTTGGTGGCTTTAACAATAAACTGACTCAATGGGTTATAAAAATCAGCACGAGCCATTTGTAGCCAAACTCGCAGCAATACCACCATCAGGTAGAGGTTGAATACAACTTCAATTAAATAACTAAACGCTTGCATAAGATCCTCTGATTAATTAAAACAAACTTTCCATTTCACGCCCACGCGCAATGGCGGCGTCCATGGCTTGACCGACGATACGCGGTAATTGCTGTTCTTCAAACACGCGAATGGCTTCGGCAGTCGTGCCTCCCTTAGATGTAACATTGGCCCGAAGGGTCGTTAAATCAAGGTCTGGATTAGCCGCGACCAGTTCAGCGCTACCTAAAGCCGATTGTTGCACCAATTGGCGCGCCTGCTCAGGACTAAAACCTAAGTGTTCGGCATGTTGTTGCATGGCTTCCATGAACAAGAAAAAATAAGCAGGTGCACTACCAGCTGCGGCAATAATGTGGTTAATTTGATCTTCTTGTTGTACCCAGCAAGTCTCTCCAACCGCTTGCATCAGTTGCTCTGCTGCTGCGCTTTGTTGGGCGCTTACATCGCTAGGAGCATACAGTCCAGTCATGCCTCGGCCCACTAAGGCTGGTGTATTCGGCATGGTTCTTACAATGGCGGTTTTTTCACCGAGTAGGTTTTTTAAACGTGCGATACTGATACCCGCCGCGATGGAGATAAATAGTTTGTTGGATAAATCGCCGCTTTGTTTGGCCAGATCTTCACAAACGACGGCCATGAGCTGTGGTTTTACCGCTAAAACAATTACATCACTTTGGGCGGTGGCTTGTGCATTATTGTCGGTCACTGGTATCGCAAACTCTTGTTGCAGCTTCTGCTGTTGTTCAAGGTTTGGGTCACTGGCGGTGATATTACTTGCGTCGGTGCCATTAGCGATCAGGCCGCCAATTAAACTACTGGCCATGTTGCCGCCACCGATAAACGCAATTCGAACTGTCATGTTGTTGTTCCTTGTTGTTTAGCCACGCTGGCCAAATATAGCACTGCCTATACGTACCATGGTACTGCCATGGTTAATCGCATCTTGCATGTCGCCACTCATGCCCATGGAAAGGGTATCGACACTAGCATATTGCTGCTGTAGTTGAGAAAACTTTTCAGCCATTGCTTTAAATTGTTGGTCTAGTCGCTGATCATTATCGAGTTTCTGCGGAATGGCCATTAAGCCTCGTAAAGTCAAATTGGGTAAGCTGGCAACATAAGCTGCCAACTCATCCACTTGCGTGAGGCTTAGTCCCGATTTTGCCGATTCTTGACTAATATTAACTTGTAAGCACACTTGAAGCGGTGCCATTTTGTTGGGACGTTGTGCATTCAGGCGCTCGGCTATTTTGTCTCGCGCTAGGGTTTGCATCCAGTCGAAGTGTTCTGCAACCAAGCGAGTCTTATTTGATTGTAAGGGGCCAATAAAGTGCCACTCTATCGGATCTTTTAGCCAAGTTTGTTGTCGACTTTGAACGATTTTATCGACGCCTTCTTGGACATAGTTTTCACCAAATAAGCGTTGTCCAGCTTGGTAGGCTGCAGCAATGTCGCTCAGCGGTTTGGTTTTACTGACCGCCAGCAAAGCTACACTATTTTGCGGGCGATGTGCTTGAGCTAACGCTTGCTGAATTTCTTGGTTAACAAATTGAAGTGCTTGGGTAATACTGCTCATAGTCTCAACATCGGGGAAATGAATAAATGGATGTTACTGAATTACTAGCCTTTAGTGTAAAACATAACGCGTCTGATCTACACCTATCTGCGGAATTACCACCAATGATTCGAGTGGATGGGGAAGTCAGAAAGATTAATTTGCCCGCCTTAGAGCATAAACAGGTACATAGTCTAATTTATGACATCATGAATGATAAGCAGCGTAAAGAATATGAGGAAAACTTGGAAATCGATTTTTCCTTTGAAGTTCCCGGTATTGCGCGCTTCAGGGTGAATGCATTTCAACAGAGTAGAGGCTCGGCGGCGGTATTTCGGACGATTCCCTCAGAGGTGCTGACTTTAGACCAGCTGGCTGCCCCCGCAATTTTTAGACAAATTTCTGAACACCCGCGTGGATTAGTGCTGGTGACTGGCCCCACTGGCTCAGGTAAATCAACCACCTTGGCGGCGATGATTGATTATATTAATGAGCAGCGTCATGAACACATTTTAACCATTGAAGACCCCATTGAATTTGTCCATAAAAATAAAAATTGTTTGATTAACCAACGTGAAGTACATCGAGATACCCATAGTTTCACTAATGCCTTACGTTCAGCCCTACGTGAAGATCCAGACATTATTTTAGTCGGTGAATTAAGGGATTTAGAAACCATTCGCTTAGCGCTGACTGCCGCTGAAACTGGGCATTTGGTGTTTGGTACGCTGCATACCACCTCGGCGGCGAAAACCATTGACCGGGTGATTGATGTCTTCCCTGCAGCAGAAAAAGACATGGTTCGCTCGATGTTATCAGAATCTTTAAGGGCGGTCATTGCGCAAACCCTACTGAAAAAACTTGGCGGTGGGCGAGTGGCTGCCCACGAGATTATGGTTGGTATTCCAGCGATTCGGAACTTGATCCGTGAAGACAAGGTGGCACAGATGTATTCGGTGATCCAAACCGGTATGGCCCATGGAATGCAAACTCTTGATCAAAATTTAAAAGAATTAGTCAATCAAGGTTTGGTGGCTTATAACGATGCGAAAGCGAAAGCGGCTGATCCCAATAACTTTTAGGAGCTTCGATGTTACTTGATCAATTATTGCGAGAGATGTCGGAGCGCAAGGCCTCCGATTTATATATATCGGTAGGCGTTCCTCCTAGCGCCAAGATTAGTGGGCGTTTACAGCCGCTCAGTGAACAACCAGTGAAGCCTGAACAGGTAATGGCAATGTTGTCCAGCATTCGGAGTGAGTCGCAGCTGCAGGCATTTCTGCAGGAGCTCGAAGCTAACTTTGCGATTGCTCGTCAAGGTTTGGGGCGTTATCGGGTGAGCGCATTTTTCCAGCGTGAACAGCCGAGCATGGTGATCCGCCGGATTGAAACTGAAATCCCCAGTTTCGAACAGCTACAATTGCCTCCAATTCTGAAGGAAGTTGGCTTGTCAAAACGAGGCTTAATCTTATTTGTAGGGGCAACTGGTGCGGGTAAGTCGACCACCCAAGCCAGTATGATTGATTACCGCAATCATCATTCAAGTGGACATATTTTAACCATTGAAGATCCGGTGGAATTTATGCACAAACACGCTGGCTGCATTGTTAATCAGCGTGAAGTGGGGATCGATACCCCTTCTTTTGAAGAGGCCTTGAAGAACTCTTTGCGTCAGGCGCCGGATGTTATTTTAATCGGTGAAATTCGAACCCGTGAAACCATGGAATTTGCGCTGCAATTCTCCGAAACCGGTCATCTGTGTATGGCGACCTTACATGCCAACAACGCCAACCAAGCTCTGGATAGAATCATGCATTTAGTACCAGAAGAGCGGCATCGGCAATTGTGTTTTGATCTTTCTTTTAACCTGCGAGCGATTGTCGCGCAGCAGCTGGTTCCGGTGAAAGACGGGAGTAGCCGCCGTGGCGTATTTGAAATCTTGTTAAATACGCCGCTAGCTGCCGACATTATTCGCAAGGGTGATATGCATAAACTGAAAGACCTCATGAATCGGTCGCGAGAGCAGGGCATGCTGACCTTCGATCAGAGCCTGTTTGATCTCTATGAAAGTGGCGTAATTGGTTACGCCGAAGCGATTGCGCATGCCGATTCGCCAAATGATTTAAGGTTGATGATTAAATTGCAAGGCAGTGATAAATCTAATAACTTAGACAGCGGAATGTTAGACGGTGTGACCGTCGATTATTAGGACAAAGGAGCATTATGTTAGCGGTTATTTCACCAGCTAAAACCTTAGATTTTAGTTCAGCAGTACCTTGCACTAAAGCCACCCGCCCAGCGATGTTAGCGCATAGCGCAAAGTTGATTGAGGTGGCTCGGCAATTGAGTCCTGCGGAGATTGCTAGTCTAATGAAAATTAGTGATAAGTTGGCGGGGTTAAATGCGGCACGCTTTGCCGAGTGGTCCGCTGATTTACCGGAAGACCTCGCTCGGCAGGCAATTTTTGCCTTTAAAGGTGATGTTTATACTGGTTTAGATGCTTATCGTTTAGATGCGTCGCAACTTGATCATGCGCAGCAGCATCTGCGGATCTTATCTGGCCTATATGGTTGCCTCCGCCCCCTCGATCTGATGATGGCCTACCGTTTGGAAATGGGGATTAAGTTGGCGAATGAGCGTGGTAGTAACTTATACCAGTTCTGGGGAGAGCTAATTACTGAACAGTTAAATTTAGCCTTGGAACAGCAAGCAGATAATGTTTTGCTAAACTTAGCCTCCAACGAGTATTTCAAAGCGGTAAAACTCAAATCACTGAATGCTCGAGTGGTGACCCCTGTATTTAAAGATCAGAAAAATGGTCAGTACAAGATCATTAGTTTTTATGCTAAAAAAGCGCGAGGTTTAATGGCCCGTTATCTGCTGGAACAAAAGCCTAATAATCTCGAGCAACTCTGTGCTTTTAATGCTGATGGTTACTATTTTGATGAAGCGAGTTCCGATGCTAACCATTTAACGTTCTTACGTGATCACGCTTAATTTGCTTTAAACTTAGGGCTTATGTATCGCGAGAGTTTCGGCGTTTTTATTGATTCACTTGTTATCTTGGAAAAGCCCTGCCAATATTGAATATAACTGCCATGAAGAGCAGTTTTTGGTAATAGCTAACTTATTTTTGCTCAAGGTTGTCGACAGAGAAGTCGAAAAAGTCCATATGGAGATAGTATGAAAAATAAGATTGTAGTGGTCATGGCATTGCTGGGTATTGCAACATTGTCAGGTTGTTCGAATGCACCTAAAGGAGATGCTGGGATTATTTGCCCGGCCATTGGTGGCGGTCTTGGTGCCTTGATTGGTGGTGGTGCTGGCGCTGTCGGTGGCGTTATTACTGGGGCGATGTTCTGCGCCAATCCAGATCAAGATGGTGATGGTGTCATTAATAGTCAAGATGAATGTCCAGATACCCCCGCCGGTACTGTGGTTGATGAACGCGGTTGTGCTGCGGTTGAAGAGGCCGTCGTTGAACAAGCAGTTGTAGAAGAAGCTGTGGTTGTAGAGCAAGTTGCGGTGGTCGCGGCTGCTGCAGTGTTGATCCCAGAAGGCTGTGAACAATATGTGATGGTTGATGGCGATAAAGTGATGGGCTTCAAACACGTTCTTTTTGGTTTCAATAAAGATAAGTATAGCCAAGCAGAGCAAGCTAAAGTGGATTGTATCGCCGATACAATTATGGCTAACGATCTGACGATTGATGCCGTGGGTTACACCGACAGTGTCGGTAATGCCGATTACAATATGGCTTTGAGTCAACGCCGAGCAAATAACGTTGCCGATGCATTGCGAGCCTCAGGGGTAAGCGCCAGTACGACTATCGAGAAAGGTAAAGGGGCTGCGGCACCAGTTGCCAGTAATGCAACTGAAGCTGGTCGCGCAGACAATCGCCGAGTTGAAGTTCGGGTTTATCACTAAGTAACAAGCAACGAAGAGACAATGAAAAGCCACGCATTGCGTGGCTTTTTTGTTGTCGTGGGTTACTTGGCTTTTTTGGCTAGTTTTTTTGCGCGCCCTTTAGCGCGTTTTTTCGCCAATTTTTTATCGACAACGGTTTTTGGTTTTTTCTTTTTCGCCGGGGCCGCAGATATTTTATGAGTGGGGCGTAGACCTTCGATCACTCGACGCTTAATCGGCTCTTCGGTGTAGCGTTCGGCCTTGGCTAAGGCGCTCATGTCATGCGCCTCGACTAAGTTGATCGCTATCCCTTTGCGGCCTGCACGCGCTGTACGTCCTATTCGGTGCACATAAACATCTGGGGTGTGTGGCAAGTCGTAGTTAAATACATGACTAATTTCAGGGACATCAAGTCCGCGTGCTGCAACATCGGTGGCAATCAGGAATTTCACTTCGCCATCACGAAAGGCTTGCATTGCTTGATTACGTTTATCTTGTGCCATTTCACCACGTAAATAGGAAGCTTTAATATCATCACTTTGTAGGCGCTCGGCTAAGGCGTATAAACGTTCTCGGGTTTTTACAAATACCACGCTACGTTCGATGTCTTCATTTAATAGGTAGTGGCGCAATAGTTGGTATTTGTGTTCAGCATCATCACAAAAATGAACAATCTGTTGGATCTTGGCTCGTTCTCTGCGTGGTGGCTCAACTTCGATCTGCTGAGGATTGCTCATTACTTTTTCAGCAAAACGTAGCAGCCCGGCACCTTCTAAGGTGGCGGAAAATAAAGCGGTTTGGCTACGTTCACTGGTGGCGTCGCTGATGGTCTCCATGTCATTAATGAAACCCATGTCTAACATGCGATCAGCTTCATCGAGGATCAAGACTTCAATGGCTTGGCAATCAAATACTTTGTAGGTGATGTATTCCATTAAACGGCCAGGAGTCGCTATCACAATATCAATGTTGCCCTTGAGCTGTTCGGCGTGGACGTCATATTTGACCCCGCCGGTAATATCCATGATGCTTAGTCTGGTATGCGCGGTTGCTTGGCGAGCTTGCTCGGCCACCTGCATTGCGAGTTCTCGGGTCGGAGTTAAAATTAACACTCGACCGGGACCTGCTTTACGGCGCGGATAATCCAGCAGATGCTGAATTGCCGGCAGCAAAAATGCCAAGGTTTTTCCGGTGCCAGTGGGGGCACTGGCTAATACATCTCGACCGTCTAGCATCGCTGGGATGGTTTGTTGTTGGATTGTGGTGGCTTTAGTTAAGCCCATATCTTCAACCGCGTGTAAAATTTGTGGGTCGAGGTCGAGGTCTTCAAAGGTCATTGGAAAATCTACCAGTTTGTGAGGCGCCATCGACTTGAACCAAAAGCGCGGGTCATTTACATTCGCGGCATAGTATAGCGCCAAACTAAGGCAAGCAAGAAGTGATCAATCATAATCAATGTTCGGGTTTCACTTTTAAGCAGTTTCATGTGGCTCATGATCGCTGCGCGATGAAGGTGGGAACCGATGGGATTTTACTCGCGGCATGGCTAACTCTGCCAGCGGAGTGTCGACTGCTCGATGTAGGATGTGGCACTGGCTTAATCAGTTTGATGTTGGCGCAACGTATGCTGGGCAATGTTCAGATTGATGCTATCGACATTGACGCAGCTGCTTGCCAGCAGACTCGACAAAATGTTGCCCATAGTCCTTGGCCAGAAGCGATTCAAGTTTTTCATCAGAGTATGCAACAGTTTAGTTGTGCGCAGCCCTATTCGTTAATTGTATCGAACCCGCCTTATTTCCCCGCTGGACAGGTGTTTGAGCATAAACGTCAGCAAGCTCGGCATGATGGCGACTTGAGCGCAGAGCAGTTTTTTAGCGCGCTCCAGTCATTGTCTGATGTGCAAACTCGAGTTGGCTTAATTTTGCCTTGTACCGAGGCACCACGCTGGTTGACTTGTGCGGCAACCAAAGGCTGGTTGGTTGAGCGTAAGGCAATGGTTCGTTCATTGCCGCATAAGGCACCGATCCGAATGTTGTTATTATTGTCGAAACAGGCTCATATTCTGGCTCATAGTGAACAAATTCTTATCTATCAAGAAGATAAAAATTATAGTCCACAATATGTATCGCTTTGTAGAGATTTCTACCTAAACATGTAGAGTTTTTGGTTATTGCCAGAGATCAAAGTTCACTAATTCAGCTTGATTCACTGCTTTTATGTTTTATTTGCGTAATATATACTCCGCGGTTAATTGAGGATGCAGTGATTAACACGGGGGATACACATGTCCAAAGCACTTGGCTCATGGAACACGATGAGTTTAGGCTTAATGCTTTTTGCTTTCTTTTTAGGGGCCGGAAACTTAATTTTTCCGCCGATGGCCGGCATGTTAGCGGGAGATAATTTGCTGTTATCGATGTTGGGCTTCTTAGTGACAGCTGTAGGGCTTCCCTTGTTAGGTTTGTTAGCGATAGCCAAGGCAGGTGGTGGAATTGTGCAGTTGGGTCGCTACTTGCCAAGTCAAATTGCTAATTTAATCGCGCTCTCGATTTATTTAGTCTTGGTTCCCATGTTCGGGATCCCCCGTACCTGTTTGGTTGCCTATGAACTTGGTTTTGTCCCCCTGGTTGAAAATGCTAGCCAGCTAACGCTGATGGCTTATTCTTTGTTTTATTTTATTGCTGCATTATTTTTTATTTTGCGTCGTGGTGGGTTAATTGACTCGGTTGGTAAAGTGATTACTCCGCTGTTGGTTATTTGTATTGCAGTGATTGGCGTTACGCTATTTAGCCACCCTTTTGCCGAAATAGCGCCAGCCCAGCAGGGCTTTGCCGAAATGCCATTTGGTCAAGGTTTTATCGATGGTTATAACACCATGGATGCGCTTGCCGCTTTGATGTTTGGGGTATTGATGGTCGATGCATTAAATAACAAAGGTGTGACTGATCAACGTCAGCAATTTGGCTATTTGGTGAAAGCCAGCTTGATTGCTGCTTTAGGGCTCTCTCTGTTTTATGTGGTGTTGTTTTACTTAGGGGCTACCGCGACGGGAGTGGCGCCGGGTGCGAACAACGGCGGTGAAATTATTGTTGCCTACGTGAAAGTATTATTTGGTCCTCAAGGCCAATGGTTGTTGGCTGCCGTGGTGAGTCTTGCATGTTTTACTACGGCTATTGGTGGGGTGTCTTCTTTCGCGACTTACCTGAGTGATAATACCAAGATCTCTTATAAATATATTGCAATTATGAGTGTGGCTTGTTGTGCCTTGGTCGCCAATATTGGACTCAATCAGTTATTGCTGGTATCGATCCCCATCTTGATTGGGATCTATCCGGTGGCGGTTGCTTTAATTGCTTTCAACATGCTGGTGACTTGGTTTAAGCGTCCCAAAATGACGGCGAGATTGATGGTTGGGGTCGCGGCATTGTTTGGGCTTCTCGACGCCATTAAAGCGACAGGGGTGAATATGGACGCATTTAATATTCTACCTGGATTTAGCCAAGGATTTGCATGGCTACTGCCTACGCTCGCAGCAGTGATTGTGAGCCTGTTGGTCGGGCCTCAAAAGGAACGGCTTGCGGAAACGGCCTAATACAGCTGTTTGGTGTAACAGGCCACTATGATTGTGGCCGATACCCGAAGTTTGGTTGTAATTTCAAGCGTTCGTCATGCTTTGTGCTTGTGTGGCAACCATGCAAGCCGCTGCAATGCATGTTACTCAAACGATATTAAAATAGTTGCTTAGCGGTCTACCAAAGTACGGAGATAGTCTTGGAAATTGACTTTGCTTTGTCAGTATCTATAAGGTTTGGGTGAGTTTAGTCAGAAACATATCCTAAAATTCGAAGAACAATCATTTGCCCTATTTATTAGAGATAACTCGAGTGAAGTGATTGCTGGTTTAACGGGTGTTATTGTGTCACCTCCATTCAAATCAGGTTTCTTTAGTTGTCTGCTACTTTGAGAAATCACCGCATCGTTAGTCTGCTATTGGCTCAAGTTGAGAGCGAAGCTAAGCGCAGCGATATTCCAAATATTATCATCGATACTTATATATTCTAGGCACCACATTTTACGAGTCATTTGGGTTTGTAGACATAGGGCGCTATACCGATTATTTAGTGAAAGGTGTAGACAAAACTTTTACCAAAAGCGCTTAGAAAACAACTAACGAATCAGCCGATGTTCCTTTCTTTAGTCAATCTGTAATATGCTTTTTACGGACCAAAGCTTGCGACTGTTCTCAAGGTGAATCGCCCCGACAAATTCGCAGGCAGGTTTATTGAGTTATGCTGCCCGAGCATCGGGCAACTGTCGATAGTAGTTTTCTTCGTACTCTGCTGGCGGTATATCACCAATCGAACTCAGCAGCCGTCTGTTGTTGAACCCGTCAACCCAGTCCTGTGTAGCCAGTTCAACCTGCTCCAAAAAAGCCGGGTACTGGTTTATTGAACATAATGGGAAAATCGTAGGAGGAGCTTCACCGCTGCCTGCTGAACCAGATGTATGTGAATTGTAAAAACTGTATTTTTTAGCACCAATAGAGGACATGATTTCACTAAATGAAGGACGGTTCGCACAGCTCTTTAAACAAACCAAAGCGCTCGCTTATCCACCATTAATTTAATGGCTGGCCCTCAGTATATTGTTGATCGGGCCAAGTAAATCACAAGTGGCAGCAACAGCCTCATAAGTTTTGCTTAGCCCTACATGACGGTGCTCGATGTGAGTGCAGTAAGGCCTGGTTAAGCAATGCCTAATTGTTGCAGTTCTTGGCTTAATTGCTGGCACCAGCTGGCAATGCGCTGGTCGCTGAGATCATATTGATTTTCGTCATCTAAAGCTAAACCATAGAAAAACTCTCCATCTTCTGTGAGCGCTTTAGAGACCTCGAACTCATAGCCTTGGTTTGGCCAAAAGCCGATAAAGTTCGCGCCAGAAGGGGCTAGTTGTTCAAACAACATGCCCATGGCATCTAAAAACCATTCGCAGTAACCCACTTGATCACCTAAGCCAAACAGAGCGATGGTTTTATTTTTCAGGTCGAGTGTTTCAAGATTGTCCCAGACGGCTTCCCAATCTTCCTGTAATTCGCCATAATCCCAAGTAGAAATACCCAGAATAAGTACCGAATAATCGCTCATTTTCTGAATATCACAGTCTTTCACATTAAATAGATCCACTTGGTCTTCGCCAAATTCAGCTTGAATTTTTTCGGCGGCCATTTCGGTATAACAAGTAGATGAGCCATAAAAGAGGCCAATACGCATGGGTAAACGTCCTTTCGCGTTGGTTTGCAGCGCGGGCAGTGTAGCAAAAGCTTTCAGCAACACCAATATACTCATTTGCAGATTAGCAATCACAGTGAAGCAATATGCCAAGTAAAAATATTCCTGATAGTTCGACGGTTTATCTAGACCGATTTATTGAGCAGCTATGGTTTGAATATAATTTAGCTGATAATACGCTGCTTTCTTATCGTAACGACCTCCAGCAACTGGCGTTATTTTTGACCAAGCAAGGCCTGTTTCTAGAGCGAGCCTCGGCTTTAGATTTACAAGCATTTATTAGTGCACGGTATGAGCAAGGGCAAAAAGCTAGCTCTGCGGCTCGGCAATTGTCAACCTTGCGCCGTTTTTATCGTTTTTTGTTACAGCAGCAGCTACGCGAGGATGATCCCACCGCACTATTGGTACAGCCAAAGTTGGCTAAGCATCTGCCAGGAACACTCAGTGAGGCCGAGGTGGACCTTTTGTTGGCTCAGCCACAGCTTGATGATCCGATCCAGCATCGAGATTTAGCCATGCTGGAAGTGTTGTATGCCACCGGTTTACGAGTGACTGAATTGGTTGGTCTGCAAATGGAGCAAGTAAGCTTGCGCCAAGGTTTGGTGAGAGTCGTTGGCAAAGGCGGTAAGGAGCGTTTGGTTCCCTTAGGTGAGCAAGCGGTGGACTGTTTAGAAGGTTATTTACGGCAATCACGGCCCTTATTACTTAAAACTGAGAGTGATGTATTGTTCCCTAGTGCGCGAGGCTGTCAGATGACGCGGCAAACCTTTTGGCACCGGATTAAACGTTACGCAGGCTTAGCTGGCATATCCGAGGGTTTATCGCCACATACCCTGCGTCATGCCTTTGCCACTCACTTGCTGAACCATGGTGCAGACCTAAGGGTGGTTCAAATGTTGTTAGGGCACAGTGACCTATCCACCACGCAAATTTATACGCATGTGGCTAACGAGCGTTTACGTTCGGTCTATGATCAGCATCACCCGCGAGCGTGAGCAACAAGTTTGCATTTATTCAATAGAGACGGTAAGTTTTGCAGAGTTTACTCGGTCTGCTACTACAAGTTCTAATTCGGAGAAGATCTAATGAAGTTATCAAAGGCCCTGGTATTGTCGCTAAGCTTACTTGGTTTGAGTGTTAGTCAAGCTTGGAGCAATAGCAGTACTGAAATAAGTGGTGGCGAGCAAAGCAAAGCGCCTAGTCGTGTATCGGCTCAGTTAGATTTGACTAAAATCCAGCAACTGATCGCTGCTCGTCTTGGGGTTAATATTGACTCTATTGCCGAAACCCCCTTGGCGGGAATTTACGAAGTCGTCAGTAGTCAGGGGATTTTTTATGTGAGTCAAGATGGCAACTACTTGTTGCAAGGCAGCTTGTTTGATTTGGTGAATCGAGTCAATTTAACTGACCAAAGTATGTCTGCGGTACGACTTAAGCAGTTAGCCAATTTTGAAGATGATATGATCACCTTTAAGGCTAAAGATGAAAAATATGTGATTACCGTATTTACTGATACCAGCTGTGGTTATTGTCGTAAGTTGCATAGTGAGTTATACACTTATCAAGAGAAAAATCCCGATACCAATAAGATTGAGCAGTTACCGGGTTATACCGATTTAGGCATTACGGTACGTTACTTAGCCTTCCCGCGGGGTGGTTTACAGTCACCTGCTTACCATACTATGCAAAATGTATGGTGTGCCGATGACAAAGCTGCAGCCTTAAGCTCGGCTAAACAAGGGGGGGCGATTGCGCAGGTTTCCTGTAAGGAAGATGTGATTGAGCAATATCACTTAGGTGAGGCTTTTGGTGTTCGTGGGACACCAGCGATGGTATTGCAAGATGGCAGAATGCTACCTGGTTATCGTCCGCCAGCAGCCCTGCTGGAATTATTACAACGTAGCTAAGTATTGTAGGCTCCTTAGGAGCCTTTTTTATGAGTCCTATTTTGCCCCCTATGTAGAGTACAAAATTACGTGTTATTACGTCGTCGAGAGCAGCTAGATAACCAGGCTTTACCTGCCGAATGGCCTGAATTACTGAAGCAGATTTATTTACGTCGTGGGGTGCGCAGCACCGCCGATGTGGAGCGCCGGGCTCAGGCCTTGTTGCCGTTTAAGGGCTTAAACGGCATGAATGAAGCGGTCAAGCTATTGATTGATCACTTAGCCAATGGCCGTAAAATTTTGGTGGTGGGTGATTTTGATGCCGATGGAGCCACTAGTACTGCCTTACTTATGGCTGGCTTACCGTTGTTTGGCTTTCAATCACTGGATTTCATTGTGCCTAATCGCTTTGAATATGGCTATGGTTTAAGCCCTGAAATCGTCGAGCTTGCGGCGGCTAAAGGTGCGCAGCTGATCATTACCGTAGACAACGGTATTTCAAGTATCGCGGGGGTGGATAAGGCGCAAGCTTTGGGGATCCCGGTCTTAATCACCGATCATCATCTACCCGGCGAACATTTGCCAAAGGCTGCGGCCATTGTGAATCCCAATTTGTCGGCGTGCGCCTTTCCCAGTAAAAACTTAGCGGGTGTTGGGGTGGCATTTTATTTGTTGATGGCTTTACGCAGTAAGATGCGTGAACTTGATTTATTTACTCAACAAGCGATCGCAGAACCTAATATTGCGAATTTACTCGACTTGGTTGCCTTGGGCACGGTGGCGGATGTGGTGCCGCTAGACAGCAATAATCGCATTTTGGTGCATCAAGGTTTACAGCGGATCCGTGCCGGAGTGTGTAGGCCAGGGATCCAAGCCTTAATTGAAGTCTCGGGGCGTAACAAGAGCAACATGGTGGCTAGCGATCTCGGTTTTGCGATTGGTCCGCGTTTAAATGCTGTGGGCCGCTTAGACGACATGAGTTTGGGTATTCATTGTTTGTTGAGTGATGATATTCACCATGCTCGGCAATTAGCGAGTGAAATGGATAGTCTTAATAGTGAGCGCAAAGACATTGAACAAAGTATGCAGCAAGAGGCACAAGTGATTGTTAATCAACTGTGTTTAGATAGTGAGAGCTTACCCAAGGCGCTGTGTTTATATCAGGCTGACTGGCATCAAGGAGTGGTTGGTTTAGTCGCATCACGAATTAAAGAGCAGTATTACCGTCCGGTATTTGCTTTTGCCGATGGTGACAAGGGCGAAGTAAAAGGCTCGGGGCGCTCAGTCGCAGGGGTTCATTTACGTGACTTATTGGAGCGAATTGACACTCAGAATCCGGGCTTGATTAGTAAATTTGGCGGCCATGCAATGGCGGCTGGTTTATCTTTACCTCAGACTCGCTTGGCCGAATTTAAAGCTTGCTTGGAGCAAACCTCTAGCGATTTTGTTGATGAGGATTGTTTAACCCATACTCTATGGAGTGATGGTGAATTGCCAGCTGAATATCAGGTATTGTCGTTTGCCGAGATGCTTCGCGAAGCTGGGCCTTGGGGACAAGGTTTCCCAGAACCGCTATTTGATGGCCATTTCGAACTATGCAGCCAGCGGGTTGTAGGGGAAAAGCACTTGAAGATGAGTGTGAAATTACCTGGAATGTCACAGGAAATTGATGCGATAGCTTTTAATGTGGATCGTAGTGTGTGGCCAAATGCTGCGTTGAAGCAGGTGCAATTAGTTTATAAACTGGATGTAAATGAATTTCGTGGGCGACGTAGTTTGCAGTTGCTGGTCGAGCATTTACAAGCGCTATAGGCTCTGTTTAGAAAGCCTTGAAATGAAAGAAAGAGGAAAACAATGAGTGCAGCGTTAATAGTTATTTGTCCCAGCTGTCAAGCGGGTAATCGTGTTCCTCAAGCACGTATGTCCGAGCAAGCGAAGTGTGGTAAATGTTCTCAGGACTTATTTGCGGGGAAAGCCATTGAGGTCGATGAAGCCGCTTTGGCTCGTCATTTAAAGGGAGACTTACCGGTGCTTGTCGACTTTTGGGCGCCTTGGTGTGGCCCATGTAAGAGTATGGCTCCGGCCTATCAGCAAGCGGCTCAGCAGTTTGCGCATCGAGCTCAGTTTTTGAAAGTGAACACTGAAATATTGCCAGTCTTGGCGCAGCGTTATCAGATCCGCTCTATCCCGACCTTAATTTGTTTTAAAGGTGGTAAATTACTGGCTCAGCAAGCCGGGGCTTTGCCCGCGCAAGCGCTGTCACAATGGATAGAACAGCAGTTGTAAATAGCCAAGCCTGATGATCCCTGTCATAACTTAGTGTGGGGGTTCCGCTTCGGTTTGTCTTTCATTAACATGAGGGTGAGTAGGATCTTACTGGGCACCATTAGTAATAAGCCTGCACCGATGATCCCGGCGATAATTTGTACCCCTTGAACGCCCCTGTCAACACTGATGCTGGTAAACATAGCCAGCGCGACGCCTAACAATACTAGCGTTAAGCCAAGCCCAATACTGATGTACAATAGCCACTTCCAGTTTGTTTCACTCATCACTTTGTCCTTTTCATCATCAGCTGATTTTATTATTCAGACATAGCTCGCGATTAACCTTGCGTTGGCGCAGTTTATTGGAGATTTTTTGTTACCAGCCTGTTTTATTATTTAGGCTTGGTATCGTTAGCGATTCAGTTGGTATTGGCGCTTCTTATTGAGGCTCAGTGGCGTTTTGTCATACTTCCTTTAGCGACGAGGGTGTCGAGAATAGCGATGTCACCTTGCCATTGGAGTTTGCCGCTGACTCGCCAGAGAGAACCGATGGCTGGTGGCTGGGGGAGGTTCGCCAAGATTTGTAATTCAAGAGCGGAACCATCGGTGGTGATGGCCTTCAAGTTGTAGTGGCTGGGGGATGTTTTCCGACTCGCTAGTAGGCGAATATTGCCACGACTCAGCCCTTGAAAAGTCTGGCTCAGGGCCTGTTCTAAGCGGGGGAGCTGAGAGGTTTGAAACGGGCTATCAGGTGACCAGGTGTAGTAACAAAATACACCAATAAATAAGACCATCACCAAAGGTAAGCGTTTATCGATATGTCGGGGATCTTTCGACATTTTGGGGTCCTCGTTGTGATGCTCTAGGTGCAGGCTTAGACTTGCGCCTGATTAACTGAAAGGCTAGTGCCCATTGGTAATTAAAGCTACTTCTCTCAGCGAGGTTAACTTACCCACTAGTGATCCGTTTTGTTCAAAACTTTACGAGCAGTGGAGCAGTTTAGGCTATAAATTATCCAGTTAAGTGGCCTGATATGGGCATCTCATTAAGCCTAATTGTCACTTTGCTGGGATGCTTCTCGATTGCTGGTTAACGAGTTATTACTTCCTAATGCTAGGTGTGTACATTTAAATTTTATATGCTCATCTAAAAAACCATCTACGGCATTTTGTCACCAATTAATCATCTGCTTTGGGGGGAGCGATTCAGCTATTCATTCTAATCTAAGGGCTTCTTCTGCTATGTTGAAATTTTATGGGCGTTATTTATTTTCTGAAAGAGAACTGCGTCTGCCTTTACTAAAGACTAAGCTATTTATCTGATTTGATAGACTAAATTTAATTTATCCTTGTTTTATTTTTTGTTTTTGCTTTTGTTTTTTTACGTTTTTTGTTTGTTGTTTAAAGTCTTGTGACTTTTATTTCGCCTTCTAAATTTAAACGTTTTTCAGATGAGTTTAAAAGTGGCCCCTAAAAAACCGATGATTAAATTCAAGGTCAATCATTGATTGCGAATCTTCTTGATGAATTAAGTGGTTCATATATTTCATTATATATCAGTATGTTGGGGGTTTTATTGTGGTTATATTAATTGGGGGAGGATTGTTTTTTTATTATGTGATGTAAATCATTTAGACCTTTTTCTCTTAATGATTAATTTATAGGCACCTGTTTTATCCTTGAGTTGCTCGTTACTTTTTGTTTAGGAATGTTTTATAAAATCATTAGTGTGAAATAGCTCAACATTCCCAAATTACTCTGTTGATTTCTTACTCACTTTATACAACTATTGATTATCGAAATAACGGTTTGTTTTTTTAGATCCGCTATTTTGTTTTGTGTTTTTTTGTGGGTGATAGGTTTTTAGTTCTTGTGGGAGGTTGTATTTAATCCTAAATATATAAGTTTTAAATTGTTTTTTATGTATTTTTATAATGGCTTTAAATCTGTTGGGTGTGTTCATTAAAATAAGATCATAAGAAATGATATTATCAAGTTGTAGCATGATGTATATGCAGATTTGTCATTCCTTTACATGAATTTGAATAGGATTTGAGATGATAATGCAAGCGAAGAAATATTCTTTATTTACATTGAAGGCGACAGCGATTGCTGTGTCTTTGTATACAGCGGGGGCTTTAGCCAACGGCGGTTTTGCTACTCAAAATGGTGGAACGACTGGGGGACAAGGTGGTGCGGTTGTTTATGCCAGTACCGGTACCCAAATTCACGAAGCCTTATGTAATCGATCCTCTAGTGATACGCCTATTATTATTAGAGTTGAGGGCACTATTAATCACGGTAATACCAGTCAAGTATCTGGCGATAGTTGTAATACAGCAGCAGATAAAATTGAACTAAAAGAAGTCAGTAATATTAGTATTATTGGGGTCGGTAGTGGCGCTTTATTTGATGAGCTCGGTATTCATCTACGAGCGGCATCAAACATTATTATTCAAAATGTTCACGTTCGGAATGTTAAAAAATCAGGCTCACCAACCTCTAATGGTGGGGATGCCATTGGTATGGAGAGTAATGTATATAACGTCTGGGTGGATCACGTCACATTAGAGGCCAGCGGCGGAGAAAGTGACGGCTATGATGCCTTATTTGATATGAAAGCCACCACCAAGTATGTCACGCTATCTTACAGTATATTACGCAATTCTGGACGGGGTGGTTTGGTTGGCTCTAGCGATAGTGATGACACCAATGGTCCAGTGACCTTTCATCACAACTATTACCAAAATATTAACTCTCGCACTCCCTTGCTTAGACACGCAACGGCTCACTCTTACAACAATTACTATGATGGTTTAATCTCTTCGGGAATGAATCCTCGAATTGGCGGCCAAATTCGTGCTGAAAATAACTATGTGAAAGATTCTAGCGATCCTTTAGGGACTTTCTATACCAATGATATGGGTTATTGGCAGGTGAGTGGCAATATATGGGACAACGTGAGTTGGTCGTCTGACGATGATAAGTTACACCCCGCTGGACCGAACCCTGTTTCAACCACTTCTATTAGTATTCCGTATAGTTACTCGATGGATGACGCAAGTTGTGTTCCTGCCTTGGTGTTAGCGGCTGCCGGGGCAAATAAAGGCCTGGCTGTGTCTGACGGGAGCTGTTCACCGACGGATCCGACTGACCCAACCGATCCAACTGACCCAACCGATCCGACCGATCCTACGGTTCCTGGTGATGGTGAGAATCTTGCCTTAAACGCTGCCGCAGATGGTAGTTCTAAAGCCAGTGGTACCAGTTACGGTAATGTGATTGATGGTGACACCGCTACCTATTGGGCCCCTTCAGGCTCAACCGGTACCATTAACGTTAAAAATCTAAATACCACTATCAACGCCGTAAGAATTGTTCCATCTTCAGGCACCGAGGGGCGGATTAGTTCTTGGGCATTAGTGAACTATGATACGGGTGAAACTTTGGCAAATGGCGGTACGGTGCCAGATGTGATTACTTTCTCTGACGTCAACTTGAACAAGCTGAGCTTTGTGATTCAGGCTGCGAGCGCAAGCCCGCAAATCGCCGAGTTTGAAGTTTATAATGGCTATACCAGTGGGGGTTCCGATGGCGGAAGCTCGGTGGTGAATGGTACCGTGAATGGCACCTACAAAATTTCACCATTGCATAGTGCGAAAGCGCTTGATGTTGCCAACTGTGGTAGCAGTAATGGGACGAATGTGCAGCAATTTAGTTGGTTAGCTAACGATTGCCAGAAGTTTGTTATCTCTAACGTGGATGGTATTTGGCATCGTATTTCGCCAGTGAATGCTTCAACGAAAGGGGTAGAAGTGGCTTCTTCTTCAACCAGTGCAGCAGCCAATGTACAACTCTATGATTACTGGGGTGGTGCGAATCAACAGTTCCGCTTCCAAGCTGCAGGTTCAGGTAAATGGAGAATCATTAACCGAAATAGTGAGTTGTGTTTAGATGTGGCGTCTAAGTCAGCGGCTGATGGTGCTAATATCATCCAATATACTTGTAAGGCGGGTGCTGAAAATCAGATGTTTGTTTTAGAGCGTCAGTAATTCTTTAACTTGAGTTTTAGCTTGTGCTTAAAAGCCGCTCTGTGAAATAACAGAGCGGCTTTTTTTGATGTCGCAAATCGACATGGGCGAAACCATCGCGTTTCGGTAACTCAGTATGCTTTATCGCGTGTCAGTCAAGGTTTGGCTTGCTTAACTGTCGTCATCTTCACCATCGCTACCTTTTTTAAACATCGATAAATTTAAAGATTGGGGAGTTCCTAGCCAATAGGCGTACTCGGTATGATCGCGTAAGTTATTACCGGTTTGGGCATGCACCAAAATGTTTAAGTCTTGGCGTTGTGCTTCTAACCAAGGAATGAGCTGTTCAAAATGTTGTTCTGAGAAACTAAGCTGGCAACTCCAATGTGGGTGAGGGCCAACTAAGGTTTGATGCACTCTCCCCATTTTAATCGCGCATTTTTGCGCGGCCTGTTGGCATAGCTGTGTCGCAAATTCGAGGCTCGTAGCATCGAAATACACGTGGGCGTGATAGTGTTTATGGACATTTTGGGGAAAGTAGGGATTCAAGTTGAGCGATCCTTCGGTGATGAATGACATGATTACATTGTTGTACTAATTGATGAGACTTGCTATATAATTGCTCACTTCGTCGCCAAGGGCGGTGTTGTAACACTAACTAATGAGGTGAACATGAGTCACAAAAACAAACGGGCTAAGCAGCTTGCCCATGCGCATGGCCGAGGCCAGATCAATGATAATGCGCTTAAAGCTTTAGTCACCAGTCCACTGTTTAAAAGCAAAGTGGAGCGGCCTAAAAAGGGTAAAGGTTCATATAACAGAAAGGGGCATCAGCTGAAGGGCGATGCTCCTTTTAACATTTTGACTTGCAACTTACTTAAGCAGTCATCAGTAGGTGTTGCAGTTCTTTAAGTGAATTCACTTCGTGCTTAGGCGCAATCCCTTCAGGTTTAGCATGACCATGTCGGTTCAACCAACAAGTATCAATACCTGCGTTAATCCCGCCTTGAATATCCGAGTGCAGATTGTCCCCCACCATTAAAATAGAGTCTTTTGCAGGATGCTTCATGTGCTTAAAGGCATGATTAAAAATATCAACATGCGGTTTAGCGATACCGACTTGTTCGGAAATAACCAGTGGGAAAAAATAGCTTTTTAAACCAGTGCGTTCTAAACGGATCGTTTGTAAGGCGGTGAACCCGTTGGTGATGATCCCCATTTTGACTTTGCCCGATAAAGCATCTAGAAGTTCTTTGGCTCCCGGTAATAAGCTGCAAATGTCGGCCATGGCATTTAAAAAGGCACTATTTAGTTGTTGTGGATGAAGTCCTAACTTGGCCGCCCATTGGCTAAAGCGCTGCTGCTGGAGTTCGCGAGCGGATATTTTTCCGGCCTGATAGTCGACCCAAAGCGGTAAATTAACGGTTTGATAGTGTTGATAGTCTTGCTCATTAAAGTTAACCCCATAGCGCGAGAACATCAGTCTGAGCCCCGCAAAGGCATCAAAGTTGAATAGCGTTTCATCAGCGTCAAATAGGATCCATTGGTATTTCATTCTCTGCGCACCTTACAACTTAACAGGCGACTTATGCTGGGCTAAGTGACTCATATTGTCAAAAATGTTTTACAGAACAAGGCGATTCAGTTGATGGCTGAGGGGCTTCGACTTCACCAGAAAATCTGCGATTCTTAACGAAGCCTTTAAACCTGCATCCATTGCTGATTTAACTCCGTTTAAGCTGGCCTTATAACTTGCAATTAACCCAAAAAGGAGTACAATTCCGCGGCTTCAATTAGCGGGACTCCCATTTAGGGACCTTAAATTTTTTAACTAGTATGAGGACGATATGGTTACCATTCGTTTGCAACGTGGCGGCGCAAAAAAGCGTCCATTCTATCAAGTAGTTGTTACTGATAGCCGTAATTCACGTGACGGTCGTTTCATTGAAAAATTAGGTTTTTTCAATCCGATTGCTCGTGGTCAAGAAGAGCGTATTCGCTTAGAACAAGACCGCATTGATCACTGGGTTGGCCAAGGCGCTGCGGTTTCTAACCGTGTAGCTAAGCTAATCAAAGATTCAAAAGCAGCATAATTCAGTCTTTTTTAGTGGAGTTAAGATGAGCAATAAAGAACAGCCCATCGTGATAGGTCGCTTAGGTGCCGTTTACGGTATTAAAGGGTGGCTTAAAGTTAACTCGTTCACTGAAGATGCGGAAGCTGTTTTTAACTATCAACCTTGGTTGATAGGTCGTTCTGGTGAGTATACTTCGATTGAAGTGACAGAATGGCGGCGACACAGTAAATCTTTCATCGTGAAGCTTGCGGGCTTTGATGTGAGAGAACAAGCTCAGAGTTTAACCGGGATGGATATTGCGGCTTCGCCGGAGGTTCTACCGGAGCTATCTGATGATGAATATTACTGGCGTGACCTGATGGACATGAAAGTGGTGAATCGCAGTGGCTATGACTTAGGACATGTGACCGATTTAATGGAAACAGGTTCGAATGATGTCTTGGTTGTGAAAGCCAATTTAAAAGATGCCTTTGGCAAAAAGGAACGGTTAATCCCGTTCGTAGAGTCTCAGATAATTGATAACATCGATCGCGAGTCTCAAACTATTACTGTTGATTGGGATCCTAGTTTTTAGGTTCCTTTATGGCTGAGCAGACACCACAGTTGTGGGTGGGAATAGTGAGTCTATTTCCGGAAATGTTTCATGCTATAAGCGAGTACGGTGTGACTGGGCGTGCGGTAAAACGTGGCTTAGTTAAGATTGAGTGTTGGAATCCGCGTGATTTCACTCATGATCGTCATCGTACGGTGGACGACCGGCCTTACGGCGGTGGCCCTGGTATGTTAATGATGGTACAGCCCTTACGGGATGCGATTCATGCTGCTAAACAGGCTGCTGGTGATGGGGTTAAGGTGATCTATATGTCACCGCAAGGGCGTACCTTGAAGCAAGATGGAGTAATGGAGTTAGCTCAACAGCAAAAGCTGATTATAGTTGCGGGTCGCTATGAAGGCATTGATGAACGCTTAATTCAAGCCGAAGTTGATGAAGAATGGTCGATTGGTGATTATGTGTTAAGTGGTGGTGAGCTGCCAGCAATGAATATGATAGACGCCGTCTCGCGGTTAATTCCGGGAGTTTTGGGGGATAAAGCTTCAGCTGAGCAGGATTCATTCTCTGATGGATTGTTGGATTGTCCACATTATACTCGTCCAGAAGTTTTGGATGGGCAGGCGGTACCTCCGGTACTGCTCAGTGGAAACCATAAAAAAATTGAAGAATGGCGCTACAAACAAGCACTTGGGCGAACCTATTTGAGGCGACCGGAGTTATTGGAGAATCTAGCTCTGACTGACAAGCAAGAGAAGATTCTTGCTGAGTTCATCCAAGAGCAAACGCCCTTGGATAATAAATAAAGATTCAGTTAATTCTAGGAAATAGTAATGAGCAATATTATTAAACAGCTCGAAGAAGAGCAATTGAAGCAAGACGTACCTGCGTTCGCTCCTGGTGACACAGTAGTTGTACAGGTAAAGGTAAAAGAAGGTAATCGTGAGCGTCTACAGGCGTTTGAAGGCGTAGTAATTGCTAAGCGTAACCGTGGTTTACACTCAGCATTTACTGTTCGTAAAATTTCAAACGGTGAAGGCGTTGAGCGTGCATTCCAAACTCATAGCCCGCTAGTTGAGAGTATTACTGTTAAGCGTCGTGGTGACGTTCGTCGTGCTAAACTTTACTACTTACGTGAACTTTCTGGTAAGAAAGCCCGTATTAAAGAAAAGTTGGCGACGAAGTAAGTCTACTTCTTCGAGAAAAAAGCCCGCGTATGCGGGCTTTTTTGTGCGCGAGTCTAGGCGATTTCTAAGACTGAGTTGTCACCACCAACACCACTGTTCTGATAGCTATCTGCGAGCCAATCGTTGTCATAGGTTTCGGTCCCATCAGCTAAGCACAGTTTATATTTAAACTGATAGCTTGCTTGTTGGTCCGTGGGAACATTGACCACGACTTTAAATTTGCCATTTTTGAGTTTGGTTAGCTCTATCGGCTGCCACTCATTAAATTCGGCAATTAAATAGATCTGCGCGGCGTCTTGGGTGGCTTCCTTTTCAATTTCAAAGGTGACCTTTACTTCAGGTTTTGACTTTAGATATTGCTTTTTTAAGGGCATGCTATTCTCCTCCGAGAGATAAAATAAATCCGTATACATTGTGACCAATAGTGATTCTTTCAAAAAAGTGAGAGCTTGGTCAATAGTAGATTGGTTTTTTTAAAGTTGAAAGTATTGTCGAAGGATCTCTTGAGTAAACACAGTTTTAAGGTAATAACCTCGAGGAAGTACTTGAATTAGGCTGCCATTGGGTCCTATGGCGGCAGTTCTTGCCTTGTTATTTGCGGCCTTAGGACGTAATTGTAGTACCTGTCCTTGGCGTGCCGTTATTTGTTCAATTTGGCCAAAGCTAATCATCTCCATTTGCTCTTCCCAATCAGCTTGGAGTTGCTGGTTTTGCTCCGCTGAAGGGCTCCACAAAATTGGGTTTGCGACAATCCGTTGCGGGATAGGGATGCTTCGTTCTGCCAATATGGGGATCCACAATACTCGCGAAAGCTTATTGTAGACATTGCTATGATGCCAAGTCAGCCCTGCCACATTAGTGAGCGGCGTAATACATACATAAGTACTTTCCAGAGGTTTACCTTGTGCATCAATTGGGATCGTTTTTAATTCGATGCCTAGTTCGGGAAAGTCTTGAATCGGCTTGCTGCCAGCGCTTGCCCCTAGGCACCATTCAATCAGTTGACCCCCCCAGCCTTTTTGACGTTTAAAGTTAGCGGGAATGCTAAAGCCTTCACGTAATGCTAATTCACCAAGACTCAGTCCGGCTAAGGATTGGGCGCGAGCGTAGAGTTCGGCTTCACTATTTGGTTTGCTGATCATGGCTTCGTTAACTGTGGGTAAAAGGCTATTGTATAGAAGCTGCGCAGTAAATGCAGCAGCTTATCCAACAGCCATAATTATAGTGTAACTTATTGATTATTGGTGGCTTTATTTTTTCTCTTTGAATCGGTTGGTGGATAGTTAAACGTTATTCATAGCTAATTTAGACTTACAAACAACCTTATCCACATTATCTATGGATAACTATTGTTAATTGTTATTAACTAGTATTTTATGCACAGAAAGACTCTATTTAACTCAGAATGTCTATAATTAAGGCGATCTGATGAGAATAAACCCGTTTTATGGAGATGTGTTGTTTTTTTAAACAATTAAAGTTATGAACAGTGCGAATCTAGATAAACTTGAAAAATTATTTCCTATTCAAAATTAAGATATTGATTTTTAATGTTATTTTGTATTTTTATGTATGTTATTTTTTAGACTTTTATTGTTTGAAAATGTTAGTTTTGGGCTTTATCCCAAGTTATACACAGTTTTTCTCACAGATAAATCGAATAACTTTGCTTAAGCGGGTGTTATTACAATTTTGTTCCTTTGTGATAAGCGTATTTGCCGAGCTTGACGATCTGTGAAAGAATCACTTATCTATAGTTTTTAGCTGAAGGTTGTTTCAGTGATTGATGGGGATGGTTATCGCCCCAACGTCGGCATCGTTATTTGTAATCAGCGTGGTCAGGTATTGTGGGCACGTAGATATGGTCAACATTCATGGCAGTTTCCCCAAGGTGGCGTTGATGAAGGGGAATCGGCTGAACAAGCGATGTATCGTGAGTTGCATGAAGAAGTAGGCTTGCTGCCGCAAGATGTAAAAATTTTGGCAACAACCAAACATTGGCTGCGTTATAAATTACCGAAGCGCTTAATTCGTTGGGATAGTCCGCCAGTTTGTATCGGACAAAAACAAAAGTGGTTTTTACTGCGTCTAGTGGGTCAAGAATCTAGTATTAAATTTGATTGTTGTGGACACCCAGAGTTCGATGATTGGCGCTGGGTGAGTTTTTGGTACCCGGTTCGGCAAGTCGTATCATTTAAACGAGAAGTATATCGTCGTGCTCTCAAAGAGTTTGTGATTTCGGCAATGCCTTATCACCGTCCAGATAAGGTACCAAATAAAGATAAACGGCGACGTTTTAAGAAACGTAAAGGAGCTTAAGAAGTGTTAGCAGAGTTACGTGCCATTGTTGAACAGGTAAGCAATGCCGATACTCTCGACAGTGCTTTGGCTATTTTAGTTACGAAGATCCGTTATACGATGCAAACCGATTGTTGTTCGGTATATGTCATGGATCATCAACAAAAACGCTTAGTTCTGCGAGCGACAGAAGGCCTAGCCGCCAGCGCTATTGGTAAGGCGGCAATGCCCCTTGGCGAAGGCGTGGTTGGTCAGGTGGCCTTACGCGAAGAGCCGATCAACTTGGCCGATGCTCGGCTTAATCCGCATTTTAAATATCTTCCTGAAACTGCGGAAGAAGGCTTCTTTTCTTTCTTAGGCACGCCGATTACCCATCAGCGTAAGGTACTGGGCGTATTAGTCGTCCAGCAATCAGAGGCGCGAAGCTTTGATCAGAGTGAAGAGTCATTCTTGGTGACTTTGGCGACTCATTTAGCGGGAGTCCTCGCGAATTCCGATCTACACGCGGTGCTTAATGCGCCCTCTAAGAAAAAGAAATGGGCCGAGGCGATTAAGGCTGGTTCCAGTTCGAGTGGTATTGCGATTGCTAAAGCTTGGTTAAACCGTTCAACCGGGGCGCTTGAACAGCAACGGATTGAGCAGTGTGAAGATGTTGATATTGAGTTACAACGTTTTAATGGTGCCTTAGATATTGCTCGGGATGAGTTTCATAGTCTGGCGATTAAATTGTCTGAGCAGTTACCAAAAGACGTCGCGTCAATTTTTGATTTTTATCAACAGATGTTGGCTGACGCTAGCTTGGCCGGAGATATTCGTGCAAAAATAACCCAAGGTTATTATGTCGAATCAGCTTTGCGTTTGGTCGTTGAACACTATGTTAATTTATTTGCCGAGATGAACGACCCTTATTTGAAGGAGCGGGCAATTGACGTTAAAGACGTTGGTTTACGTTTATTACACGCTTTGCAAATGGGACCTAGTGCTGGCTTGTTACCCTCGGAACCCGTGATTGTGGTTGCTGAAGAGGTGACCGCGACAATGTTTGCTCAGGTGCCTCGGCATTTACTCGCTGGCGTCGTGTCGCAACGCGGTGCGGCGAATTCTCATGCTGCTATTCTGGCTCGAGCCTTGGGGGTGCCAGCCTTAATGGGTTTGAGTTTCGATGTGAATAAGTTGCAAGACTGTGAATTATTGCTAGATGGTTATTCGGCGGAATTATTTGTAGAGCCAGACCAACTCTTAAAAGACGAGTACAATAAGCTTCTTGCCCAAGAAGATCAGCTTAATAGTCTGGTTCAGCAGAAATTGGATAAACCAGCAGTCACTCAAGATGGTTTAGCCATTGAGTTATTAATTAACGCAGGTTTGAGTGCTGACAGCGATATTGCAATTAATGCGGGTGCCGATGGCGTCGGTTTATATCGCACAGAAGTGCCATTTTTGATGCAAGATCGTTTTCCTTCTGAAGAAGAGCAATTTGTTCGTTATCGCGATATCTTAAGCAGTTATCAAGGTAAGAATGTTTGTATGCGTACCCTCGATGTGGGGGGCGATAAACAGTTACCTTATTTCCCTATTGTTGAAGAAAACCCATTTTTGGGATGGCGTGGTATCCGACTGACGTTAGATCACCCTGAAATTTTCTTGGTGCAAGCGAGAGCGATGTTTCGAGCTGCCATCGAATGCGGTAATTTGTCGATCATGTTACCCATGATCAGTAGTTTGAACGAAGTCGATGAGTCTTCTCGTTTGCTGGAACAAGCCTGGGCAGAAGTGGTTGAAGAACTTAGTTTAGAGGAACCGCCAGAACCGCCGAAATATGGGGTGATGTTGGAAGTCCCTTCGGTGTTGTTTTTGTTGCCAGAGTTAGCGCAGCGCGTTGATTTTTGGTCGGTGGGCAGCAATGACCTAACCCAGTATTTATTAGCGGTGGATCGTAATAATACTCGAGTCGCTGAATTGTTTGATACCTTTCATCCGGCGGTCGTGAGAGCGCTGAAGCACATAATTGAACAAGCCAATTTGTATGATGTTCCAGTGAGTTTTTGTGGTGAACTGGCAGGGGACCCTGTGGGCGCTTTATTGGTGCTGGTTCTGGGGTATAGTCGTTTAAGTATGAGTAGTTTTAATCTGGCTAAAATTAAATACATTGTTCGTCATGTGAAGCAGGCCGATTTTGCTCAGTTACAAGAAAAGGTATTGGCGAGTCAAACGGGGTCGGCAATTTACCAGATACTTTATGACTACTTAGATAAGCAACAGTTATCGCAGTTTGTTCGTGTAAGTAAACATTAATGGATAAGCTTGCTTGATACGCTTGTTTCATCTTGTGATTCACTGCAAAATGCCCTTTCTTTATATTCGTTAAATAGAGCTACTTATTGTGTCTACTCCTTTGGTGTTTCCTAAGATTGATCCGATTGCTATTAGTATTGGCCCATTAGACGTGCGTTGGTACGGCTTAATGTACTTACTTGGATTTATGTTTGCGATGTGGTTAGGTAATCGCATGGCTGATAAAGCTGGCAGCGGCTGGACTCGCGCCGAAGTTAGTGATTTGTTATTTTATGGTTTTCTCGGAGTGATTCTTGGCGGACGGGTTGGTTACGTGATGTTTTATCAGTTACCACTATTTTTAGACAACCCACTTTATCTATTTAAAATCTGGGAAGGTGGAATGTCTTTCCACGGCGGTTTACTCGGCGTGATTACCGCGATGTTTTGGTTTGCGCGACATACCAAACGTCATTTCTTTACCGTCTCCGATTTTATCGCGCCTTTGATCCCGTTTGGCTTAGCGACTGGGCGGATCGGCAATTTTTTAAATGGCGAGTTATGGGGACGACCAACTGATATGCCTTGGGGCATGATATTTCCCTCGGGCGGATTAGTCGCTCGTCATCCCTCGCAACTATACGAGTTTGCTCTTGAAGGGATTGCACTACTGCTCATCTTATTGATTTACGCAAAACGTAAGCCACCCATGGGGGCTATTTCTGGAGCATTTCTAATCACTTATGGCTGTTTTCGTTTCACTATAGAGTTTTTCCGTGAGCCCGACAGTCAGCTCGGTTTACTCAGTTTTGGGATGAGCATGGGACAATTGTTATCTCTACCGATGGTGATTGTTGGCGCATTATTTATCACTTGGGCCTATCGACGTCACTCTAATGAGAGCAAAGCATGAAACAGTATTTAGACTTATGTCAACGGATTGTTGAACAGGGAACTTGGGTTGAAAATGAGCGCACCGGTAAGCGTTGTTTGACGGTGATTAATGCTGATCTCGAATATGACGTAGCAAATAATGAATTTCCCCTGGTGACCACTCGTAAGAGCTATTGGAAGGCGGCCATTGCTGAATTGCTCGGCTATATTCGGGGTCTGAATGATGCCGCCGAGTTTAAAGCCTTAGGTACGCCGACTTGGTTAGCCAATGCCAATGAAAATCGGGCATGGTTAAACAACCCTGCTCGCAAAGGCGAAAATGATATGGGGCGAGTATATGGTGTTCAGGGCCGTTCTTGGCTTAAACCCGATGGTGGAACGGTTGATCAACTGCGTAAGATTGTGGATGACTTAAGCCAGGGGATTGATGATCGCGGTGAGATCTTATCGTTTTACAACCCAGGGGAGTTTCATCTTGGTTGTTTGCGTCCTTGTATGCATACTCATACCTTTTCCTTGCTTGGAGATAGTCTTTACTTAACTTCTAGTCAGCGCTCTTGTGATGTGCCTTTAGGACAAAATTTCAATCAAATTCAAGTCTTTACTTTCTTGGCTTTGATGGCGCAGATTACCGGTCACAAACCTGGTAAGGCTTACCATAAGATTGTTAACGCTCACATTTATGAAGACCAACTGGCGTTGATGAAAGAGGTGCAACTGAAGCGGGAGCCCTTTGCGGCTCCAAAGTTGCATATTAATCCGAAGATCAAAACATTGGAAGATTTGGAAACTTGGGTCACTCTTGATGATTTTGAGGTCAGTGGCTATCAGTATCATGACCCTATCGCCTACCCATTTTCGGTGTAATCAGCGACTGCTATTGGTTGTTATATGGGGGCGGCCTTAAGTTTGGCCGCCGCTATTTTTGCAAGTCTCCTTTAAGTCTTTAGCCTGCCATCTCGCACCTATTTGAGCGTTATGAGCCATTTTAAGTTCTTTTCTCTTCCTGCATTTAATTTTCCTTCTCTTTCGGATCTAGTGCTCAGCTAAATCTCACTCGTCATCTACAGTCAAAATAGATCTTTATGCTGAACATTGCTGTATAAACTACAGTCTATCTTCTTTATTATCGGAAATACCGATGCTTAGGCTCATTAGAAGTGAATATCAATTACTTGCTCGCTGGGTAAAATAACCATTCTTTTTTTAGTGGGCTGTTATGAAACAATTTATTGATCGTTTTTTAAGATTAGAAGCTGCTGGTGGTATTTTGTTGATGGTGGCTGCGGTATTGGCTTTAGTGATGGCCAATACCGCTTGGTTATCTCCTGTCTATTTCTCTTTTCTCGAGACTCCTTTGCAGCTGAGGATCGCTGAATTAGATATCAATAAACCTTTGCTGTTGTGGATTAATGATGGCTTGATGGCGATTTTTTTCTTAGTCATCGGTTTAGAAGTTAAACGCGAACTCATCGAAGGAGCGCTTTCTTCGAAAGAACAAGCATTGTTGCCAGTGGTTGCTGCGGTTGGTGGCATGCTGGTGCCAGCGGCGATTTATTTAATATTTAATGGCACTGATCCGGAGTTGGCGAAAGGTTGGGCGATCCCTGCAGCAACCGATATTGCTTTTGCCCTAGGGGTCATGGCTTTATTAGGTAAACGTGTTCCAGCGAGCCTAAAAGTATTCCTCTTGGCTCTGGCGATCAGTGATGATCTTGGCGTGATTGTAGTCATCGCACTATTTTATACCAGTGAATTGGCGATTATTCCGGCGCTTTGGGCGTTAGCGGCAAGTGCTGGTTTGTTATTGTTGAATCGTCGAGGTTACGGAGGCTTAAGCGCTTATTTACTGCTCGGCGCTGTGCTTTGGGTGGCGGTATTAAAATCTGGGGTTCATGCGACCTTAGCTGGGGTCATTGTTGGCTTTATGATCCCCTTGAAAGCGAAAACCGGTGGTTCACCGCTAAAGACACTTGAGCATGCCCTACATCCAGCTTCGAGTTTTATTATTGTGCCTATCTTTGCTTTTGCCAACGCAGGTGTCCCTCTCACTGGCATTAGCTTGGCGAGTTTTCAAAGCCCACTTGCTTTAGGGATTATTCTGGGCTTGTTGGTGGGTAAACCTTTAGGCATATACGTTTGTTGTCGTTTAGCCATCAGGGCTGGTTTTGCAAAGTTGCCCGCTGGTGCGAATAATCAACAGTTATTTGCGACAGCTGTGTTATGTGGAATTGGCTTTACCATGTCAATATTCATTTCCTCACTTGCCTTTAACGGGCAAAGTGAATTGATAGCTTTATCCCGTTTAGCTATATTGTGTGGGTCGGTACTTGCTGCATTGATTGGCTATGGCTTATTACATGGCTCGACTCGTAAAGAAGCTAAAAGTTTGCGCAACTCTGCGCAAACTAGGCTGGGTCAATCATGGGAAAATTCCTCCATTTAGCAAGGGGAAAGGTCATTTAAAATTATCAACGCAATCCCCTGAGAGGGGATTGCTTTTAGGTCATACATGTCGCATTTAAACTATAACCACCTTTACTATTTTTGGATGACCTGCAAACGAGGGTCGGTGACGGCCGCCGCAGAAGCCTTATTTATTACACCACAAACCGTTACCGGCCAAATTAAACAACTTGAGCAACGTCTTGCTGGGGAATTATTCACTCGGCGCGGTCCGAAAATCACTCGGACCGAGCTAGGTCAGTTGGTTTATAAATATGCTGACCGAATGTTTAGTTTAAGCTACGAAATGCTGGATATTGTGAATTATTCACAACAAGAAAAGTTGTTATTTGAAGTCGGAGTGGCCGATGCATTATCTAAGCGTTTGGCGAGTCGGATCTTATTATCTACGGTGCCGCCTGATGGTGATATTCGTTTACGTTGCGTGGAATCGACTCACGAATTACTGCTGTCGCAACTCGCTGAACATAAGTTGGATGTGATTTTATCCGACTGCGGCTTAGATCATGCGAAGCAAGAGGGGGTACTCAGTAAAAAATTAGGCGAAAGCAGTATTGCTTTTTTCGCCAACGAACCCTTACCTTTGTTGCCTTTTCCAGCCTGTTTAGAGCAGCGTAGCTTGTTATTGCCTGGTCGCCGAAGTGCTTTGGGTCGTAAATTATGGGCTTGGTTTGAGCAGTTGGGTTTAAAGGTATCGGTATTGGCTGAATTTGATGATGCCGCGTTAATGAAAGCATTTGGCGAATATACCGATGGTATTTTTATTGCTCCTGCAATTTACACTGAAGATATGTTGGCCAATCCTAATACCCGTTTACTAGGCGTTACCGATGATCTCAAAGAAGAATATCATCTGTTATTTGCCGAACGGATGATTCAACATCCTTCGGTGAGGCGCTTATGTAATACCGATTTTTCGCAGCTGTTTGCCGATGAAAAACATCAACATAGTCTGGATGTAATACAGAGCCTCGGCGGTTAAAATTTAGGTTTTACAAGATAATCCTCTTCTCAAAAAGCAATCTTTACCATTCCTCAAATATAAATGATAGCTTTCGTGATAAATATCAAATTTATCACTAAGTTGTTTGTGTTTATTTGATGTTTGACGAGTTTATCGACTTCGTTGCTTCTTAATTGAAGGTATACCCGCTAGTGTTGCTAAAACTATAAAGTAACGTCGAAGGTTCGCTTACATCTCAAAGCGAATTCCGGTTTATATAATAAGTGTTGGCGTCAAGGCGACTAGCATACTGAATGTTTCTGATAACTCTGCGTAATGGCTAAATCACTTCGCCTGTTCGCTTTTGAGCTGAAGTACAGAAGCCTTGTGGAGTAGAGTCCATCTCAACTTCTACTTCACAAGTGATGCCTTAGGCATCAAATACGCAGGATCCAACCGTTATAGGGCAATTAAATATAATCGGCTTAACGGCCTACAAACCCATGTTTGGCTTCTGCATTTTAATCAGCAAGTAAAGCGTATCGAATAGCTATGCCTATGGCTATGGTGCGGGAAAGGAAGCAAATCATGAAAAAGATGTTCGCCATCACGATGGTGGCTGCGTCGGTCTCTGCGCATGCAGAAATCGCTGCAACTCATATTTACCATAATCACATGCCCAATTTCTGGCCTTATTACGATGTCAGTGAATACGATAATCTTGCGGTCGGGGAGGCGGTTCGCTATACCTACGACGGTCAAGTGATTAACTTAAAACAAAACCCACCAGCAAATTATAGTTTTTTTATTCCAAGCTCCGGGGCGCCGATGCCTCATGATGATTTGGTCTCGTATTATCAGCATCATGCTAAAACAGGCGCCTACCTGAGTTGGCCAATGGATACCGCGAAGTCTAATCATGGCAATCATCCACAGAGCCAAACTCATGTCACCATGTCGGCCGCGGTGATCAATAACGTACAAAGTTTTGCCGAGTTGGCTAATTTAGACGGATATAACCTAGGTTGGGGAGCGCATTGGCGAGAGGTTCAAGCGAATACTAAAACCTCAGGCGGTTTTAATGCATTAGATACCATTCACTTCTCTGGTCACCATACAATGGGGCCTTTAGTGGGTAATGAGTACTTTCTAAAAGATTTGATTTATCAAAATGTAACTTTAGCGCAAGATTACTTTCTAGGTGACGCCTTTAAGTCATCGAAAGGTTTCTTCCCGACTGAGCTCGGCTTTTCCGAGCGGATCATCCCAGTGTTAAATAAACTGGGGATTGAATGGTCGGTATTGGGTAATGTGCATTATTCCCGAACCCTACGTGATTATCCCTATTTAAATGATCCGGGGGTCGATACTTTAATTTCTCCACCGAATCGAGCTGACTTACAAAATGAAAGTAATATCGGGGCGTGGACCGAGTTGCACATGTTTAATGAACAGCAAAACACCATTAATAAATTTCCCTTCGCCTCGATCCCTCATTGGGTGCAGTATGTCGATCCTGAAAGCGGTGAGCAATACAAAGTTGCCGGTATTCCGGTTGAACAGGCGAGCTCTTGGGAAGAAGGATATCAGTGTAAAGTGACCGCTGATGTCATTAAACCATTTGTTGATGATGCGGCAAGCTTAGGGCGGACTCAGTTCTTTACCATTGCGCACGATGGTGATAATTCTTCTGGCTGTGCTGGTGATGGAAACACTTGGGCGAATTCGGGGAATGTGACTTATGCGGATACTACGGTTCGAGGTATGGGGGTAGAGGAATATTTGGCCGCGCACCCGATCCCTGCCGAGGATGTGGTACATGTTCAAGATGGCTCGTGGATTGATACTCGAGACTCTTCCGCAGATCCAACTTGGTATCATTGGCATATTCCAATGGGGGTTTGGAAGGGGCAAATGGCGGACTTTAATACCGCCAATGGCACCGACTTTGTCGCCACGCGTGAGCATATGGTCTCACTCGAATTGGGATATCATTATTTAGAACGTAATTTTGCGTTGCTTCAAGCCGCGGAGAACTATGCCAAGACCGCTGAGCAAATTTGGTTGGATAATAACCCTAATTATTGGAGCCCAAGTACCGAACGTGACCATCAAGTGACCTACCCTGGTAATCAATTGAATCCCTGGATGATGTCGTTTCCGCTGAAAGGAGATCCTGCGAACAATTACGCGGGTGGGGCTAATCCTGCGGAGCTAGGCTGGTACTTCTTATTAGCATCGATTGATTCGGGCTTTGGTTATTATGATGAGAATATTGATGATGGGGTGAAACCCACAGTGTCGTTTAATCAATCGCTACACTTCTCTGTTCCCTATGTGGAAGCAAATCTGAGTCAGGATAAAACTGGGCCTTCTTTATGGTGGCCGCAGCGCTACCCTTATAACCCAGGCAGCGCCAACGCGAGTAAGGCCGAGGGTTGGGCGAAGGTTTACGCCGATACTAAATTTGCCATCTATACCTATGGCTACGATGTGAGTGATATTCAAGACATCAAGGTAAAGGTTCGGGTACATAAGGATAAGTGGGCAACAGCCACCGATAAAACCTTTAAATTATACGATCCGAGTGCCCATAGTAGCGATCCAAATGTTGACCCTTCACGGGTTGGCGAGTGGCAGAGTTTTGCGATGAGTGAACGGGATTTAAGTGCCGATATCAACGGCGTGAGCTGGCAGCCATCGGGCAAGGAAATATTTGAGGTGGTTCCGGCAGACAAAATCGGCAACATGTACTTCAGCTATATCGAGGACTTTCAAGAGCAGCTACTTGATTACTATATTGAAGCGCGCGATAGCAAAGGTAATATCACGCGTTCGGCTATTCAACAAGTTTATGTTGGCGCGGGTCAGTTCAGTCACGTTGATGGCAAGCTGGTGGAAGATGTCAACGGTAGCGTTGCAGGTGAAGCAATGTTCTTTACCGATGATGTGATTATTGGAGATGCTCGTCCAGTTGCTGATATTGATGCAAGTGATGCAGAGGTCGCACATGGGACAGTGGTTACGCTAAGCGCTGCCGGTTCAACGGATAGTGAAGGCCCTATTGCGAGCTATCTTTGGAGCACTGGTGAAACGACTCCGACAATTACACTCACTCTGAATGAGCGGACTACCATTTCAGTCACCGTGACCGATAGTGTGGGGCAAAAAGCGTCTACCAGTGTGAGCTATCGGATCATTGGACAAACTGTCACTTCCAGCGTGTACTACCAGGACAGCAATGGTTGGGGACAAGTGTGTTTGCATTACAGTATTGATGGCGGATTAACTTGGACAACGGCACCGGGAGTGGCAATGCAAAGTCTTGCTGATAATTGGTATCGCTTAAGCATTGATTTAGACAATGCTGATCAGCTTGAATTTGTCGCGAACAGTTGTAGTGGCGCTTGGGATAATAATGGGGGGGCTAATTACAGTGCAGGTGAAGGTGATTGGCAGGTTGCCGGTGGCGTGATTTTAGCAGGGATCCCCGATGGCGTTGACGGTAATATCGCCCCAGTGGCGGTGATATCTCCTGTTAGCCATACGGTGGCAGTCGGCACCGAGGTGACTTTAAGTGCTGCGGGGTCTAGCGATAGTGACGGAAGCATTAGCAGCTATGCTTGGAGTACTGGTGAAACCAGCCAAAGCATTACACTTACGGTGACTGAAACGCAAACTATTACGCTGACCGTGACCGACGATGCCGGGAAAAGGAATACCGCTTCGGTGACCTTAAATGTTGCTGAAAATGTATTGCCAATTGCGGTGATTAGTCCCGCCAGTCAAACCGTGATTGCCGGTAGTGTGGTGACCTTAAGTGCGGCAGGTTCTTTCGATGAAGACGGTCAAGTGCTTAGCTATTTATGGAGCACTGGCGAAACCACCGCGGAGATTGACGTTACTGTTAATCAAAGCATGACGGTCGGGCTTACGGTCACGGATAATGATGAGGGGCAAGCCTCAACAGAAGTGCTCTTGAGTCTTGCGACGGAAAATTTTGCTGCTAATTTTGAGCAACTTTACTTCCGTGGCACTGCGAATGGTTGGCAAAGCTCAGCGATGAGCCTCATCGCGGATCATACTTGGCAAGTATTGGTTGATTTTGATGGCCAAACAGAGCAACGCTTTAAGTTTGATGTTAATGGTGATTGGAGTCAAAACTATGGGGATAACAATAGTGATGGCGTGTTAGAGCAAAGCGGCGGTGATATTTTCACTGCGGTCTCTGGCGTTTATTGGGTTGAAGTGAATGATCAAGAGCTTGCTTATCGCATTGTTGAGCAGAATGTAAATCAAGCGCCAACAGCGGTGATCACTGCGTCTGCAACACAAATCGATATTGGTCAAAGCATTAGCTATAGTGCCGCAGCCTCTAGTGACAGTGATGGCAGCATTACCGGCTACTTGTGGAGTAATGGTGCAAATACTGAAACCACGACCATCACTTACGATGCCGTAGGCTCTTATGGGCTTAGCTTAACGGTTACTGACGATGGCGATAAAACCGGTCAAGCGTCGGTGTTCGTGACAGTAGTGGACCCCAATGTCAACTTCGTTGCTAATTTCGAGAACTTGTATTTTCGAGGCACCGCTAATGCTTGGCAAAATACCGCAATGAGCTTAGTCAGAGATAACATCTGGCAAGTGACTATCAGTTTTGATGGGCAAAGCGGACAGCGTTTCAAGTTCGATACGGTTGGAGATTGGTCTTATAACCTCGGTGATAATGAAGCCGATGGTATCCTGGAAGAAGCGGGGGCCGATATTTATACCGATGTTGTTGGCGATTATTTACTGGAATTAAATGATTTGAGTATGACTTATTCGCTCACTGCTTTGTAACGGAGTCGGAACGATAAATGAGCCGCTTTCGAGCGGCTTTTTATGTTCAATACCGCGGCCATGGCGACTCCATTGCTCGATCCGGCTAGCTGAATTTGGTCATTTCACGTATAGTTTGGATAATTAATATTTTAGAGTTTGCAGATGAATATACAAAATATGCAGAAAAATGCTGAACCAGCATTGAAGCTACTAAAAGCCTTGGCGAATCAGAACCGCTTGATGATTTTGTGTCATTTGTTAGAAGGGGAGTTAACAGTTGGTGAATTAAATCAACGAGTTGAATTAAGCCAATCAGCTTTATCTCAGCATTTAGCTTGGTTAAGAAAAGATCAGTTGGTGATGACTCGTAAAGAATCGCAAACCATTCATTATGCTTTAGCGAGTAAAGAGGCAAAAGCAGTTCTGGTTCAGCTCCATGATTTATACTGTGCGGATTAAGTTTCTTCTTAATTTCACCAATAAAAAAACCGACTTAAAGTCGGTTTTTTTGTTCAAGCACCTTAAATTAAAGTGCGTTGATTTTAGCCACAATGCGGCTCTTATGGCGAGCTGCTTTGTTTTTGCTGATCAAACCTTTAGACGCGTAACGGTCTAGGATAGGTTGAGCAACAGTGTATGCTGCTTGAGCTGCATCTTTATCGCCTGCGTCGATAGCTGCAATAACTTTTTTCAAATTAGTGCGCATCATGGAGCGACGGCTAGCGTTATGTTGACGACGCGTTTCAGCTTGGATAGCGCGTTTTTTAGCTGACTTAGTATTAGCCAAGGTTAACTCCTGAACTTTGTCTTGGAATTATGAATTTAAAGGCCGTGGAATATGCCCGTTTTTCATGTTTATGTCAAACAATTTTTAACCAACTATAAAATCCAAGCAAGTAAAACCTAACTAAACGTTATGGTCGTAGCATCGATCTCTATAGGCGGGTAAACTGTGGCGCGATTCTACCAGCATTTTTAATGTTAGGGCAGAGGAATTTGTATAAATTGGCTACAGGACAGTGCATTGAGTAGAACCTTGTTAAAATCGGGCGCCATTGTGAGCGGTATGACTTTGATTTCTCGGGTGTTAGGTTTGGTTCGTGATGTGGTGATTGCGAATTTGATGGGGGCAGGCGTTGCCGCTGATGTATTTTTCTTTGCGAACAAAATACCAAACTTTTTACGTCGATTATTTGCCGAAGGTGCGTTTGCTCAAGCCTTTGTCCCGGTGCTGACCGAGTACAAACAAAATAATCGTGAAGATGAAGTGCGTTTGTTGATTGCCAAGGTAAGTGGCACGCTAGGTTTAGCGGTTACCATTGTGACTCTATTTGGCATTATTGGCTCGCCATTAATCGCAGCCTTGTTTGGCACGGGATGGTTTATTTCTTGGCTACAAGATGGGCCCGATGCAGCAAAATTTGAATTATCGGCTTTTCTTTTAAAAATTACTTTTCCTTATTTATGGTTTGTCACCTTTACTGGTTTATCTGGGGCCATTTTAAATGCCTTTGGCCGTTTTGCCGTGGCTGCTTTCACTCCAGTGTTATTGAACGTCGCAGTGATTGGTTTTGCGCTTGTTGTGTCTCCGCATCTTGAGCAGCCGGAAATCGGTTTGGCGATGGGGGTCTTTTTTGGTGGTCTGATCCAGTTCTTGTTTCAGCTGCCTTTTTTGTTGAAACTAAATTTATTGAGTAAACCTCAATGGGGCTGGAAGCACCCAGGGGTGACGAAGATCCGAACCTTGATGATCCCTGCTTTATTTGGGGTGTCGGTGAGTCAAATCAACTTGCTATTAGATACCTTGATCGCGAGCTTTTTGGTTACGGGCTCAATCTCATGGTTGTATTACTCCGATCGTTTATTAGAGTTTCCTCTCGGCTTGTTCGGCATTGCTATTGCCACGGTGATCTTACCAAGCTTGTCGCAACGCCATGTGGATAGCGATCCAAAACAGTTTCAGCAAACCATGGATTGGGCTGTACGTATGGTGTGCTTCTTGGGGATTCCGGCAACCGTGGGCATGGCGCTATTGGCACAACCCATTCTACAGGTGTTATTTATGCGTGGTGCCTTTGACCCTCAAGATGTCCTCAACGCATCCTATAGTCTGGTGGCTTATAGTGGTGGCTTACTATTTTTCATGTTGGTTAAAATTTTAGCGCCAGGCTATTACTCCCGACAAGATACTAAAACCCCTGTTAAATATGGCATCATCGCGATGGTCAGTAACATGGGGCTTAATTTGATTTTTGCGATCCCCTACGGATATGTTGGCCTTGCCATTGCGACCGCTTTATCTGCAGTATTGAATGCTAGTCTGTTATATCGAGGTTTACACCTTCAAGGGGTGTATCAGATGAGTCGCGCCAGTGCTTGGTGTATTGCTCGTATTCTCCTTGCATCGATTGTGATGGGGGCTGCGATTGCTTGGTTGTCACCAACAACAGAACAATGGTTTAGCCTCGCTTGGCATAGCAGTATGTTGCATTTGCTCAGCTATATTGGCGTTGCGGTCATCGTATATCTTATTTTACTGTTTGCTTTGGGGATCCGATTAGCTCACCTGAAAAGCAGTTTCGGGGCTGTAACTGGCGGCTAAACAAGCTATAATCCGTCGGTTTTTGATGAAATAGGCGCCGGAATGGAGTTAATTCGCGGTATATGCAATATAAAAGCACGTCATTATGGCTGTGCTTTGAGCATTGGTAATTTTGATGGTGTTCATTTAGGTCACCAGCAAGTCATTAAACGTTTAGTCGAACAGGCTCGCCAGCGAGGTCTGCCCGCTGTGGTGATGATTTTCGAGCCCCAGCCCTTAGAGGTTTTTGCTAAACGCCAAGCGCCCGCTCGAATTAGCCGCTTTCGTGATAAATACCAACAGTTGAAAACGTTGGGTGTAGACCGGCTACTTGTGGTCCGTTTCAATCAAGTGTTTGCGGAACTGAGCGCCGATTATTTTGTACGCCAGTTGTTAGTTGAATTGCTGGGTATTCAATACCTTGCTGTTGGCGATGATTTTCGCTTCGGTAAGGCGCGTGCTGGTGATTTTTCGAGCTTACAAGTTGCGGGGCAACGTTACGGTTTTGATGTGACGGCAACTCACTCGTTTTGTATTAATCATCAACGAGTCAGCAGTACTGGTTTACGTCAGTATTTAGCAGAGTCTGATTTTAATACTGTTGGGCAGTTATTAGGACGAAAGTTTAGTTTTAATGGCAAAGTCATTCACGGTCAAAAGTTAGGACGTCAATTGGGGTTTGCCACCGCTAATTTAAAAGTGGCTCGTCATGTATGCCCTATTCACGGGGTATTTGCGGTTAAAGCTTATGTTCAGCAGCTGCCTGAACATCGATTTTCTGGCATTGCTAACATCGGTTGGCGGCCGACTGCAAATGGTAAAGATTTATTGGTAGAGGCCCATTTATTTGAGTTTGATGCCAACCTGTATGGCCAACGTTTAGTGGTTGAGCCGCAGTTGAAAATAAGAGATGAACAAAAATTTGATTCGCTTGACGCACTGAAAGCTCAGGTGAATCTCGATATTAAGCGAGCAAAAGCCTACTATGGCCTTGCAGAGTAACCGACTGGAAAAGTAATTCGATGAGCGACTATAAAGATACTCTTAATCTACCCAATACCGAGTTCCCAATGCGTGGTAATTTGGCAAACCGTGAACCTGCAATGCTAAAGCGTTGGAGTGAAAAGGATCTATACGGCCAAATTAGGCTGGCCAAAAAGGGTAAGAAGAGCTTTATTTTACACGATGGCCCTCCTTACGCGAATGGCAATATTCACTTGGGCCACGCGGTGAATAAGGTGCTAAAAGATATTATCGTGAAATCGAAAACCCTGTCTGATTACGATTCGCCTTATATTCCTGGCTGGGACTGCCATGGTTTGCCTATCGAGTTACAGGTTGAGAAAAAAGTCGGTAAGCCCGGTAAAAAAGTGACGGCAGCCGAGTTTCGTCAAAAATGTCGTGAATATGCCGCTAAACAAATTGATGGTCAGCGTCAGGATTTTATTCGGATGGGGATTCTTGGCGATTGGGCGAACCCTTACCTCACCATGAATTTTGATACCGAAGCGAACATTATTCGTGCCTTGGCAAAAATCATTGACAATGGGCACCTCATGCAAGGCTCTAAACCAGTACATTGGTGTACTGATTGTGGCAGCGCCTTGGCAGAAGCGGAAGTGGAGTACGAAGATAAAAATTCTCCTGCGATTGATGTGCGTTTCGTTGTTGTTGATGAAGCGGCGTTGCTGGCAAAATTTGATCATCCACAAGGTGCCGATGGTGAAGGTCCAATTTCTGCGGTGATTTGGACCACTACGCCTTGGACCTTGCCTGCGAACCGCGCCGTGGCTGTGAATGCACATCTTGAATATGTGCTGGTTCAAATTGAAACCGAGGATGGCAAACAGCGGGTTATTTTGGCGCGTGAGTTAATGGAGCAGTGTGTTGAGCGTTTTGGCGCAATTCACTTTCATGCGCTTGGGTATTGCCAGGGGGCTGCGCTTGAACTGATTCAAGTGAAGCATCCGTTCTACAATTTTGAAGTGCCGATTATTCTCGGCGACCACGTGACCACTGAATCGGGTACTGGTTGTGTACATACCGCTCCTGGCCACGGTCAAGAAGATTTCGCAGTCGGTCAAAAGTATGGCTTAGAAGTTGCGAATCCAGTGGGTGACAATGGTGTGTTTCTTGCCGACACCGAGTTTTTTGCAGGTCAGCATGTATTTAAAGCCAATGACAATGTTGTAGAAAAGCTGAAAGAAACGGGTGCTCTATTACACCATCATGCTTATCGTCATAGTTATCCACATTGTTGGCGCCATAAAACGCCGATTATTTTCCGAGCTACCCCGCAGTGGTTTGTCAGTATGGACCAAAATGGTTTGCGCAAGCAGGCGATGCAAGAAATTAAGAATACTCAATGGATCCCTGATTGGGGCCAGAGTCGCATCGAAAGCATGGTTGAGAATCGTCCCGACTGGTGTATTTCTCGCCAACGTACTTGGGGCGTTCCAATTGCCCTATTTGTGCATCGCGAAACTAACGAGTTGCATCCTCGCGCTGTCGAGTTGATGGAAGAGGTAGCGAAACGCGTTGAACAGAACGGTATTCAGGCTTGGTGGGATTTAGATGCAACTGAATTATTAGGGGATGAAGCGGCTAGTTATCGCAAGGTTGAAGACACTCTGGATGTATGGTTTGACTCTGGCTCTACCCATTCAAGTGTGGTTGCTGCGCGTCAAGAGTTTAATGGCCATGCCGCCGATATGTACCTAGAAGGTTCAGATCAACATCGTGGTTGGTTTCAATCATCATTAATGATTTCGACTGCCATTAATGGGAAAGCACCATACCAACAAGTGTTAACTCACGGTTTTACGGTTGATGCCAACGGTCATAAGTTTTCAAAATCATTGGGGAATGGTGTTGCACCGCAGGACGTATGGAACAAACTTGGTTCTGATATCTTACGCTTGTGGATCGCATCAACTAACTACACTGCAGAAATGAGTGTGTCTGATGAAGTATTTAAACGCAGCGCCGATGCCTATCGACGTATTCGGAATACTTCACGCTTCTTGTTAGCAAATTTAGCTGGTTTTGAACCTGAGCAACATTTGGTCGCTAGTGAAGATATGGTGGCTCTTGACCGCTGGGTGGTGGGGCGTGCCGCTGCAGTTCAACAAGAAATCGTTGAAGCTTACGAGCAATATCAGTTCCATGTGGTGTATCAAAAATTAATGCACTTCTGCTCAATCGAGTTAGGTAGCTTCTACTTAGATATCATTAAAGATCGTCAGTATACTGCTAAATCCGATGGTTTAGCGCGTCGTTCGTGTCAAACCGCCTTGTACCATATCGCGGAGGCATTAACACGCTGGATAGCGCCTATCTTGAGCTTTACTGCCGATGAAATCTGGCAGGCTCTGCCTGGTCAGCGCAACGAATTTGTGTTTACCGAAACTTGGTATCAAGGTTTGAGTTCTTTAGCGCAAGATAGCGCGATGAACGATGATTTTTGGGCGAAGTTAATCACCATTCGTGATGAGGTAAATAAAAACCTTGAACAAGCGCGTCGTGATAAGAAGATCGGTGGCACCTTAGAAGCGAAAGTAAGCCTCTATGTTGATACTGAATTGGCGCAACTATTAAGTTTGCTGGGTGATGAGTTACGCTTTGTATTGTTAACCTCTGAGGTTAGCTTACATACCCTAGAATCTGCTGGTGCAGAAGCCGCGAGCACTGAGTTAGCGAATATGAAAGTGCAGATTGAAGTTGCCGAAGCTGAGAAATGTGAGCGTTGTTGGCACCATCGAGAAGATGTTGGTCAAACAGAGGCTCATCCACATTTGTGCGCACGTTGTGTGAGTAATGTGGCTGGCGAAGGAGAGTCTCGTCACTATGCATAAGCAAGCTGCTATGACTGAAGTTTCAGCGACCGGCTTGCGTTGGCTGTGGTTGAGCGTATTGGTTTTTGCGCTTGACCAAGCCACTAAGTATGCAATCGCAGCTAACTTTAATTTGTATGAGTCGCTGCCAATTACACCGTTTTTCAATTTGGTCTCGGTGCGTAATTACGGTGCAGCTTTTAGTTTTCTCAGTGACGCAGGTGGTTGGCAGCGCTGGTTTTTCACTGCCATAGCGATTGGGGTTAGTGGCCTGTTGCTATGGTGGATGAAGAAAACTTCGGTAGCCCAAAAATGGCAGGCGATTGCTTATGCTCTGGTGCTTGGCGGTGCCGTTGGTAACGTATTTGATCGCTTGGTTTTTGGTTATGTGATCGACTTTCTAGATTTTTATATCGGGAGTTACCATTGGCCATCTTTTAATGTTGCCGATTCAGCCATCTGTGTTGGTGCAGTGCTATTGGTACTTGATAGCCTATTTAGTTCTCATTCTAAGGACACTAAATGATCCAGCAAGGTAGTACGGTTGAGTTGCATTTTGTGTTGAAATTGTCAGATGGCACTATCGCTGAAAGTACTTACAATTATTCCAAACCCGCGCAACTAGTGCTGGGGGATGGTAGCTTAACTGAAGGTTTCGAAACCTGTTTGCTAGGCTTGAAATCAGGGGATAAACGTGAATTTGAACTGCCAGCAGAGCAAGCTTTTGGCCTGAGTAATCCTGATAATATTCAGCACTTTGAACGCAGTAAATTTGGTACCGATGCGCCGGCAGAAGAGGGCAATATCATTGCTTTTGCTCAGCCAGATGGGAGTGAAATTCCAGGAATTATTAGAGCCGTTACTGGTGACTCAGTGACGGTAGATTTTAATCATCCTTTAGCGGGTCATACAGTGATCTTCGAAGTGGAAATTTTGGCGGTTCATTAAGGAACGATAATGGAAATAATCTTAGCCAACCCTCGGGGATTTTGTGCCGGTGTTGACCGGGCCATTTCTATTGTTGAGCGCGCTCTGGAAATGTTTGGTGCGCCAATTTACGTCCGTCATGAAGTTGTGCATAACCGCTATGTTGTGGATGGCTTACGTAAACGAGGCGCAGAATTTGTTGATGAACTGAGTGATGTTCCTGAAGGCAGTATCTGTATCTTTAGTGCACATGGTGTTTCACAACAAGTCCGCGCGGAGGCAAAGCGTCGAAACTTAAAGATTTTTGATGCCACCTGCCCGTTGGTAACCAAAGTTCATATGGAAGTTACTCGGGCTAGCCGCAAAGGCATTGAGTGTGTATTGATCGGCCACCAAGGTCACCCTGAAGTGAATGGGACAATGGGGCAGTATAATAACGATGCAGGCGGTATCTATTTGGTGGAAACCGTGGCCTGTGTTGAAAAACTTACAGTAAAAAAACCGACGCATTTATTTTATTGTACTCAAACCACGCTGTCGGTGGATGATACTTCGGCGATTATCGATGCCCTGCGGCTTAAGTTCCCAGCCATTCAAGGACCACGCAAGGATGATATTTGTTATGCGACCCAGAATCGTCAAGACGCGGTAAAAAATCTTGCTGAAAAGTCTGATGTGGTGCTGGTGGTTGGTTCTAAAAATTCGTCTAACTCTAACCGTTTGCGTGAAAAAGCTGAAAAGTCTGGCGCTCAGGCTTACCTTATTGATGGTGTGAGCGATATTAATGCAGCTTGGTTTAAATCTGATAGTCGGGTGGGGGTGACCGCTGGCGCTTCTGCTCCCGAAGTACTGGTACAAGAGGTCGTTGCTGGTTTAAAAGATATGGGAGGGGTTCGTGTTATAGAGAATCCCGGTCGAGAAGAAAATACTATTTTTGAAGTCCCTGCAGAGTTAAGACTGATCTAGTCTAGCGCGTTCAGCATTCTCATATTCTATAAAAAAGAAGGCATGTCCTTCTTTTTTGCGCTATACACTAAATAACTAGGTTGTTAGAGGTTCGCTTCTGGCTGTTGCTCATGGATTCGGAGCGACATAGAGACTTGGCCTATTCGCGGCACGCTTCTATGGCGGCTTTAGGCAAGCGTAATTACACTTCTCGTCATCTAAGTTCAAATTATTGGATGTCGAAGTATGCCATTTGAGGCCGATTACTGAGGGACTTAGGCAAGCGCGATTCTTGGTTATCGTCATTTCAAAGTCGTAAGCTATAGCGGGATCTGCGTGACTGAAATGAGCTCGCTGGTTTTCCTGATTGACTGAATATTGGCACAAAATGGCATTAAGCATCATGGATGGGTCGGTTAAGATGCTACATCAATCATATTCTCGAAACCTCGGTTTTACGCTGATCGAGGTCATCATCACTTCTTTTATTTTGGCCGTGGGTTTACTGGCCGTCGTCGCGATGCAGGCGGTTGCTAAACGTTCTAGTTTCGAATCTCATCAACGTACAGTTGCTATGTTATTAGCTGAAAATTTGGTGGAACGGGTGCGGTTAAATCATTTGGCTTGGCAAGCTAATAATCCAGCTACAGTGACTGTTGGCGAGGGCCAAGTTGCAAGGGTTAAGCCTGCCTGTGCAGAAGACAATGGTTTACTGAGCAACTGTAGTTTTGCTGACCTAGTGAACGATGATTTATATCACTGGGAATATGGTCTTTACGCCAAGTCTGCGGGCGGTAAAGGCGGATTAGTAAAACCTAACGGTTGCGTGCAGCTGAAGGCCGATGGGGAGCTCACAGTGGTGGTTACATGGCAGTCTCGACAATCGTTAGTTGCTTTGAGTCACAGTAATCCTCTGGTTGCTAGCTGTGGCGTGAATGCAGACCAACGTCGCAAAATGGTACTCACTACACGAGTTGGCCTATGAGCCATTCCACTCAACAGGGCTTTACTTTAATTGAATGGTTGATCGCGATTGTGATTGGTTTGTTTTTGACTGCAGGGATCGGAAGTTTTTTGGTTGCCTCGCAGCGTACTACGGAAGCGACCTATCATAGTGAACAAATGATGGATAGTGGCAGAATCGCCACCCATTTAATTACTCGAGATCTAAAAATGGTTGGTTTTTTTGGCGAATATACCGGTAAGCCTATGGTGAGAGGTGCTGGGGTCACTTTAGTTACAAGCGATATTCCGAGTGCTAACGATTGTTTGACTGACTGGGTTGGCGCGACCCCAGAAGGCTCTTTTCCATCGGCTGGAGGGCGTTTTAGTCCTTTGTTTGTTGGTCAAGTGAGTAACAGTAACTCTTTAAGTGGCCAGTATGCTTGTGTGAGTTCGCGTAGCAACTTGGTGCTTGACTCCGATGTTATTGGTATTAAGCGGGTAATTGGCTCTCCAAAGTTAAGCGCCGCAGACTTAAATTCCAAGCGTTATTACTTTGCGGCAAATTCCGCCCAAGCGGAGCTCTTTACTAGTAGCGATCCTTGGCCAAGTGAAGCTGATATGCCGGGGCGGCAAGTTTGGGAATATCAACACTTTGTTTATTACTTAGATGTGAGCGCGCAATCAGGCTTGCCTGTTTTACGCAAGTTGTATCTCCATAATGATAGTGGAATGCAGGCCATCAATGGCCCTTTGGTGGAAGGTATCGAGAGAATGAGGTTATTACTGGGGGTGGATACTGATACCAGTGTAGATGGGGTGATTAATGAATTTATTGCCGCTAGTAACGTGACGCCGCTGCAGTGGAGTGAAGGGCGAGTGATTGGCGCGAAGTTATATTTGTTAGTCCGTTCCTTAACTGAAGATCAAAACTATACTAATAACAATAGTTATGAATTGGGCGATGTTGCTGTTGCTGCTGCAAATGATCATTATCGCCGAACGTTGTTTGAATCGGTCATCTCTTTCAGAAATATGGTGTATTGATGAGTATTCACTTGAAATTGAGGACACAGTCTGGCGCGGCATTGTTTGTGGCTATGTTGTTTTTGCTGATTTTAAGCTTTTTGGGTGGCGTGTTACTGAGCAGTGCCAATCAAGGTTTAAAAGTCGTTTCAGCGATGGGGGATCGGCTTGGCGCTGAGAATGTATTGGAAGGCGAGATGGATCAGTTGATTATGGAGCCTAGCTTACAAAGTTTAATTGGCTCGATGCCAGCGGCGTCTTCAATGTCTGCATCCAGTGTGGTGCCAGGGGTCGACGGTACCTTGAGCCACACCGTCGACAACGTCTGCTCGAGAAGCATTAATGCTAGCAGCAATAATGCCATTAGCCAATGTCGTTATATTAGAGTGGTGGCGGATAAAAGTTATGGTAAAGGGGCGCGGGCAGCAACTTCCTTAGCGGCCGGGATCGAGCAGCCATTGTTGTAAATAACGGCTTAAATATAAGTAGAGGCTGCTGACACATTTTAGGAGAGAGCGAATGAACGGGCGATTAAAAGCGGGACTATTTGCTTGCTTGTGTTCCGCAGCGGTGACGGTTCCGGTATGGGCAGACGATACTGAGTTATTTCTTTTTGATTTTAATAGCCTCAATTCTGCAGATCCTAAAGTTTTAATTATTTTTGATACTTCAGGCAGCATGGCATGGAATATTACGACCCGCCAAGGTTATAACCGCGATAGCCAAGGGAACGAGAGTTACCAAAATTACCCTATTGGAATCAGCTCGCAAAATAGTCTCGATAACGATTTTATTTATTTTACGGTTAATGGCGTCGATGGTTCTTATATTCCGGTTGGTGCCAATGATGATCGCCGCTTTATTTGGGATATAAATAACTGCGCCGCTTCTTATGAAGCATTAGCCAAAAATGGTGTTTTCACTGGGTATTTTCGAGAACACCGTATTCAAGGTGGTAGCGGTTCTTGGGACGATGTTCGGCTAAATAATGGCGCTAATTATACCGTATTGGATTGTATTGATGATTATGAATTAAGCAGCGACCCGAGTGATGGACGTTTACTCGATGCCAATGGAGACCCGCGCTCATTTACTGTAAAGCTCCAAGATGATGCCGGTAATTTTTATGACAAAGTGGTCTCTACCATTAATCCGGGTCAGTACCGGGAAAGCAATAACGCCTATGTTCCCGCTCCACAGGGCCACCCCATTAATGGAGCGGCGCGTAATACCGAAGATTTTTATACTTTAAATAAAGCAGATGCGGAGCGAACCACGAAAGATACCTTCGATGATGGTTACTTGATAACGTTGTATTCAGCTAATTATTTACGTTGGTACCACTATGCAGATTCGACAACGTCAAGACCTCGAATTGAGATAGCCCAAGAAGCAATGGAGAATGCCTTAGATACCATTAATGGGGTTAAGTTTGGATTGATGGTTTTTAATACTACCAATCATGGTGGTCGGATCATTCGTCGTATTCAAGCCTCCGATGATAATCAAGATTTAATCACGAGTATTGTTGAATTGGATGCAAATGGTGGAACCCCCTTGGTTGAAACCTTAATGGAGGCCAAACACTACTTTGCGGGGGAACCGGTGGTATATGGCTTGGAAGGTTCACGTCGAAGTCAAAGAGATACTGCTGCAGAGTCTTCTGGGAGCTATATCTCCCCCTATGATGTGGGCTGTGATGCTTCGATTAGCATTATTTATATTACCGATGGAACGCCGACCGTTGATGATGAAGAAAATGGTAATGTAACCGCCTTGCCAATTAATACCAATAACGTGCAAGGCTGCGATGAGAACGCAAGCACTGTCGCGGATTGTTCTTGGAAAGATCCGGTTGGCTTTGGCACCGGAAATGAAACCAGCTATTTACCGGTATTAGCCAAGTGGATGAACACCAACGATATCAACCCAGACTTAAGCGGTAGGCAGTATGCTAAAATTTCGACCATTGGTTTTGGTGAAGATGTTATTCAAGGCGGCTCAGCAATGCTTATTAAGACCGCTGAAAACGCTCAGGGACGTTTTTACCCCGCAGAGGATGGCGTTGAATTAGAATCAGCCTTTCGCCAAGCCTTGATTGGAATTTATGAAGAAAGCTCTTCCTTAGTCTCTCCGGCAGTAACCAGTAATAACTTTGACCGAACCCGCACCCTGGATCGGGTGTATTACGCGATGTTCAAACCCTCGTTAAGTCCGCGTTGGCGTGGCAATTTAAAAAAATTACAGCTCTCGTCGGCTGGTTATATGAGTGATCAGAACGGAAACCCTGCGATTGGTGCCGATGGTTCAATTATCGATGAAGCAAAGACTTATTGGTCCTCAGTTAAAGATGGCAATAATGTCGAATTAGGTGGTGTATCTGAAAGCCTTGTGAGCAATCAAGCTCGAGTGGTGTATTTTAATCAAAGTGACCGCGGCAATTTTGCTACTTTATCTTCGACTAACCTCACAACCAAAGCAGGCTCCGCTGCAAATTTGGCCAATCATTTGGGCGTGAATGAAGATGCGCTGACTGAGCAAGTAAATTGGATCCTTGGATTGGATGTTGATGATGATGATGGTGATAGCAATACCACCATTCGTAATGACTTGATGGGAGATCCGCTGCACTCTCGTCCGCTCGTGATTAATTATGGCTTGCGCTCTGGTGCAGCCAGTACCAGCGCCGACCCGAATGATATGGATATTCGTATTCTGGTTGGCACCAATGGTGGTGCCTTGCATATGTTTAAAGACTCGGGTGCGACGGTAGCGGAAAGCTGGGCATTTTTTCCTTATGAGCTGTTAGGTCGCCAGCTGGCATTACGTAATAACGTTGCAAGTTCCCAGCATATATACGCTATTGATGGTACCCCAAGCGTTTTTCTAAAGGATGTTGATAATGATGGTAAGTACAGCACTTCGGGAGATCAGGTGCTTGTATTTACCGGTTTACGTCGTGGGGGCGATGCCTATTATGGGATGGATTTAACCGATCCTGATTCACCTAAAATGCTTTGGAGGCTGAATAGTTCTTCAGCTGGTTTGTCGGAGTTAAGTCAAACTTGGTCACAACCGTCAGTCGGTTATGTGCCAGGACATAGCAACCCAGTGGTTATTTTTGGCGGTGGTTATGATGTGAATCAAGATTCGATGAATCCAGTGAGTGACAGCAAAGGAAGAGCGATATTCATCGTTGATGCAATGACTGGTGAACGTGTTTGGAGTTTAACAAATACTGGCGATAGCCGTTTAACACATAGTATTCCAAGTAAGATAGCGACTTTGGATAGTGATGGAGATGGCAAGATTGACCGTCTATATTTTGGCGATATGGGGGGGCGGGTATGGCGAGTCGACTTATACTCAGAGGATCAAAGTAAATGGGAAATGACAGCCTTAGCGAGCATCAGCGATAGCACAACCGTGACCGAAAGACGTAAATTCTTTACTGAGCCAGTCATTGTTCGAACCTATCTTAAAAAACTGACTCAAATCACCACTGGTGAAGGTGCAGAGCAAGTAACCATCACCGACTCACAGCAAATTCCCTACGATGCGGTGTTGATTGGCTCAGGAGACCGGACTAAACCCGTGACCGATAAAGACCCCAATGGTGTGAATAACAAATTTTATATGTTTCGAGATTATAATGTCCAATCGACAGATTTCACTACAGTTTCAGAAAAGCCCACCGCAATTACTTCTGATGAGCTATACAATATTACCAGTGATCCTATCGGTAGTTTAAGTGATGAAGCGGCGATTGAAAATCAGTTGCTCGCTTTGGGCTCTGCCAAAGGTTGGGTTTATGATTTACTCGATGATGGTGAAAAGTCTTTAGGGAGTGCTTTAGTACTTGGAGGAGAAGTTTACTTCACATCCTTTATTCCGGAAACGACAAATTCGGCCACCTGCACCATTCCTACAATTGGTAAAGGCCGAACTTACGCGGTGAGTATGCATATTGGTACTAACGTGAATAACCAGCGATATTATGATGTGGCAAATAAAGTCCCCGATGACTTGATTATTCATTCTGGTGAAGATGAGCAAGGAGAGTCGGTGATTCGCGTATTTGGCGGAGATCCGGGTGAAGACTTGGTGTTTGATGACCAAAATGATGAGCAAGAGCATACCTGTGAAGAGGATGGTGCTTGTAAGGAGGGGTCTCGTCAGGCAAATGTCGATATGAGTCCAAAACAAATTTACTTTTATTTTAATGAGGACTAGATGAGCAGAGCGATGCGAGGGGTCACTTTAATTGAACTGATGATTGCGGTTGCGATTGTGGCTATATTAGCGGCGGTGGCTTACCCTGCTTATACTTCCTTTGTGGCTGAGTCGCGGCGCAATGAGGCGAAGAAAGAACTCAGTACTTTGGCCGTTTTGCAGGAGCAGTATTACGCAGATAATGCGAGTTACGCCAGTAGCTTAGCTGCATTGGGGCTGACTGCTGCTGGAGTTACGACTTATAACTCTGAGAGTGCATATTACACGATAAGCTTAACCGCTTCGGCTGCGGCAAGCACTTATACTGTCAAAGCGACCGCCATAGGTTCTCAGTTGAACGCTGACAGTGATTGTCGAAGCTTTACGATTAATGAGCAAGGGGCTAAAGCCGCAGTGAATGCCTCGGGAAGCTCTAATCCAGAATGTTGGTAGGATGATGAATAGACTATTATGGTTGTTGTTAGTATTGATGTTGCCTATTTCGGTGAGCTCTGCTCAGACGGTAAAGTGTTATATGCAGGGGGAAAAAGGCATTGACCAGGTGATTATTGCCAGTCCCGGTAAACAAAAATCGAAGCCGCAGCCTTCTATGGGGGATATTCGAGCAGATTTGTATCAGCGTTATGTGAATGACCGTAAAACCATAAAAAGGCTGGGTCACTTGCGTACTTTCGAATGTGTTGATTTTAACGATAAATTCAGTTCAGAGCAGGCCAATCGCGCCTTTACAGAATTAAACTATTAAGCTCATCGCTAGATGGGACAACTGGTTTTTTCGCTGTCAGTGATAAAGCGAATATTGCCACCTAAAGAAACTTTTACACCTTCAATATAGTGATTGTTATCAGAGCAAAAATAGAGGCTTGCTGAGCTACCATGGCCGAGGACTAAACCGTCACTACCAAAATGTATAGCATTTACAGAACCATAAAAGTTTATTTTGCCAGCTTGGTTATAGGGGGCCGCTGCTTGTAGTATTTGTTCGTTAGCATCGAGTTTTCCATTGTTGTTATTGTCAGCAAAAATCGTTAAACCGTTATTGACGGTGCCTCCGCAGTCACTGTCGTTGGACTGTAATGCACAAATTACCACCCGTTGATTTAAGTTGATTGCCTGCGCTCTGGCAAAGCGGACTTCGCGCATTAAGCGATTAACCGTGGCATCAGCAGACATCGATTGGAATAAATTCGATAAGTTAGGGACTCCGACCCCCAAAAGAATGACCGCAATAGCGACAGTGACCATTAGTTCTAAGAGAGTAAAACCTAGCTGTTTCATTGTGATACTCAATATTGGACTCTATTTAAGCTTATACCTTTTTCTTGAACTTACCGTTTTAATCATTCAATCAAGTGCTGATATGCTTGACACAATGATAAGCAGCAAGTCATTTTGTTAAACTTTTCAAGGTGAAGGTGGTGATAGAAACATTGTTAGTTGCTTAAGCTTGGCTTAAAGTAAAGAGCATAGTTAATAAAATGATGAACATAAGGAAGTACAAATGAAGCAAGTAACAGCCATTATCAAACCATTTAAGATGGATGATGTACGCGAAGCCTTAGCTGAAATTGGTATTACTGGTATGACGGTGACAGAAGTGAAGGGCTTTGGTCGTCAAAAAGGTCACACTGAACTATACCGTGGTGCAGAATACAAAGTGGACTTTTTACCCAAAATGAAGCTAGAGCTAGTGGTGCAAAAAGATGATTTAGAGCGTTGTATTGAAGCGATTGTTCAGACTGCTCAAACGGGAAAAATTGGCGACGGCAAAATTTTTGTGCGTGATGTAGACCGTGTGATCCGTATTCGTACTGGTGAAGAAAACGAAGACGCTATTTGATTTCATAAAAAAGCGAGCTCCATGAGCTCGCTTTTTTAAATGTGTTATTGATTAGTTCGCTTGAATTATTTTTTGAGTCTGCTCGGCCATTTCTTCTACGCCCAAAGCTTTGTAACCTTTTTCCATGACGACCAAAGCTTCTCTAGCGGAGGGGGTATCTGGAAAGTTTTCTACAACATAGCGAGCGCGATTTATCGCCCCAATATAGGCTTCTCGTTTAATATAGTAATTTGCCACAGAAATCTCATTCCGAGCGAGGTTATCTTTTAGGTAAACCATTCGCTGCTGAGCATCTGTGGCATAACCGCTGTGAGGATAACGAGTGATTAGAGTATTAAAATCACTGAAGGCTTGACGAGAAAAACTTGGATCGCGGTCGTAGCGATCAATTCCGACCAAACTTTGAAATAAATTATGGTCAGCCGCCATATTAATTAAGCCACGCATATAGTAGACGTAATCTAGAGAGCTATGAGTGGGGTGATTGCGAATGAAGCGATCAGTGCTTGCTAAGGCCATGGCCGTATCGTTGCGTTTATAATATACATAGATTAAATCGAGTTGAACCTGACTAGAATATGGCCCAAATGGATAACGGGTATCTAGTGCTTCAAGGCTATCCGTGGCATCACTAAAAGAACCATTATTAATCGCAGTCTGCGCATCGGCATACAGCTCTGATGCTGGCTTATCAGGGATTTTAGGTTTCTCTTTGGTGTTCGAAGAGCAAGCGCCTAATATAAGGCCAAGTAGTATGATTGAAATTGTTTGCTGATAAATGCGCATAATTTGGCTAAAAGTCATCTTGGTAATAAATGTGATAGTAGAAAAGTAACACGGGCCACAATGGACACGGTAAGTGTTAAACCAATCACCTCAAATAATGGGCAAACAGTATCCTCTATGCTACTTAAACCGTCAATCATCGAGTGAGATATATGATAGGAAGATGATCCGGTAAACAATTTTCTTCTATGCTTTAGCCTGAGAATGATTACAATAGCCGGTTTTGGCCTTCCTGTCAGAGGTAATACCTAAGATGAGTCAACAATTAGAGTTGCGTGCAATCGTCGACCAAGAACTTGCTGGGGCCCGCCTAGACCAAGCTTTAGCGGCCTTATTTCCCGATTATTCTCGTTCTCGGATAAAAGAATGGATATTGGGGGAGTGTGTTCGTTTGGATGGCGAACTTAAGGTGAAACCGAGGGAAAAGGTTGTTGGTGGAGAAGAGATTATCTTAAACACCGTATTAGAAGATGTAGTTGAAGCGCAAGCAGAAGACATCGAACTGGACATCGTTTACGAAGATGATGACATCTTGGTAATCAATAAACCTATTAATATGGTGGTTCATCCAGGTGCTGGTAATCCTAGTGGCACGATCCTGAATGCCTTATTATATCGCTATCCAGCGATTGCCGAAGTGGCTCGAGCAGGGATTGTTCACCGTCTTGATAAGGATACTTCCGGCTTAATGGTGGTGGCTAAGACGGTTCCCGCTCAAACGCATTTGGTGGAAGCTTTACAAGAGCGCCGTGTGACCCGTGAATATGAAGCGATTGTTACCGGCACCATGACTGCTGGTGGTCTAGTGGATGAACCTATTGGTCGCCATCCAAATAAGCGAACTCATATGGCAGTGGTTCAATCGGGAAAGCCCGCGGTGACTCATTATCGTGTTGCCGAAAAGTTTCGTCAGCATACCCGTATTCGTTTGCGTTTAGAAACTGGGAGAACCCACCAAATTCGGGTTCACATGGCGCATATTGGTCACGCCTTGTTGGGCGATCAAACCTATGGCCGTTTACGTTTACCAAAAGGGGCGAGTGAGGAATTAGTCACCGTAATGCGTGCATTTAAACGCCAAGCTCTACACGCAGTGATGTTACGTCTAGAACATCCCATCACCGGTGAAATGATGGAATGGCATGCACCGGTCCCTCAGGATATTTTAGATATCGCAGAGGCTTTACGTGACGACCACAAACTTAATCCAGATTTAGGTTAGGTTTTGCCAAGTCACCTTGTTGAATGGCCTTGTCCGCCAAATGTTCGAGCCATATTTAGTGACCGTCTTGGTGGCGTGAGTCAAGCGCCCTTTGACTCCTTTAATTTAGGGGATCATGTTGGCGATGCTCGGAGAGCGGTTCAGCAAAATCGTGTCGCTTTTCAGGCTGAGATGCCAGACCAGGTCTGCTGGCTAAAGCAGATCCATAGTACTCAAGTGGTTGATGCGAGTTTGAGTGGCAGTCAAATGGCAGAGGCTGACGCCAGTGTTAGCGACCAACCGGGGGCAGTTTGTGTGGTGATGACCGCAGATTGCTTGCCGATCCTATTATGTGACAAACAAGGTCGAGTGGTGGCTGCGGTTCATGCTGGTTGGCGTGGTTTAGCCAATGGGATCATTGAAAATACCATCGCTAAGATGAAAGTTGCCCCGAAGCAAGTGATGGCATGGATGGGCCCAGCGATTGGCCCAAGTGCCTTTGAAGTGGGTGAAGAGGTCAAACAAGCGTTTGTCGATAGTCACTCAGAGGCATATTTAGCTTTTACTCCAAGCAATAAAGCCAATAAGTATTTTGCTGATATCTTTATGTTGGCCGAGCAACGTCTTACCCAAGCGGGGCTTACCGCAGTCTATTCTGAGCGGTGCTGCACTTATCGTTCAGCACAGCAGTTTTACTCATATCGTCGTGAGGGATTAACTGGCAGAATGGCCGCTGCGATCTGGTTGGAAGAATAACTGGAAACAGTTCACAAAGTTTACCTTTAGCTTGAAAATTAAACATTATTGAGCTTGAAAATTGGCCGTTCAACACCAACATAATAGGTAATAAACTATTTCATGTGGAGGTGTTAGATGCGCCTAGATCGATTCACAAGTAAGTTTCAATTAGCCATCTCTGATGCGCAGTCACTGGCATTGGGTAGAGATCATCAATTCATTGAACCTGTGCATTTAATGTCTGCGATGTTAAATCAAGATGCAGCTTCATTACGTCCATTGTTGGCGGAAGCTGGTATTGAAGGCAGCGCATTACGCTCTCAATTATCGCAGGCCTTAGAGCAACTCCCTCGAGTAGAAGGTACTGGCGGAGATGTTCAACTTTCTAACCAACTGGTGGTTTTGCTTAATCTTTGTGACAAGTTAGCGCAAAAGCGCAAAGATAAGTTTATTTCTTCAGAAATCTTCTTCCTAGCCGTCACCGAGGATAAAGGCAAACTCGGCGATATTATGCGTGGCTTAGGTGCTAATAAAGACAATATTAATAAAGCAATCGAAAAGCTACGTGGGGGTCAGAAAGTCGATGATCCGAATGCTGAAGATCAGCGTCAAGCATTAGAGAAATATACGATTGATCTAACCGAGCGCGCCGAGCAAGGTAAGCTTGATCCAGTGATTGGTCGTGATGATGAAATTCGTCGAACGATTCAAGTGCTGCAACGCCGGACTAAAAATAACCCGGTGTTAATTGGCGAACCTGGTGTTGGTAAAACAGCTATCGCAGAAGGTCTCGCGCAACGCATTATTAACCATGAAGTGCCTGAGGGCTTAAAAAATAAGCGGGTTTTATCCTTAGATATGGGCTCATTGGTGGCGGGGGCCAAATATCGAGGCGAGTTTGAAGAGCGCTTAAAAGCGGTACTCAATGAGTTGTCGCAAGAAGAAGGTCAGGTGATCTTATTTATCGACGAGCTACACACCATGGTCGGAGCGGGTAAAGGCGATGGCGCAATGGATGCAGGCAATATGCTTAAACCAGCTCTTGCTCGGGGAGAGTTACACTGTGTTGGCGCCACAACTTTAAATGAATACCGACAATATATTGAAAAAGATGCTGCTTTAGAACGGCGTTTTCAAAAAGTATTGGTGGAAGAACCTAGCGTAGAAGACACCATTGCGATACTACGCGGGCTAAAAGAGCGTTATGAATTGCACCACTCTGTAGAAATTACCGATCCGGCGATTGTGGCGGCGGCAAATTTGTCAAATCGCTATATTTCCGATCGACAATTACCGGATAAGGCTATTGATCTGATCGATGAGGCAGCATCAAGTATCCGTTTGCAAATTGACTCCAAGCCTGAAGCGCTCGATAAATTGGAACGAAAAATTATTCAGCTGAAACTAGAAAGCCAGGCTTTGCAGAAAGAATCAGATAGCGCCAGTCAAAAACGCTTAATGTTGTTAGATGAAGAGCTGACCGATAAAGAACTGCAATTTAAAGAGCTTGATGAAGTATGGAAAGCCGAAAAAGCCGCGTTATCTGGCACTCAACACATTAAGTCTGATTTGGAGCAAGCTCGTTTAGATATGGACGTAGCACGCCGAGCTGGTGATCTGAATCGGATGTCTGAATTGCAATATGGACGAATTCCTGAGTTGGAGCGACAGCTAGATTTGGCGTCTCAGGCGGAAATGCAAGACATGAGTTTACTGCGCAATAAAGTAACCGATGCCGAAATTGCCGATGTGCTCTCGCGTTGGACGGGAATACCAGTAAACCGGATGCTCGAAGGCGAGCGTGAGAAACTGTTGCGCATGGAGCAAGGGTTACATACCCGAGTGATCGGCCAAAGCGAAGCTGTGGTGGCAGTATCAAACGCTATTCGGCGCAGCCGAGCAGGTTTGTCTGATCCAAACCGCCCCATTGGATCGTTTCTATTTTTAGGGCCCACAGGGGTTGGTAAAACTGAGTTATGTAAAGCGCTTGCTGAATTTATGTTTAATACCGAAGACTCAATGGTCCGCATAGACATGTCTGAGTTTATGGAAAAACATTCGGTTGCGCGTTTAGTCGGTGCACCTCCCGGTTATGTGGGTTATGAAGAAGGTGGTTATTTAACCGAGGCGGTGAGGCGACGTCCGTACTCGGTGATATTACTAGATGAAGTTGAAAAGGCCCATCCAGATGTATTCAATATCTTACTGCAAGTGCTTGATGATGGGCGGCTAACCGATGGACAAGGGCGTACCGTCGATTTTCGTAATTCAGTCATCATCATGACCTCTAATCTTGGTTCCGATATTATTCAAGAGCGTCATGGCCAAATGACTCATGAGGAAATTAAAGTGGCACTCATGGAGGTTTTATCGCAGCAATTTAGACCTGAATTTATTAACCGTATTGATGAAACCGTCGTGTTTCATCCTTTAGAAGCTGCTCAGATCCGGGAAATCGCGCGAATTCAAGTCCAGCGGCTGGTGCCTCGTTTGGAAGAGCAGGGCTATAAGTTTGAGTTTAGTGATGCGGTGTTGGATAATCTTTGTCAAGCTGGCTTTGATCCGGTTTATGGTGCTCGCCCGCTAAAACGAGCGATTCAACAACGCTTAGAGAACCCGTTAGCCCAAGCGCTTCTCGCAGGTCAGCTTGAACCGGGGAAAACCATTGTGATTGAGTTTGTCGATGGACAACTTCGTTTTGGCTAACCGAAGTTCGCAATCAGCAAGCATCTAACTTTTTGGGTGAAGTGCTTGCTTTAATTGCTGCTTCTCTTTTTGTTTAAGTGTGAAATAGTTTTGAGTTTGTTTGGCATCGAGTAACTTTTGAATCTCGATGTCTTTTTGTTTTACTAAGTTTCGCATGGCTTTCCACATTTGTTTACGGTCACCGTCGAAACTAAAAAGTTCTTCCATTAAACGGTCATAAAGTTGTTCTAAGTGAGCAAACTGTTCAACCTGTTCATTATCCAATTGTAATTGCTCGGTCAATCTACCTATATTCATTGCGATACTACCAAGTTTATGCGCTCGCGATATTTAACGAAACGTAATACAGCGGTCAGAGTGTATTAGTCTTAATATATAGCTCATCGCTGCTTATTTGTCAGTGCAGCGCTATTAACAACTAAGGTGATATGCTATTTTTAGCCCACGTTTTTTAGGCAGTTTTATAGAGTAACTAAATGACAGAGCATAAAGTGGGAGAGGGAGCGAGACAAAAAGGTATCTTTTTACTCCCGAATTTATTTACTACCGCGGGTCTTTTTTCTGGATTTTATGCGGTTGTTGCGTCCATGAATGGTCAATTTGAAGCCGCTGCGATTGCTATTTTTGTGGCGATGATCTTTGACGGTGTTGATGGTCGTGTCGCTCGGTTAACCAATACCGAAAGTGCTTTTGGTGCCGAATATGATTCCATGGCGGATATGGTGTCTTTTGGTATCGCACCTGCGTTGGTTGCCTACAATTGGGCATTACATGACTTAGGTAAAATTGGCTGGTTAGCTGCATTCGTTTACACCGTTGGTGCAGCTTTACGTTTGGCGCGCTTTAATACTCAGGTTGGAATTGCCGATAAACGGTTTTTTCAAGGTTTAGCTAGTCCCGCTGCTGCGGCGGTTGTAGCCGGAATGGTGTGGTTTGCCCAAGATATAGATCTCTCCAGAAATAGTGCCGATATTGTGGCTTGTGTTGTGACGGTTATCAGCGGTTTGTTGATGGTCACTAATTTTAAATATCATAGTTTTAAGGGGATTGACCTTAAGGGGCGTGTGCCATTTTTTGCTGTGTTACTGGTGGTATTAGTATTTATTATTGTCGCGGTTAAACCTGCACTCGTATTGTTTACCTTGTTTGCGGCTTATGCCATTTCGGGCCCGATTTACACGATTCGTACAGTGAATAAGCTTAAGATTGAACATGTCGTCGGTGATGAGGAAGATCTTGACTCTAATCATAGCCACACAGAATCAGATTTGAACTCCGTTGAAAAAACATCTACTGAGACTAAAGATGTAAAGTGAGTAATCGTAAGGTATATTCATCAAAAGGCGCTTAATTAAGCGCCTTTTTGTGTGTTTGTTGTACGTTTTTAGATGTATCTACGGAAAAGTCGATAAAGTTTGAAATAATGGTTGCTTTCCTACATTGCTTCCCTATAATGCGACTCCACTGACACGGCGGGCAGCACGCAATAGCGCAGCAGCAAGCGGTCAGGGTTGGTAAGGCCTGAGGCTTTATCAGCGACGGTTAAACGCTTCAAACTTTCCTTAGAAAAGTTCTTTGGAAAAGATTGAAAAAAGCGGTTGACAGTCACCGAGGATGGCGTAGAATGCGCACCTCGCTTCGCAAGAAGCAACGCTCTTTAACAATTTATCAAGCAATCTGTGTGAGCACTCGCAGAGCACTAAGCGAAAAAAATTAGCTTAAGTGGACTGGAGTGACACACTGTTTTAACAGTAATAATTTCAGTATTTACTTTGAGCGAAAGAACTTTGATTGAAGAGTTTGATCATGGCTCAGATTGAACGCTGGCGGC